>NZ_JBXAPK010000005.1:0-355945 GCF_058803905.1 Luteimonas sp. GW821-FHT14E02 | reverse complement strand
GCGTTTTTCTTTGGTTCGTTTCTTTTGACGCTTATCAAAAGAAATGAACTCGCCCCTTCAGGGGCGAAACGCTTTTGCTGTTACAGAGAACTGTCAAGGAAGCAAAAAATCACTATTTGGCCGGCGTCAACTTCAACAACCGCGCCCCAGAACCATCCTCAAGCAACCAGATCGCCCCATCCGCCCCTTCCACAACATCACGAATACGCTCACCCATATCGTAACGCGCCACTTCTTCCACCCGCGTGCCATCCAGCCTCACGCGCACCAGCGCCTGCGACGACAACCCGCTCAGAAACGCATTGCCACGCCACTGCGGAAACAGCTTGCCGGAATAGATCATCAATTGCGAAGGCGAGATCACCGGCGTCCACCACAGTTTCGGCGCGGCGAACTCCGGACGCGTGTCGTGATCAGGGATGTCCTTTCCGTCGTAGTGATCGCCATTGGAGACGATTGGATAGCCATAGTTGGCGCCGCGTTCGATCAGGTTGAGCTCGTCACCGCCCTTCGGGCCCATCTCCGCTTCCCACAATCGTCCTTGATCATCGAAGGCGATGCCGAGCAAGTTGCGGTGGCCCAATGACCAGATCTGAGCCGTCACACCGCCCTGTGCCGCGAAGGGGTTGTCTTCCGGCACGCTGCCGTCGTCGTTGAGGCGCAGCAGTTTGCCAAGGTTGGAGCGCATGTCCTGGGCGGGGTCGAATTTCTGCCGCTCGCTGGACGTGATCCACAATTTGCCATCACGTCCGAATAAAAGGCGATGACCGTAATGGCCGCGTCCGGTCACCTTCGGAACCTGTCGCCAGATCACTTTTAGATCTTCCAGTTTGCCGCCGCCCTTGTCGTCGAGCGCGAGCTTGGCGCGCGCGACAGCCGCGCCGCGGGTGTCGTCGGGGCCAGGTTCGGCATAACTGAGATAGACGAGGTGGTTCTCGCTGTAGTTCGGATGCAATGCAATGTCGCCGAGCCCGCCTTGTCCGCCGTAGGCGACTTCGGGAATGCCGCCGATATCGCCCTGCTGACCGCTGGCGATGTCGAGCAGTTTCAGCGCGCCTTCCTTTTCGGTCACGAGCAGGCGGCCGTCGGGCAGGAATGCCATTGCCCAGGGTTCGTCGAACTTGGCCACGGTGGTGATGTCGAAAGGCGCCTTCTGCGCGGGCGCGGCTGTGGCCAGCGTGGGATTTCCGGCGGCGGGCGAGGCGGCTTCGCTACAGGCGACCATGCCGAAGGGAATGCAGCAGACAAGCAATCGAGCGAACGTTTTCATGGCGAGTTCCGGTACGTATGCCCTGGAATGGGCAGCGTCTCTTGCATCAAGCCGTGAACGCTAGCAGACGTTTCGGAAATGACATGTAAAGCGCTTCACAAAAATTACCCCGCACTCGCGTGCGGGGTATCGGAGAGGCGCCGCTCAAGTAGAGAGAGCGACGCGAATGCAACTGTTGGTGTAATGGCTAATTGCAGCTCGTGGTGTACGTCACCGGCAAGGCGGCTCGCTGTCCATTGAGACGACTATTGAGATAGTTCAACGCCGGAAGCGCACCGAGCGCGACGAAGGTGACGTGTTCGCCGCCAAGCGGCGTGCGCCAGTAGTGCACGGGCGTGCCGGCCGCGCACCAGGCTTGCACCATCTTGTCGGTGCCTTCGACCGGAATCAGTTCATCGAAGACGGAGTGGTAGACCAGGATGTCGAAGTCAGGCGCTTTCCCGGGTTGCGGCAGGTTGATCTTCGGTAGCGTGTTCAAGACGCCGGGTGAATTCAGTGGATCGGCGACGGTGGTGTAGTCGGCGAAATGTCCGATGAAGGGCACCTTGGTGATGTCGCCGCCGATGCCGAGGCAGCTGTCCTTCGTCCCTTCGGCCGCGGCGATGCCCTTGGCATTGAGGATGGGCGTGATCATCTCCGGGTAGGCACGATTGACGCCGATCACCGCCGAGTAGCCGAGGAAGAAGAACAGATTGCCGAGGCCGCTGTCGAACGCGTTCACGGCGCTGCGAAGATCGGCCGGCGTGCCGCCGGAGGCGGTGCCGACGATGTTCAATTCGGGCGCATATGTGGTTTTGAGCGTCGCCGCCCAGGCCGTGGCGAGACCGCCGCCGGAGTATCCCCACATCGCGATCGGTGTGGTCGTCTTGGAAAGGCTGAGCGGAGTGAAGTTGAGTGCGGCGCGGATGCCGTCCAGCGTGATCTGCCCGGCGATCTTGCCCGCGGCATAGGTCGAGTTCGGGCCCTGGTGGTCAGGAATCACGACCGTCCAGCCCATGGTCTTGACGCCGGTCAGGTATTGCAGCGGTTCGAGCTGCGCTGCAAAGCTGAAATTGGGAATGATCTCGCCAGCCGCTTGGTGTGACGGCGCGCAGCCGAGGCCGAGACTGTCCTCGGCGTACTGATACGACACGAGCTTGCGCGGACCGATCTGCAGCACCGGCTTGACCACGGTGGCCACCGCCGCGATCGGGCGGTCGTGCTGATCGCGCGAGACGTACTTCAGCCGCCACGCCTGGTTGAGCATCGGAATGCCGAAGCTCGGCCGAAGCAGAATCGGCTTGGATTCCAGGATCGTGCCGACCGGCAGGTTCGGGAACGGGCTTGGCTGGGCGTAGAACGGATCGGAATCCGGTGTCGGCGCGAAAGGAACTTCCTGGGCCATCGTGACGACCGGCGAGAACGCCAGCACGACGGCCGCCAGCGGTGCGATGCGGCGCAACGAACGCCGCCAAACGTGAAATATGCGAAGCGTGGACGAAAACATGACTGAGCCCTCCTCAGAATGTCGTGGATGCATCGTCCGGGAGAGAAGCCATTGGAAGCCGGTCGATGGCGGAGCGACCATCACATGCCCGCTGCGCGGGGGCGATCGGTGAACAGGCCAAGGTGATTAGCAGAAAAGGCCGCTGGAAGCCGCGCGGCCGGAATCGAAAATTCGCTGCGATGCAGCATGTCGCCGGATTGGTCTGGTATATCGGCATGCTGTCATTGCATGCACGGGAGAGAGGTCATGTTGCCAAGCGTCGAAGTGCAATGTCCGTATTGCGGCGAGTGGATCACGGTGCTGGTCGACGACTCCGCGGGCGAGCAGGACTACATCGAGGATTGCCAGGTGTGCTGCCGGCCGATCCGGATCGCCGTTGGCGTGGGCGATGACGGCGAGGTGGGCGTTACCGCGCGTTCCGAGGACGACGTCTAGCACGTCGTGCCGTGATCGGGATTGCATTGCCATGGCCGGCGACGATCGCGGCGTCACGGCCCGCGTCAGGACCGTGTTTGTAAACGTTGTGTTGCATTCAGCGGCCACCGCTCATGTGCGGAAGACGAGCCGGCATCTCGATGCGCCGATGCGGGCGATGCGGACGAGCACCGCGACGTGCCTAGACACATTCGCCGCGAAAGTGGTTAAACGGATGTAAGCCCGTCGTCCGCTGCGGGATCTGCGTTCATGCGTGCGGAGGCAAGGTCGCATCGTGCAGAAGCGATTTGCCCGCTTGAAGCGGCGTGTCGCAGCGCGCCCCTTACGTATGGAGAACTCGATGAACCTCACCCGCAAATCCCTGTCCGGACTGGTTGCCTTCGGCGCCGTACTCGCCATGCCGCTGGCATTCGCGCAGACCTCGCCGACCACGCAGGCCGATCCGGCGCAAACCACGCAGCCGACCACGACCCAGAATGCTGAACCCGCCGCGCAACCGGCCGGCGCCGCGCAGCCCAAGCAGGTGACCTGGGCCGATCTCGACGCCGACAAGGACGGCAATCTGTCCAAGCAGGAAGTCACGCCCGTGCCGAGCCTGACCCAGGTGTTCGACCAGGCCGACAGCGACAAGGACGGCAAGCTCACCGCCGACGAATACAAGGCCTTCGCCGCGAAGAGTGCCGGCACCTCCGGCCAGTCCGGCGGCTGATCCACCACAACGTTCCGTTTCATGGTGTGCGCAGGCGGCCTTCGGGCCGCCTTTTTTATGGTCCGCGCGTCATAATCTCGCGATGGATACAGCCTTGAAAACGGGATCTCCAACAGCGGGATCTTCGACAGCCAGACTTTCGACGGCGGGAGCTTCGACAGCCGGAATCCGCGCCATCGCTTTCGACGGCGACGATACCCTCTGGCGCAGCCAGGATTATTTCGACGAAGCGCAATTGGTCTACGAGCGCATCGTCGGTGCCTACGTCGATCTCGCCGACGCGCGCGTGCACGAGCGCCTGTACGCCTTCGAGAAGGACAACATCGGCTGGTTCGGCTACGGCGTGAAAGGCATGACGCTGTCGATGATCGAGGCGGCAGTGGCGATCACCGAGTCGCGCATCAGCGCCGCCGACGTGCATCGCATCGTGCAGCTGGGCAAGGAACTGCTGCGGCATCCCGTGGAATTGCTGCCCGGAATCCGCGAGGCGGTCGAAGCGATCGCGGCCAGGCACGACATCGTGCTGATCACCAAGGGCGATCTGTTCCATCAGGAAGCCAAGGTGCGCGATTCTGGGTTGTCCGGATTGTTCCGCCGCATCGAGATCGTCAGCGAGAAGGACGTGCCCACCTACGCGCGGCTGCTGGAGGAGTTCGGCATCGTTCCGTCGCAGTTCGTGATGATTGGCAACTCGCTGCGCTCGGACATCGCGCCGGTGCTGCAGCTCGGTGGCTGGGGCGTGCACATGCCTTACCACACCACGTGGAGTCACGAACGCGAGGCCGATGTCGCAGGATTCGACGCACGCATGCGCATCAGCGCCGATCCGCAGGGGCTGCCCGCTGCGGTGGCGTCGATCGTGGAGGCGGCCACGGAGCACGCTGCATGATGCGGAGGAATGGCGTCCATCTGCGCGGGTCGACGGTCACGCGTGTCGTGCCATTCCTGCTGGCCCTGCTGGCCCTGCTGGTGCTGATGCTTGCCGGTTGCGGAGGCAAGCGCCAGTCGAATGCACCGATCCCCGGACTCGGACAGGGCGACGGCGAAGCAGAGTGGGGCGGCACCTTGTCCTGCACCGACTGCGACGGCATCGACACCCATCTGCTCCTGCGGCGGCAGGGCAACGAGCGTCGCTATCAATTGCTGGAGACCTACGTGGCCGAGGATGGCGATCTCGAGTTCGCCGAACAGGGCGAATGGGCACAGGTGGACGCTGGCGTGCTCGAACTTCATGGCGACGAAGGTGGCCAGCGCACGTTCGCCGTGGTGGAGGGAGGGGGCCTGCAGCTGCGCGACGGCTCGGGCAAACCGCTTCGGGGCCGTGAGGACGATGTTCTCCTGCCGCAGGCAGCGCCGGGACGATGATCCGCAAGAATTTGACGAGGGTTGCCCGATGAAAACCGTTGCCGCTGCTGTCCTCCTGGTTTGCTTGTCGATCCTGATGGCCACGGCGTTGGCGCAGACGCCCACTGAGGATTGGGAGCCGCGCAGTGGCGATGCGTGGGTCGACCGCCAGCTCAGCGACATGAACCTGTATGCCGCCCGCTATCGCGGCGCCTTCATCGATGAACTGGTGCGCTATCGTGCCGCGCCACGCGATCTGGTCACGGACCTGGTGATGAAGCGTGGCTGGGCGCCGGGCGATGTCTACTACGCCTGCGCCGTTGCGCAACTGGTGGGCAAGCCTTGCCGCGCTGTGGTCGAGGTCTGGCAACAGGGGCACGCGGATGGCTGGCGCGCGGTGGCCAAGCAGGTGGGACTGGGATCGCAACCCAACGCGGCGGGGCGGATGAGGCAGAACATCACCGACAGCTTCGAACGCTGGGGGCGGCCGTTGGCGAAGCCGTCTGAAAAGGCGACTGCGAAGAAGAACACTGCGAAGAAGAACAAGGACTCGACCAAGGGTCGTTGACCCTGAGTGACGTGCCAATCCGTTCGTCATTCCCGCTTTCGCGGAAATGACTAGAAAAAACACCAGAATTCTCAGGTCAGATGCGAACGCCGATAAGTCGCCGGCGGCTGTCCCGACCATTTCGAAAATGCCTTCGTGAAGCTGACGCGATCGGCGAAGCCGAGCTTGGCGGCGATGGCATCCAGGTCCAGCTCCCGGTCGATCAACATCGCCTTCGCCAGATCGAAACGCACTTGTGACTGCAGCGTCGCGAACGAGGTCCCCGCTTCCTTGAGCTTGCGCTGCAAGGTGCGCGGCTCAACCCCCAGCCGCAGCGAGGCTTCCGCCATGGTGATCGACGGCGCGTGCCGCAGCATCAGCATCAGCGTTCCGGTCAGTCCGTGCTCGGCCTGCAATCGCTGCAGCCGTCCTTCCAGCAGTAGTTGTGCCTTGGCGTGCAGGGTGGGGGAGCCCGTCGGCAACGGCCGGTCGAGGAATTCCGCACCGAACCGGATGGCATTGCGCGTCGCGCCGAAGACAGGCCGCGTGCCGAATTGCCGCTGATACACGCCCATCTCCGTCAGAGGTTCGTGTTGGAACGTCAGGTCGAAATGGATGGATTCCTGCTGCAGCACCTGTCCGAGGAACTTGGTGAAGACCACGAAGGCTGTTTCGATCAGCTCCGGTGACCGGATCGTTTTCGTGCGCGCCTGCAAGTCGAAGTAGACGACCAGCTGATCGCCGACGATGCCATAGCGCGAGACCAGATCGGGCTGGACCAGATTCGGAATGTATTCCAGCAGCCAGACCGCCTCGCGCAACGAACTGCTGGTGATCAGGAAGGCCTGCACCTCCGGCACGTTCTCGAAAGCGAAATGCTCGCCGACCACGAACGGAAAATATCCCTTGGTCGAGCGCAGCCTGCACAGTTCGAACAGCCTGGCGACGACTTCGAGATCGAGCGGCGCTTCCTCCACATCGTGCCCGGGCACCTGGATGCCGACTTCCTTCAACACCGGCGCGATGTCAAAGCCGCAGAGGGCGCCGACCGTGGTGAGCCTCGACAGATCGTGAAGCGATATCGTGGGCATGTCCGGTTGTTCGATCCTTTCACTCGCGGCGGCGGTGCGACTGCACGGGCGTTCCTGTCAGCGCGAACTTTGTCACGCCCGCCCCACATCGTGTCGCATAAAGACACATCCTGTCGCCGCCCATCATATCCCGCACCGCGTCCGGCCCCCTATCGTGCCGAGAGCTTACTGGAGGGTGGGCAATGAATAGCGCGGTGGGTCATGGCGAGGCGATCGTGCCGCGCGAGAATCTGGACTTCGGTCTCGATACGATGTCGGACAAGTACTGGTTCCGGGGCGATCCCTACAAGACGCGCTATCTGGATGCGCTGCAGCTCGGTTTCCCGGACGGGGAGCGCTACTTCATCACCAGCGTCCGTGCTTTCCGCGATCGCATCACCGATCCGGTCATGCAGGAGGACGTGCGCAACTTCATGCGCCAGGAAGGCCAGCATGGCATGGCCCATTCCCGCTACAACCGCATGTTGCAGGCGCAGGGATTGCCGATCGAGCGCATGCTGCAGGAGTTCAAGCGGGTGCTCGATGCGGACACGGCGCGCTTCTCCCCCGAGTTCAATCTCGCGGCTACGGCCGGTTTCGAACACTTCACCGCGATGCTGGCCGAGGCGTTCTTCGCCCGTGCTTCGGTGACCGCTGGCGCCGATCGACATATGGTGGCCTTGTTCGCCTGGCACGCCATCGAGGAGATGGAGCACAAGGCGGTAGCCTTCGACGTCATGCAGCAGGTGGCGCACGTCGGATACGGGAAACGCGCCAGCGCGATGCTGTTCGCGACCTGGCGCATGGCTTCCCGCTCGTATCTGCTCACCGACATCCTGCTCAAGTCCGATGGTTTCGGCTTCTGGGCGCGTGCAGGGTTGCACATCAAGAATTTCCTGTGGGTGTATGGCCCCAGGCGTGGCATCTTCGGCGCATTGACGCCGAAGCTGCTGGCCTACTTCAAGCCTGGATTCCATCCGAGACAATTGCCCAACATCCACAACTATCCGAACTGGGTGGAGGCTTATGAGCGCACTGGCGATCCTCTGATCGCCTGCCAGGCGCTGTTGGCGGCCGCTTATCGTTGACGTTGAACCCGCGGCAGCCACCGGTGATGATGTGGCGAGCGTGCGGATGAATCCAGGAAACCGCTTGAGGAGTGGCATGCCCGCCGAACACTTCGATGTCCTGATCGTGGGAGCCGGCCTGTCCGGCATCGGCGCGGGCTACCACCTGCAGACGACTTGTCCGGGCAAGCGCTACGCCATCCTCGAAAGCCGGGCCGATCTCGGCGGCACCTGGGACCTGTTCCGCTATCCGGGCGTGCGCTCGGATTCTGACATGTTCACGCTGGGCTTTTCCTTCCGGCCGTGGAAGGAAGCCAAGAGCATCGCCGACGGCGCATCGATCCTGAAATACCTGAAGGACACGGCGCGGGAGTTCGGTATCGATCGCCACATTCGCTTCGGTCATCGCGTGCAGTCGGCGTCGTATTCCTCCAAGGAGGCGCGCTGGTCGGTCGAAGTCGAGACGGCCGGCGGCACCGATCGGCATCGCTTCACCTGCGATTTCCTGTTCCTGTGCAGCGGCTACTACGACTATGCGCAAGGGTTCACGCCGGAATTTCCCGGACGCGAGGCCTATGCGGGCCAGTGGGTGCATCCGCAGCAATGGCCGCAGGATCTCGACACGCGGGACAAGCGCATCCTGGTGATCGGCAGCGGCGCCACCGCGGTGACGCTGGTGCCGGCGCTGGCGGACACCGCGACGCACGTCACCATGCTGCAGCGCTCGCCGACCTACATCGCTGATCTGCCGTCGAAGGACATCGTTGCCAACGCGATTCGCGCGGTGTTTCCGGAAAGGATCGCGCATCGCTTGGCGCGCTGGAAGAACGTGCTGATGACGATGGCGTTCTTCCAGCTGTGCAAACGCGCGCCGGGACTGGCGCAGAAACTCCTGCGCTTCGGCGTGAGGAAGATGCTGCCGAAGGGCTACGATGTCGACACGCATTTCGCACCGGATTACGCGCCCTGGGACCAGCGCCTGTGCCTGGTGCCGGATTCGGACCTGTTCAAGGCGATCGGTTCCGGCCGTGCGTCAGTGGTGACCGATCACATCGAGACGTTCACCCGCGAAGGCGTGCGCCTGCGGTCGGGGAAGGAACTGCACGCCGACATCGTCGTCAGCGCCACCGGCTTGAAACTGCTGCTGCTCGGCGGCATCCGCGTCAGTGTCGATGGACAGACGATCAACAGCGGCGAACAGTTCGTCTACAAGGGATTGATGGTCAGCAACGTGCCGAACTTCGCGTTCTGCGTGGGCTACACCAACGCGTCCTGGACGCTGCGCGCCGATTTGTCGGCCACCTACGTCTGCCGACTGCTCAACCACATGCAGCGGCATGGGTATCGACAATGCGTGCCGCGCTGCGACCCGGACCGTCTCGAACCGCAGCCGCTGCTCAACCTCAATTCCGGCTACATCACCCGCGCGGCCGATGTGCTGCCCAAGCAGGGCGGCGAGGCGCCATGGCGGATGCCGCAGAACTATCTGCTGGACATGAAGATCATGCGCTTCGATCCGATCGAGGACCCCAATCTTCAGTTTTCACGCGAAGGTGCCGAGCCGGTGCTCGCCGTCGATGGGGCGGCGGCTTGAGGCGCCGGAATACGCGGCGAGGTCGTTTGCTCGTCAGGGGGTGCGTTTGAAAAGTTTCGAAGGACGGGTCGCCGCGATCACCGGTGCGGGTTCCGGCATAGGCCGCGCGCTTGCCTTGGGGTTGGCGGCGCGGCAGTGCCATCTGGCGCTCAGTGACGTCAATGTGGCCCGCCTGGAAGATACGGCGCGGCTCGCGACCTGGGCACAGCCTGAGTTGAAGATCACCACGGCCGTGCTCGATGTCTCGCAACGTGACGCGATGCATGACTGGGCCGCGGACGTGGTGCGCGATCACGGCAAGGTCAACCTGATCTTCAACAACGCCGGCGTGGCGCTGAGTGCGACCGTCGACGGCATGACCTACGAAGATTTCGAGTGGATCATCAACATCAATTTCTGGGGAGTCGCCAACGGAACCAAGGCCTTCCTGCCGTATCTGAAAGCCTCGGGCGAAGGACACGTCGTCAACATCTCCAGCGTCTTCGGGCTGGCCGGCATTCCGGGACAGAGCGCCTACAACGCCAGCAAGTTCGCCGTGCGCGGGTTCACCGAGGCCTTGCGGCAGGAGTTGGATCTGGCGCGATGGCCGGTGAGCGCCACCTGCGTGCATCCCGGCGGCATCAAGACCAACATCGCGCGCGCCGCGCGCACCAGTCCATCGGTGCGCGAGATCGGTCTGGATGATTGCGACAACGGCGAGAAAGCCGAGAAGCTTTTCAACACCACGCCAGACAGGGCGGCCGAGGTCATCCTGCGCGGCGTGCTGCGCAACAAGCGGCGTGTGCTGATCGGAGGTGATGCGCAGCTGCTCGACAAGGTGCAGCGTTTGTTTCCCACGTCCTATCACGTGCTCACGAACTTCATCATTCGCCGCGCGATGGCGAAGTAGCGCCTGTTTTCTTCAGCCCACGCATATTTGTCCCAGTCCACGCGCAATTTGCTCGCCATCCCGGCGAAAGCCGGGATCCAGCCTTTTGGTGAGGGTCTCGATCCTAGCTAAAACTGGATCCCGGCTTTCGCCGGGATGGCGAGCCTTGCAAAGGCTTGATGTGAAAATGCGCTAATTCAAGCGGTTTGGGCGCCGGAAATCACGGGCGATGCGGCGTCTTCGGCCTCGATCTTCGCAGGATCCGGACGATGCTCCGACGCGAGCAGCGAATAGAACACCGGCACCACGAACAGTGTGAACAACGTGCCGACGACCATGCCGGCGACCAGGATGATGCCGATGCTGTTGCGCGCCTCCGCGCCGGGGCCGGTGGCGAGCACCAGCGGCAGCTGGCCGAAGACCATGGCCGCCGTGGTCATCAGCACAGGCCGCAGGCGCGTCACCGCAGCATCGCGCAGCGCCTCCGTCTTCGACATCCCGAGCGTCTGCCGCTGGTTGGCGAACTGCACGATCAGGATGCCGCCCTTGGCGACCAGGCCGACCAGCGTGATCAATCCGACCTGCGAATAGATGTTGATCGTGGTCAGGTCGAGGAAGCTGAAGATCAGCGCGCCGGAAATCGCCAGTGGCACCGAGCCTAGCAGCACGATCAGCGGATCGCGGAAGCTGGCGAACTGCGCCGCCAGCACCAGATAGATCAGCACCACCGAGAAGGCGAGGGTAATCGTCAACGCGGAGCTTTCGCGGCGAATCTGCCGCGATTCGCCGGCGTAGTCGAGCAGCACATCCGGTCCGGCGACGGACGCGGCCGCTGTTTCGAGCACGTCCAACCCTTCGGACTTGGTGACGCCCGGCGCGACGCCGCCGAAAATGCGCACGGCATTGCGCTGCTGGAAGCGGTTGAGCGTGCGCGGCGCGGTGCTGGTTTCGATGCGGGTGAAGGTCGACACCGGTACCAGCCGGCCGTCGGGCGTGCGGATTTTCAGGTCGAGCAGCGGATCGGTGGTGGCGCGATTCTCCTCGCCGATCTGCGGGATCACCTTGTAGCTGCGATCGAAATAATTGAAGCGATTCACGTAGCCGCCGCCGAGCAGCGTGCCGAGTTCCTGGCCGACACCGGCGAGATCGAGGCCGAGATCGGCGACCTGTTCGCGGTCGATCACCACGCGCGCTTGCGGCAGGTCGATCTTCAGATCGGTATCGACGTAGAGGAACTTTCCGCTCTTCCAGCCGGCTTCGAGCACCTTGCCGACGGTTTCCAGCATTTGTTCCGGCGGCACGTCGCTCTGTAGTACCAGTTCGACGTCGTATTGGCCGGGCGTGGGCAATGGCGGATCGAGGCGCGGAAACACGCGCAGGCCTGGAATCTGCGAAACCGCGCCGTATACCTCGCCGTACATCTGCTCGGTGGAGCGTCCGCGCTCGTGCCAATGCTTCGCGTCGAGACCGCCGAAGCCGCCCCAGGCCGCGATCAGGCCCCACATGCTGCGGGTTTCGTCGAAGGACGCGATCGCGTTGTACACGTGCTCCGATTCGCGATCCACCGCGGCCAGCGAAGCATCGGGCGAAGGCTCGAAGAACAGGCTGATGTGGCTCTGGTCCTCCACCGGCGCCAGTTCCTGTCGCGAGAAGTTGTACAGCGGCCAGGCCGAGAGCGTGATCAGCGCCGCCGCGACGACGATTGTCCAGCGCATCTGCAATGCCACGTCGAGCGCGCGGCCGTAGGTGTGACGCACCGCTTCGAAGGTGCGGTTCACCCAGCGCGCCAACCGGCCTTCCTGTCCGTAGGCGGGTATGAAACGCGAGCTCATCACCGGCGAGAGCGTGAGCGCGACGATGCCGGAAACGATCACCGCCACCGCCAGCGTGATGGCGAATTCCAGGAACAGCGCGCCCGTCAATCCGCTCTGGAAACCGATCGGTGCATAGACGGCGGCCAGGGTGATGGTCATGGCGATGATCGGGCCGATCAACTCGCGCGCGCCGATCAGCGCGGCCTCGATGCGCGACTTGCCTTCGTGCACGTGGCGCTCGACGTTTTCCACGACGACGATGGCATCGTCCACCACGAGGCCGACCGAGAGCACGATCGCGAGCATGGTCAACAAGTTCAGGCTGAAGCCCAGTGCCAGCATCGCCAGCGCCGCACCGAGCAATGAGACCGGCAATGCGATCAGTGGAACCAGTGCCGAGCGGATCGATCCCATGAACAGGAACACCACCACGGCGACGATCAGGATCGTCTCGATCAACGTCTTGTTGACCTCCTTGAGCGCGGCTTCCATGAACATCGTGCCGTCGTAGGCCATCTGCATGTCGATGTCCTTCGGAAGCGTCGGCCGGATGCGTTCCATCTCGGCGCGCAGGCGGTGCGCGACGTCGATCTCGTTCGAACCGATCAGCGGCCAGACGCCAAGGTAGACGGCGTTGTTGAAATGCTTGTCGCCTTTCTGGCTGAACTTGCCGACCAGTTCGGCTTCCTCGGCGCCGAGTTCGACTTTCGCCACGTCGGACAGGCGCACGATGGCACCGTTGCGCTCGGAGACGATCAGGTCCTTGAATTCGTCGGTCGAACGCAGGTCGGTGTTGGCGAGCAGGTTGATCTGAATCTGGTCGCCCTTGGTCTGGCCGACGGCGGCCAGGTAGTTGTTGCGCAGCAGCGCCGCCTGCACATCGCCCGGCGAGAGATTGAGCGCGGCCAGCCGATCCGGATCGATCCAGACACGCATCGCCAGCTGGCGGCCGCCTTCGATGGTCACGCGCTGCACGCCAGCGAGCGTGGACAGTTGCGGTTGCAATGTGCGCGCGAGCCAGTCGGTGATGGCCGGAAGATCACGCTGGTTCGAGGCGAAGCTGACGTAGAACGTGGCGTAGGGCCGATCGGCGCGCTGTACTTCCACAACGGGCGGTTCGGCTTCGGAAGGCAATTCAGAGCGCACCTGTTGCAGGCGCGCGGTCACTTCGGCCAGTGCCTTGGTGCTGTCGTGATTGAGCTTCATGCGCACGGTGACTGTGCTCACGCCCGCGCGGCTGGTTGACTCGACGTTGTCGACGCCGCCGATCGCCGAGACCGCGCGCTCGATCGGCGTGGTCAGGAAGCCGCGCACGGTTTCCGCGCTGGCGCCGTAGTAGGTGGTGGTGATCACCACCGACGAGCTTTCGATCTGCGGATACTGCTGCAGCGGCAGCGCGCCGAGCGCGCGCCAGCCTGCCAGTACCAGCACCAGGTTGACGACCACGGCGAGAACAGGGTGCTTGATGAAGATGTCGGTGAACGCGCGCATGTCGAACTCTCTTGAAGACACCTGGTCGTGCGAAGCGTTGAAGATCAGCGGGTGCCGCTTGCCTGGGCTTGCGTATTCTTCGGCGCATCCATCACGGCGACGAGCATCGCGTCCTGCAATTTGAAGGCGCCCGAGGCGGCGACCCTCTCGCCGGCGGCGAGCCCCTTGTCGATCACCACCTCATGCGCGCGCGTCGTGCCTACTTGCACGGGGCGTAGTTGCGCGCGCGTCTTGCCTTGCTTGTCGGCCGCCAGGACGAAGACGTGATCGCCGGACGGCCCCTTGCGCAACGCGCTCACCGGAACGGCGACGGCCTCGCGCGATTCGCCGAAGGCGATCCGCACGCGCACGGACGCGCCGGGTGCGAGCACGTTCGCGGCGTGTTCGACGCGGGCGCGCACGGTGGCGTTGCGCGTGGACGGATCGACGCGCGAGTCGATCGCGATGATTTCGGCGGTCAGCGCGGGCGCGTCACCGGAGACGATGTCCACGCTTGTCCCCGGATGCAGTCCGGATGCGATCTGCTGCGCGACCGTGAAATCCACGTGCGTGGCGTCATCGACGCCTTGCAGTGTCGTCAGCTGCGTGCCTTCGTCCAGGAACTGCCCCGGATGCACATCGGCGATGCCCACGCGCACGCGAAGCGGCGCGCGGATGGTCTTGCGCGCGATCACGGCCTCGGTGCGGGCGATCTGCGCCACCGCCACGTCGCGTTCGGCGCGTGCCTGGTCGTATTCCATGTCGGAGATGGCGCGCTGCTGATTCATGCGCTGCACGCGTTCGAGCCGGCTCTGCGCCAGCGCCGCCTGGGCACGCAGGGCTTTCAGTTCGGCTTCCTCGACGGCGACGTCGAGCGCGACCAGCACTGTCCCGGCCTCGACGATCCGGCCTGGCGTGAGCGCGGTCCTGCGCACCGTGCCGGCGACTTCGTTGCGCAAGGTCACCGAGCGCAGCGCAGTGACCGTACCGATCGAGGTGACGTTCTGGCGATACGGATATTGCTTCGCGACAGCGGTGGTAACCGATTCGATCGGTTCGGGCTGGTTGGCCGCGGCGGCCTCGGCCGCGCGCAGCGAGACGAATTTCCATGCGCCGAGCCCGAGGCCGACAGCGATGACGACCACGAGCAACCAGAGGGGAGCGAGACGACGATTCATGGACGGCGACCTCAAGGGCGTTGGTCAGTGACGAGTTTTCTTGGGGGACGAGCGTTTGTCCGAGGACCTCTTCGCGGCCTTGCGTGGCGCGGCTGGCTTTTCCTGCGCGGCTCGAGCCGGGGACCGTGTCGGGAGGCGTGCCGGGAAATCGGGCACCGTGCTCGCGAGCATCTGTTCCAGCGCCGTGCGCACCCGGACCAGCAGTGATTCGTTCACTGGGACCAGTCCGAGCACCCAGTACAGCCACAGTCCGTCGATGGCCGCTGCTGCGGTTTCGCCGACGCCTGGTGGCAGGCCATCGTTGGCGACGCGTCGCTGCAGATCGCTGTAGACCGCGCGCATGGGCTCGATCAGGCTCGGATTCTGCGCGAGCGCGGCGAAGCAGACTGAGGAATTGCGCTGCAGTTCCTCGCTCCAGCTATCCAGGTCGGACAGGCAGTGATCGAGCATCGCCCGCACCATGCGTCCGGGGCCTTCCGGCGTGCGCTCGTAGGCTTCGTCGTAGTAGCGGCGCGAATTCTCGGCGTTGCGCCGCACCAGGGCTTCGACCAGACGGTCCTTGCTCGGGAAGTGGTGCAACAGGCCGCCCTTGCTCAGGCCGGCTTCGGCGGCGACCGCGTCGAGGGTGAGATTGGCGATGCCCTGGCGGGCGACGATGGTGACGGCAGCGTCGAGCAGGGCGTCTTGCGAGTTGTCGGCGGGAGGTGTCATGGCGGAACAATACCGTCCAGACGGTCGGTTCTCAACCGTCCGGACGGTTTGTTTCGCTGGCAATTCGGGAAATCCCGACTGCCGTCACGTTTGGATCGAACGAGCCGAGTCGAGAGTTTTGCCTTTCAATCGGTTACGAGCGGCGGCGCGGTTTCATGGCGCGAGACGCTTCACGTCGGGCACCAATCAGCGCCGCACGTCGAATCCGCGCTCCGCCACCACGGCGGCGATCTCGGCTTCATCGGACAGACTGAAATCGCCGGGCTGCGAATGCTTGAGGCAGGCCGACGCCAGCCCGAAGTGCAGCGCGGCCTGATCGGACATGTCCGTGTGCAGACCATGCAGCACGCCGGCCGCGAATGCGTCGCCGGCGCCGATGCGGTCGACGATGGCCGAGAGCGAGTACTCGGGTGCGGTGAGCAGAGCGCCGTCGCGGGTGGCCATCAACGCGGTCAGCGAGTGATGGTCCACGCTGTGCTGGGTGCGCAGTGTCGTGGCGAGTCTTCGCAGGTGCGGGAAGGCGTCGAAAGCGGCGCGCGCGGCGTCGGCGAAGGCTTCGGCCGCGGTTTTTCCGTTCGGCGCCAGTTCGAGCGCGATCGCGATGTCGCGATGATCGGCGAGCGCGATATCGGCTTCGGCGATGATCGCGCGCAGCACCATGGGCGCCTGGTCGCGTCGTTCCGCCCACAGTTTCTGGCGGAAATTGCCGTCGAAGGAAACGTGCAGGCCGAGCTTCCGCGCCGCGCGCACGGCGGACAAGGTGGCGTCGGCGCAGGCGTTGCCGAGCGCGGGCGTGACGCCGGAGACGTGCAGGGCATCGACGCTGGCCAGCAGGTTTGGCCAGTCGTAACTTTCCGCCGGAGCGAGCGCGAAGGCGGAATGGGCGCGATCGTACAGCACTTCGCTCGGCCGTTGCAGCGCGCCCGTCGCGAGGAAGTACAGTCCCTGCCGGCCCGCGCCCGTGCGCACCCGCGTCGTGTCCACGCCATGACGGCGCAGTTCGCCCACGACAGCCGCGCCGAGTGGGTTGTCGGGGACGATGCTGACGACCGCCGCGGCATGGCCGAGCCTGGCCAGCGCGACGGCGACGTTGGCCTCGGCGCCGCCGACGTGGACCTCCAGCCACGGCGTCTGCAGCAGCCGTTCGCGGCCCGGAGCGCCCAGACGCAACAGCAATTCACCAAAACATAGGATGCTTTTCGGCATGTCCGCCCTCTCTCGTCCCCGACTGGTCCCGCCCGCCATTCCGCACCGCAGCATGCCTAGATCGAAACCTTCTGATAGGTTTTGACCAGCGGTGTCATTTTTGCCGTACCGGGACACCATAGCAAGCAAGACTGGCCAGTCAAGACCGCCGCGAGAGCGGGCTGATTTCTTGGGAGGGGATCAATGCAGACGGTTTTCGAGAGAAAAAAGACACCGGTTACCATGCTTGCGCTGGCCATTGGGCTGGCGCTGCAGATGCAGCCGGTAGCAGCGCTCGCGCAACAGGCGGCCGAACCCGCCGCGGGAGCCACGACACAGGACGGGGGTGATGCGGCGGCGCCGGCGGCGCAGCAGCCGGCCGCCTCCGGGCAGGAAGACATCCAGGACATGCAAACCGTGGTGGCGACGGCCACCTACCGTGCCAGCCTGGAAAAGGCGCTGGACATCAAGCGCGGCGAGAAGGGCGTGGTCGATGCCATCGTTGCCGAGGACATCGGCAAGTTCCCCGATCTCAATCTGGCCGAATCGCTGCAACGCGTGCCTGGTGTGACCATCGCGCGTGACGCGGGCGAGGGCCGCAACATCTCGGTGCGTGGCCTCGGCGCGGATTTCACCCGCGTGCGCCTCAACGGTCTCGAAGCCCTGACCACCACGGGCGGCACCGACAGTTCGGGGGGCGCGAACCGCGGTCGCGGATTCGACTTCAACGCCTTCGCGTCGGAGTTGTTCAGTCAATTGATCGTGCGCAAGACGCCTTCGGCCGAAATCGAGGAAGGCTCGCTGGGCGCGACCGTGGATCTGCGCACGGCACGTCCGTTCGATTACGGCGGCTTCACCTTCAGCGCCAGCGCGCTGGCAGGCTACAACGATCTGTCGGACGACGGCAGTTCGCGCATGTCGGCACTGATCAGCAATACGTGGGCCGATGGCCGGTTCGGAGCGCTGCTGTCGGTGGCGTACACCGATCGCAAACTGATCGAGGAAGGGTCTAGCACCGTGCGCTGGGATCCATCGACGGCCAACGGCGGCTTCGATCCCGACTCGCCGTTCACCCCCGCGCTCGCGGACGACACGTTCCATCCGCGCATCCCGCGCTACGGCGTGATGCGGCACGACCAGCAGCGCCTGGGCGTGACTTCGTCGCTGCAGTTCAAGCCAGGCGACAACACCCTGTTCACGCTGGACATGATGTACGCCAAGTTCGATGCGACCCGAACGGAGGACTACATCGAGGCGGTGTCGTTCAGTCGTTCCGGCTCCGGCAAACCCGCGACGATCGTGCGCGACGGCGAGGTGGATGGTCACGGCAACCTGGTCTATGGCGTGTTCGACAACGTCGACATCCGCTCGGAATCTCGCTACGACGAGCTATCCACAAAGTTCCAGCAGATCAATCTGTCGGGCGAGCACAGGTTCAACGACGACTTCAAGATCAGCGGCCTGGTCGGGCATTCCGAGTCGGAGCACGACAATCCGATCCAGACCACCGTGATCATGGACAAGCTCAACGCGCAGGGCTACAGCTACGACTACCGTGGCGACAGTCGACTGCCTTCGTTCAACTACGGCAGCGTCGACGTCAACGATCCCAACGGCTGGACACTGGCCGAGATTCGTTTGCGGCCGCAGTGGGTCAAGAACACATACGATACGGGGCAATTGGATTTCGCCTGGACCGTATCGCCCTACTTGACGCTGAAGGCCGGGGTGCAAGCAAAGGAATATCAGTTCAGCAGCCGCGAATGGCGGCGTGCCAGCGAGACGTCAGTCCCCACGCTCACGCAGGAGCAGCGCGACCAACTGAACAAGCAGGTCGAACTGGCGGGCATCAACGTCAGCGGCAATCCGTCACGCTGGGTGGTGCCGGACATCGATGCCTACAACAGCCTGCTCGACATCTACAGCAACAGCGGCCTGTTCGCCGTGTCCGATCGGATTTCCGGCGTGGCCGGCAACAACCGCAAGGTCACCGAGAAGAATCGTGGTTTCTATCTGCAAGGCGATTTCTCGCTGGACCTCGGCTCAATCCCGTTGTCGGGCAATATCGGCGTGCGACACGTCAAGACCGAGCAGATTTCCGACGGTGTCGGCGTGGTGGGCAGCACGCTGGTGCCCGTGTCGATCCGGCGCGATTACAGCGATACGCTGCCTTCGCTGAACTTGGTGGCCGAAGTCACTCCTGATTTCCTGATCCGCTTCGCCGCGGCCAAGGTGATGGCGCGCCCTGGTCTGGGCAACATCGGTTCCGGCGTTACCGTCAACGTCAGCGGTGGCAATCGCACTATCACCGCTGGCAATCCGTTCCTGGATCCGTTCCGTGCCACTACCTACGATCTGGGCTTCGAGTGGTATTTCGACGAAGGCGCCCTGCTCGGACTCGGTCTTTTCTACAAGGATATCGACACCTTTGTGCAGACCACGCGCGAGAACCGGGTATTCAATACCATCCCCGGCCTGGACCCCGCGCTGCTCGAAGGCACCACGGCGCTGCCGACAGATGAGTTTCAGTACAACTACCCGGTCAATACCGAAGGCGGGCCGCTGCAGGGCGTGGAACTGAATTACCAGCAGCCTTTCAAGTTCCTGCCGGGCCTGTGGTCCAATCTCGGCGTGCAGTTCAGCTATACCTACGTCGACTCGAAAATCCAGTACACCACCTCCACCGGGGTGCCCACGATCAAGACGGACCTGCTTGGGCTATCCAAGCATTCCTACGCCACCACGCTTTACTACGAGGGTCAGAAGCTTTCCGCGCGCGTATCCGCCACAGTGCGCGACGACTATCTGACCACTGCGCCGGGCCGCAACAGTACCAATGCACTGCCGGTCGGGCCAGGCAACAACGACGTGGAGGGTACGAAGGGTACGACTACGGTTGATGCTTCCTTGTCCTGGAAATTGACCGACCAGTGGCAACTCAGCCTGGAAGGGACCAATCTCACTGACGAGTGGAATGATCAGTGGATCGACTCGGCGGCCGATCGGCCGGTCGTGTACACACATACCGGGCGCCAGTACATGCTCGGAGTGCGCTACAAGTTCTGAGCTGTGGATCGGATTGCCTGCAGGGGCGAATAAATTCGCCCCTGCAAAGGCGGTTGCCAGCGTGCATGAATTCAGAGGTGTTCTCGCATGAGAAAACTGTTCGCGGTCGCTTGCTTGGCGTTGTCGCCTCTGCTGGCGGCTGCCGGTGATGCGGTTTCACCCGCGACCGTCATCGCCAAGCAGCCGGTGACCTTGTTCTTGGCGGGAGATTCGACGATCGCCGAGAAGCTCAAGACCAAGCGCCCGGAGACCGGCTGGGGTGAATTCCTCGGCGTGCAATTCCTGCCGGGCGAGGTGGTCGTCGACAATCGAGCTCGCAATGGCCGCAGCACGCGGACCTTCATCGAGGAAGGGCGTTGGCAGGCGTTGATCGATTACATCCGTCCTGGTGATTACGTATTCATCCAGTTCGGGCACAACGACGCATCGGTGCAGAAGAAGGATCGCTACACGCCGCCCGCCGATTACCGGCGCAATCTCGAACGCTTCGTCGACGACGTCCGTGCGCGCAAGGTGACGCCGATCCTGCTGACGCCGGTGGCGCGGCGCAAGTTCGAAGGCGGGGCGTTGCAGCCGAGCCATGGCGAATATCCACGCATCGTGCGTGAGGTCGCGAAGGAACGGCGGGTTGCACTGATCGATCTGCTGGCCAGCAGCGAGACGATCCTGCGCGAGGCGGGCGACGAAGGTTCCAAATCGCTGTACCTGTGGGTAAAGCCCGGCGAAAATCCAAATTATCCGCAAGGCGTCGAAGACGACACGCATTTCTCGCCGGAAGGCGCCAGACGCATGGCCGAGGCGGTGGCGGCTGGGCTGCGTGCGTCGGATCTGCCGCTGAAGCAGTCGTTGCAGCCGTGACGGATCCGCGAGCAGGGAAGCTCTAGAAAGTGCCGCGTTGAAGGAACGGAACGCGTTGGTAGAGCCTGCGCTCGCCGCCGCGCGGATCGTTTTCGAGTCGGGGCCGCACGTCGAACAGCATCGTCTCTCGGTGCTTAAGCGAGTATTGCTTCCACGTCGGCAAGCCGCGATGGTTTGGGCTGCCAGTGCGCGCGAGCGCGATCAGGCTTTCGCTCATCGCGTCTGCGAGCCGCTGCGCGTCGGCGCCGTCGCCCGTGCGCGAGCCAGGCTGGCGGATGTTGTCGAACATCAGCGGAATGTCGAGCGTATGCATGGCGCCGAACTTGCCGCCATCCAGCGGCGAGCCCCAGTCGAGCTGGTAGACCCATGTCGGCGCGTTCTGCCTCGCCCGCGCTTCCGCCTCCTCGATCGCGCCGCGCCAGGAGCGGCCGGCCGTGGTCGCGGCGAAGAACACGTCGGAAGGCGTGTAGCCGGGATACAGGCGCCGATATTCGGCGATCACCACGTCTGGATCGATGTCCGCATATTGCTGCGTGCGCAGACGTTCCGGCAGTTGTTCCCAGGTCAGCGCGAAATTGGACGGGTCGTTGCCGAGGAAGGCACGAGTCTCGTCGCGGGTGTTGCCGATCACCAGCGGAATGTGGGCCGATTGTGGCGGCGCATCGGGCCAGAACGGATGCCGGGGGAGTGATCGTTCGTCCATTACCGGGCCGAAATACAGCGAGGTGTCCTCGATTCGCGAGAAGTCGCGGACCTGGGTCGCTTCGAGCAGGCGTTCGACAGGCAAGGTGCGGATCAAGGCCGCGTCCTTGGGTGCCAGCTTCAATGCATCCAGAAAAAGCTGCGCGCGCTGCGTGGCGGCGCGCGGACCGGCGGCGGTGACTTGTTGTCCGCTCATCGTCATTGCGCGATGGAACAGGCCGCGCGCGGCCGGCATCGCCATCAGTGTGGCGATCTTGGCGCCGCCGCCGGATTGACCGAACACGGTGACGTTGGCGGCATCGCCGCCGAACTCGTGCGCATGCTGGCGCACCCACTGCAACGCCTGCACGAGATCGAGCTGGCCGGCATTGCCCGACCAGGCGAAATCCGGTTCACCGAACTGCGCCAGATACAGATAACCGAAAGCGTTGAGGCGATGGTTGACGGTGACCACCACCACGTCGCCGCGGCGGCACAGATTGACCCCGTCGTAGAGCGGGCTGCTGCCTGAGCCGTTGTTGTAGCCGCCCCCGTGGATGTAGAACAGGATCGGCCGCTTGCCGTCGTCGCGCAGACCTGGTGTGTAGACGTTGAGGAACAGGCAATCCTCGCTGATCGCTTCCTCTGTCTTGAGCTGCGGCGCGGCGGCGCCATGTCGCGTGGCATCGCGGATGCCGTCCCATGATGTTTCGCGTAGCGTGGGCATGAAACGCCGCGATGCGGTGTCGGCACCGTAGGGAATGCCCTTGAACACGTGCACGGTACGGTCGAGATAGCCGCGCACGCGTCCGCTTCTCGTGGTGGCGAGGGGTTCGGTGGTGGCCGCGCGAGTTGTCAATGCCGGCAGCCATAAACCGGCGCCGAGCAGTGCGGAGGATTTCAGGAAGCGGCGGCGGTTCTCGCTGTCCATCTCGCACGTGCTCCAGTCAGCGCAGGGGGTCGCGTCGCTGCAGGGGCTTCAATGGTTCCATGCTGTCGAGGTTCCAGTCCGATGGAACGAAAGCCTGCCGCGTTTCCTTTTGCTTCGGGTAGCCACCGACTTCTTCCTCGCTGTCGATGATCTTGCCGCGTCCTTCGATCACATCGGCGAGGATGCGGCGGTCCACGTCATCGCGATCCCACGGGCGCGCGCCCGCGTTGGCGACCACGGCGTCCTGCACCTGCGCCGAAGGCAGCAGTTGCACGCCGAAGGGCAGCGGCGGCGCCTTCCCGAGGGCATTCACCTTGACCGGCGTGGTGGTGTAGCTGCCTTGTTGCGGCACGGTCCGGCCGATGCGATCGATCGCGAGATTGTCCTCAGCGTACAGATCGATATCGCCGGAACCGCCGATCATGAAGAACGCCAATGTCTCCGTGGACGGGCCTGCACGCATCACGTTGCCGCGCAGGATCATCTCGCCGGGTTCATAAGTGTGGCCGATCCATTCCTCGGCGATCAGGTTGTAGTGCACCGCGCGCTGGCCGGGATCGTAGATCAGGTTGTTGAGCACCTGTCCGCGTGCGCCGCCCTTGAACAGGGGATTGCGCTCGTAATTGTGCGCGTAGAGGTTGCCGACGATGAGGATGTCGCGCACATGGTCGTGCACCAGCGTGCCCTTGGAATGCTCGCCCTTGCCATGCGTGGAGTGGGCCAGTCCTTCGGCGATGAGGTTATTGCTGAAAGTGATGCGATGCGAAGTGGCTTCGGCGAAGTTCTTGCCGTCGTTCGCGCTGGCCGCGAAGCGCGGACCGGAGGCGGAGAGGTTTTCGTCGGTGGCCCAGGTCAGCGAACAATGATCGATGATCACATCGCGCGCGGCGACGGTGGAGATGGCATCGAAATCCACGCCCGCCATCTTGCCGAGGCCGGTGCTGCCAGGCCGCACGCGCAGATGCCGGATGACGACGTCGTGCGTGGCGATGTCGATGCCGCCGCGGATCAAGGTGATGCCCGGCTGCGGCGCGGTCTGGCCGGCGATGGTGAGGTAGGGTTCGGTGATCTTCACCGTCTTGCGCTGCAGATCGATCACGCCGCCGACCTCGAACACGATCGTGCGCGGGCCAGGAGTCGACAACGCTTCCAGCAAGGAACCGGGGCCTTCGGCGGCAAGCGTGGTCACACGTAGCAGCTTGCCGCCGCGTCCGCCAGGCGTGCGTGCGGCCCAACCTTGCGCGCCGGGGAAGGCGAGCGCGCCTTCGGCGGTGGCGGCGGCCTTTCTGGCCGCGATCGCGGCGGGCATGGACAGGCAGAGCGCCAACCCGATCAGCCAGCCCACGCCAAGCGCCGGCCACGCACGGCCTTTCCCCTTTCCAAGCATGTCCATCCCTCCCTCCAGAGTTCGACCGCCATCGTTACGGTGCGCCGCAGATTGTCAATGACACCGGTTTCCTATACAACTGCCCCATGCGGATTTTGCGAACGGGAGACGGGGTGGGGATGGATCGGATCGTCTTGGCAGGGGATGACGGCGAAAGCCGGGAGATCGCCCGGCGCCTGGTGCGCGCACGGCTCAGGGCCGAATCCCTGCCGATCTACCCGGGCACCCGTCCGCAGACGATGGACGCGGGCTACGCCAGCCAGGACGCGGCGATCGAGCTGTGGCCGTCGACGGTGGCGGGCTGGAAGGTGGGACGCATCCCGGACGAATGGCTGGGGCGGATGGGCGAGGAGCGCCTGGTCGGGCCGATCTTCGCCGATGCGATCCAGACCTTCGACCCCGGTACGCCGGCGCGCTTTGAAGTGATCGAGGGCGGATTCGCCGCGGTCGAGGCCGAGTTCGTGTTCCGCCTGGGCGCCGACGCGCCCGCGCACAAGACCGCGTGGAGCGAGGACGAGGCCGCCGCCCTGGTCGACGCGCTGATGATCGGCATCGAGCTGGCGGGCAGTCCGATGGCGATGATCAACGTGTGGGGGCCGGCGGTGGTGGTCTCGGACTTCGGCAACAATGCCGGCCTGGTGCTGGGTCCGACGATTCCGGACTGGCGCGATCAGACCGAGGATGCGCTGCTGTGCGAGACCTTCATCGATGACCGTTCGGTCGGCACCGGCCGCGCCAGTTCGATCAGCGGCGGCACGCTGGCGGCGCTGCGTTTCGCCCTGGCGCGTTGCGCCCGGCGCGGCTTGCCGTTGAAGGCGGGGCAACTGGTGTCCACCGGCGCCGCGACCGGCATCCACGACATCCGCGCCGGACAGCGCGCGCGCGTCGAATTCCCCGGCATCGGCACGATCCATTGCGAGGCGGTGCCGGCGCGGCCGAGGAGCTTGGCGTGATCGCGCGTCGCCGTTTCATCGCGATGGGCCTCGGCTCGCTGGCGGGCGCGATCGTGCCGCATGCGTTCTCCGCGCCGGGGAAAACCTTGCTGCGCGCGGCCGATGTGCATGTCGACGGCTATCCGACCGTGGAGGCGGTGCGCTGGATCGGCCGTTATCTGCGCGAGCGCACCGATGGCCGTCTCGACACGCTGGTGTATCACTCGGGCCAGCTTGGCCGCGAATCGGTCACGGTCGATCTGGCGCGCTTCAACGCGCTGGCGATGACGCGCGTCTATCTGGCGACGATGAACGATTCGGTGCCGGCCACGCGCATCCTGTCGCTGCCGTTCCTGATCGATTCCACGCCGCATCTGCGTCGCGCGCTGGACGGGCGTCTTGGCGCGTCGCTGCTGGCCGGTTTCGAGCGGCGCGATCTGGTCGGGCTGGCGTTCTACGATTCCGGATCGCGCAGCCTATACAACACGAAGCGTCCGATCCACGAGCCCGCCGATTTGCGCGGCCTGAAGCTGCGCGTGCCGGTGTCGGAGATCTTCGTGCGCCTGATCCACGCGCTCGGCGCCAACGCGACGCCGTTGCCGTTCGGCGAAATCTTCTCGGCACTGCAGACGCATCTGATCGACGGCGCCGAAAACAACATCAAGAGCTTCCAGTCCAGCCGTCACTTCGAGGTGGCGCACTACTGGTCGGAATCGCGGCATGCCTATACGCCGGACGTGCTGCTGATGTCGCGCGCGGCGCTGCAGGCGCTCACGCCGCTCGATCGCGAACTGGTGCGCGAAGCGGCGTCGGCATCGGTGCCGTACATGCGCGCCCTGTGGGATCAGGCCGAGAAGACCGCGCGCGATGCGGTGCTGGCATCCGCGGTGAAGGCGAATGAAGTCGATCGCGAGGCGATGCGACGCGCCACCGAAGCTGTTGCGCACGAATATCTGCGCGATCCGGTGCTGGCGAAACTTTACGAAGACATCCGCGCCACGGCCTGAGCGTGGTGATCCACACGAACATCGCCTGGAGGGGTCGGTGAACGAAACAGAACAACCGCGGCTAGCCGCTGAAACACCAGAAGCCTCGCCCGGCTGGCTCGATCATCTGGCGCGGCTGGCGACGTGGATCGCCGGTGGCGCGCTGCTGGCGATGGCCGCCGTGCAGGCCTGGCAGGTGTTCGCGCGGTATGTCCTGAACGCTTCGCCCGACTGGACCGAGCCGGTGGCGCTGCTGCTGCTCAACACCGCGATGATGTTCGGCGCGGCGGTGGGTGTGCGCGCGGAATCGCATTTCGGGTTCTTCATCGCGCGGCAGGCGGCACCGCCGCGCATCGGCCGCGTGATGCACGCGCTCAGTCGCGCGATCGTCGCCGTCACCGGCGCGCTGCTGGCCTGGTGGGGGGCGCGTCTGACCGCCGACAGCTGGGAGGTGCCGATGGCCGGCGCGCGCATTCCGGAAGGCACGTTCTATCTGCCGCTGTGCATCGGCGGCGTCCTGATCGCGGTGTTCGCATTGCACCGCCTGTTTGCGGGCGGCGCGCCCGCGCAAGGACATTGACGATGGCGATCACGATCCTCTTCGGTGTGTTCCTCGGTCTGCTGGTGCTGGGCGTGCCGGTGGCGTTCTCGCTGTTCGCCGCGTCGCTGGCGACCTTGCTGTATCTCGATCTGCCCGCGATCGCGGTGGCGCAGCTCACCGCGACCGGTGCGGCGTCGGCATCGCTGCTGGCGATTCCACTCTTCATCTTCGCCGGCGAGATCATGCTGCGTGGCGGCATTTCCGAACGGTTGATCGGGCTCGCCTCGTCGCTGGTCGGCCACATGCGCGGTGGTCTGGGGCAGGTGAGCGTGCTGTCATCGCTGTTCTTCGGCGGGGTCTCCGGTTCGGCGATCGCCGATGTCTCGGCGGTGGGCGGCGCGATGATTCCGCAGATGGTCAAGCGCGGGTTCGATCGCGATTTCGCCGTCAATGTCACCATGACCGCCGCACTGGTGGCGTTGCTGGTGCCGCCTTCGCACAACTTGATCCTGTATTCGGCCTCGGCCGGCGGCAGCATCTCGATCGCCGATCTGTTCGCCGCGGGCGTCATTCCGGCGCTGCTGATGACGGTGGTACTGATGTTCACCACATGGCTGATCGCGCGCCGTCGCGGTTATGCGGTGGAGGTGTTTCCGGGATTCGCGGCCGTGGCGCGGCGTTTCGTTTCCGCGCTGCCCGGGCTGCTGCTGGTGGCGATCATCTTCGTCGGCATCCGCGCCGGCATCTTCACCGCGGTGGAAAGCGCGGCGATCGCCGTGGTCTATGCGTTGCTGATCACGGGGCTGGTGTACCGGAGCCTGTCGTGGCGCGACTTCGTCGCCACCTGTGGCCATGCCGGACGCACCACCGGCATGATCCTGCTGGTGATCGCGTCCGCCGCCGCGTTCGGCTGGCTGCTGGCGTATCTGCAAGTGCCCGCCGCTTCGGTCGAGCTGCTGACCGGCATCACCACCGACAAGAACCTGATGCTGCTATTGATGATCCTGATCCTGCTGGTGCTCGGCACCTTCATGGATCTGGCGCCGATGATCATCATCTGCACACCGATCTTTCTGCCGCTGGCGAAGGCGATCGGTATCGATCCGATCCACTTCGGCGTGATCCTGATCCTCAAGGGTGGATTGAGCCTGATCAGTCCGCCGCTGGGCTCGGTGCTGTTCGTCGGCACCGCGATCGGGAAGATCAGCATCGGCGAATGTCTGCGCACGATCTGGCCGTTCTGGCTGTCGTCGCTGGCGGTGCTGCTGGTGGTGGCGTTCGTGCCGCAACTGTCGTTGTGGTTGCCGGCGTTGCTGAAGTAAGCAGCTGCGGCGGGTTCGTGAGAGGGTAGGGATGCATTCGACGAAACGATCGTTCCCGATGTGGGTCGGGCGCCTGTCGATGGTGGTGCTCGTCTTCGCCGCCGCGCAAACCAGTGCCGGGACACCACAGTGGAAACGCGGCATCGAGCATCAGCGCCAGGCGGATCTTGGCGACGGCACCTTTCTCAATCCGGTGTTCGCCGGCGATCACCCTGATCCGTCGGTGCTCAAGGACGGCGAGGACTATTACCTCACGCTGTCTTCGTTCACCGCCTATCCTGGTTTGCCACTGTGGCATTCGCGCGATCTGGTCAACTGGGAGCCGATCGGCCACGCCATCAGCAAAAACGTCGGTTCGATCTGGGCGCCGGATCTGGTGAGGCACGGCGGCCGCTACTACATCTATTTTCCCGCGCGCACCGGCGAGCGTCGCGGCAACTTCGTGGTCTGGGCCGATCACATTCGCGGCCCGTGGAGCGAGCCGATCGACATCGGGCTGCCGAAGCACATCGATCCGGGCCATGCGGTCGGCGAGGATGGCAAGCGCTATCTCTTCCTCAGCGGCGGTGATTACGTGCAGCTGTCCGACGATGGCCTGCGCATGGTCGGCGAGGTGAAGCATGTTTACGACGGCTGGAAATATCCGGAAAGCTGGGATGTGGAGAGTTACTCGCAGGAAGGTCCCAAGATCACCCGCCACGGCGACTGGTTCTACATGACCACCGCGGTTGGCGGCACCGCCGGGCCGCCAACCGGTCACATGGTGATCAGCGCGCGTTCGCGTTCGATCCACGGCCCGTGGGAGAACTCGCCGCACAATCCGATCACGCGCACGGCCAGCGCCGCCGAACCCTGGTGGTCGCGCGGCCATGCCACGCTTGTGGAAGACATCGGTGGTCGTTGGTGGATGCTTTACCACGGCTATGAACACGGCTTCTGGACGCTGGGCCGGCAGGCCTTGCTCGAACCGATCGAATGGACCGGCGACGGCTGGTTCGTCGCCAAGGGCGGCACCCTCGGGCAGCCGTTGAAGAAACCCGCGGGCGAGTCGGTTGGCCGGCACGGGCTGGCGTTGTCGGACGATTTCCGCGGTGGCCGGCTTGGGCCGCAATGGGCGTTCTTCGATCCTGGCCCGGACGAGATGAAGCGGCTGTCCTTCGGCGACGGCGTGATGACGGTGCAGGGCAAGGGCACGTCGCCGCGCGATGCCTCGCCGCTCACGGTGATCGCCACCGATCAGGCCTACCAGATCGAGGTGGCGCTGGAGATCGAACCCAACGCCATCGGCGGCATCCTGCTGTTCTACAACGATCGGCTCTACGCTGGGCTTGGCAGCAATGGCGAGGCTTTCGTCCTGCACCGCTACGGCGAGGAGCGGCCGGCGCGGCTGCCGGCGGGCAAGGGTGGCCGGCTCTGGCTGCGCCTGACCAACGACCGCCACATCGTCACCCTCCACCACAGCCGGGACGGCAAGACTTGGCAGAAGTACGGCGTCCAGATGGAAGTCTCCGGCTACCACCACAACGTCGCCGGCGGCTTCCTGGCATTGAAGCCGGCGATCTACGCCGCCGGCAGCGGGCGCGTGCACGTCCGCGATTTCCGCTATCGTGCCTTGGATTGAAGCCTGTGCCTTGGATTGAAGCCTATGCGCTGGATTGAAGTGCGGCCCCGGAACGAGCCGTCGGGCTAAAATCGGCTATACGGAGGAACATCCCGCCACCATGCCACCGCGCAAGACATCGAAGGAATCCGCGCCGGCACCGGCCATCGCCGCGACGCCAGCCGCGATCGGCAACAAGGTGGCGACGATCAACGACATCGCGCGGCTGGCGGGCGTGTCCAAGAAAACGGTTTCGCGCATCATCAACCGCTCGCCGCTGGTGCGGCAGGACACGCGCGAGAAGGTCGAAACGCTGATGCGGGAAGTCGGCTACGTGCCCGATCCGATGGCGCGGGGCCTGGCGTTCCGCAAGTCGTTCCTGATCGGCATGGTCTACGACAACCCGACCGCGCAGTACATCGTCAACATGCAATACGGCGCGCTGGATGCGATCCGTGATTCCGGCTTCGAACTGGTGGTGCATCCCTGCGACAGCCGCAGCCCCGGCTACATCGAGGGTGTGCGCCGTTTCGTGCAGCAGCAGAAGCTGTACGGCGTGATGCTGGTACCGCGCGTGTCCGAGGATCAGGCGCTGGCGGACATGCTGGTGGGCATCGACTGCCGTTATGCGCGCATCGCGGCGGTGGCGCTGGACGAGGCTTCGCGCATGGTCGTCACTCACGACCGTCAGGGCGCCGCCGAAGCCGCCGACTATCTGCAATCACTGGGCCACCGCGACATCGCCCTGATCACCGGCCCGCGCACTTACCGTTCGGCGCACGAGCGCACGTCGGGCTTCGTCGAGGCTTTGGCCAAGGGCGGCATCAGCCTGCCGGAATCGCGCATCATCGAGGCCGGCTATACCTTCGAATCCGGTGTCGCCGCCGCCGAGAGCCTGCTCGCGGGCAATCGCCGCCCCACCGCGATCTTCTGCGGCAACGACGAGATGGCGGCCGGCGTGTACAAGGTCGCGCTGCGCTCCGGCATCAGCATTCCGCAGCAGTTGTCGGTGATCGGGTTCGACGACAGCCCGCTGGCTTCGCGGCTGTGGCCGGCGCTGAGTTCGGTGCGCCTGCCGATCCGCGACATGGGCCGCATCGCCGCCTCGATGCTGCTGCAGCCAGACGCCGTCTCGGCCTCGATGCTGGCGGCCAACAGCGTGCATCCGCACCTGGTCATCCGCGACTCCTGTCAGCCGCCTCCCTGAAGCGGCGCTTGGCCGCACCGAGAAGGCTGTTTGCAATGCGAAATGACACCGGTTACCAGTCGGGCTAGAATCGGCCCGACCCTTCTCCCCGGCGATGGATGCCCACCATCGACCCCGCGCGACCGGAGCCCCGTGCATGTACCGCAAGACCTACCACGCCACCCATCCCGACTCCCTGGCCGGCGCCACCAACGAACAGCTGCGCGATCGCTACCTGGTGCGCGAACTGTTCGCCGCGGACGAGATCCGCCTCAACTACACCCACTACGAACGCATCGTGGTCGGCGGCGCGGCGCCGGTGAAAGCCGCGCTGTCGCTGCCCGCGCAGACCGAGCCGGCGTCGGCGGCGGGCAAGTCATTTCTGGAGCGGCGCGAGCTGGCCGTGGTCAACGTCGGTGATGGCGACGGGCGCGTCACCGTCGACGGCACCGCTTATGTGCTCAAGCCGCGCGATGGCCTGTACGTCGCGATGGGCAGCGAAGACGTGCGCTTCGAATCGATCGATGCCGCGGCGCCGGCCAAGTACTACCTGTTCTCCACGCCCGCGCACGCGCGTCACGAGACCAAGCATCTTTCGATCGACCAGGCGGTACCGCTGGAGCGCGGCGCGTTGGAAACATCCAACGAACGCACCATCTATCAGTACATCGTTCCGGCCACCTGCAAATCCTGCCAGCTGCTGCTCGGCGTGACCTTGCTCAAGCCCGGCAGCGTCTGGAACACGATGCCGCCGCATCTGCACGATCGCCGCTCCGAGGTCTACTTCTATTTCGGCCTCGACGAAAACCAGCGCGTGATGCATTTCATGGGCGATCCGGCCGACATGCGCCATCTGGTCATCGGCAACGAAGAAGCCGTGCTGTCGCCGCCGTGGTCGATCCACATGGGCTCGGGCACCAGCAGCTACGGTTTCATCTGGGCGATGGGCGGCGAAAACCTCGATTACACCGACATGCATCAGCTCGACATCTGCCAGCTGCAATGACACCGGCCCCGCCAGGAGCAAGCGCATGACGCACCCGTTCGATCTCAGCGGCAAGGTAGCGCTGGTGACCGGCGCCAATACCGGCCTCGGCCAGGCCATCGCGCTCGCACTCGCCCAGGCCGGCGCCGACGTCGGTGCGATCGGGCGCAGCGCGCCGGCCGAGACCGAAGCGCAGGTGCTCGCGCTCGGGCGCCGCTTCGCCTGGATCGAAGCGGATCTTGGCGATGGCGCGAACGGCGCCGACATCGTGGCGAAAGCGCGCGACGTGTTGGGCGGCATCGACATCCTGGTCAACAACGCCGGCACCATCCGCCGCAACGATGCGCTCGATTTCAGCGAGGAAGACTGGGACGCGGTGATGGGCGTCAATCTGAAGAGCGTGTTCTTCCTCTCGCAGGCGGTGGCGCGCACGTGGGTGGCGGATGGACGCGGCGGCAAGATCGTCAACATCGTCTCGATGCTGTCGTTCCAGGGCGGCATCCGCGTGGCGTCCTATACCGCCAGCAAGTCGGGACTGCTCGGCATCACCCGCCTGCTGGCCAACGAATGGGCCGCCAAGGGCATCAACGTCAACGCGATCGCGCCCGGCTATTTCGCGACCAACAACACCGAGGCGCTGCGCAACGATAAAACGCGCAACAAGGCGATCCTCGAACGCATTCCAGCAGGCCGCTGGGGCAACCCGGCCGATCTGGGCGGTGCCGCGGTGTTCCTGGCCAGTGCGGCGTCCGATTACGTGCATGGCGCGGTGCTGGCCGTCGATGGAGGCTGGCTGGCGCGCTGACAGTTCCACGAAGTGATGCTCCACGAAATGATGCTCCATGAGGGGATGACGATGGACGAAACGACGCACATCGATCAGAAATGGCGGCTGCTCCTGCTGCTGTTCTCGTTATTCGTGATGGTGCTGTTCGCCGCGGATGCGCTCGCGCAATCGACAGCCAAGCCGACGCGCGCGGATTCCTACGTGCAGAATGAGCGCGACATCGCCATCGAGCAGCCGGGACCGCACGAAGGACTCGGCAAGACCACGGCGTACCCGTTCTTCGAGCAAGCCGAAGGCTTCGACCTGGTCTTCCGCAAGCGCGCGCTACATCCGGGTGCCACGATCGGCGCCCACACCAACGACAAGGACGAGATCTACTACATCCTCACCGGCAAGGGCGAGCTGACGTTGCAAGGCGAGACGCGCGAAGTCGGGCCCGGCGACGCCATCCTCACCCGCAAGGGCGACAGTCATGCGTTGAAGCAGCTGGGGCGCGAGGATCTGGTGATCTTCATCGTCTATCGCAAGCAAGCCGCCAAGCCGTGAAGGCCATCTGGCCGAGGCGCGCTACCGCGTCGCGTCGTATTCCGCAGGCTTGCCGACACGCAGGACGCAAAGCGCCGCCAGCAGCAGACTGACTCCGCCGATCAGCAGCGCGAAGATCGGCGCATTGCCGAAGAAGGTCTTCAACAGAAAACCCAGCACGCTGGCGGCGAGCAACTGCGGAATCACGATGAACAGATTGAAGATGCCCATGTACACGCCCATCTTTTCCGCCGGCACATTGTCGGACAGCAAGGCATAGGGCAAGGACAGAATCGACGCCCAGGCGAAACCGACGCCGACCATCGACAACAACAGCCAGTGCGGATCGCGGATCAGCAGGAACGACAGCAGACCGCAGCCGCCCAGGACGAGATTGATCAGATGGCTCAGGCGCGGGCCAAGCCGGCGCGTCATCCAAGGAATCAGCATCGCCGCGAGAACGGCGAAACCGTTGTAGGCGGCGAACAGCACGCCGGCCCAGTTGGCACCGTCATTGTAGGCGGCCGAACGCGTGTCATCGGTGGCGAAATGCACGCGGGTCACCGCCGCCGTCGTGTAGATCCACATCGCGAACAGCGCGAACCAGGAAAAGCACTGCACCGGCACGAGCTGGCGCATGGTCACCGGCATCGTCAGCAGATCGGCGATGATCGCGGTGAGCGGATTGCGCGCACGGCTGTAGCCGGCGATCAGCTGTATCGCGCCGTAGGCGAACAAGCCGGCGGCGAGGAGGTGCAGTCGCGCATCGGCCCGCGTGAGATAAATGGCGATAAAGGCCGCCAATCCGGCCGCGCACCAACACGCGCCGGTGAACCGCACGCGTGCCGGCAACGATGGCGCGGGCGTGGCGGGTTTCGCATCCTCGAATGCGGCAAGCGCATCGGGCGGATACTCGCGCGTGGATAGCACGGTCCAGCCGAGCGTGCCGAACAGGACGGCGGCACCGAGATAGAACGCAAGCTTCACCGTATCGGGAATCTCTCCGGCGGCGGCAAGGTTGCTGATGCCGAATCGCGCGAGCAGCCAGGGCAGCAGGCTGGCGATGACGGCGCCCGCCGCGATGAACAAGGTCTGCATCGCGTAGCCGGCGGGCCGCTGCGACGATGGCAGTTGATCGCCGACGAAGGAGCGCAACGGCCCCATCGAAACGTTGATCGCGGCATCGAGAATCCACAACAGCAACGCCGCGCTCCACAGCGTCGGCGAATTCGGCATCGCGATCAGCGCCAAGGCGGCGACGATTGCGCCGGCGAGGAAATACGGCCGCCGCCGCCCAAGCCGCCCCCACGTGCGATCGGAGTAATAACCGATGATCGGCTGCACGAGCAGCCCGGTCAGCGGCGCGGCGATCCACAGCGCCGGGATGTCGTCGATGCTGGCGCCGAGGGTCTGGAAGATGCGGCTGACGTTCGCGTTCTGCAGCGCGAGGCCGAACTGCAGCCCCATGAAGCCGAAGCACATGTTCCAGATCTGCCAGAAGCCGACCGGGACCCTGTTTGTCGTGACAGGCATGGAGATTTGACCGAAGCGTGCGGCGTTCGCGGCGGCGTTGCTCAGCGCCGCTTCGCCGAAACCGGCACCGGTCCGCCCGACTGGCGGATCTTCAGCTCGTAGGGCACGCGCACGAGCGCGCCCGCCTGCGGATCGCGGATCGCGGCGAGTAGTTGCTCCGCGGCGATGTAGCCCATCTCGCGACACGGCTGCCGCACCGTCGTCAGGCTCGGCCAGATCTGGCGCGAGGCCGGCGTGTCGTCGAAACCGAACACCGACAGGTCTTGCGGAATCCGCATGCCGCGCTCGAACGCCTCGTGCATGACGCCGCAGGCGCTGTCGTCGTTGGCGGCGAAGATCGCGGTGGGCGGATGCTTCAGGTCGAGCAGCTGCTTTGCACCAGCGACGCCGTCGTCGAAGGTGAAACCACCATCGACGACGAGCTTGGGATCGTAGGCAATGCCCGCACGACGCAGGCCGTCGCGATAACCGGCTAGCCGCCAGGCGCGTCCGCCGTGCGGCGGCGGGCCGGCGATGTGGGCGATGCGGCGGTGACCGAGCTCGACCGCGTGAGCGATCATGTCCGCCGCCGCCTTGCGCTCATCAAGAATGGTGCCGATGCGCGCATGGCCGAGCTTGGCCTTTGCGGAGATCGTGGCGTAGCGCACGCCGAGCGCGTCGAGACGATGCAGCAGCTTGACGTCGTCGGCGAACGGCGGCACCAGGATCAGGCCGTCCGGACGATATTGCGCGATCGATTCCTCCACCGCGCGGATGTGGTCGGCATTGGAATATTCCAGCGGACGCAGCATCGCGCTGTAACGCTGGCGCTCGCAGGCCGCGAGCATGCCGACGATGATCTCCATGACGTAGCTCGACGCCGCGGCCGGGTCGTCGTACACCAGCGAGATCAGGTAGGAACGATTTCCGGCCAGACTGCGCGCCGACGGATTCGGACGATAGTTCAGCGCCTGGGCCGCCGCCTCGACCTTCAGCCGGGTTTTCTCGCGCACGTTCGGTTCGTGGTTGAAGACGCGCGAGACGGTTTTCATGGAGACGCCGGCGGCCTGGGCGACGTCTTCGATTCTGGCGCGCATCAATGCGTTTCCGTGGGGCGGTGGTGGCGAGGCATGTTATCGCACGCGGCGATGCCGGCCGGTGCCTCAGCTGCGGGCGAATGCGATCACGTCGGCGTCTGGAGCGATACGAAATACCGCGCGAATTCGTTGTTGCGGTGCGGCATCTACGCATGCCTGGGAGCGTCAATGTGACACCGCCGGCACAAATTGGCAGCGCTGTCATTTTGTAATTGACAGCGCTGCCATTCTGCCGTATCACTCGCTCCGCTCCACACCGGCCAGCGGCAGGGTACTGTCGAAAAAGAGCCGGGAGACGGGAGCGTCCGAACCGGAGGGAAGAGGGACATGGTGTACCGTTCGCACGCGCTGTATGGCGCGATTCTCGTCGCGCTCGTTTCATCCACTGATGCCCTGGCCGGGCCCGCCGGCCAGGCGCAGGCCGCGGATGCCGCGCAACCACAGACACAAGCGGCTCCCGCGCCGCAGGAAAGTGCGCCGCAAGCAAGCGCGGCGAAGACGCTCGACACCGTCATCGTCACCGGCACGAAGCGCGAGACGCCGCTGCAGAAAACGCCGGTCGCGATCAGCGCGCTCGATGCCGAGACGCTCGAGAAGGAGCGGGTGATGACCGTGCAGGACATCACCAAGCTGGTGCCGAGCATGCAGGCGACGCGGCAGGGCGACCACGACGTGGTGACCATGACCTTGCGCGGCATCGGCAACGATCAGGCCAAGACCGAGTACGCCGATCCGGAAGTGGCGATCTTCGTCGACGGCGTGTACTCGCCGCGCGCCGAAGCGGCCGCTGGTCTGCTGCTGGACGTGGAAGCCGCGGAAGTGTTGCGTGGCCCGCAGGGCACGCTGTGGGGCCGGAACTCCACGGTCGGCGCGGTCAACTTCCGCACTGCGAAGCCGGAGATCGGCAGCTATTTCGGCAGTGCGCAGCTCAGCGTCGGCAACTACAACGCGGTCGGCGCGCGCGCGATGGTCAACCTGCCGATCAGCGACACCTTCGCGATGCGTGTCGCCTTTGCGCAAGAGCAGCACGACGGCTACGTCGATTATCAGGACCCGGTTGGACAACTTCCGTCGGTCGAAGCGCAGCGTACCGCCTATGCGGCGACTGGTGGCGATCCCGCCACGTTCCGGCCGATCAATCCGAACCAGTACGTCACCGACGGCGACAAGTACAGCGCCCAGGACCAGTCCGCCGCGCGCGTGAGCGCGCTGTGGCAGCCCAACGATGCCTTCAGCTGGAACCTGGCGCTGGAATATTTCCGCGATCGCGGCACGCCGAGCATGAACCTCATGCAGCGTCCGCGTGCCGGTCAGGATTTCTGGTCGGCGCTGATCGACACCGCGCCGTACATCGTGCGCGATTCCTACGCCCTGCGCAGCCGCATGGACTGGGACATCAACGATGGGCTGCGGCTGTCCTACATCGCCGGTTTCGGCAAGTTCGACGGCCGCTCCACTTACGATCAGGACAGCGGCGTGCTGGTGCCGACCTGTTTCGCCTGCGGTCCCGCGCAGTTCCAGGAAGATCGCACCAACGATTCCGAGTACAAGAGCACCAGCCACGAGCTCAATCTGTCCTCGACTGGCGAGCAGACCATCGACTGGATCGTGGGCTTGTACTACGCGGCCGAGAAGAATTCGATCCGGTTCGACATCCCGATCTTCAACGGCACCCAGGAAGGCACGGTCGCTTGGCAAGGCTCGTTCATCCAGCCGAAGGAAACGGTGGATTCCTACGCCGCGTTCGGTCAGGCCACCTGGAACGTCAACGAGAACTGGCGCCTGACCGCCGGCGCGCGCTACACCGACGACAAGAAGAAGAACGTCGGCGGCCGCGGCTGGGGCTGGGCCTACAACCCGGACGTGCCGCAGGTGCCGATTTCTCCCGGTACGTACCCGAGTCCCGAAAACGGATTCAACATCTCCACGGTCAACGACGGCGAGTACAGCCACAGCCAGGTGACATGGCTGGCGCGCAGTGATTTCGATGTCGGCGAGAACGGACTGCTCTACGCCAGCATCTCCACCGGCTACAAATCCGGCGGCCTGCAGGACGGCGGCGCGACCTACAAGCACGAGGAACTGACCAACTACGAGATCGGCGGCAAGTTCAGCTTTCTGGAAGGACGCCTGACCTGGAACAGCGCCATCTACTACATGGACTTCAAGAACTTCCAGCTGTCCGCGCCGATCACCTTCCCCGACGGCAATCGCGGCCTGGGCTTCTCCAACGTGCAGGGCAGCACCAAGGTGTGGGGTTACGAAAGCGAGCTGTCCGCCTTGCTCGGCGAGAACGATCGCGTGCATTTGACCGTTTCGGGCATTCCGAAGAAGGACCTAGGTACGCTGCTGTACGCCGGCAGCAACGATTACCAGGGCTTGCCGACCTGCGCGCCTGAGTCGGGCATCCAGCGCTGCATGAACGTGTCCGGCAACGAGTTGCCGCATGCGTCCGACTTCGCGATGACGCTGATCTGGGAACACGATTTCCATCTCGGCAATGGCGGCACCCTCACGCCGCGCCTGACCGGCCACTACGAAACCGAAACCTGGTTGAGCGTGTTCAACCTCGGCCGGGAAGATCAGCAGAAGTCCTACGGCCGTGGCGATTTCTCGCTGCGCTACGAGGAGCCGGGCAAGCGCTGGTGGGCGGGGCTGTACATGCAGAACATCAGTGATGAGAAGACACGGACCGCGGCCGGTCGTTTCGATCCGTCCGGCAATGGCACCGGTCCGTACCTGTGGGTGTCGCAATACCTGCCTCCGCGCACGTACGGCGTCAACTTCGGCCTGTATTTCTGATGCGACCGGCACTGGTCGCGCTGGCGCTGCTCGTGGCGGTTGGAGCAACGAGCGGTGCCGGAGATGCATCGGGCGGCGGTGCGCCTGCGGTCACGTTCCATCCGGAGCGCTGGCCTGCGCCGGTCTGGCCGTTTCCGCACGATGCGGCGCTGGAAGCACGTGTCGATACATTGCTGAAAGCGATGACCGTCGAGGAGAAGGTCGGCCAGCTGATCCAGGGCGACATCGCCAGCCTCACGCCGGAAGACGTGCGCAAGTACCGCCTCGGCGCGATCCTGGCCGGCGGCAGTTCCGATCCCGGCGGCAAATACAATGCGCCGCCAGCGGAATGGCTGGCGCTGGCCGATGCCTTCTACGAAGCGTCGATGGACACGCGCGACGGCGGTCATGCGATCCCGGTGCTGTTCGGCATCGACTCCGTGCACGGACACAGCAACGTCGTAGGCGCGACCGTGTTCCCGCACAACATCGGATTGGGCGCGACGCGCGATCGGGAACTGGTGCGCCGCATCGGCGAGGTGACCGCGGTGGAAACCCGCGTCACCGGCATGGAGTGGGCATTCGCACCAACGGTGGCGGTGCCGCGGGACGATCGCTGGGGGCGCAGCTACGAAGGTTATTCGGAATCGCCCGACGTCGTGGCCAGCTTCGCCGGCAAGATGGTCGAAGGGTTGCAGGGCAAGGTGGGTACGCCGCAATTCCTCGACGGCACGCACGTGATCGCCTCGGTCAAGCATTTCCTCGGCGATGGCGGCACCGTCGACGGCCGCGACCAGGGCGATACGCGCGTCAGCGAAACCGAACTGATGCGCGTGCATGCAGCGGGTTATCCGCCAGCGATCGCCGCCGGTGCGCAAACGGTGATGGCCTCGTTCAACAGCGTCCACGGTGTGCATATGCCGGGTCACCGGCCGTTGCTGATCGATGTGCTGAAAGGGCGGATGCAGTTCGGCGGCTTCGTGGTCAGCGATTGGAACGCCCATGCGCAGGTGCAGGGCTGCGACAAGCTGCGTTGTCCGGCCGCGTTCAACGCGGGCCTCGATATGGCGATGGCGCCGGATAGCTGGAAAGGGTTGTATGACAGCACGCTGGCAGCGGCGAAGTCGGGCGAAATCCCATCGCAGCGTCTCGACGATGCCGTGCGCCGCATCCTGCGGGTGAAGTTCCGGCTCGGGTTGTTCGAGGCGGGCAAGCCCTCGCAACGTCCGCTCGGCGGCAGATTCGAATTGCTCGGCGCGCCCGAGCATCGCGCGGTGGCGCGACAGGCGGTGCGCGAATCGTTGGTGCTGCTCAAGAATCAGAACGGCCTGCTGCCGCTGCATCCGAAACAGCAGATCCTGGTGGTGGGTGATGGCGCGAACGACATCGGCAAGCAATCCGGTGGCTGGACCCTGAACTGGCAAGGCACGGGCACCCAACGCGCCGATTATCCGAACGCCGACACGGTCTTCGAAGGCATCGCGCAGCAGGTGCGCGCCGCGGGTGGCACCGCGACGTTGTCCGTCGATGGTCGTTACGAATACAAACCCGATGTCGCAATCGTCGTGTTCGGCGAAGACCCGTATGCGGAATTCCGCGGCGATCTCGCCACCCTGCTGTACAAGCCCGGCAACGATGCCGACCTGCAGCTGATCAAGCGGTTGAAAGGCGAGGGCATCCCGGTCGTGGCGGTGTTCCTCAGCGGACGACCGCTCTGGGTGAATCGCGAGATCAACGCCGCCGATGCCTTCATCGCCGCCTGGTTGCCGGGAACGGAAGGCGGCGGTATCGCCGACTTGCTGCTGCGCAAGCCCGATGGCGGTGTGCAGTACGACTTCACCGGAAAACTGAGTTTCTCCTGGCCGCGCACTGCCGCGCAGTACCGCAACAATGTCGGCCGGCGCGGTTATCGGCCGCAGTTCGCCTTCGGCTACGGGCTTCGCTACGGCGACGATGGTGATCTGCCGCGATTGTCGGAAGTGTCGGGCGTCACCGCCGCTCAGGCGTCGAGTGGTGTCTACTACGCGCGCGGCAAGCCGCAATCCGGATTGAAGATGCAGTTGGAGACAGCCGACGGCCGCTCGCACAAGCTGGATGCGATACCCGCCGCGACGGAAAACGGCAGCCTGCGTGTGCGCAGCGAGGATCATCAGATCCAGGAAGATGCGCGCCGCTTCGTCTGGTCGGGTGGCGCCTGGGGCCGCGCGGCCGTCGTCGCCGAAACGCCGCTCGACCTCACCCGCGAAAGCAATGGCGACGTGCTGCTGCTGACCACGCTGAAAATCGAAGCCGCCCCGGCCGGCGACATCTGGATCGGCGTCGGCTGCGGCCAGGACTGCGGCGCCCGCCTCCCGCTGCGCGCCACCCTGGCGGCGTTGACGCCTGGGCAGTGGACGCGCGTCGGCATCCCCCTGAAATGCTTCGCCGACGCGGGCGCGGACCTGCGCCGACTCGACCGTCTGTGGTCGATCGAAACCGATACCGCGCTGGAACTGTCGGTCTCGCGCATCGCGCTGGGGACGGCGGATCAGGCGGAGCGGGTCGTGTCCTGCACGCCTTGATGTGCCCCGATTCAAGGGGTTGGCCGGTTCATGGCCAATTCCGCAAGTAGAGCCCGCGCGAACGAGCGCTGGACGGGGGGCCGTACTATAGAGGCGCATGACCGCCTCCCCCGCCATCACTGCCGCGATGCAATGCCTGTCCGTCGCCCTCGATGATGGACTGGGCCGACATGTCAACACTATTGATACAAATCAATATGTTAGGATGAAGCCGAACCTTGACGTAGCACTGCTCGTCACAACGTCCGGTTTGTGTGCTCAGTGACGTTTGATCGTAAAGAGTGATTTCGATCACGCGTGCCGTTGGACTGAAATGACGTAATCTAGTCGCGACTGGCGCGATCCGACCCGTTACAATTTGACGTCTACCGGAGGCCGCATGAGCAAGAAGCATCGAAATACCGAAGCATTAGATGCCTCTGTGAGCGGACTGATTCGCCAAATGGAATTGCCCTTTCAGACTGCCAGTCGAAAGCAGGCCGATATCATCAAGTTCCCATCTAAGCCTAAGGGCGAGAGTGAAGCGCTAAAGCGAATTCTTGAATTCGCAAGTCGCTTGCCAGGACGCTAAGCTAGCTCTAACGCTTTGTGGCGCGGGGAGCAGCCATTTGAGCACTAATCTAAAGCCGGTACCCACCCCAAGTGCGGGTGGTGCGAGTGCTATGGGATCTAGCAGTGACGCTCACGGCTACATTTCTAAGCGGCTCTCCAAAGAGCTTGTTATCGCATTGAGTGGGCCTGTGGGTGCAGGTTTGCCAATCGTCAGGGAGCAGCTTGAGAAGGCGCTTAGAGATCGCCAATACACGCCAGTGCATGTGAAGCTGAGTGATCTGTTTGCCCAGCAAGTCTCCAAGTTGAACTTGCCGGATGAGGAACCTGTCTCCGGAAGTGCAGCTTTCCAACGGATTTGGAGGCTGCAGGGGATGGGTAACAAGCTTCGCGGAGCATTGGGCGAAGACATGGCTGCACAGTTGGCTGTGAAGCAAATCTCGGTGCACCGAGCCAGTCAGCACCCGTCAGTTGCGTTGGATGAGATCGAGCCTCGACGGGTCGCCTACATCGTTGATCAGCTGAAACACCCGCGTGAGGTTCGTTTGCTGCGTGCAATCTACGATGACCTCTTCTATATGGTTGGCGTTCTGAGTTCGCATGATCAGAGAACGGCATTCCTAAAAGACTTAGGCATGAGTACGCCTGAGGCCGAAAAGCTCATTGATCGAGATCGAAAAGAGGTAGACAGTGACGGTCAACAGCTAGAGAAGACCTTGCTTCATGCTGACTATTTCATCAACAACTCCAAGAAGAACTTGCCTGACCTCTTGACTTCACTGCATAGATTCCTCGCGCTGGTTCATGGAGACCCACGGGTTTCCCCTGGTGCGGAAGAGCGTGGAATGTATGCCGCTTTCAGTGCCGGCTTGCGATCCGCGTGCCTGTCTAGACAGGTTGGCGCCGCCATCGTCGATGACGCGGGTAACGTCATATCCACGGGGTGCAACGACGTCCCGAAAGGTGGTGGTGGGCTGTATGAGCCGGGGCCCGGAGATCAACGATGCATCCATAAAGGTGGCCTTTGCTACAACGACAAGCACAAAGACAAGTTGAGCTCCGAGATAGCTGACGTGCTCTCGAAAGAGGGCTTCGAGCAAGATCAAGTAACAAAGATAACGGCCGCCATTCGCAAAAACACGCGAGTAGGTGCGCTGATTGAGTTCTCCAGAGCAGTCCATGCTGAAATGGATGCGATTGTTGGGGTGGCGCGAACTGGAGCGAAAGGAATCGTTGGAGCCACGCTCTACACCACTGTGTATCCCTGTCACAACTGTGCTCGCCACATCGTGGCTGCGGGTATCGCTTCAGTTGTATTTATCGAGCCCTATGAAAAGAGTCTCGCCGCAGATTTGCACGATGATGCAATCCTTCAAGAGCTGGAGCCAAAGCCTGAGTATCAGAACTACTCCTTGGTCCACTTTCGGCATTTTGAGGGGGTCTCTCCAGTCAAGTTCGCGCGATTGTTCCAGATGGGGGCTGCTAGAAAGAACAGTCAGGGTAAGGCAGTCGACCAAGATCTGGCAGGCGAGAAGAAGGAATCCATGTATCTCGATGACTATAAGGTTCTCGAATACAGAGTTATCGACAATCTGGAAAAGGTGGAGAAGAAACTAGCTCCCCCGCCAGCGCCACCAGCGCCACTTCCACTTCCGCCTCAGGCTGGTTGAGCGCCCTGGCGCTCAAGCGTCAAGTCGCGAACTCGTGAATTAGAAAGTGAGCTGAATGCCAGAATCGACGTAGCTTCAGCTGAGCTGTGCTGCCGTCCTTGCGGCGGCGTGCAGTGATCGTTCCCCATGTTGCTATATACGTATTTGTGTGGCATCCACGTAGCACTTCGAGCGTCGAAATGCTCGGAAACCCCCGAAAATTTCGTAGAAATGAATCAGCCAGAAACCATTGCTGTAGAAGGATCTAGGGTCCGCCAGCCTTACGGCTCCGGTGATTTTCTGCTTTCCGTCGCCCCGATGATGGACTGGACCGACACACATTGCCGCGTCTTCCACCGCCTGCTCGCACCCGGCGCGCGGCTGTACACCGAGATGGTGCATGCCAACGCGGTGATCCATGGCGATCGGTCCAGGCTGCTGGCGATGGATGCCATCGAGCATCCGGTGGCGCTGCAACTGGGCGGCAGTGAGCCGCCGCTGCTGGCGCAGGCGGCGCGGATCGGCGTCGAGCATGGATTCGACGAGATCAATCTCAATGTCGGCTGCCCGTCGGATCGCGTGCAGGCCGGGCGCTTCGGCGCCTGTCTGATGCGCGAGCCCGATCTGGTGGCCGAAAGCGTGGCCGCCATGATCGAGACGGTCGCGGGATTGCCGAAGCCGGTGCCGGTCACGGTGAAATGCCGGCTCGGTGTCGATGACGAAACGCGTTACGAGGTGTTCCGTGCCTTCATCGATGCCGTCGCGGCCGCCGGCTGCCGCGTCTTCGTGGTGCATGCGCGCAACGCTTGGCTGAAGGGCCTCTCGCCGAAGGAAAACCGCGAGGTGCCGCCGCTGCGCTACGAATGGGCATACGCGCTCAAGCGCGAGCGGCCGGACCTGACCGTGATCGTCAACGGCGGCATCGCGGCGGTGGATGCCGCGATCGAACATCTCTCGCACGCCGACGGCGTGATGCTGGGCCGCGCGGCCTATCACGAGCCCTATGTCCTGCATCGCCTGGACGCCGTGCTGTCCGGCACCGAACCGAAACCGCGCGCGGAACTGCTGCGCGCGCTGCGCCCGTATGCCGAGGCGCAACTCGCGCGCGGCATGCCGCTCAAGCATCTCACCCGCCACGTGCTCGGCCTGTTCCATGGCGAGCGTGGTGGACGCGCGTTCCGGCAGATCCTCAGCGAGGGTGCGCACCGGCCGGGCGCGGACTGGTCGCTGGTGGAGACGGCGCTGTCGATGACGGAAGGTTCCGCGCGGATCGCGGCCTGATGCCGGCGGATTCTTTGATGTCCGCCGGCCTGATCACCCGCGACTGCGCCGAATTTCTGCGCATCGTGCGCGCCAGCGCGGCCGACTTCGGGCCGGCGACCGCGAAGGCGGCCTTCCTGGTGGCCCCCGACGGGTTCGCGCATGCCGCGCAGTCGGCCAGCGACAACCGCTACATGGCCGGGGCCGAGGCCTTCGATGCCACGCGCGCCTCGCGGCAGCATCGCGATCTGCAGCGGGCGCTGTCGGCTTCGGTGCCCACGCTATGCTTTCCGGGCGCGGACGACACACCGGACGCGCTGTTCCCGAACAATGTCTTCGCCACCGCGCGGGCGGATGCGCGCGCGCCCGCGCAGGCGCCGCCGCGCCTGATCGTCGGCCGCATGCGCCACCCGGTCCGCCAGCGCGAGGCTGGACGTGCCGACATCCGCGGGTTCTTCCGCGACACCCTGGGCTATGCCGAGATCGACCTCTCGGACCAGCCGCACCCCTGCGAGCTGACCGGCGCCCTGGTGATCGACCGTGCGCGCGGTCTTGGCTTCTGCGGCCTGTCCGAGCGCTGTGACGAGGCCGGCGCGGCACTGATGCACGCGGCCTTCGGTCTGCGGGCGACCTTGTTGTTCGACCTGGCGCCGGGGGAGTACCACACCAATGTAGTGCTGGCGGTGCTGGCCGGCCGTGCGGCCCTGCTGTGCCCGGACGGCTTCGCCGATGCCGCCGTGGTGGAGGCGATCGCGGCGTTCTACGCCCCGCACGCGGTGCTGCTGTCATCCCGGGAGAAGCAGGCGTTCGCCGGAAATGCCATCGCATTGTCCGAAGATGTGGTATGGATGAGCGAAGCTGCCACAGCTGGCCTCACGCCCGCCAACCGTTCCGCGCTGGCGGCGGCCGGGTTCGCGGTGCGCGGCGTGGCGCTCGATGCGATCGAGGCGGCGGGCGGTTCCCTGCGCTGTTGCGTGGCCGAAATCTATTGAGGGCACCCTGGAGATCGGCCTGATCCGCTGGCGGATCGGCGCCGCAGGGATGTCTTTCCGATGTGGTTTTGCCGGACCGTTTGGGCCTCCGGCAAGGCCTCATCTGAATGAGGGCCATCACGCAAAGAAAAAGTTAAGGACGGATTCACCGCCGAATTTTGAGAATCATCGTCCAAAACCGTAATCCGCCGTCGGCTCCCCAAGGGCCGGCCTACGAAGGAATTGCCGCTGCCCATGATCCGGTCGCTCCGCCTACTGTCGATATTCGTCGTCTGCGCCGTGCTGGCGTCGGGCGGCGCGTGGGCGCAGGATCGTCGTGGTGGCGGCGACGGACGCGGAGGTGGACGTGGTGAGATGTCGGCATCGGGCATGCAGGGGATGCCGGATCGTGGCCGCATGGGGCCGCAGGTGCGGCCGTCGCGTCGCGACGACACGCTGTCGAATTCGGTCCGCAACGCCGAGCGCACCACCCCGGGTGGCCAGATCCTGCGCGCCGAACGCATGCAGTACGACGGCCGCGAGGTCAATCGCATTAAAATCATGGACGAACGCGGACGTGTCCGCACCTATATGGATGATCCGCAACAGCCGCGTCGTCTGTCGCCTACACGCGACGATGACGATTGAGCTTCCAAGCTTGGAAACAAGCCACACCGATCCGGGCGTTGCCCCCGCAACCGCCGCCAGAATGGAGTAGCCGATGCGAATTCTGCTCGTCGAAGACGAAGCCCCACTGCGCGAGACCCTTGCCGCGCGACTGAAGCGTGAAGGCTTCGCCGTGGATGCCGCGCAGGACGGCGAGGAAGGCCTGTACATGGGCCGCGAGGTTCCCTTCGACGTCGGCATCATCGACCTCGGCCTGCCCAAGATGTCGGGCATGGAGCTGGTCAAGGCGCTGCGCGACGAAGGCAAGCAGTTCCCGGTGCTGATCCTCACCGCGCGCTCGAGCTGGCAGGACAAGGTCGACGGTCTGAAGCAGGGCGCCGACGACTATCTGGTCAAGCCCTTCCACGTCGAGGAACTGCTGGCGCGCATCAACGCCCTGGTACGCCGCGCCGCCGGCTGGAGCAAGCCGACGCTGGAATGCGGCGCCGTGGTGCTCGACCTCGCCGCGCAGACGGTGACCGTCAACGGCGCCAACGTCGACCTCACCAGCTACGAGTACAAGGTGCTCGAGTACCTGATGATGCATGCCGGCGAACTGGTCTCGAAGGCCGACCTGACCGAGCACATCTACCAGCAGGATTTCGACCGCGACTCCAACGTGCTGGAAGTCTTCATCGGCCGCCTGCGCAAGAAGCTCGATCCCGAGGGTGCCCTCAAGCCGATCGAGACCGTGCGCGGTCGCGGCTATCGCTTCGCGATTCCGCGCAGCGGCGAAAGCTGAGCCGTTGTCGGCGTGCCGACGACAGCTCCCCAAAGTTTGCCGAGCAAGCTTTGGGTCCCAGGCCCGTGGGCGCCATAACCCCGCCGCTGTCGCGGCGCCCCCTTAACTCAAGGGGGCTTTTCCCCAGAACGCATGGCTCCGCGTTTGGTGTGTCGCTTCCATGTGGCGGTGCGCGCGGCGTGTTCGCACCTGGGTCCAGCCCGGTAGACTGGTAGAGCGCATGGTGACTCCCCGCAAACCCCTGCTGCCGGCCTGGCGTCCGCGTTCGCTGCGGGCTCGCCAGCTGCTGACGGCGAGCGTGGTCCTGGTCGCCTTCCTCGCCCTGACCGGTTACGTGCTCTATCTCGCCTTCGTCAACGTGGCGGGACAGCTGCAGCGCGATCGCCTGCACGCCTACGCGATCAAGTACGTCGCCGATATCGAGTTCTTTCGCAGCGGCGACATCTATGTTCCGGAAGTGCCGCCCGATCCGCGCTTCGACCGGCCGGGCAGCGGACTCTATGCGGTAATCATCTCGCGCGATCTGCGTTGGGAGTCGATGTCCACGCGCGGGCCGCAATTGCCGGACGTGGACATGCTGGGGCCGAACCAGGAAGAGTTCCGTGGGCCGATCAAGATCACCAATACCGACGGTACGCGCGGCGAGGTGTTCCGCTACGGCATCGGCCTGACCTACGTGCAGGAGTCCGACAGCGGCGGCGAGGTCGAAATCCCCTACAGCGTCTACATCATGGAGGATGAGGGCACGCTGGCGCGGCAGATTCGTCTGTTTCGCGGCGCGTTGTGGACCGGCCTCGGCATTTCCGGTCTCGCATTGCTGCTGTTCCAGCTGCTGATCCTGCGCTGGAGCCTGCGTCCGCTCGACAACGTGGTCACCGAACTGAAGAGCGTGCAGCGCGGGCAGGCCAATCGCATGAGCGACCAGCACCCGCGCGAACTGGCACCGCTCACCGAGAGCATCAACGCGCTGATCGAAAGCGAGCGCGAGAACCTCGAGCGCCAGCGCAACACCATGTCCGATCTCGCGCACAGCCTGAAGACGCCGCTGGCGGTGCTGCGCACGCGCCTGGACGGCGATGCCAGCGAGGCGGAGCTGCGCGAAGAGGTCGCCACGCAATTGCGCCGCATGAACGACATGGTCGGCTATCAGCTCGGCCGTGCCGCGTCCGGTGGCCACAAGCTGTTCGCGGCACCGGTCCTGATCGAGCCGCATGCCGAGCAGATCGTGCGCGGGCTGGAGAAAATCTACGCGGCGAAGGGCGTGATCTGCGAATTCGAGATCGACACGAGTGCGCGCTTCCACGGCGAACCGGGCGATCTGCAGGAACTGCTCGGCAATCTGCTGGAGAATGCTTTCAAGTGGGCGAAGTCGCGCGTGCTGCTCACGGTGCAGGCGGGCGCGAGTTCGGCCGGCCGGCGTCCGGGATTGATCCTGGCGGTGGATGATGACGGCCCCGGCATTCCCGAGGATCGTATCGCCCACGTTCTGCAGCGTGGCGTGCGCGGCGACGAGCGCGTGCAGGGGCACGGCATCGGTCTGGCGATCGTGCAGGACATCGTGCGCAGCTATCGCGGCGTGCTCGATGTGGGGCGTTCGTCGGAGTTGAGCGGGGCGCGCTTCGAGGTGACGTTGCCGCCGGGCTTGTAGCCCGCGGGAATGACGGGCAGAAGTTTATCGTTCGCCGAGCGCGAACGTTCCATAGAACTTCCGCAAATGCTCCGCCACTTCCGGCATCGCGGCACGCAACGTTTGCGGGTCGCTGAAGTGATATTCGCTGCAGACAGCGAAGAACTCCTCCGGCGCCTCCGCCGCATACGGGTCGATCGCGGTCTCGCGTCCACGGTCGACTTCATCGGCGAACGCATCGAACGCTTGCTGGAAATCGCGCGCCCACTGCTTCTGCCACGTGCGCGGCAGCGGCGGCGTTCCGTCGAGCACGCCGTCGAGCGCGTCGAGCTTGTGCGCCATCTCGTGCACGGCGACGCAGAAGCCGGCATCGGGTTCGTCGAGATCGGCTTCGATATCGGCCCAGGAGAGGATCAGCGGGCCGCTTTCCCAGGACTCGCCGATCAGCTCGTCGTCCCATTGGTGCAGCACGCCGGCGGCATCGACGTGCGTGCGGTTCACGCGGAACGCATCCGGATAGACGATCAGCTGCGACCAGCCGTGCAGGCCCTCGGCGCCGAATTCCAGCAAGGGCAGGCAGCACAGCGCCGCGAGCAGCACGCGCTGTGCCTCGTCGAGCGACAGATCGGCGACCGGTGTGATCGTCTTGTCGCGCAGGAAACGCGCCGCGAGCAGTTGCAGCCGTTGATCGCGCTCGGCATCGAGCGTGGCGATCCACGGCACGCGTGCGCGCACCTCACGCCAGAGTTCAGCGGAGGGCGGTTCGGGTGTTGTGCCTGCGAACAGGCGCTGGATCAGCTTGCGCACGGCCAATCAATGAAATCTCGATCGAGCCGGTGTTTCGTCGCGAGCGCTGCGCGGCCCGCGTCGAACCTCAGCGGAACATCCCCGGCAGGAAGCTGTGCCAGCGCGGCGGACGCACGTCGCCGATGTCGCCGGATTCGCGCGGCACCACGGGCTTGGTCTTGCCGACCTTGCGGACCGGCGCGGGCTTGTTGCCCGCCGCGGGTGTGGCCGGCGCACGGTCTTCGTCGTTGTGCGCGGGCGTGTCGATGCAGGCGCCACTGCCGTTCGGGCTGAGGCGGCGGGCTTCTTGCGCCATCAGCGGGAAGCTGATGCCGAACAGCAGCAGGCAGGCGGCGAGGCGGGGGGACATGGCGGTATTCCGATCCTGGAAGAACCGAGGTCGACAGGTGACTATACCCTGAGATTCGCGCACGTGCAGAAGAAGGCATGCTGCGGAGCGGCAAAAACGCGATGCGTGACGGGCGTCGCGATCGTGCTCCGGGAGGCGCGGCCGTTCCGGGAACGGCGGCCCCATCGCCGCTCCGGCCGCCCAGGAAGGCTCCCAGCTCAGGGCGCACTGCATAATTGCGGGATGAACGCGGAACGTGCCTTCCTCGAGCGCGCCTTGCTCGAACGCCTGATCGCCGGCCCTGCCACGGGCGATGCGCTGGCGCACGAGAGCGGGCAGACGCGGGCGGCGGTGTGGAAACGCATCGAGGGGCTGCGCGAGGCCGGCGTGGCGATCGATGCGCAGCCTGGGCGCGGCTATGCCCTGGCGCAGCCGGTGTCGCTGCTGGAGGCGGACACGATCCTGGCGGCGCTGCCCGAGGCCGTCCGCGACGACGTGGCGGCGCTGGAAGTCGCCTGGTCGCTGGATTCCACCAATTCCGAACTGCTGCGCCGGCCGGCGCCGGAAGCCGGGAAGGCGGAAGTGCTGCTGGCCGAACGCCAGACCGGCGGACGCGGACGGCGCGGGCGCAGCTGGGCCTCGCCGCTGGCGGCGAATCTGTATCTCTCGGTGATGCGCGGCTTCGAGGGTGGGCTGGCGCGCCTGGGAGGCTTGAGCCTGGTCGCCGGCGTCGCTGCGGCCGAGGCCTTGCAGGCGCTCGGCATCGAAGGCGTGCGCCTGAAGTGGCCGAACGATCTGGTCATTGTCGACGACGGGGCGGCGGGGGATGCAGCGGGCTGGCGCAAGCTCGGCGGCCTGCTGGTCGAGGGTGGCGGCGAGCATGCCGGTCCGGTGCGCGCGGTGATCGGGTTGGGACTCAACGTCCGCATGCCGGTGGCGAGTGCATCGGACATCGACCAGCCGTGGATCGATCTCGCTGCGCTGACGTCGCAGGCACCGGATCGCAATCGCATCACCGCGGCCTTGCTGACGCAATTGCTGCCGGCCCTCGTATTGTTCGATCGCGAAGGGCTGGCGCCCTTCCTGTCACGGCATGCCGCATTCGATGCGTTGGCCGGACGCGAGGTGGTCGTGCGTGGCGGCGCCGACGCGCATGCCATCACCCACGCGGGTGTCGCGCTTGGTCTCGCCGCGGATGGCGCGCTGCGCGTCCGTCTGCCCGAGGGCGAGCGCAATTTTCATGCAGGCGAAGTGAGCGTGCGCACGCGATGAGCATCTGGCTGTTCGATCTTGGCAATTCACGACTGAAGTGCGCGCCGTTGCGCGAGGACGGCGGCATCGGCGAGGTCGTGCATCTGCCGCATGATGGCAACGCGTTCGGCGCGGACTGGGCCGCGGTATTGCCCGGACGTTTCGAGGCCGCCTACGTGTCCAGCGTGGCGCGCACCGAGTTGCGCGTCGCCTTGCTCGATGCGTTGACCCAGCGCTGCGGGCGCATCTCGCTCGCGCGCACGCAGCACCGTTTCGGCGAAGTCACGATTGCTTATGCGAATCCGGAACGTTTGGGCGTCGATCGCTTCCTCGCGTTGCTCGCGGCGCGCGCGCGCGACAAGGTGCCGACGCTGCTGGCCGGCATCGGCACCGCGCTCACCATCGATCTGCTCGACGGCGATGGCCGCCATCGCGGCGGCCGCATCGCGCCTTCGCCCGCGCTCATGCGCGCGTCCCTGCACGCGCGCGCTGCGCACCTGCCCGAGCAGGGCGGCAACTACACCGAATTCGCGGACGACACCGATGATGCGCTGGCCTCCGGCTGCGACGGCGCGGCATTGGCGCTGGTGGAACGCAGCCTGCACGCGGCCGAGCAGTTGCTCGGGCAACCCCCGCAGCTCCTGGTGCACGGTGGCGGCAGCGAGGCCCTGTTCGCGCATCTGCCGCGGGCGGCCGCCGCGCCGTCGCTGGTGCTGGAAGGGCTGGCGGTCTGGGTCAGGGAAACGGCCGGCGGGCGTTGACACCAGGCGCCGCCGTTCCTTCGGCATGCCAAATCAATAGAATCTGCCCATGCTCATCCGTGCCCTGCTGATCCTGCTGATCGTCCTGAATCTCGGCGTCGCCATCTGGTGGGTGGCGCGCGGCGACGACGCCGGCGAAGCGCCGATCGTGCAGCCCGAAGGCGTGACGCGGTTGCGTCTGCTGAGCGAGGGCGCGCCTGCCGCCATCGCCAAGACATCGACGCCGACGCCGATACCCGCACCCGCCGCCGCCACGTCGCCGCCCGCCGTGGAAACGCCGCCAGTGCAGCCCGCCGTCGCTGCCGCGCCACAAACGCAGATCCCGGCGCCAGCACCGGCGACGCCAGCGCCCGCCGAACCAACGCCACCGGCAGTGCCCGCACCCGCCGCGGCGCGCTGCTACGCCTTCGGTCCGTTCGAGAACGCCGAGCAGGCGAAGGAAGCACGCGCGCAATTGCAATCGCAGGTCATGCGCCTGCGCGAACGCGCCTCCACACCAACAGCGCGCGGCTGGCGCGTGACGATGGCGGTGCCGGGCAACCGCGACGCCGCGCAGGCGGTGGCCTCGCGCATCGCCGCGGCCGGGTTCGACGATTTCTTCATCACCGCCAACGGTGATGCCAGCAGCGTGATCGCGCTCGGCCGCTACGGCAGCGAGCGCGCCGCGCGCAATCGCGAATCCGCCCTGCATGCCGCCGGTTTCACCGATGCCCGTGCCGAACCGCTCGGCGGCGGTGCCGAGGCGCAGATCTGGATCGACGTCCTCGCGCCCACCGCATTCGAGGCGAACGCCGCGCGTCGCGTCGCCGGCGCCACCCGCGCCGATGCGATCGACTGCGCCAAGGTGCCGTAGTCGCCTGAAGCAGGTCGGCCGAAGGCGGCCCCTGTCTTGGCTCGCGGCTAGAACGGCCCCCAATCGGCGCCGCCAGAGAGTTCGTGCCCGTCGGTTTCCAGAGTGCCCTTGTCGCCTTTCACCTTGAGCGTGAAGGAGGGCGGCGCGGACAAATTGCCGGGATTCTTGTAGCGGACGGTCAGTGTCTTCCGGGGCCGATCCATCTCGATCGTGTAGGACTTGGCCGGGAGCGAGCTCGAGCCCGGACTGCTGCTCCAACTGAGCATGATCATGCCCGGATCCTCGCGCCCGATCAGCTGGAGTTGGAAGTACTCGTCATCCCCCTCGGCGGAGAACGAGAACAGGTCGCCCGAAGCCAGCGCCGCGGGCATGACGAACAGCGCGAACAGCAGAACGAGCCAGGCCAGCGGCTGGCGCGATTTCAGGGCAGGCGCCCGACGGTCGAAAAGCATGCGTGAATCTCCATATTCAACTGGGCAGCGGGCTGACTTCGTATTCCCGCGAGAGCGTCCGATATTCTGCGCCCTGTCTCGACCGGCACGGAAGCGGGCGGCAGGCCGGCCATCCCGTCTCTCCACTACGGAATCCGACGCCGGCCCGCGATCGCGTAGAATGGCCACAGGCAGGCTGGCCCACGGGCCCCTCGCATGAGCAGCAACATGCCGGCATAGCTCAGTTGGTAGAGCAACCGCCTTGTAAGCGGTAGGTCCCCAGTTCGAATCCGGGTGCCGGCACCACTTTCCGAATCAGATCGAACGCGTGGTGAACCGTGCGAAGCAGGCGGCGCGTTCGGGCAAGTGCATCATGTTGATGCATCGGATCCGTCAACGCAGCCGCTGCCACATGTGGATCAGTGGGCGGTAGCTTGTTCCCATGCGCAAGGCCATCGGTTCAACCGCGAACGTCTCAAAGCCGCACGATTCGTAAAGGCGCTGTGCCGAGAGATTGCCCTCGATGAGCGCGAGCTGGATCACGGCGACATGTTCGTGCTCTTTCGCGCAATCGAGCACGGCCTGCACCAGACCTCTCCCCGCACCGCCACTGCGATGCGGCGGCGACACATACATGCCGAACAGCGTGGCCTTGTGACGCTCGCGTTCTCTTGCTTCGAATCTGATGCCGGCCGAACCGATCAGCATGCCTTCGGCGAAAGCGCCGAAAGTGATGCTCGATCCGTGCGTGCCGGCGATGCGCGTCTCCCACCACTCGATGGGAAGCAGGGCGCGTTCCGCGTGCGTGGAGATGAAGGCATCGCTTTCGTGCGCGTGCGCCTGGAGCATGAGGTCGCGATATGGCGTGGTGCTCGATCGTGTCAGGCGTTCGATGTGCATGGACTGATGTCGGATCCCGTTGATTTTCCGGGGCGGTGAAGGCCGGAAAACGCCTTGCGTCCCGGGTATCCAGTGTATCGATGTTAGAATTCGCGCCGTGCCTTTGGTGCATTGCATCAGCGGCGTGCGTGATCGGACATGGTTCGCGCGCGTTCGTTGCACTGCACCGAAACAACCCGTTCGCCCGGTGTCGTGACGCCGGGCGTCGCGCTATTCCGGAGTGTGATGACGATGAATCGCCAATATCCGCCCGTATCGATCTTTGGCGTTCCCACCGACGTGGGCGCCGGCACGCGTGGGGCCTCGATGGGGCCTGAAGCCCTGCGCGTCGCGGGACTCGCGGAAGCGCTGGCGGCACGCGGCATTGACGTGATCGATCACGGCAATCTCGACGGTCCGCGCAATCCCTGGCGCGGGCCGGTCGACGGCTATCGTCATCTCGAGGAAGTGGTCGCCTGGAACCAGGCCGTGCTCGATGCGGCGAACACGGAACTGCAGGCGGGACGCATGCCGGTGCTGCTCGGCGGCGATCATTGCCTGGCGATCGGTTCCATCGCGGCAGTCGCCAACCATTGCCGCGCGACCGGCAAGAAACTGCGCATCCTCTGGCTCGACGCACACACCGACTTCAACACGCACGAGATCACGCCATCGGGCAATATCCATGGCATGCCGGTGACCTGCCTGTGCGGCATCGGGCCGGACGCGCTCACCGGAATCGGCGGCCACGTGCCCGCGATCGAACCCGCGCAGATCCGCCAGATCGGCATCCGTTCCGTCGACCAGGAAGAGAAGCGTCTGGTGAAACAGCACGCGCTCGACATCTACGACATGCGCTACATCGACGAAGTCGGCATGAAGCGGACGATGGAGGAAGCGCTGGAAGGCGTCGACGAGGACACGCACCTGCACGTGAGCTTCGATGTCGACATCCTCGACCCGAGCATCGCGCCGGGCACCGGCACCACCGTGCCGGGTGGCGTGAACTATCGCGAGGCGCAGCTGATCATGGAGATGATCGCCGACACTGGGCGCCTGGGCTCGCTGGACATCGTCGAGGTCAATCCGGCGCTGGACCGGCGCAACCGCACCGCCAAGCTGGTCGTGGACCTGGTGGAAAGCCTGTTCGGAAAATCGACGTTGATGCGTGACTAAGCCAGAAGTGCCGGGCCTGCCGTCCAGGGTGCGGTGTGATTGGCTTCGGATCGTCCCGCCCGGCCAACCTTGGCCGGGCGTTCGGAGCCGGCGTCGATAGGGCATCGGTGATGCGCGGCTCCCGACCACTTGGCTTTCACGCCAAGGTGCGCTTTCATTCATCCTGTGGGACGCAGACTAATCGTGGCCCACATATTATTCACAGGAGAGCCTCATGAAGCGTTTGATTGTCCTGATGCTGCTGACGATGTTCTCGGTTGGCATGCTGTCCGCTTGCAACACCATCAAGGGTGCGGGCAAGGATGTACAGAAGGTCGGCGAGAAGATCGAGCAGGGTGCCGATAAAACCGGGGGCACCGACTCGAAGTAATTCGAGCGTTTTGTCAGGCGTGACCAGACGGGCCGGATTTCCGGCCCGTTTGTTTTCATGCTCTTGATGATTCGATCGTGATCCGTGATCGGATGAAGAGAGGCATCAACGATCTCGAGAATAAAAACGGGCCGGCCATTGGGCCGGCCCGCTCGCTGCGAACGCATCCTTGCGAGGTTGCTCCCCTCGCCGCGCTGATGGCGCGGCTCGGCGTCGAATCTGCAGCGAAACCCTGGAATTGAGCAGTGGATGTCATCGATTTGTTAGCGAAGTCGTGAGATGCACATGAACCGTTCAAACAGTCACTCGATCGCAACGCAATCTTGATGTGTCGTGAAGGCGCAGGCGCCCATCCTTGAGGCGCGACAGAATTTTCTGTCGCCAGCGAAAGAAGAGGTCGAGCCATGAACAAAGACATCATTGCTGGAAAATGGACGCAGCTGAAAGGCCAGGCCCAGGCCAAATGGGGCGAACTTACCGACGATGTGTTCGATGTCGCCGTGGGTGACAGCAAGTATCTGGCCGGAAAACTGCAGGAACAGTACGGTTGGGACCGCGATCGCGCGGAACGCGAAATCCACGATTTCGAGAAAACGCTCAACTGAGCTCTCCGATCCGAGGCAGAAGAGGCCGGCCGTCGCCGGCCTCTTTGTCATTGCACGCCATGCTCACCAGCTCGGCGGATCGGCGACGAAGCCGCCGGGGAATGCCTGAGGTTCGTCCTCGCGTGCCCAGCGCCGGGTCGGTCGCGGCAGGATGCCGAGCGCGGCCAATCGATCGGGTGCGTCATAACGCAACTGCACCAGTTGCGCGGGCCGGCTGCTGGCGCGCACGAATTCCGTGCGGCTGACCGGCGCCCATTCGCGCGCGCCATGGCCCGTGCCGATGCGCTGCTTGCTCTGGCCGTAGGGCTGTGCTTCGTCCATGGCCCTTGGCGCTTCGGCGGTCGCGCTGGCTTCGCGACGCTCGTTCTCGCGATAGACCGGTGCCGGTAGCGGCACGACGTAGGCACGGCGTTCGCGGAACACGGCGATACCGATCACGCCTACGTTGTCGGGGCGTCCGGTGCGCGCGGCGTAGCTGTCGGGCAAATCGGTGAAGTAGAACTGCGCGACGTCGTCCATTGATTTGCGCCAGCCGGCGATCTCGGTGCTCTGCCACGGCGCGAGCACGTAGCCGGCCTGCGCCGGATCGGCGTCCTCGCCGCTGACAGCGTTCACGCCGTCGACGGACAGCACGACCAGGACGCGTTCGGCGCTGGTATTGGTTAGCCGCACGGCGTAGCGATGGCCGGGGATGCCAGGCACCCAGGTGTCGCCGCGGGCGCGATACTGCGGTAGCCATTGGCCGTCGTCGCGATCGATGACGGAGATGTCCACCAGCGGCCGCGCCGACAGAGGCGCGCAGGCGGAGGCGGCGAACAGGGCGGCGGTCAGCAACAGCAGTTTGCGGATCATGGCGATGTCTCCGGGGAGGTGACAGGGCCAACGGATGTCCGCCGGGAACGGGGTTGTCCCGGTTTCAATGACGCTTCAGTCTCTTCGGCGAGTGCGAAGGCCCGCCGCGCAACGGGTAAACTTCGCGGCATGTCCGCTTCGATCCCCACGGCCGCTTCCGGCCGCAAGACCCGCATCCTCACCGGCATCACCACCTCGGGCACGCCGCACCTGGGCAATTACGTCGGTGCGATCCGCCCGGCGGTGGCCGCCTCGCGCGCGCCCTATGCCGAGAGTTTCTACTTCCTCGCCGACCTGCACGCGCTGATCAAGGTGCAGACGCCCGAACGCGTGCAGCGTTCGACGCTGGAGATCGCCGCCACCTGGCTCGCCTGCGGGCTCGATCCGGACAAGGTCTGGTTCTACCGGCAATCCGACATCCCGGAGATTCCCGAACTCACCTGGCTGCTGACCTGCGTGGCCGGCAAGGGCATCCTCAACCGCGCGCATGCCTACAAGGCCGCCGTCGACAAGAATCGCCTCGATGGCGAGGACGATGATGCCGGCATCACCGCCGGACTGTTCATGTATCCGGTGCTGATGGCCGCCGACATCCTGATCTTCGGCGCCGACAAGGTGCCGGTGGGGCGCGACCAGGTGCAGCACATCGAGATGGCGCGCGATTTCGGCCAGCGCTTCAACCATCTGTACGGCCAATACTTCACTTTGCCCGAAGCGGTGATCGACGAGCAGGTGGCGACGCTGCCGGGCCTCGACGGCCGCAAGATGTCCAAGAGCTACGACAACACCATCCCGCTGTTCTCGCCGCGCGCGACGCTGCAGAAGCTGATCGCCTCGATCGTCACTGATTCGAAGGCGCCGGGCGAACCGAAGGATGCCGACAGCTCCAACGTGTTCCAGTTGTACCAGGCCTTCGCGAGTGTGGAGGAAACCGCGGCGTTCCGGCGCGAGTTCGAGCGCGGCATCGGCTGGGGCGATGCCAAGCAGCGGCTGTTCGAGCGCATCGACGCGGAAGTCGCGCCGCTGCGCGAGCGTTACGAGACGCTGATCGCCGAGCCGCAGAAGATCGAGCAGCTCTTGCGCGAGGGCGCGCAGCGCCTGCGCGCGCAGCACGCGACACCGTTGCTGCGGAAGTTGCGCGAAGCGGTGGGGCTGCGCGATCTGGCGCAGGTGGCCAGCGAGCGCAAGGCGACCGGCAAGCAGAGCGCAGCGGCGGCGCAGTTCAAGCAGTATCGCGAGAGCGACGGTCGCTTCTATTTCAAGCTCGTCGATGCCGGCGGCCGGCTGCTGTTGCAGAGCGCCGGTCATGCCTCGGCGCGCGATGCGGGCCAATTGATCGCGCGGCTCAAGCAAGGCGCCGGCGCCGGAATCGCGGCGGTGGAAGGCTCGCGGGAATTGCGTTTCGATGGCGTGTCGCTGGGCGAACTCGTGGAGGACGCGATGATCGACGACGTGGTCGCCGCGCTGGCGGGGTTCGCCGAAGACGCGGCATGAGCGCCCTGGTCGAGAGCAATCTCGCGCTGATCCTGTTCCTGCCGTGGTTCCTGATCCTGACGGCGTTGTACTGGATCTATCCGCGGCAGCCGCGCCATGCTGCGCGCAGGCTGTTCGATCTGGGCGCGATCGCGTTGTCGGTGATTGCGTTCCTGGTCACGATCCATTGGGCGCAGGCGATCGCCGATGCCAGTGCGGGGCGCATCTGGCGGCAGGTCCTGGCGACCTCGCTCGGTTATGGTGCGTTCCTGGCCGTGCTCACGTTGGCGTTGATTGTGCGCTGGCGCTGGTTGAAGCGCGCCTGATCCTCTGCGGCCCGATCCGGTTCCCACCAGGAATGTTCAGTACGTGATCTCGGAAGCGTTGGCGTTGGCGGCCATCGACGCCTGCTTGTAGATGGCGTACTCGTCACGGGTGAGCGGAAAATTCTGCAGCGTGAACAGCGCGGCGTTGCGCTCCTCCGTCCCGCTGCGCGGATTGCTGAGGGTGTCCAGCAGGACGGTCTTCAGACGCTCGGAGCGCACGCTGGAAACCCCGGCGGCGCCGATCGCCGCCTGCCGCACCTGCGGCGAGGGGTCGAGCAGCGCGGTGTACAGCACGTCTTCCAGGTTTCCGCTCTTGTCCCATTGGATGGTCTGCGTCACGCTGCTGGCGCGCACGTTGGGGTCGGCGTTGCGGCGCAGCGCCGCGAGGCGTTCGAGGACGGGCGCCGAATCGTCGGTGGACATGACGGCTGGCGTCAGCATGTCGACCAGCTGCCGCAGTTGCGCGGGATCGGTTTCGCGTTGCATTTCCGAGATCAGCAGTGAGCGCGCCTCGGGTTTGTCGAGTGGGAAGACGCGCAGCAGCGCCAGACCGTCCTGATGCCTGGCCGGATCGGCGAGAAGCTGTTGCGCCAGGCGCAGCACATCGTCGTTGGCCACGTTCTGCAGGGTGGCGAGGAGTGCGCCGCGCGCGTCGAAATCGGCTTCGTTCAGATAACGCTTGATCAGCTCGCGCAGGAACGCCGGATCCTTCTTGGCGCGATCGGCATCCTCGCCGAAATCCTTGCCGTCCTCGGTCAACGGTGCGAAGACGGGTGGGGTGGCGGATGCGGACAGATCCGCGGGCGCTGCGGGGAGTTGCGTGTTCGTCCGCACTTCGGTTTTCCCGGCGGTGACGACAACGCGTTCATGCCGCGCACCGGTAATCCACGCACCGGCGATGCCGCCCGCGATGGCGGCGGCGAGCAATGCGATGCCGAGTCGAAGTCCTGTCATGTCGCTGCGATCCTGTGCCTCGGGTGGCCCGAAGTGCCTATGGTCGCCATTCCGGTGGGCACCTTACAAGCACGAACGCCGGCCACGTGTGTGACCGGCGTTGTTTGTACACGCGATTTGCTGTTTTTTTGCCGGTTAACAATCCGGTGCGACGCGTCCGTCGGAGCCCGTATAGGTGTACACATCGGGAATGTAACGACCGGTGCCGATGCGATTCCAGAGATTGCTGGTGCCGTAGGTGCCGGTGACGGACTGGCCGGCGATCTGGCAATAGATCGTGACCTGCGCGCCGTCCGCGAGCGAGCCGACGATGCTGTAGGTCGTGCTGGGGCCGGAGCGCACGTTGAGATTGGCACCGCTGGTGTTCACGGTGCCCGAGGCGGTGCCGCTGCTGCATGCGTTGTGGCTGGTGTAGCTCTGCTTGGCGTAGTAGGGAATGGCGACGCCGTTCCATACGATCTTCTTCACCGTGCCGCCATAGCGCTGTTCATAGTGCAGATGCGGGGCGAGGTTGTATTTGGCGCTGGTGTTGCCGACCGTGCCGATCTTCTGACCGATCCTGACGCTCTGGCCCGCCGACACCGAGCGCGAGTTGAGATGCGCGTAGAGCGTTTCCCAGCCGCCGCCGTGGTCGATGACGATGTAGTTGCCGTAGCCGGTGGTCGTGGAATACGTGGAGGTCTTGACGGTGCCGCCGTAGGAGGCGACGACGGTGTCGCCGAGGTCGGAGTCCGGATTCGGACCGCGATTGAGATCGACGGCGTAGGCGGGGCTATGCCCGTCCCAGGTGCTGCCGACCCAGGTCTGGCCGCACGGGAACGGCAGCTGGAAATTGGGCGCGGCCTGCGCCGTGGCGATGGGCAGGACGAACGCCAGGATAAATGGGGCCGCGACCAGCCCGAACAATCGACGAATGCGATGCTTCACGATGCCTCTCATGCGAATGATCCCCTCATGGAATGGACGTTGCGAGAACTCGGACAACAACAACGCGAACGGACAACAACGCGAACTGCCAGGGTCGCCCAGGCTTGCCGGGCCTCTCTTTGCCCGTTCGATGCCGGTATCCTGCGGGCATCCATTGCAAGCGCACGACGACGCGCCGGGAGAGTACATGACCGGACATTACGGCATCTTCACGATCGACACCGGCTTCCATCGGCCCGAGTTCTGCGCGGCCTATCTGATCAAGGAAGCCGGTCACGCGGCGATCGTCGATTGCGGCACCAACCATTGCGTGCCGCGAATGCTGGCCGTGCTGGCGGCGCAGGACGTGCCGCGCGAGACGGTCGACTGGCTGATCCTCACCCACGTGCATCTCGACCATGCCGGCGGCGCCGGCGCGCTGCTGCGGGAATTGCCCAACGCGCGGCTGGTGGTGCATCCGCGCGGCGCGCCGCACATGATCGATCCGGCGCGCCTGATCGCCAGCGCCAAGGCGGTGTACGGCGAGGCCGAATTCGCGCGCAGCTATGGCGAGCTGATTCCGGTGCCGGCCGAGCGTGTGGTTGTCGCGGACGACGGCCACGTCGTCGATCTCGCCGGCCGGCCGTTACTGTGCGTCGATACGCCGGGCCATGCGCGGCATCATCTGGCGGTGTGGGATGCGCGCGGCCGCAGTTGGTTCAGCGGCGACATCTTCGGATTGTCGTATCGCGAGTTCGACACGACGCAAGGTGCGTTCGTGCTGCCGACGAGTTCGCCGGTGCAGTTCGAGCCCGAGGTGATGCAGGCTTCGATCCGGCGCATGCTGGCGGAGCAACCGGAGGCCGTGTACGTCACGCATTTCGGTCGCGTGACCGAGGTGCAGCGCCTGGGTGCGGAGTTGATTGAGCAGGTCGACGCGATGACGGCGATCGCTCGCGCCTGCGATGGAAACGCCGATCGCCACGCGCGACTGGTGGAAGCGTTGACGGGGTATTACAGCGATCGTGCGCGACGCCATGGCGTCGCCGATGTGGTGGCGACGGTATCTGACATCCTGCCCATCGATATCGAACTCAACGCGCAGGGGCTGGAAGTCTGGCTCGATCGCGCGCGGCGCTGAATACCGCGCGGAGCAGAGAGCAGAAGGTCAATCGTCCCAGGTGTTCAGATGCGGGCCGAACGGCGTGCGCTGCTGGCGCACCACGCAGAAGCGGTGGCCGCTGGGCGCTTCCATCACCCACCAGGTGTGGACCTTCTCGATTCTCTTGGCGCCGAGTTTTTCCAGGCGCGCGGCTTCGGCGTCCACGTCATCGGCTTCGATGTCGAGATGGATGCGCGAAGGATGCGAGACCCGTTGCAGCAGCAGGATCGGTTCATCGCGCTCGGTCTTCAGCTCGGCGTATTTGCCGTCGCCGTCCTGGTCGGCGCTGACGACGCCCTTGCCCAGGGCCTTGCTCCAGAACTCGACGTGCGGAGCGAGGTCATCGACGTTGCAGTCGAGCACGAAAGTGGACAGGCGGCTGTGATGCGACATGTCGGTGCTCCTGTGTGTCAGTGTTTGGTGGGAGCGGCGAGCGGCTGCCCGAATTGCAGCAGATAGCCGTTGTTGTCGTAGATGGCGAATTCGCGCATGCCGTAGTGGAAATCCTCGAGCGGATAGCAGACGCGCGCGGCATCCTTCAGGCGTCGCCACCAGGTGTCGACCGCACCGGTGCGCAGGTACAGCGACCCGGTGAACGCGGGCGCGATGTCACCCTCATGCGCGTTCGGCGCGGCGAGCATGATCTCGATGCCGTCGCGACTGAGCGCGGCCCAGCCGTCCTCGATTCCACCGGCATCGAGCGCGAAGCCGAGCGTGTCGGTGTAGAACGCGATCGATCCCGGCATGTCCCATGTGCGCAGTGTCGGGGTCAGGCCATGCAGTGCGGAAGGGGCGCCCATCACTGCGGCAGCGCCAGATCGTCCAGCATCGCCTTCAGGAAGCGCGCCGCCTCGCCGCCGGTGCAGGCGCGATGGTCGAAGGTGAGGGAGAGCGGAATGACCTTGTGCGATTCGAAGCCGCCGATCACCGGCGTGATCTGGTGGCGGCTGCGGCCGGCGGCGACGATCGCCACCGTCGGCGGCACGATCACCGGCGTGGCGTAGCGGCCGGCGAACATGCCGAAATTGGAAAGCGAGATGGTGTAGCCGCTCAGTTCGCTGGCCGGAATGCTGCGGTCCTCGACCTGGGCGCGCAATCGGTTGACGCCCTCGCGCACGCCGCGCGCGTCGAGCACGTCGGCATTGCGCAGTGCCGGCACGAACAGGCCGTCGTCGGTGTCCACGGCGATGCCGATGTCCACTTGCGGATGCAGCGTGCGGGTGAGCTTGTCGCCGTCGAACCAGGCGTTGAGCGCGGGCACGGTGCGCGCGGCCGCGCAGATCGCGCGTATCAGGCGGACGGTGACGTCGTTGCCGGGCGTCCAGGCATGGATGTCGGCGTCGTCACTGAGCGTGGTCGGCACGACCTTGCTGTGCGCGTCCGCCATCACGCGTGCCATGTTGCGGCGCACGCCCTTGAGCTGCTCGGGCTGGCCGCTGGCCGAAACGCCCGGCGGCTGCGTGCGCATGGGCTTGCCGGAGGCGGACAGGGCGGTGCGGTTGTCGAGGCTGCGAGCAGGTGCCGCCGAAGGCGCTTGTGCATTTCCGTTCGCGGCGGCGCGGGGCGCAGCCGGTGCTTGTGCGCCAGCCTTGGCACTGCCATCGGCGGCGGCGCGCTTCACGTCATCCATCGTCACCACGCCGTCCGGGCCGCTGCCGCGCACGCGCGTCAGATCGACGCCGAGCTTGCGTGCCTGCGCGCGCACCGCCGGCATCGCCTTCACACCGCCCACGGCCACGGCCTGTTCGCTGTGCACCGCGTCCGAGGACTGCATCGCGCCGACCACGGTGCCGCTGTCCTCGCGCTGAGCGGGTTCGCTGGCGGGCGTGCCTTTGGGCGCGGGCTGCGCGGCATCGCTGATCGCGCCACCTTCATCCGAGGTCACGACTTTGTCGTCGCCACTCGGCGCATGGCTGCCGGCGCCGTGGTGGTGCCCGGTGTCCTGTCCTTCGGAGCGCTGCGGCAGATTCGGGTCGACCTCGAACACCGCCAGCATCGTGCCGGTGACGATCACATCGCCGGCGCTGCCCGCGAGCTTTAGCACCTTGCCGGACACCGGCGAGGGCACCTCCACCACCGCCTTGGCGGTCTCCATCGAGACCAGCGGTTCATCGAGCCGGACGACTTCGCCGACTTTGACGAACCACTCGACGATGGTGGCATCCGGCAGCCCCTCGCCGAGATCGGGCAGGAGGAAGGTTTTCTGGTCGGCCATGGTGTCCTCTACGGTCGTGCTCATGCGTTTAAGGGTTCAGTCAATGAATTCGATGGCGCGCGCCGGAATCCATCCGCTCGCGCCTTGTGCGTTCTCGGCCCACCACCAGTCGGCCATTTCGTGATGCAGCGTGAGCACCTCGCCGGGATCGGCATCCAGCTCGCGCGTGTCGTAATCCTGTTGCGCCACCGCCTCGCCGATGTCGCGGTCGAACAGCATGCTGGGGATCCAGCCGCCCAGACCGCTGACGAGCGAGGTCCAGACGAACTGCGGCCAATCGGTGTCGCGTTCGCCCAGCGTCACCGTATCGCCGGTGCTGACGCGGATCGCAGGGCGTTCCGGCGCGCGATGCTGGAGAACGACGCGTGCGCGCTTGATTGCCATGCGTTCACACCCATGCATCGTTGGCGGCGGTCAACGCGCCGCCGGCATCGCCCGTGTTCACCACGCCGCGCGGTTCGATGATCAGCGCGTGGCATTCCTCCTGCGCGCGGGTGATGTGCTCGACGCCGCGCGGCACCACGAACAGTTCGCCTTCGCGGATCGTCACTTCGCGATCGCGGAATCCGATCTGCATCTCGCCTTTCACGACGATGAACACCTCGTCGGTGTCCTCGTGCTGATGCCAGACGAAATCACCTTGCAGTTTCACCAGCTTGAACTGGTAGTCGTTCATCTCGGCGACGACGCGGGGCGACCAGTGTTCGGAGAACTTGGCGAGCTTCTGGGCGAGATTGACGATGTCCGATGCCATGGTTGTGTGCTTCTGTTTGTTATGCCGCGAGCGCGCGCTTGGCCGCCGCGACGATCTTGTCGACGCTCGGCAGGTATTTCATTTCCAGGCGGAACAGCGGGATGTGGGTGTCGTAACCGGTGACGCGCTCGACCGGCGCCAGCAGGTCGTACATCGATTCCTCGGCCAGCCGCGCGGCGATCTCGGCGCCGAAGCCGGCGGTGCGCGGCGCTTCGTGCACGATCACGCAGCGGCCGGTCTTGGACACCGATTCGGCGATGGTGGCGAAGTCCAGCGGCTTGAGTGTGGCGACGTCGATGACTTCGGCGCTGATGCCTTCACCGGCGAGCTTGTCGGCGGCTTCCAGCGTTTCCTTGACCTGCGCGCCCCAGGTGACGAGGGTGATGTCGCTGCCGTCGCGCAGCACGTAGCAGACATCGAGCGGCAAGGCTTCGCCGTCGTCGGCTACCACTTCCTTGTATTGGCGGTAGATGCGTTTGGGTTCCATGAAGATCACCGGATCCGGATCGCGGATCGCGGCGAGCAGCAGGCCGTAGGCGCGCGCGGGCGAGGATGGCAACACCACGCGCAAACCCGGCACGTTGGTGAAGATGGCTTCGTTGGCTTCGCTGTGATGTTCCGGCGCGCGGATGCCGCCGCCCCACGGCACGCGCAACACCATCGGGCAGTGCAGACGGCCGCGGGTGCGATAGCGGAATCGCGCGGCGTGACAGACGATGTGATCGACCATCGGATACATGAAGCCGTCGAACTGCGCTTCCGCGACCGGCTTCATGCCCATCGCCGCCATGCCGACGGTGAGGCCGGCGATGGTGGTTTCATCCAGCGGCGTGTCGAGCACGCGCTCGGGTCCGAACTTCTGCTGCAGGCCGGCGGTGGCGCGGAACACGCCGCCGTTCACACCGACGTCCTCGCCGAGCACGATGACGCTGTCGTCGTTGCGCATCTCGTAGGCCAGTGCCTGCGTGATCGCTTCGATCAGCGTGATCGCAACCGGCGTCGCCGACTGCGCGGCGGCCTTGTTGTTGGCTTCGGTCATGACGTTCATGCGCGCTTCTCCAGTGCAATGGCGGCGGCACGCTGTTCGAGCAGATCCGGGGGCGGATCGGCGTAGAGATAGTCGAACATCGCCTCCACCGGTTGCACCGGCGTTTCCAGGTAGGCGTTGAGCTCGATATCGATCGCCTTGGCGCATTCTTCCGTCCAGGCTTTTTCGGCGGCCTCGTCCCACAGCTTCTTCGCGGTGAGATACGTGCGCAGGCGCGTGACCGGATCGCGCGTCCAGGCTTCCTTCACTTCGGCGTCGTTGCGATAGCGGCGGGCGTCGTCGGCGGTGGTGTGGTCGTGCAAACGGTAGGTGAGGAATTCGATCACGCTGCCGCCACCGCCACTGCGCGCCAGCTCGGTCGCGCGGCGCATGCCTTCGAGCACGGCGATCAGATCGTTGCCGTCGACCTGGAACGAATTCAGGCCACCGGCGATACCCTTCTGCGCCAGCGTCTTGGCGCCGGTCTGCGCCGAGCGCGGCACCGAGATCGCCCAGCCGTTGTTGATCACGCACAACACCAGCGGCAGCGTGTAGGCGCCGGCGGAATTGAGCGCGGCGTAGAAGTCGGTCTTCGATGAGCCGCCGTCGCCGCAGCAGGCCACGGCCACGCGCGCTTCCTTGCGCAGCTTGAACGACAGCGCCGCGCCGGCGGCGTGCAGGCATTGCGTGGAGATCGGCACCGACCAGGCGAAATCGTGACGCGGCCCGGCGAAATCGTTGCCGCGCTCGTCACCGCCCCAGTACAGCAAGACTTCACGCGGCTTCACTCCGCGCATGAACTGCGCGCCGTATTCGCGGTAGCTCGGTGCGAACACGTCTTCCGGCTTCATCGAAGCGCCGATGCCGACGTGCGTGGCTTCGTGTCCGAGGCAGGACGCGTAGGTGCCGAGCTTGCCGGTGCGCTGCAGGGCGATCGATTTGCTGTCGAACGTGCGCACGTACAGCATCTGCTTGAACAGCGGCAGCAGCGTCTTGGCATCGGCGAACGCGGCCGGCGGTTCGGCGACGAGCTTGCCGTCGGGGCCGAGGTATTGGAGGTATTCGATTTCGAATTGGGCGGCGATTGTCATCGCATCGGCATCCTGGACATTCTGAACATTCTGGAATGGGAGATGGCTCGGGGCGCCAGGGCATCGGGGGATGCGAGATGGCGTTCCGGACGGCTGGGGCCGACGTGTGATGGACGTCGGACCTGGCTGAGCGTCGGGGGAATCGTGAGGATTCGCGGCGCCGGGTCCGAAAGATGATAACCGCAGGTGTGTTAACGCCCATTGCGCAATGCGGCACGAGCCGTCGCGTGGCACGGAGTGTCGTTGCCGATGGGACTTGACAAAAAAGGGCGCGGCGATGGCGCCGCGCCCTTTGTCACATTTCGCCGCTTTGCGCGGCGCCGGGAACCTCAGTTCACAACGTCAGTTCACGGTGCTGGAGAACGTCGCCGAATTGTTCGAAGCATCCGAGTCGGTGGTCGTCGTCGCGGCCGTGCCCTGCACGGTCACCACGCCGCCGGCGGGCGTCGGCTTGACGTTCGTCTTCAGCGTGAAGCCGACGCTGGCGGCCGGCGCCAACGCGTTGGCGCTGCTGCAGGAGAAGCTGACCGCGCGCGCACCGTTCTTGATCTTGGTGCACGTCCAGCCGGCGGGTGCGACGAGCGTCGAGGTGGTCACCAGCGTGTTGCCGGAGATGGAGAGCGTCGGTTGCGCCGCCGCCAGTTGTCCACCGTTGCTCAGCGTCAGCGTGTACTGCGCACTGAACGTGGAGCTGGGCAGGGTGGCGGGACCACCGATGCTCAGCGCGAGGTCGGCGGTCGGCGGCAGTTCGACGGTCAGCACGGTGCTGGCGTTGTCGTTGGCTGCATTCGTGTCCGGCGTCTGCGAGGTGATCGACGTCGCCAGCGTGAGCGTGCCGCCCGCAAGCGCAGCGTCGGCCAGGACTTGCAACGTGAACGTCTGCGTGTCGCCGGCGGCGAAGCTGTCCTTGCTGCACGACACCACCGTACCCGTCGGACTGGTCTCGGGCGCACCGCAGACCCAGCCGGCCGGAGCGGCCACGACCGGCGAGACGCCGTGATCGAAGGCGAAGGCGATACCGGCGAACGCGGCCGCGTTGGGACCGGCATTGCTGGCGTCGACACTGAAGGTCGCGGTCTGGCCGGGCTGCACGCTGCCCGGTGCCACGTTCGCCGCCACGCCGAGATCGGCGAACTGCTGTGCCTTCAGGCGCAGCAGCACGACGGCGGGGTCGTGGTCGGACAGGCGCGTCGGCGTGTTGGCGTCGTTGCGCGCGGTCTCCGGGAAGTCGGCGTTGATGCGGGCATGGTCGATCTCGACCGTTTCGAGCTGATCGGAATTCATCAGCGCCGCGTTGGCGATGACGTGGTCGAGCGACTGCACATTGCCGTCATACGCATACGAGTAGCTCTGATCCGGCGTGTGCAGGAAGGTGAGGTCGTCGTAGTCGGGATTGACCAGGTCGGCGCCGTCGCCGGCGATGACGGTTTCATCGTCCGGGCTGGGATGGCCGGTGACGACGCCCATCGGATCGACATAGCCGTCGTTGAACTCGAAGGCGTTGAAGTCGCCGAGCACCAGCGCGTGTTCGTCCGGCTTCGCGGTCTGGCGCGTCTGCAGCAGGCTGGCGAGGAATTCGGCCTGCTTCTGGCGCTTGGCGCGGATGCGCAGGCCTTCGGCGTCGTCGGTTTCCATGCCGTTGAGCGAACGCTGATGCACCACGATGACGGTGAGCGGGAGGCTGCGGCCGTCGGTGAAGTGCGCCTGTGCTTCCAGCACCAGCGGCGGGCGGTCGTTGAGCAGGCTCGTGCTGCCGTCCGGCGAGGTCCAGGTGGTGGCCTTGCCTTCCTGCGTCACGCTCACGACTTCGACGCGGCTGGCGGCGCCGACGCTCGCGTTCTTCACCAGGAAGCCGACATCGATGCCGCCCACGTCATTGCCTTCCATCAGATAGGCGACGTAGTCCGGATTCGGCTGGCTGGCGGCGACGGCGTCGTTGTTGATGCGCGTGGCCACAGTCTGCAGCACGGTCAGGTTCTCGACTTCCTGCACGCCGACGATGTCGGGCGTGTTGAGGTAGTTGCGGATCGCCAGCGAGGCCTTGTTGAGACGGTTCTCGTAGGCGGTCGGCGTGAGCACCGGTTCACCGATGGCCGGATCGTTGACCGTGTCGAAGAAGCGCTGCATGTTGAAGCCGGCGACGGTGACGTCGTCGGCGGTCGGCAGCAGCGCCGCCTTCGGCTGGTCGGCGCCGTTGCATTGCACCTGCAGCGCCTGCTCCGGATACAGCGTGTAGCGGCGGAAGCTGTAGTCGAGCGGGCCGGTGGCGTTGCTCACCAGGCAGCCGGACGCGGCATTGACGAGGCCCTGGCCGAGCGCGTTGCTGCTCACCGCGATCACCTGCGGGTTGGTGTTCCAGCGCGGCACGTTGGCGCCGCTGCCGGCGGGCAGCGGGTCGGGCTGCTGCACGCCGGGCTTGCGGTAGGCGCGCGGCTGGCCGGTGACTACGGCATGGAACACGCCGTTGCTGCTGCCGGTGGCGTTGGCTTCGCTGACGTTGCCCAGGGTCGGCGCGTTCACCGTCAGGCTGGCCGCGGTGACGCGCATGCCCTCCAGGCGTTCGAGCTGGTTGTAGGCGCCGTCGGCATCCGGGAAGGTCGCGGTGAGCGCGGCCGGCGTCGGCAGCGCATTGCCGCTGGAGAGCTGGGTGACGACCGGCGAGCTGCCGATTTCGGTCAGCGGCGGCTGGGTCGGATCGGCGCTCGGCACGTATTCGACCACCGTGCCGCGCACCTGCACGCGGTTGCCGACCGTGGCGGCGGCCGGCGGCGTGGCATTGGTGAAGACGAACACGCCTTCGGAGGTGAGTGGGTCGGCGTCGGCCTCGGCGTCCGGCATCTGGATGAAGAAGCCGTTGTTACGGCGCGCGGTGACGATGCCGCCGGTGGTGACCACCTGGCCAGCCAGCGGCGAGCTGTCGCCGTTGCCCTGGATGTCGTGGATCGGCAGCAGCACGATGTCGTCGTTGACGAGGGTGCCGACCGCCTGCACGTCGCCAGCGAGCGCGCCGGTCACGTTGCCGACGTTGACGAAGAAGGTCTCGTCGGCCTCGTTGTCGGTGTCGCCCTGCACGTTGACGCTGAAGCTGTACGTGCTGGAACCGGCCGGGATGGTCTGCGCGGTCAGCGACTGGCTGGTGTAGTCCGAACCGGCGCTGGCCGTGCCGTCGGCGGTGGCGATGTCGAAGCTGACGCCGCCCGCACCCGCAGGCTCGCTGAGCGAGACGATGAAGGTGAAGGTCGAGCTGCCGCTGTTGCCTTCGGCCTGGACGACGTCGGCGATGTTCAGCACGGGCTGGCCGCCGCCACCGCAGACGTTCACCGTCGAGGCGCTGTTGCGCGGCGTCGGCGTGCCGGTGGCGAAGTCGGCACCGTTGTTGTTGCTGTCGGTGCAGCCGCCGACGGCGCGCAGCACGGCGAGGGTGTTGCTCGGGGCCGGTGTCGGCGTGGAGCCTTCCGAGCAGTTGGCGGTGCTGCCGAAGCCGACGAAGTCGATGTTGCCGGCCGGGCAGGTGCCGCTCAGCGCCGTGGTGCTGTTGACCAGCGCCACCTTGCCGGCGGTGCCGCTCATCGGGATGGTGCCGGTGGCGTCCGGCGTCGGCAGTGTCGTGGTGCCGCCGCTACCGTCGGCTTCCTTGACCAGGTAGTAGCCGCCCGGCGCGATGCTGCCGGAGAGCGTGGTCACCTGCCAGCTGCTGCCCGTGGCCGAGGCGTACTGCACGGACCAGCCGGCCAGGTCGACCGCGCTGGTACCGTTGTTGTGCAGCTCGATGAAATCGCTTTTCAGCGTGGCGCCGGAATTGCCGCCGCCGCCGTAGACCTGGCTGATCACTACCTGTTGCGCCTGCGCCATCCCTGTCAAGCCGAATGCCGCGCAGCAGGACAACAGTCCCCTCAACGCCCATCGGCGCATGATCTTGCTCATCGAATATCCCCGGAATGTGGACGGACCCGCGGCTTCCCCTCACCGCATTGGCGCGGGATTGTGCCGCAACCGGATGGCAGGCGCATGACGCGCCGAATACGCCAAGATCGGTTAATCTGAAAGGTTATGAGCATCGATAAAAACCAGCGGCCGCTCGAGGCGGGAATCCATACCGACCTGTCCGGGCGCCTGACGTATCAGGGTTACCTGCGTCTGGATCGCCTGCTGACCGCGCAGCAGCCGCTGTCGGACCCGCCGCATCACGACGAGATGCTCTTCATCATCCAGCACCAGGTGTCGGAGCTGTGGCTGAAGCTGCTGATCCATGAGCTGTCGACGGCGATCGAATGCCTGCGCAAGGACATGGTGTGGCAGTTCGGCAAGGTGGCCTCGCGCTGCAAGCAGGTGCTGCGGCAACTCACCGAGCAATGGTCGGTGCTGGAGACGCTGACGCCTTCCGAATACATGGAATTCCGCGACGTGCTCGGGCCTTCCTCGGGATTCCAGTCGCTGCAGTACCGCACCGTCGAATTCCTGATGGGCAACAAGAACGCGGGCATGCTGCGCGTGTTCAAGCACGATGAAGAGGCCGAGGCGGGATTGCGCACCGTGCTGGAGGCGCCAGGACTGTACGACGAATTCCTGCGCTACCTCGCGCGCTGGGGCCATGCCGTGCCGCAGCGCCATCTCGATCGCGACTGGAGCCAGCCGCACGTCGCCGATGCCGAATTGCTGCCGGTGTTCGAACGCATCTACGAGGACACCAATCGTTACTGGCGCGAATACGCGTTGTGCGAGGACATGGTGGATCTGGAGACGCAGTTCCAGCTCTGGCGCTTCCGCCACATGCGCACGGTGATGCGCATCATCGGCTTCAAGCGCGGCACCGGCGGTTCCAGCGGCGTGGGTTTCCTCAAGCAGGCGCTGGAGCTGACCTTCTTCCCGGAACTGTTCGACGTGCGCACGACCATCGGCCCAGGGGCTGAATACGGAAAACCGGCGGACAAGTAGTCCGCAAGGTTTGCGGGAGTGCTATACCGGACCCGGGAAAGGGGGCTCGCGCCTAGAATGCTGCAAAGCAGCATGAATTTCAGGGCAATCCTGGTTTGACGTGGCCTTCACGGTCGGACATCCTCCCGCGCGCCCCGTGCCGGGCGTCGCATTCCATCCACCGACAGGGGAGACCGCATGAGCGGAGCCGCCACCACCCAAGTACCGGAAACGCCGATTCCGGAATTCAAACAGGTCATGGGCCATCCGCGTCCGCTGTGGATGCTGTTCATGACCGAATTCTGGGAACGCTTCGCGTTCTACGGCATTCGATGGGCGCTGGTGCTCTACATCGTGGCGCAGTTCTACAGCGGCGACCCGTCCGGCGAGGCGCCGGCCAACCGCACTTACGGTGCGTATCTGGCATTGATCTATGCCGCGGCGATCTTCGGCGGCTACGTCGCCGATCGCATCATCGGCTACCAGCGCTCGATCCTGCTGGGCGCGGCCGTGATGTCGGCCGGGTTGTTCATGATCTCGATTCCCAATCCGCTGATCTTCGAGATCGGATTGGCCACGATCATTTCCGGCAACGGCCTGTTCAAGCCGAACATCTCCACCATGGTGGGCAAGCTGTATGGCGTCAGCGACTCGCGTCGTGACGCCGGTTTCACCATCTTTTACATGGGCATCAATCTTGGCGCCTTCACCGCACCGCTGCTCACGCAGGCGCTGGCGCAGAAGGTGTTCGGCAGCGAAGGCATGCCGGCCTACAAGATCGTCTTCATCGTGTCCGGCATCGGCATGCTGATCAGCCTGGTCTGGTTCTGGTTCGGTCGCCGTCAGTTGCAGCACATCGGCCGTCCGCCGGCGGAGCACCAGAGCAAGCGCAAGGTGCTGTACGTGCTGATCGGCACGCTGCTGTCGATTCCGATTTCCTATTCGCTGCTGGCGATCGGTGCCACCGCGCTGGCCTGGGTGCTCGGCGCCCTGTTCGTGGGGTTGTGCGCGCTGCTGTTGATCGAAGGCATCCGCGAAGGCGCCGTGCAGCGAGACCGCGCCATCGCCATGCTGATCATCTTCGTATTCAACGTGCTGTTCTGGATGTTCTTCGAACAGGCCGGCAGTTCGTTCACCTTCCTCGCCGACAAGATCGTCAATCGCGACATCTTCAGCGGCTGGTCGGCGGATCTGGTCTATACGCTAAGCGGCGAGCGGGTGTTTCCGAACTCGTGGTTCCAGTCGGTCAATTCGCTGGCGATCATCACCCTGGCGCCGGTGCTGGCGGTGCTGTGGGTTTGGATGGGGCGGCGCAATCTCGAACCTTCGATCGCGCGCAAGTTCAGTTTCGGCCTGATCTTCAACGGCCTGGCTTTCCTGTTGCTGATGTTCGCCCTGTCGACGCTGGTCAACAGCGACACCGGCAAGATCCCGTTCTGGACCTTGTTCATGGTTTACGTGATCCAGTCGGTCGGCGAGCTGTGCCTGTCACCGATCGGCCTGTCGATGGTGACCAAGCTGGCGCCGCTGCGCCTGGTCGGTTTCGCGATGGGCGGCTGGTTCCTGTCGACCGCGATCGGCAACAACTTCTCCGGCATCTTCGCCGCGATCGTCAGCGGCGAGACCGGCATGACGGTGCAGTCGGCGCATTCCGGCTACACCTTCGGCTTCTGGGCGCTGGTCGGTTCGGGCGTCCTGCTGTTCCTGGTCGCGCCGTTGATCAGCAAGCTGATGCATGGCGTGAAATGACCGGGGCGGCGCAGCCGCCCGCCGCTTTCATTCTTCCGGCTTGTCGTGGCTTTCGAGTCGCGGCAAGCCTTTCTGCAACAGCTTGTCGATCACCGAATCCAGTGCCTTGTGCTCCTCGTCGCTGAGGCATTCGAACAGACGGCGCTCGCAGTCCAGCGCCATCGGCACGACTTCGTCGTAAACGCCGTAGCCCGCCTCCGACAGCGTCAGCACCGAACGGCGGCGGTCGTCGCCATGAATCTCACGCTGGATCAGGCCGCGTTCGAGCAGCTTGGCCACCGCCCGGCTCACCGCCACCTTGTCCATCGCCGTGCGTTCGGCCACCTGGTTGGCTGACAGGTCGGGATAGCGCCCGAGCACCGCCATCACCCGCCATTCGGTGATCGCCAGGCCGAAGCGGGCGGCATAGAGATTGGCAATCGTCTGGCTGACCCGGTTCGAGAGGATGCTCAGGCGATAGGGCAGGAACCGCTCCAGTTCGAGGATCTGATGCGGCTCTTGGCCGGGACGTTCCCGGGCGACGTGCGCGAAGGGCGTGGAATCGGGGGATGGGGGCATGCTGCGCTGCACCTTGCAATTGGTTTCAATTGAAACTATAAATGAGGGCAGGCCGCTTGCGCGGCGACTGCCGCGCGGCCTGCACGAATGCCCGGCGTGCTTCGCCGGGCCATGCGTCACATCCGCACATCTTCGATTCTATAGCCGAGATCACCCGCCATGAGCGCGCAACAGACACCCCAGGCCACGCAGCCCGGCATGCAGGTCACCACATTCGACAACCCGATGGGGATCGACGGCTTCGAGTTCGTCGAGTTTGCCGCGCCCGCCGGCCAGGGCGCGCTGCTGCACGAGTATTTCCGCAAGCTCGGCTTCACCCAGGTGGCGCGGCACAAGACCCGCCCGATCAGTACTTACCGGCAGGGCGACTGTACCTTCCTCATCAACGAGGATCCGGATTCCTTCGCCGCCGACTTCGCCGCCAAGCACGGCCCGAGCGCCTGCGGCTTCGCCATCCGCGTCAACAAGCTGGCCGAATGGGCGCGCGTGCAGGCGCTGAAGAACGGCGCCGAGCAGATCGGCGAACGCGAACTGACCAAGGCGGTGGCCGCGCCGGTGATCAAGGGCATTGGCGACTGCATGCTCTACATCGTCGATCGCTACGACGAGCAGGGCACGATCCACGATCCGGACTACGAATATCTCCCGGGTGTGGACAAGATGCCGAAGGGCTTCGGTCTGACCTTCATCGACCACCTCACCCACAACCTGTATCCGGGCAACATGGCGAAGTGGGCGGATTACTACGAGCGCCTGTTCAACTTCCGCGAGATCCGCTACTTCGACATCAAGGGCGCCAAGACCGGCCTGGTGTCGAAGGCGATGACCGCGCCCGACGGCATGGTGCGTATCCCGCTGAACGAATCGTCCGATCCGAAGTCGCAGATCAACGAATACCTCGACGCCTACCACGGCGAGGGCATTCAGCACATCGCCTGCTTCACCGACGACATCTATTCGACGGTGGAAGCGATGCGCGCGGCCGGCGTCGAATTCCTGGATACGCCGGACACCTACTTCGAGGTGATCGAGCAGCGCATCCCGAACCACAACGAGGACGTGGCGCGCCTGGCCAGGAACAAGATCCTGATCGACGCCGACCCGGAAACCAAGCAGCGCAAGCTGCTGCAGATCTTCACCCAGAACGCGATCGGCCCGATCTTCTTCGAGATCATCCAGCGCAAGGGCAACGAAGGCTTCGGCGAAGGCAACTTCCAGGCGCTGTTCGAGAGCATCGAGCGCGACCAGATGAAGCGTGGCGTGCTCTGAGGCGCGCCGTCCGCTCCCTGTTCAGGGCCGCTGCAACGATCTGTTGAAATCGGAGCCCGGCCACGACCGGCGCGATCTGAATTAAGGTGGCGCCGGTGCTATTTCATCCCGATGCGATTCCGAAGGAATGGCATCCAGGAGTCAGAACCATGCAATCGAACGGCTATCAATCCGGCTTCGGCAACGAGTTCGCCACTGAGGCCGTGCCCGGTGCGCTGCCGCAGGGACAGAACTCGCCACAGAAGGTGGCGCACGGCCTGTATGCGGAGCATCTGTCCGGCACCGCGTTCACTGCGCCGCGTGGGCAGAATCGCCGCAGCTGGCTGTATCGCATCCGGCCCGCGGTGATGCATGGCCGATTCGCCGCCTACAAGTCTGCGACGGGCGGTACGTTCCACGAAGATTTCGAAGACGGCCCGGTGCCTCCCGATCAGCTGCGCTGGAATCCGCTCCCGCTGCCGGAGGCGCAGGGCGTGGATTTCGTGGACGGCCTCTACACCATGGCCGGCAACGGTTCGGCCGCCGCGCAGCACGGCATCGGCATCCACCTGTACGCGGCGAACGCTTCGATGCGCGGCCGCTTCTTCTACGACGCCGATGGCGAACTGCTGATCGTCCCGCAACAGGGCAGGCTGCATATCGCCACCGAGTTCGGCGTGCTGGACATCGAGCCGCAGGAGATCGCGGTGATTCCGCGCGGCATCCGCTTCCGTGTCGAACTGCCGGACGGCGCTTCGCGTGGCTACGTGTGCGAGAACTTCGGCGCGCTGCTGCGCCTGCCCGATCTCGGGCCGATCGGCAGTAATGGCCTCGCCAATCCGCGCGATTTCCTCACGCCGAATGCGGCCTACGAGGACGAGGAAGGCGAGTTTGAATTGATCGCCAAATTCCAGGGCCATCTCTGGCGCGCGCCGATCAATCATTCACCGCTGGACGTGGTCGCCTGGCACGGCAACTACGCGCCGTACAAGTACGATCTGCGCCGTTTCAATACGATCGGCTCGATCAGCTACGACCATCCCGATCCCAGCATCTTCACCGTGCTGACCTCGCCGAGCGACACGCACGGCACCGCCAACATCGATTTCGTGATCTTCCCGCCGCGCTGGCTGGTGATGCAGCATACGTTCCGGCCGCCGTGGTTTCATCGCAACATCGCCAGCGAGTTCATGGGCCTGGTGCATGGCGCCTACGACGCGAAGGCGGAAGGTTTCGTGCCCGGTGGCGCATCGCTGCACAACAGCATGAGCGGGCACGGACCGGATGCGGAGACTTTCGACAAGGCATCCAACGCCGATTTGTCGAAGCCGAACGTGATCACCGACACCATGGCTTTCATGTTCGAGACGCGCGCGGTGATTCGCCCGACGAGGCAAGCACTGGAAGCAGGACATCGGCAGCGCGACTACCAGGATTGCTGGACCGGGCTGCGCAAGCATTTCTCGCCGCCGGCCTGATCGCTGGTCGAATCCGTCGACTCAGACGCGCGCGGATTCGCTCGCGGGCGTGGTGACATTGAAGGCGTCGAGCTCGATCTTGTACTGCTCCGGCAGGATTTCGCTGAGCCGTTCCGCGACGCGGCGGCTATAGCTCGGACTGGCCACCATGCGGATGTGGCGCAGCGCGTGGAACAGGTGCAGCGCCAGTTCCTCGTGATCGCGACAGGCGCGAAGCGCGGCGGCGATCGTGGCCGCGTCCTCGCCGCGTTGCAATTGCAGCATGTCGAACATGTACACCTTGGCCGCGGCCAGAGAGCGGCGTGACGCGGGTGCTGGTGTCGCCGTCGATGTGGCGGTGTGGGGTTGCGCGGCGGAGGTGGCCGGCGCGGTGGCCGCATCGCCGTCGACCAGATAACCATCGCGCAGCAGTCGCGGCATGACGGCATGTGCCAAGGCGCCGAGCAATACCGCGAGCGTGTCCGCATCGCGCACGCCGTCGCTGAGAATCAGGACACGGCGCTCCAGCGCATTGAGATCGCTGGGACGGTCGCGCAGGGCGCTGCGCGCTTTCTCGGTCTTGCTGGGGCGCATCGCGGCGGACTCGGTGAGGGCGCAAATCTAGGCGCCGCGCATGAAGCCGGCATGACAGCAGGATCATGACCACATGATGGTGCTGTCATGTCCGATGACTGCGATGCGTGATCCGGGGTTTTCTCAGCACAATCTGCTCAGCGCGAAACACCATCCGAATAAGGCAGCCTGTCCGGCAATTTCTCGCGCAGCACGAACCCCCAGAGTGCGTTGGCCGTGCCCGGATAGAGATTGACCGCCACCGAACGCCCATCGGCAGACACCCAGCGCCAGGCCAGCGGCGTGTTCTCGTCGATGTTGAAATAGAAATTCTGGTGCGAGCCGCCGCGATAGTTGCCGTAGACGCCCGCGACGATGCCGGATTTGGTCCTGACGGAGCTGCCGCCGTTCGCCAGCGGCAGGGATTGGCCGGGAATGTAGTCGTTCACCCTGCTCGCGTAATTCGCCAGCAGGTATTGGCGCGAGGCCGCGCCGGTGCCGTTGAAGCCCGGGCTCGTGCAGCCGGGCGTGGTGCTGCCGCCGGCAACGGTCCACGCCGTCTCGACCCAGCCGCAGCCTTGGAAATTGCCGCCGGCATAACCGTAGGCGTAGTCGCCGGAGGTCTGCTGGCGATAGAAGCCGGCGCTGCGATACAGCGTGCCGACGAAAAAGCCTTGCGGGTTCATGCGGACGTAGAGGCTGTCCGCGTTCACCTGCCGGTTCTCGGCCAAGGCATGAGGAAGCGGTTCGAAAACGAAGAACAGACCGATCGCCAGCGCTGCGAGCTTTTTCATGACGGGAACCCCGGATCGGAGGAAGCGCGGAGGGAGGCCGCGGCGGCGATTGTCCCCGCGAGGGGCGTTTGCGTGGCGTTAATGCCGCATGGCAAACGCTATCGGTTCATCCGCATGGAGCCAGGGCATGTCATCGCTTCGCATCAAGACATTCTTTCCCGTCATCACCGTCCTGGCGCTGGCGGCTTGCGATCGCGCGCCGGCGCCCGAGCAGGCGGCGGCGAACGCAACGCCCGCGCAGGGCCAGCTGGATCAGCCGGCCGAGGACGTGCCGCCCGCCACCGCGCCAGCGAATGCGACCGAGCCGGCCACGGAACCGCAGCAGGGCTCCGGTCTCGCCATGGCGCGCATGGACGGCTACGGCGACATGCGCTTTGGCATGACGGTCGACGAATTCAAGAAGGCCTGGGGCGGTGAACTCAAGGGCGAGACGTCTTCGGAATGCTTCTACCTGACGCCGAAGTGGGTCAAGGTGCCTTCGGATTTCGCTTTCATGTTCGAGGGCGGCAAGTTCGTGCGCTACGACGTCGGCAACGACAAGGAAACCGCACCGGGCGGCGGCAAGCGCGGCATGAATGCCGAGGAGATCGTCAAGCTGTATGCCGGGCGTGTCGAGGAGACCCCGCACAAATACGTCGAGGGCGGAAAATATCTCGGCATCCGTGCCGATGAGAGCGGCGGCGACAAGGGCGGGAAGGGCAAGCTGGTGTTCGTGGTCGATGCGAACGGCAGGGTCGTGGACTGGCGCGTGGGCTTGCCGCCGCAGGCCGATTACGTCGAGGGTTGTTCCTGACCTGACGGTGCCGGAATCGATGCGGGGATCGATGTTTTCGCGCGCATGACGGCCAGCGGCTAGAATCCCCTCGATCCTTGGGGAGGCGCGCGTCATGTTCGAAGCCATCGGTTTCTTCCTGCTCGGCCTGGTCCTGCTCGCGCTCGGTGGCGATGCCATCGTCAAGGGCGCTTCGGGACTGGCACGGCGCACGGGCGCTTCGCCGTTCGTGGCCGGGTTGCTGCTGGTGGCCTTCGGCACCTCGCTGCCGGAGTTAGCCGTCAACGCTCGCGCCTTGATTACCGGTAGTCAGGCGCTGGCGCTGGGCAACGCGGTGGGCAGCAACGTCGTCAACATCGGGCTGACGCTCGGTGCCGCCGCGCTGGCCGCGCCACTGCTGATCCGCTGGCGCGCGCTGGTGCCCTTGCTGGTCTGCCTGCTGCTGGCGACCGTGGCGGTGATCGTCGCAGGTCTGGACGGCGTCCTCGGCCGGCTGGAAGGCATCGTGCTGCTGGTCGTCTTCGTGGCGGTGGTGGCGTTCGCGCTGGTACGCACCCGCAGCGAGAAGCCGGAGCTGCAGGATGCGATCGCCGCCTTCGCGCACAGCAATGCCGGGCTTGGGCTGAATCTGCTGCGCGTGATCGTTGCCGTCGCGCTGCTGTACTTCGGCGCGCGTTGGGTCGTGCAGAGCGCGCCCGTGATCGGAATCGCGCTGGGCATGGAGCCGCTGGTGACCGGCCTGCTGGTGGTGGCGATCGGCACCGCATTGCCGGAAGTGGCCGCGGCCGTCGCCGCCGCGCGACGCGGGCAGGGCGATCTGGTCGCCGGCCACGTCATCGGCTCCAGCCTCTTCAATCTCCTGGTGGTGCTGGGCGGCATGGCGGCCGTGCGCGACGTGCCGGTGCCGGCCTCGTTCGTGCAACTCGAATTGCCGACGGCGCTGGTGTTCGCGCTGATGCTGGTGCCGATCCTGCGCGGCGATCATCGCGTGAGCCGCACCGAGGGCGTGGTGCTGCTGCTCGCGTTCATCGCCTGGGTGGCGTTCGAAATTGTGTTGACGCATTGATGATGTCCGCCGTCACGCGTTTTCTTCGGCGCCCGCTTCGAGCCGTCCTGCTGGCATTGGCCCTGGCGGCGATGTCGATGCCGGCCTTCGCCTCGACCACGCAGATCGACCTCACCACGCATTGGGCCGGCTACGCCGCGATCGCGATCTTCGTGCTGGCCTACCTGTTCGTGGTGCTGGAGGAGTTCACCCATCTGCGCAAATCGCAGCCGGTGATGCTGGCCGCCGGCGTGATCTGGGCGCTGCTGGCCGCGGCGGTGGCCGCGCGCGGCGACATGGAGCTGGCGCATCACGCGGTGCGCGACTACCTGCTCGAATACGCGGAGCTGCTGCTGTTCCTGCTCGCCGCGATGACCTACGTCAACGCGATGAGCGAGCGCCGGGTGTTCGATGCGCTGCGTGCCTGGTTGCTGCGGCGCGATCTCGGCTATCGCGCGCTGTTCTGGATCACGGGCGGGCTGGCGTTCGTGTTGTCGCCATTGCTGGACAACCTCACCACGTCGTTGGTGATGAGCGCTGTGTTGCTCGCCGTGGGCGTGGGGAATCCACGTTTCGTGGCGCTGGGTTGCATCAACATCGTGGTGGCGGCCAATGCCGGCGGCGCGTTCAGCCCGTTCGGCGACATCACCACGCTGATGGTGTGGCAGCGCGGCCTGGTCGAGTTCTGGACCTTCTTCGCGCTGCTGGTCCCGTCGCTGGTGAACTGGGGCGTGCCCGCGGCGCTGATGCACTTCGCATTGCCGTCAGGCAAGCCGGCGAGCAGCGACGTGCGCGTTCCGATGAAGCGCGGCGCCAAACCCATCATGGCGCTGTTCGCGGTCACCATCGTGCTGGCGGTCGGTTTCCATAGCGTGCTGCACATCCCGCCATTCCTGGGGATGATGACCGGGCTGGCATTCCTGAAACTCTACGGCTGGTGGCTGCAACGCACGGCGCGGTATCTCGAACGCGCCGATTTCGCGCGTGAGGGCTCGCCCGGCGATATCGACGCCTTCGACAGCTACGAACAGGTGGCGCGCGCGGAATGGGACACGCTGCTGTTCTTCTTCGGCGTGATCATGTGCGTGGGCGCGCTGGGTTTCTGTGGCTATCTCGCGCTGTCCTCGCAGCTGTTCTACGGACTCCTGGGGCCGACCACGGCGAACGTGCTGGTGGGCCTGGTCTCGGCCGTGCTCGACAACATCCCGATGATGGTGGCCGTGCTGCAGATGAATCCGACGATGGACACCGGACAGTGGCTGCTGGTGACCTTGACGGCCGGCGTCGGCGGCAGCCTGCTTTCGATCGGATCGGCCGCGGGCGTGGCGCTGATGGGGCAGGCGCGCGGGCAGTACACGTTCTTCAGTCACTTGAAGTGGAGCTGGGCGATCGCGCTGGGGTATGCGGCGAGCATCGGCACGCATTTGTGGCTCAACGCACGTTACTTCACGACGTGAGGCGGTTTTCACCCTGCCCCGAAGCGAGATGGGAAAAGCAGGGTGCGGCTACAATCACCTCATGACCGAACCCACGCCCGTCACCCGCGCGGTACGCGTCCTGCCCGAACGCGCATTGCGTGCGCTCAGTGAATTCTTTCGTCTGGAGGCGGCCGGCGGCATCCTGCTGATCGGCGCGGCGGTGCTGGCGCTGCTGTGCGCGAACTCGCCGCTGGTCTCCGTGTACGAAGGTTTCCGCGAGCTGCCGGTGCAGGTGCGCGTGGGCGCGCTCGATCTCGCCAAGCCGCTGCTGCTGTGGATCAACGACGGCCTGATGGCGATCTTCTTCCTGCTGGTGGCGCTGGAAATCAAGCGCGAAGCGCTGAGCGGCCAGTTGTCGGAACGTTCGCAGCTGGTGCTGCCGCTGGCCTGTGCGGCCGCGGGCGTCGCGGTGCCCGCGGCGATCTTCTGGTTCGTCAACCGCGGCGATGCCGCCGCGCTGCGCGGCTGGGCGATCCCGGCGGCCACCGACATCGCCTTCGCGCTCGGCATCCTCTCGCTATTGGGCTCGCGCGTGCCGGTGGCGATGAAGCTGCTGCTGTCGACCATCGCGGTGATCGACGATCTCGCCGCCATCCTGATCATCGCGCTGTTCTACACCGATCAGTTGTCGCTGACGGCCCTGTCGTGGGCTTTCGCGGCGATCATCGGGATGCTTCTGCTCAACCGTCGTGGCGTGCGTTCGCTGACGCCCTATCTGCTGCTCGGCGTCGTGATCTGGGTGTGCGTGCTGAAATCTGGCGTACATGCAACGCTGGCGGGTGTCGTCACCGGCCTGATGATTCCGCATGCCGGCAAGCAAGAAGGCACTTCCGATGGCGAGGAAACTTCATCGCCCCTGGAGACGCTGGAGCATGCGCTGCATCCTTGGGTCGCCTACGCGATCCTGCCGGTGTTCGCCTTCGCCAACGCGGGCCTCGATCTGCGCGGCTTCTCCTGGGCCGATGCCTTGACGCCGTTGCCGCTCGGCATCCTGTGCGGTCTGCTGCTCGGCAAGCCGCTCGGCGTCATCGGCGCCGCGCTGTTGCTGCGCCTGTTCGGCGTGCGGTTGCCGCAAGGCCTGGATCTGAAAGCGACCGTCGGGCTCGGCCTGCTGTGCGGCATCGGTTTCACGATGAGCCTGTTCATCGCCTCGCTGGCGTTCTCGAACGATGCGGCGCGCTTCGATTCCGGGGTGTTCGGCGTGCTGGCGGCTTCGGTGACGGCGGCGCTCGCGGGCTTCGTGTGGCTATGGATCACGTTGCCGAGGCATGCATTGCAGAAGCAGGCGCAAGGCGATCGCTGACATGCGGCATGCGCTCGTCTTCGGCGCCAGCGGGCAGATCGGACGACTGCTGCTGGCGCGACTGGTCGAACAAGGTTGGCAAGTGCACGCGGTCTCACGGCAGGCGCGGATCGATGCGCCAGGCGTGCGCTGGCTGCGCGGCGATCTGCAGCGGATCGAAGGGGTGCCGTCCGAAGTCGATGTGATCGTCAGTTGCGGCCCGCTCGACCTGTTCGCGCGCTGGTACGCGCAGGCGCGCGTCGCCTGTCCGCGCGTGATCGCTTTCGGCTCGACCAGCCAGCTGGTGAAGGCGGCGTCGGCCGATGCCGCCGAACGTGATCTCGCCGCACGCTTGCGGGAAGGCGAACGCCTGGTGCTGGAAACCGCCGCGACGCGCGCCGCCGCCGCGACCTTGCTGCGGCCGACGCTGATCTACGGCGCCGGCGGCGATCGCACGCTCACGCGCATCGCCGCGATCGCGCAGCGCTGGCATCGCTTCGCCTTGCCGCGTGATGCCGTCGGGTTGCGCCAGCCGGTGCATGCCGACGATCTCGCGCAGGCGGCTTTCGCCGCGATCGATGCGCCCGGCTCGCATGGGCGGGTTTACGAATTGCCGGGTGGCGAAACCCTGTCGTATCGCGACATGACGGCGCGCGTGCTGGCGACGCTGCAGCCGCCCGCGCGCCTGCATCTGTGGCCCGCACCACTGTTTCGTCTGGCGCTGGCATTCGCCCGTCTCGCCGGCATCGCGCGCGGCTTCGGCGGCGCGGCGCTCGCGCGCATGCGTGAGGATCTCGTCTTCGACGCGACGCCAGCGCGGCGGGATTTCGGCTACGCGCCGCGTCCGTTCCGGCCGACGGCCGAGATGTTCGTTCCGCGCGCCGAATGAGGCGTCAGTACTTCCAGCCCAGCTTGCGATAGAGCTTCGACAACACCCACGCCGGACCAATCAGCAGATAGGTCAGGTCGGTGAAGAAGCTCGGCTTCTTGCCCTCGATCTTATGGCCGATGAATTGCGCGATCCAGGCCACCACGAACACCGTGATGGCGGCATACAGCAGTGTCTGCAGGCCGTAGCGCAGAAACAGCCAGCGCGTCAGCCACGACATCGCCACGAACACCACCAGCATGCCGAGCCCGAGCGCGCGCGAGGCGCGGTAATAGAACATCCAGGCCGCGAACATCGCCAGCGCCGCCCACAACCCGGCGGTGAACCAGGTGATCGGCACCGGGACGCACCACAGCAACGCGATGACGCTCCACAGGATCGCGGGCACCGCGATCACATGGATCGACTGGTTGGTGGCGTTGCGATGGTCGCCGGAGTAGCTCGCGAACCAGCGGTCGATGGGACGTTCTTCGGCGACGGTATTGACGGCATTCATGACGACCCCCTGCAAGGCGCGATCAATGCGCGCTGGATTTGGAGAATACCTGCAACACCACGACGCCGGCGACGATCAGCCCGATGCCGGCCAGCGCCGCCAGGTCCAGGGACTGCTTGAAGACGATCCAGCCGATCAATGCGATCAGCGCGATGCCGACGCCCGACCAGATCGCATAGGCCACGCCGATCGGCACGGTGCGCAGCACCATCGACAGGCACCAGAACGCGATGCCGTAGCCGATCACCACCACGGCCGAGGGGCCGAGCCGGGTGAAGCCTTGCGAGGATTTCAGTGCCGAGGTGGCCACCACTTCGGCGACGATGGCGGTGGCGAGGTAGAGGTATCCGCTGTTCATGGCGAGAGGCGGAACCCCGTCCGTCTTCAGTCGATGGTGATGTCGGCCAGCTTCTGCAGCGCCTCGGCGTATTTCGCCCGCGTGCGTTCGATCACCTCGGCCGGCAGCCGCGGACCGGGCGCGGTCTTGTTCCAGTCCAGCGTTTCCAGATAGTCGCGCACGAACTGCTTGTCATAGCTCGGCGGGCTGGTGCCGACCTGGTATTCGTCGGCGGGCCAGTAGCGCGAGGAATCCGGCGTGAGCATCTCGTCCATCACGTACAGGCGGCCATCGGCGTCGGTGCCGAATTCGAACTTGGTGTCGGCGAGCAGGATGCCGCGCTGCGCGGCGTACTCGGCTGCGAAGCTGTACAGGCGCAGCGTGGCGTCGCGCACCTGCTCGGCGAGGTCGGCACCGATCGCGCGCACCATCGTGTCGAAATCGATGTTCTCGTCATGGTCGCCGACTGCCGCCTTGGTGGAGGGCGTGAAGATCGGCTGCGGCAGCCGTTCGGCCTGGCGCAGGCCGTCGGGCAGGGCGATGCCGCTGACGCGGCCGGTCTTCTGGTAGTCCTTCCAGCCGCTGCCGATCAGGTAGCCGCGGGCGATGGCTTCCACCGGCACCGGCTTCAGCTTCTTGGTCACCACCGAGCGCTGTACATAAGGCGCCGGGTCGACGCCGGCCGGCAGCACCGAGGCCACGTCGATGCCGGTGAGGTGATTGGGCATCAGATTGGCGGTCTTGGCGAACCAGAAGTTGCTGATCTGACACAACATTTCGCCCTTGCCGGGGATCGGATCGGGCAGCACCACATCGAAGGCGCTGAGGCGGTCGGTGGCGACGATCAGGAGCCGGGGATCGCCCTCGTCACCGGGCAGCTCGAACACATCGCGCACTTTGCCGCGGTGGCGCAGGGTCAGGCCGGGGAGATCGGCGGAAAGCAGGGTGGTAGCGGCCAACTCGAAATACTCGTGGAGGCGGTGGGGCCGGGTAGTGTATGGCGAAGTGGCGCGTTTGCGAGCCCTGGCGGGCGGCCGCTGAGTCGAGGCCGCATCGAGCGGCTGAGGCGGCCTCGAATGGCCGGGCCGGACGGCTGCCCGAAGCCGGTTTATCGCGCCGGGGAAGGCACAAGGGGGCGGCGGACTTCGTGACAACCGTCCAGCCACTTACACTGTGCCCATGAAGCGCTGGTACGGAAAACTCCTCGGATTCATCGCCGGCGTCCTGCTGATGCGGACCAATCCGTTGCTCGGGGCGATGCTCGGCCTATTGATCGGCCATGCCTTCGACGCCGACTGGTTCCGGAGCCCGCGCGAGAATCCCTATCGCGTGCTCGGCCTCACCGAGGAGGCGAACGATGCCGAGGTCGATCTGGCGTATCGCCGCTTGATCAGCCAGTACCACCCGGATCGCATGAACGGTGTCGCCGAGGAGCTGCGCAAGCAGGCTGAGGTGAAGGCGCGGGAGATCAATACGGCTTACGATCGGATCAAGATGCTCAGACGAAAGTGATCGTCAGTGCTATGGACAACGACATACATGCGAAACACTTAGGCGGATTGCTCGGAAATTTTCATTCATTGGAAATTGCAATTCGATTCTATCTCTCGGAGCGACCTGGCTCTCCTCTCGCCGGCCAATATGGAGGGAGTTATCACAATCTTCCAGTAGGAACTTCGATTGCTGTAAACGATATGACTAGTTATGACTCGTTAGGGCGCTTGGTCCTCAAATTCAATTCGCTAATGAGAGAGACTGGAAAGCCGGAGCTAGACAAAACTTTGGTCGATCTGCGAGATGCAATCGCTCATGGACGGGTTTATGCTTCTGGAGAAGATGCCTGCTTTCGCCTGATGAAGTTCTCATCCGAAAAGGACGGGATGGTAAGGATCACTCATAATGAGACGATGACAGAGGCTTGGTTTCTTCAAAACAAGTCCCGTGTCGCAGATGCCCTCCGATTTGTCATGTGTGAATACGGAAAATGTATTTCTGCAAAGGCTCAAGGACCTTCAAATAAAGTACATCGCCAAGATTGAATAAATGACTAAAAGAAATATGCAGTCTGCCGTCATCGCTCCCTCCATCCTCTCCGCCAACTTCGCCCGCCTCGGCGAAGAAGTCGACAACGTCCTCAAAGCCGGCGCCGACTGGGTGCACTTCGACGTGATGGACAACCACTACGTGCCTAATCTCACCATCGGGCCGGTGGTGTGCGAGGCGCTGCGCAAGCACGGCGTTACCGCGCCGATCGACGTGCATTTGATGATCGAGCCGGTCGACCGCATCGTGCCGGATTTCGCCAAGGCCGGCGCCAGCCTGATCAGCTTCCATCCGGAAGCCAGCCGGCATGTGCATCGCACGATTCAGCTGATCAAGTCGCAGGGCTGCCAGGCCGGGCTGGTGTTCAATCCGGCGACCTCGCTCGACGTGCTCGATTACGTGCTGGAAGACCTCGATCTGGTGCTGCTGATGTCGGTGAACCCGGGTTTCGGCGGCCAGGCGTTCATTCCCTCGGCGCTCGACAAGCTGCGCCACGTGCGTGAGCGCATCGATGCCAGTGGCAAGCCGATCCGCCTGGAAATCGACGGCGGCGTGAAGACGGACAACATCGCCGAGATCGCGCGCGCCGGTGCCGATACCTTCGTCGCCGGTTCGGCGATCTTCGGTCATCCCGATTACGCACGGATCATCCGCGACATGCGCGAGGCGGTCGCGAGCGTGCGCGCGTAGCGCACAAGCGCCCACCCCCACGGCGATGCGCGCACTCGATGCCGAGCATTACGTGCTGGACGTGCAGCTGCGTCGCGAGCGTGTGCCCTCGTTCGATCGCTATCCGTTCTCGCTGCCGGCGCTGCGGTATTTCGAGCGGCTGGAGCTGCATCCGGCGGTCACGTTCGTGGTCGGCGAGAACGGCAGCGGCAAGTCCACACTGCTGGAAGGCATCGCGGCGGCCTGGGGATTCAACCCGGAAGGCGGCACGAAGAATTTCCGTTTCTCGACGCGGGCCTCGCATTCGGAACTGTACGAGTATCTGCGATTAGGCAAGAGCTATCGCCGTCCGAAGGATGGGTTTTTCCTGCGTGCGGAGAGCTTCTTCAACGTCGCCACTGAGATCGAGGCGCTGGATCGTGAACCGGGACCAGGTGCTCCGATCATGGAGTCCTATGGTGGTGTTTCGCTGCACGATCAGTCGCATGGCGAATCCTTCTTCGCGCTGATGACTCACCGCTTCGGCGGCCACGGCTTCTACGTGCTCGACGAACCGGAGGCCGCGCTGTCACCGGCGCGGCAACTGGCGATGCTGCGGCGCCTGCACGAGCTGGTGCAGGCGCAGTCGCAATTCGTCATCGCTACCCACTCGCCGATCCTGATGAGCTATCCGGATGCGTGGATCTACCAGATCGACGAGGGCGGCCTGTCGCGCGTGGCCTATCGCGACACGGAGCATTACGAACTGACGCGGGCATTCTTGAACAGCCCGGAAAGCTTCCTGCGTGGGCTGCTGGAGTAGTCGGGCGAAACGGCGTCATCCCCGGCAACCTGCTTCCATTCCGCGAGATCGCAGCGATATTCTTCCGCCATGCCCAGTGACTTCGCGAATTGCAGCCCAAACAGCATCGCTCACACGCGGGTGCGCGCATGAGCACCTGCGACCTGTGCGATGCCCACGAAGACGTCGTGCGGGTGCTCGACCTGCCGCTGCGCGATTTCGGCGGACGGATCGCGTTCTCCGGCCAGGTCAGCACGATCAAGGCGCTGGAAGACAATTCGAAGGTGCGCGAAGCCGTGGCCGAAGCGGGGCGGGGGCGCGTGCTGGTGATCGACGGCGGCGGTTCGCTGCGGCGTTCGATGCTTGGCGATCTGCTGGCCGAGAAGGCGGTGGCCAGCGGCTGGGCCGGCGTGGTGGTGATCGGCGCGATCCGCGACAGCGCGGCGATCGCGAAGCTCGATCTTGGCGTGAAGGCGCTCGGCACCTGCCCGCGCAAGACCGACAAGCGCGATCAGGGCCTGCGCGATGTGCCGCTGGAGATCGGTGGCGTCGCGGTCAGGCCGGGCGACTGGCTGTACGCCGACGAGGATGGCGTGATCGTCGCCGAGATCCCCCTGACCTGACCGCGCTCCTCCGGAAAAAATTGGAGGCAATCCCGCCTCCGCCCGTCGTCCCTGCTATGGCCTTCCATGCTCCGTGTCTGAAATGACGAGGGCATGACAGGGGCCCGGCCGGCGTTCACCCTGCGGACCCGCTGCGCTGTTAGCGTGTCGGTTTTGCAGATCGCATCACATCATGACCGCACCGCGCTGGCGCCTGGTCCTCAATGGAAAATCCGCGGGCGACGACGCGCTTCGTGTCGCTGTCACGGCCGTGCGCGAGCGCGGCATCGTGCTGGACGTGCGCGTGACTTGGGAGAGCGGCGATGCCGAGCGCTATGTCGCCGAGGCCATCCGAGAGGACGTGGACGTCGTCATCGCGGCCGGCGGCGATGGCACGCTAAGCGAGGTCGCCACCACGCTCGCACATCGCGAGGAGCCGGCGGAGGCACTGCCGTCGCTCGGCCTGGTGCCGATGGGGACCGCCAACGATTTCGCCACGGCCGCGGGGCTTCCGGCCGAACCGCTGTCCGCGTTCGAGCTCATCGAGATGTCCCGGCCCCGGCTCATCGATCTGCTGCGGCTGGACGCGCACGGCTCGCCGCACTGGGCGGTGAATCTGGCCAGCGGCGGCTTCGGCACGCAGGTGACGATCGAGACCCACGAAGGCTTGAAGAAGATGCTCGGCGGGCTGGCGTACTTCATCACCGGCATCGCCAGGCTCGGGCGCATCGAGCCGATCTCCGCGCGCATCGAAGGGCCGGATTTCGCCTGGGAGGGCGCGTTCATCGCGCTTGGCATCGGCAACGGGCGGCAGGCCGGGGGCGGGCAGGCGCTGTGCCCGGACGCGCGCATCGACGACGGCCTGCTCGATCTGACCATCGTGCCCGAGCTGTCGGGCGAGGTCGCCGCCACGCTCGGCACGATGCTGACGGAGGGCAAACATGCCGCGCTCGATCGGGCATCGATCCGCGCGCAGCTGACGCGGATCGAGATCGAGGCGCCGCAGCCGTTCGTGCTCAACCTCGATGGCGAGCCGATACGCGCCTCGCGCTTCCACATCGAATGCCTGCCGCGCCGGCTGCGCATGCACCTGCCGGACGGCTGTCCGTTGCTGGGCGCTTCCTAGCCGGCTTGTTCCAAGCCAGGGTGGAAGCCGGCTATATTGCCCGCATGCGTCTTCTGCACTCGTCTTCGCGATTCCTGTGCCCCGATCTGGGTTGGCGATGGCGGCCGCATGCCCGCACCGCCTTCGCCCGTCCGCCTCGCCAGGAAACATCGCGTGACCACGCCAGAACTGTTCCAACGCTACGCCGCTGAAGGCCACACCCGCATCCCCGTGGTGCGCGAGGTGCTGTCCGATCTCGACACGCCGCTCTCGGTCTACCTGAAACTCGCCGACGGCCCCTACACCTACCTGTTCGAGTCGGTGGAGGGCGGCGAACGCTTCGGCCGCCATTCGATCATCGGCCTGCCGGCGACGAAGGTGTACGCCTTCCGCGGCCATACGCTGAGCGTGAGCGAGCTGGGCGAAGTGGTGGAGACGCGCGAGGTCGACGATCCCTTCGCCGAGGTCGAGCGTTTGCGAGCGGAGCATTCGGTGCCGAAGCTCGACGGCCTGCCGGGGTTCACCGGTGGCCTGGTCGGCTGGTTCGGTTTCGAGTGCATCGGCTATATCGAGTCGCGACTGGCCGGAGGTGACAAGCCCGATGAACTCGGCACGCCCGACATCCTGTTGATGCTCAGCGACGAAGTCGCGGTGTTCGACAATCTCAAGGGCCGCCTGTACCTCATCGTCCACGCCGATCCGCGCGAGCCGCAGGCCTGGGCGCGCGCCAACCGCCGCCTCGACACGCTCGCGCACCGCCTGCGCCACGCCGGCGCTGGTTATCCGGAAACGCTGGTGCCGGCGGCGATCGACGAGAGCGATTTCCGCTCCTCGTTCACGCGCGAGGCCTACGAGGACGTGGTGCGCAAGGCGCAGGAATACATCCGCGCCGGCGACATCTTCCAGGTGGTGCCGTCGCAGCGGCTGAGCGTGCCGTTCCAGGCGCGGCCGGTGGATGTGTACCGTGCGTTGCGCGCGCTGAATCCTTCGCCGTACATGTATTTCATCGATGTCGGCGGCACGCAGGTGGTGGGATCGTCGCCGGAAATCCTGGCGCGCTTGCAAGACGGCGTGGTCACTGTCCGCCCGATCGCGGGTACGCGCCGCCGCGGCAAGACGGTGGAGGAGGACAACGCGCTCGAAGCCGAGTTGCTGGCCGATCCGAAGGAGCGCGCCGAGCACCTGATGCTGATCGATCTGGGCCGCAACGACGTCGGCCGCATCAGCGAATCGGGCAGCGTGCAGGTCGGCGAGCAGTTCGTGATCGAACGTTACAGCCACGTCATGCACATCGTCAGCGAGGTGACCGGGAAGCTGAAGCCGGGGCTGAGCTACGCCGACGTGCTGCGCGCGACGTTCCCGGCCGGCACCGTCAGCGGCGCGCCGAAGATCCGCGCGCTGGAGATCATCCGCGAGCTGGAGCCGGTGAAGCGCAACATCTATTCCGGCGCGGTCGGCTACATCGGCTGGCACGGGGATGCCGATACCGCCATCGCCATCCGCACGGCGGTGATCCAGGGCGGGCGCCTGTACGTGCAGGCGGGTGGGGGCGTGGTGTACGACTCCGACCCCGGCGCGGAGTGGGAGGAGACGATGAACAAGGGGCGGGCGCTGTTCCGGGCGGTGGCGGAGGCGGCGAAGGGGCTGTGAGCGACGGTTTTCCGGATCGTTAACCCCACTGGCGGGGTTGAAGCGTTGCAAGGGAAAGGTGCAATCACATTAGGTTGGGGAGAACCGCATGATCCACAGAATTCTGGCCGTCCTGTTGCTGTCGTCCGTAGCGGGAGGCGCTTTTGCGCAAGTGAACGCATTGCCGCCGACGCGGCACATCCTCGTGTACGGGGAGGCGCAGGCACGGGCGATCCCGGATCGGTTCAAGATCGAGGTGAAGTTTTCCGTGCTCGATGCCAAGGCCGACGTGGCGCGCGCCAAGGTTGAGGATCATCTTCAGGACACGATCTCGAAACTGAAACAGGCGTCTGTGCCGAATAACGAGATCGTCGCGACCTCGCTGCAGATCGAGCCGGAGAACGAGTACGACCAGGAACAGCACAAGCAGGTCTACAAGGGCATCCGGGTGACGCGGAATCTGTCCGCGCGCTTTTCCGATCAGGCGAGCCTGAGAAAATTCCTGGCGGCGCTGGTCACCTCCCAGGAGGTCCAGGTATCCGGCGTCGATACGGATCTGAGTTCGGAGCCCGAGTTGAAGCGGCAGCTCAGGCAAAAAGCCATCGAATCGACTAGGGAAAAGGCAGCAGTGATTGCCAAGTCTTATGGTGTCCGCTTGGCGGGGCTTTACAGCGTGTCCGACGCGGCGCCGCAGTTCTCGTACGGCATCACAGAAGGAGCTTGGCCGACGATATACCAATGGAATGGTGAGGCAACAACACTGGATCGGATCGTGGTGACCGGATCAGCAGTGGCTGCAGCTCCTGCTCCGGAATCCTTCCAGACCGGGTATGTGCAATTTCAGGACAAGGTCTATGCGGTCTTCCTGATCGGGGATTGAGTCAATGATCAGATCGGCTCGCTAGGCATTCCAGTTGAACAATCGCCGATGTCCTTCCAGGATCTCGGCTGATTGCACGGGATCCGGCGTCGTCGACCACTCGCCATGCTCATGCGTCCCGCCAAGCTGGATGCCATCGCGCCGCGGAAACATGTAGAAGCGCCCGGCGATCGTGGCGTAGTCGATCTCCGGTTGCGGCACCAGCACGGTCAGCTGGCCCTTGATCGGGAGCATCGTACTGTCGTTGAACAGATCGCGCGCGCCGAGGCCGGTGCAGTTGAGCACGACCGGTTCCGCCAATGCCGCAACTTCCTCGACGCCGCGAAACTCGCGCACGACGATGCGCCCGCCGGCGAGACGGAACGCATCCATCATCGCCGGCAGATAGATCGTCGGTTCGATGATCATCGTCTGGATTTCGTGCAGGTAGCGATCACCGAACGGATGCGTCCCGGGCGCGTGCGTGCGGGTGCGGAACAGTTCCGGCGTCTGTCCCCAATCCCAGCCGGGCGTGAATTCGGTTTTTCGCGAGACGAAATACAGCGGCATCCAGCGGATGCCGTAACGCTCCCCAGGCAGCAGCTGGAAACGGCGATTGGCGAACCGCGCGGCACGCGCCAGCCGCGCGCCGAATTCCGGTGTGCGGTATTCGCGATCGAGCAGCGAACTCGGTCCCCATTGCGCACCAGCGATGTTGGAGACGGTGTCCGGTGGCAATTCGCGTGTGTAGATCACGACGTCGAAGCCGTGATCTTGCAGCAGTCGCGCGGTGGCGAGTCCGACCGCGCCGCAGCCGAGCACGGCGGCGCGCCGTTCGGGCTGTGCCAGCGCATGTTCGAGCGCAAGTTCGGCGGTACCCCAGGACAGCGTGACGCCGCAGCCGCCATGGCCGTAGTTGTGGATCACCAGCTTGTCGCCGATGCGCTCCGGCTCGACGCGGAAGCCGGCGGGTCGGAACGGACGCAGCCCGGCCACCTCGCGCACCACCAGGGCCTCTTCGACCTGCAATCGCGGCAATACCAGTTGCGAACCGCGCGCGACCGGCCGGGCGATGTGAGTCGCGCATCCAGGAAAGGCCAATGCCGCGGAAGCGCCCAGCGCGGCCTTGAGCAACAGGCGGCGTGTCTGCGATGGCGCCGGGTTGCGCATGCGATGAAGGGTGGCGAGATCGGGATCGGGCATGAGGAACTCGGTCGGCGATTCGGTGGTTAGCTTAAACCGGAGCGGGTTTCGGGCCGCTAAAGCCTCGATTCGCGGCTTCCGGTTCCTAAATTTTTCTTCATGTTGCCGACATATCGGCGCCAGCGCAGCCGGCGCAACCTGTAACCATCGCAACACGGCCACATCGCCGATGCGATCCACCCAATCATCCGAGGAGTCGATGTCATGAGTATCCGTCCTATCGCCGCCCTGCTGGCCGCCACCTTCGCGCTCGCATCGGCCGGCGCCTTCGCGCAGGACAACGCGTCCAGTTCCACCACGCCGGCGACCAAGAGCGCCAGCGCCGCGCCCGCCAAGAAAGTCGTGAAGAAGCATCACCGTCAGGCCAAGAAGACGGCCGCCTCCAGCGCCAGCGCGCCGAAGACGAACTGATCGGTAGCGGTTTTGGGCGCGGCGGGAATCCTTCTGGTCGAGCGTTCTGGAATCCCGCCGCGCCCTGTCTGACGCACCGGGGTATGCGGTTTTGAGTTCCACGTCGTTTCAAGTCCCACGTCGTTTCCGTCCCGCCACACCCCAGGCGGGACGTTTTCCCAAGCTTTGCGTCGATCCGGATCGGTGCTGAATCCAGCGCGATCACCCATGATCGGGCCCCGGCGGATTGCACAGGAGAGTTCCATGCGTTTCGTCGGCCGCACCCTGCTCGCGGCGGCGATGGTGATCGCGGCGAGCAATGCCGTCGCCGCCACCGTGCCCGCCACTCCCGTACCGACCGCGGTGAAGCAGGCGCATCCGGCACGGACCTGTCTGAAGCGCAGCAAGCTCGGCCGTTGTGAGCGATGGTCGCAGGTCGTCAGACACAAGGCGCCTGCATCGACTGCGACCACCGATGGGCGGCACGAACATTGATTGCACGGCGGTCATCGCAGCCGTCCATGGCGAGACAAAGACGGCTTCGGACAGCCCAGCCCGGCCATCCATGGCCGGGCGCTCGGCATCGCAGCAGACGCCTGGATGGCGTCCGCTCAGCACGCGATGCCTCGCCCGGCGGAGTATTCTTTTTCGACAGCCCGAGACCGGCCATCGAACCCATCATGCGCATCCTGCTCGTAGAGGACGACCCGCACACCGCAGGTTTCATCGGCAAAGGGCTGCGCGAGGACGGCCACAACGTCGATCACGCCGACAACGGCAAGGACGGGCTGTTCTACGCCACCACCGAGTCCTACGACGCCATCGTGCTCGACCGCATGCTGCCGCAGCTTGACGGTCTCACCGTGCTGCGCACGCTGCGCGGTGCCGGCAACCGCACGCCGGTGCTGCTGCTGACGGCGCTGGGCGACGTCGATCATCGCGTCGAAGGCCTGCGCGCCGGTGCCGACGACTATCTGGTCAAGCCCTTCGCCTACGCCGAACTGAGCGCGCGGCTGGATGGTCTGGCCCGCCGCGGTAATGGTCGTGGGGTGGGTGCCGGCGAAACGACGAAGCTGCGCGTCGGCGATCTCGAACTCGACCTGCTCAAGCGCGTTGCCGTGCGCGCCGGAAAACCCATCGAACTGCAGCCGCGCGAATTCCGCCTGCTCGAATACCTCATGCGCCACGCCGGGCGCGTGGTGACGCGCACGATGTTGCTGGAGGCGGTCTGGGACTATCACTTCGATCCGCAGACCAACGTCATCGACGTGCATATCAGCCGCCTGCGGCAGAAGATCGATCAGGGCTTCCTCACGCCGCTGCTGCATACCGTGCGCGGTGCCGGCTATCGGCTGGAAGCCTAGGAGCCGCCGCCGGATGGCCAGAACGCGGGCCGGACTGCGAGCGCTGACGCTGCGTTCGACGAGCGCCAGGCTGGCGATCGTGGTGGCGTCGTCGTTCCTGACCGCGTTCGTCGTGCTGGGTGGCGGCGTGTATTTCACCGTCTCGGCCCTGCTCAACAACGATGCGCGCGAAGTGGTGCGCGCCGAGGCCGGTGGATTGATCGCCACGTATCGCCAGTCCGGGCGCGATGGCCTGCTCACGGAAGTGCGCCGGCGCGTGGCGGCACCGGACGATCCCGACACGGTCTATGCCCTGGTCGCGGGCGATGGACACATGCTGGCCGGCAGCTACGCGCGTCTGCCGTTCCGGCATGACATGCATCCACGCGTCGGGCACGACTGGATCGAATTCCACGACCGCACCACCGACGGCGCACCGCGCGTGCTCGCCTATCTGGTGCGCTTGCCGAATGGTGAAACGCTGCTGACCGGATTGCGCACGCGTTCGGAGGATGGCTTCCTGTCGCTGATGCTCAACGCCGCATGGGTCGCGTTGCTCGTGGCCACGGCGCTGGGTGCGCTGGTCGGCTGGTTCACCGCGCGCTGGGTGTCGCGGCGTTTGCGCAATCTCGACGCGACCGCCGCGCGCGTGGGCGCGGGCGAGCTGGGCCTGCGCGCGCCGGTCGACGGCAGCGACGACGCCTTCGACCGGCTCTCGCACCGCTTCAACGCCATGCTCGACCGCATCGAGGAGCTGTTGGATGGCGTGCGCCACGCCACCGACCACATCGCACATGATTTGCGCACGCCGCTCACGCGCCTGCGCAACCAACTTGAGCAATTGCGCGAACGCGCGATGGCGCGCGATGCCGCCGGCAATGCCGCGCCGGAGCTCGACGCCGCCATCACCGAGAGCGAGCAGTTGCTGCAATCCTTCGGCGCGCTGCTGCGGCTGGCGCGGATCGAGGCGCAGCCGGTGCTGGGGCGGGCTTCTTCCGAGCAGGCATCCGCGGAGGCCGCGCAACAGGTCGATCTGCAGGCGTTGTCGCGCGACGCGCTGGAGATGTACGCCCCGATCGCCGCGCAGCGCGGCATCACGCTGCACGACCACACCGCGCCAGTGCTAGTCCGTGGCGATGCCGATCAGCTGTTCCAACTGCTGGTCAACCTGCTCGACAACGCAATCAAGTTCGCGCCGGAAGCCAGCGCCGTCGACGTCTCCGCCGCGATCGTGGGCAAGGCCGCGCGCCTGGACATCGCCGACCACGGACCCGGCATCGCCGAGGCCGACCGCCAGCGCGTGCTCGATCGCTTCGTCCGCCTGGAAGCCCATCGCGGTTCCCCCGGCACGGGACTGGGGCTGAGCCTGGTGCGCGCCATCGCCCGGCGCCACGACGCACGCATCGAACTGTTCGACAATTCACCGGGCCTGCGGGTGCGGATCAGCTTCCCGCTGGCCTGATCCGGCGCCGGCGTGGCGCCGAAAAAGCACCGGGGATGTGCGTTTTTCGGCGACCTGCTAGATTGCACGTCCCCCCGACGGCACGCGCCGCTGGAGCCGCCGTGCTCTTGATGCTCGACAACTACGATTCCTTCACCTACAACCTCGTCCAGTACCTGCAGACGCTGGGCGCCGAGGTGAAGGTGGTGCGCAACGACGAGCTGTCGGTGGCGCAGATCGACGCGCTGCAGCCGGAGCGCATCGTGATCTCGCCCGGACCCTGCACGCCGAACGAGGCGGGCGTTTCGCTGGAGGTGATCCGCGAACTGGGCGCACGCACGCCGATCCTCGGTGTCTGCCTCGGCCATCAGAGCCTGGGACAGGCCTACGGCGGCCATGTGATCCGCGCCGGCAAGATCATGCACGGCAAGACCTCGCGCATCCGCCACGAGGGCAAGGGCGTGTTCGCCGGCCTGCCGGATGGCTACGAGGCCACGCGCTACCACTCGCTGGTGGTGGACAAGCAATCGGTGCCCGACTGCCTCGAAGTGACGGCCTGGACCGACCACGAGGACGGCTCGATGGAAGAGATCATGGGCCTGCGCCACCGCGAATATCCGGTGCAGGGCGTGCAGTTCCATCCCGAATCGATCCTGACCGAGCACGGCCACGCCCTGCTGAAGAATTTCCTGCAGGCGTGAGGAAGACCATGCCCATCACGCCCCAGGAAGCCCTGCAGCGCACCATCGAGCATCGCGAAATCTTCTTCGACGAGATGGTCGAGTTGATGCGGCAGATCATGCGCGGCGAGGTATCGCCGACGATGACGGCCGCGATCCTCACCGGCCTGCGCGTGAAGAAGGAGACGATCGACGAGATCGCCGCGGCGGCAATGGTGCTGCGCGAGTTCTCGCGCAAGGTCGATGTCGCCGACAGGACGCACCTGATCGACATCGTCGGCACCGGCGGTGATGGCGCGCATACCTTCAACATTTCCACCGCCTCGATCTTCGTGGTCGCGGCGGCGGGCGCGCGCGTGGCCAAGCACGGCAATCGCAGCGTGTCCTCCAAGTCCGGCAGCGCCGACGTGCTGGAAGCGCTGGGCGCGCAGATCGAGCTGCAACCCGAGCAGGTGGCGCGCTGCATCGAGACCTGCGGCATCGGCTTCATGTTCGCGCCGATCCACCATCCGGCGATGAAGGTGGTGGCGCCAGTGCGCAAGGAAATGGGCGTGCGCACGCTGTTCAACATCCTCGGCCCGCTGACCAATCCGGCCGGCGCCCCCAGCATCCTGATGGGCGTGTTCCATCCCGACCTCGTCGGCATCCAGGTGCGCGTGCTGCAGGCGCTGGGCGCGCAACGCGCGCTGGTGGTGTGGGGGCGCGATGGCATGGATGAACTGTCGCTGGGCGCGGCCTCGCTGGTCGGCGAACTGCGCGACGGCGTGGTGCGCGAGTACGAAGTGCATCCGGAGGATTTCGGCATCAGCATGGCGGCCAGCCGCAACTTGCGTGTCGAGAATGCCGATGCCTCCAAGACGATGCTGCTCGATGCGCTCGCCAACAAACCGGGATTGCCGCTGGAGATCGTCGCGCTCAACGCCGGCGCGGCGCTCTTTGCCGCGGGCCTCGCCGATTCCATCGCCGACGGCATCGCGCGCGCGCGCGATGCGATCGCTTCCGGCGCGGCGATGGCGAAGCTGACGCAGTTCGTCGAGACCACGCGCGCGCTGGCCGCGTAAGGAGCGGGGCATGAGCGGACACACCGACGAGCCGTTCGCGGCGCTGCCCGCGCCGCCGTACTACGCCGTCATTTTCAGTTCGAGCCGCCGCGAGGGCGACAACGGCTACGGCGAGACCTCCGATCGCATGGTCGAACTCGCGCGGCAGCAGCCGGGCTTTCTCGGCGTGGAATCGACGCGCGGCGAGGATGGTTTCGGCATCACCGTCGCCTACTGGGAAAGCGAGGAGGCGATCAAGGCCTGGCGCCTGCACCTCGAACACACCGCCGCGCGCGAACGCGGCCGCGCCGACTGGTATCGGCATTTCGAAATCCGCATCGCCAAGGTCGAGCGGGCGTATGGCTGGGATCAGGCGGGCGGTTACCGGCGCGGGTGAGCCAAGCGCCGGGCGTGCTATTTTGCCGCCAGCAAATACGAGAGTTCAGGTTGCATGTGTCCGAGTAAAGTTGCCGAAGGCGAAGAGCGCGGCTGGATCATTCCCATCGGCGGCGCCGAGGACAAGGAGATGCGGCGCCGCATCCTCAAGCGCTTCGTGCAGTTGTGCGGTGGCCGCGACGCCGACATCGTCGTGATTCCCACCGCCAGTCGCCTGCCGGACACCGGCACGCGCTATCAGGAACTGTTCGGCCGGCTCGAGGCCGGGCGCGCCACCGCGCTGGAAATCCACGACCGCGCCGACAGCCAGAAGGACGAATTCCTGCGCCGCATCGAGGAAGCCAGCGGCGTGTTCTTCACCGGCGGCAACCAGCTGCGCATCTCCACGATCATCGGCGGTACGCCGACCGCGCAGCTGATCCGTGCCCGCAACGCCGCCGGCGTGCATGTGGCCGGCACCAGCGCCGGCGCCAGCATCCTCAGCGAACACATGATCGCCTTCGGCAAGGAAGGCGCCTCGCCGCGTGCCGGCAGCGTACGCCTGGCGCCGGGGCTGGGCCTGACCAACCGCTTCATCATCGACCAGCATTTCCGCCAGCGCGATCGCCTCGGCCGCCTGGTCGCCGCGCTCGCCTACAACCCCTTCGCCATCGGCATCGGCCTGGACGAGGACACCGCCGCCTTCATCGGCCCGGACAACACGCTGGAAGTGGAGGGTAGCGGCGCCGTCACCGTGGTCGACGCCGGCGGGCTGTCGTTCTCGTCGATGGCGGAAGTGAGCCAGAGCCAGCCGGTGTGCCTGCTGGGGCTGACCGTGCATATCCTGGTGCAGGGGGCGACGTTCAATTTGAAGACGCGGCAGGCGGAGGCCGGAAGTCTGGCGCTGGGCGACCGGAATTAGGGCCTGACGTCCGCTTCATGGCGCACTGCTCGAGCGGCACCCGGACTTCCGGCATGCGCTGGGCTGGGCCGGATTTGCTTTCATGGCCCTCCATCGCCCCTGGCATGCATGGGAGAGGTCAATTCGATGGAAGGTTCCAGATCGGTCCAGCCTCTGGATGACATCAAGCCGCACGTGAAGCTCAAGCTTTCGGTGTTGTGGGCCAGCCTGATGTTCTGTTTCGTCTACGGCGATTATTTCGGGCTGTACGTGCCCGGAAAACTGCAGGGAATGCTGGATGGCCGGATGGGGCCGTTGGGTGAGGTCACGCAAGGCGTGCTGGTGGGCACGTCGATCATGCTGGCGATCCCCGGATTGATGGTGGCGTTGTCGCTGCTGCTGCCGTCGCTGCTCAGTCGTTGGACCAACCTCCTGTTCGGCTTGGCGTATGCGGCGATCATGGTCATGACCGCGCGGGGCGCATGGCAGTTCTACGTTCTGCTGGCGGTGATCGAGATTGGACTGTGCCTGTGGATCGTGTGGCTGGCTTGGCGGTGGCCGCGCAGCAGCAACGCAGAGTGAAGGCGAGGGGAGTCATGGACACGACTGACATCGCGGCGGTGAAAAGAACCGCACGTACCGCAGGGCTGCTGTATCTGATCGTCGTGATCACGGGCATATTCAGCCTCGCATACGTGCCATCGCAGCTGTCCTTGTCGGGCGATGCATTGACCAGATTCGGGCGTCTGCAGCAGGAGTCGCTTTTGTTCAAGGCGGGCATTGCCGCCAGCGTGCTGTGTTATCTCGCGTTCTTGCTGCTGCCGTTGGCGCTGCACCGTTTGCTGGCGCCCGCGGGACGTCGCACGGCGGATGTCATGGTGGCGTTGGCGGTGGCCAGCGTACCGTTTTCGTTTTCCAACCTGCACCATCGACTGGACGTGGTATCGCTACTGGACAAGGCGGCGGAGCCGGGGGCGGACGTCGCCGGCTTGGCGGATCGTGCGGCGCAACAGCTGTTGTCCTACGGCAACGGGATATGGCTGTCGGAAGTCTTCTGGGGGCTGTGGCTGCTGCCGCTCGGGCTGCTGATCTACAGGTCCGGCTTGCTGCCGCGCCTGCTCGGCGTGCTGCTGGTACTGGGCTGTTGCGGCTATCTGCTTGATTTCTTCGCCACCCTGCTGGTGGCAGGGTATGCCGACACCGCGCTGTCCGCCTATGCCACCAAGCCGGCGGCCCTGGGGGAAATCGGGACCTGCCTGTGGCTGCTGCTGATAGGCGTGCGCGTACCGACGCGTAGCCGTTAGCCGCCGCGTCGGGTAAGGTCGAGGGTCGGGACGCAGCGCCCACGAACCCTCCTATCCGAGGTCAAAAACATCCATGCGGATCCTTAACCGTTCCGTCTACGTCGGCCCGTCGCTGTATGCGCACTTTCCTGTCATCCGGCTGGAACTAGACCTGGGCCGGCTGGAAGACTGGCCGACCGCCAAGCTCGGACCTGCTTTCATTGATGGCCTGGTCGCGGCGCTCCCGGGCCTGGCCGAACATGGCTGCTCCTACCGCGAACCCGGCGGCTTCCTGCGCCGCATGCGCGAGGGCGAGGGCACCTGGCTCGGGCATGTGCTGGAGCACACGGCAATCGAATTGCAGAACGTGGCCGGCGAGCACGTCACCTTCGGCAAGACGCGCAGCATTTCCGACGACCGTCCCGGCGTGTATTCGGTGGTGTACGAGTACGCGCAGAAGGAAGAAGGCATCGCCGCCGGCGAGCTGGCGCTGAAACTGCTGAACTCGCTGCTGCCGCAGGAGCTGCGCACGCCCGGCAGCGTGCCGGAGGACTGGAACTGGGAAGCCGCGCGCGACGATTTCATCCGCTACGCGCAGCGCCGCGCGCTCGGGCCGTCGACCGCCTCGCTGGTGCGCGCTGCGGAAGAGCGCAACATTCCCTGGCTGCGACTGAATCAACAGTCGCTAGTGCAGTTCGGCCACGGCAAGTACCAGCAGCGCATCCAGGCCACGGTGACCGGCAAGACGCCGCACATCGCAGTGGAGCTGGCCAGCGACAAGGAGGAGACCAACAAGATCCTCGCCTCGCTCGGCCTGCCGGTGCCGCGGCAGGAACTGGTCACCAGCCAGACCGACGCGCTCAAGGCCGCGCGCAAGCTCGGCGGGCCGGTGGTGCTCAAGCCGTACAACGGCAACCACGGTCGCGGCATCACCATCAACATCACCGAGGACGACGAGATCCGCGAGGCCTTCAACGCCGCGCGCGAGCATTCGCGTTCGGTGATCGTGGAGACCTTCCAGACCGGCGACGATCATCGCCTGCTGGTGGTCAACGGCGAACTGATCGCAGCGACGCGTCGCACGCCCGGCCACGTCGTCGGCGATGGCCAGCACACCATCGCGCAGCTGGTCGAAATCGTGAATCAGGACCCGCGCCGAGGCGTCGGCCACGAGAAGGTGCTCACGCGTCTGGAACTCGACGCGCAGGCCAATCTGATGATGGAGCGCGCTGGCTTCACCGCCGAATCGGTGCCGATGACCGGCGAGCGCGTCTATCTGCGTTCCACCGCGAACCTGTCCACCGGCGGCACGGCCACCGACGTTACCGACATCATCCATCCCGACAACCGCGACATGGCGGTGCGCGCGGTGCGCGCGATCGGGCTCGATGTCGGCGGCGTGGATTTCATTTCGCCCAACATCGCCGAGAGCTACAAGGCGATCGGCGGCGCGATCTGCGAGGTCAATGCAGCGCCCGGCTTCCGCATGCACGTGGCGCCGAGCGAAGGCACGCCACGCGACGCGGCCGGGCCAGTGATCGACATGCTGTTCCCGCCGGGTACGCCTTCGCGCGTGCCGATCGCGGCGGTCACCGGCACCAACGGCAAGACCACCACGGCACGCATGCTGGCGCACATCGCCAAGATGAGCGGTTACACGCCCGGCCTCACCACCACCGATGGCGTCTACATCGACGGGCAGCGCACCGTCGAGGGCGACATGACCGGTCCGGTATCGGCGCGCATGGTGCTATCCGATCCGCACATCGATCTGGCGGTGCTGGAAACCGCGCGCGGTGGCCTGCTGCGCGCGGGCATGGGCGTGCGCCACGTGGACGTTGGCGCGGTGATCAACATCGCTTCCGATCATCTCGGCCTGAAGGGCGTCGACACGCTGGAGCAACTGGCCGAGATCAAGCGCGTGGTGGTGGAAGTGGCCACCGAATGCGCGGTGCTCAACGCCGACGATCCGAACGTGCTGAAGATGTCGGCCTACACCGATGCCAAGACCATCTGCTACGTGACGATGAATCCCTCGCACGCACTCGTGCGCGAGCACATTCGTGCGGGCGGGCGCGGCTGCGCGCTCGAGGGCGGCGTCAACGGCCACATGATCACGCTCTACGACAAGGGCGGCCACATTCCGCTGATGTGGACGCACCTGATCCCGGCCACGCTGGAAGGTCGCGCGCTGCACAACGTGCAGAACGCGATGATCGCCGCGGCGATGGCGTTCTCGCTCGGCATCAAGCTCGATGCGATCCGGCAGGGCCTGCGCACTTTCGACACTACGTTCTATCAGGTGCCGGGGCGCATGAACCTGTTCGAGGAGCATCCGTTCAAGGTGCTTATGGACTACGGCCACAACGCGCACGCGGTCGGCATCATGGCCGACCTCGCGCAGCGTCTGGATGTGAGCGGGCGCCGCATCGTGGTGCTGGCCGGTCCTGGCGATCGTCGTGACGAGGATCTGCGAGCGATCGCGGCGGCGACGGCGGGCAAGTTCGACCACTACATCGTGCGCCGCGACGATGCCTTGCGCGGCCGCGATGGCGACGAGGTGCCGCGCATCATCGCCGAGGCGCTGCGCGCGCAGGGCGTGCCGGAAGAGGTCATCTCGGTGATCCCCGACGAGCAGCAGGCGGTGGATGCCGCGCTGCGCATGGGCAGCAGTGGTGATCTGGTGCTGATCTTCGCTGACGCGCTCACGCGCACGTGGAAGCAGATCACCAAGTTCAAGCCGGATGGCGAGGCGCCGAAGCCCACGGTGAAGGCGGAATTGCCGACGCCGGCGCTTTCGGAGCAGGCGCTCGACGAGTCCGCGCTCGCGGCGATGCAGGGCGTGGTGCGCGATGAGCGTGGTCTGGTCTTCGAGCGGGAAGAAAGCGATTGAACCGCAGGCGGCTTGTGGAGAAGGGCGTTTAATCGTGCAGGAACCGTTCGAGGATTCGCGCCGGCTGACCGGCTGCAACGTCTATTTCGCGGACACCGGCGCGGCGCTGGAAGCCACGCAGGGTGTCGATGACGCGGCGCTCGAGCGCTGGCGCGTCAACGTCGTTCGTGCTCGTGAAGTGCTTGGCTGGCCGCAGGCCGATCTCGTCGTCCGTCGCCATCGCAGCGGCGCTTCATTGGCATTCGCTGCGCCGTTGGACCGGCTCTATGCCGCGACCGAGGTGAACGAATGGGCGTGGTGGGCGGCCGTCGCTTTTCCCTTCTCCCTCCGGGAGAAGGTGGCCGAAGGCCGGATGAGGGCGGGAAAATTACTGGCCAGCGCAAGTTCTCGCAAGAAGCTGCCTTACGACCAGGCCACTCTCGAATTCGTCAGAAAACTCAGGGAAGAATCCACGGAACCAGAACAGCTGATCTGGAGCTTTCTTCGCGATCGCCGCTTGCACGCACAGAAATTTCGCCGTCAGAAGACGCTTGGACCTTATGTCCTGGATTTCTATTGCCACGAACTGAGGTTGGCGATCGAACTGGATGGTGGGCAGCACAACGAGGGGCATGCGCAAGAGAGCGACGTCAGGCGTGATGCTTACATGGCCCGACAAGATATCGTGACGCTACGCTATTGGAATCATGATGTGCTAGGCCGCACTGAAGACGTGCTTGCAGACATTTGGGAACAGGTGCATGCGCGTGTGGTGGGGGGGGCTGTGGTCGGGAAGTCCCCTCCCTCATCCGTCTCCGCGCTACGCGCGGAGCCACCTTCTCCCGGGGGGAGAAGGGAAGAGCAGCGGTTCCACGCGCCGGGGCATGCCGCGATCTGGGATGAGGATTCGGCGCTGCACACCTTGCGCGCGGTTGCGGACGCGGAAGCGAGTCCGGCCTTGATCGCACTGAGCAAAGCGGCGCGTGCACACGATCTTCCGTTCTTGGCCGATGACGATGCGCTCTCCATCGGCGCGGGCGAGGGCGGCCAGACATGGGCGATCGATGCGTTGCCGAACGTCGATGATGTCGAATGGGAGGCGCTGCATGCGATTCCTGCCGCGCTGGTGACCGGTTCCAACGGCAAGACCACCAGCGTGCGCCTGATCGCGGCGATGACGCGTGCCCAGGGCTGGTCCACGGCGCACAGCTGCACCGACGGCGTGTATTTCGACGGACAGGCGCTGGAATCGGGCGACTTCTCCGGCCCGACCGGCGCGCGCACGGCCTTGCGCCAGCCACAGGCGCGGGCCGCCGTGCTGGAAACCGCGCGCGGCGGCATGCTGCGGCGCGGGCTGGCGCTCTGTCATGCGAACGCGGCGCTGGTCACCAATGTCGGCGCGGATCACTTCGGTGAGTATGGCGTGCACGATCTTGCCGATTTGGCCGAGGTCAAACTCACCGTGGCGCGCGCGATCCACGACGACGGCTTGCTCGTACTCAATGCGGACGACCCGTTGCTGGTGCGCAAATCGGAGGCGTTGACTTGTCCGTTGGGCTGGTTCGCGCTCGATTTCGATGCGCCGCTGCTGGTCGCGCATCGCGCGCGCATGGGCGCCACGTGCGGCGTGCGCGACGGCCGGTTGCTGCTGTCGCGTGGCGAGGAGGTTCATGATCTCGGCACCATCGCCGAGATGCCGCTCACGCTCGGCGGCCGCGCCGTCTACAACATCGCCAATATCGCCGGTGCCGTGCTGGCCGCGCAGGCGCTTGGCGTTGCCGTCGAAGTCATCGGCGGCGTGCTGGCGCGCTTCGGTGTCGCCCATGACGACAATCCGGGACGCCTGCAGCACTGGAGCTTCGACGGCATGGACGTCTACCTCGATTACGCGCACAACCCGGACGGCCTGCGCGGCCTGCTCGATGCCGTCGGCGCGCGGCAGCGCGGCGGGCGTTTCGCGATCATCCTCGGCCACGCCGGCAATCGCGAGGATGCCGATCTGCGTGCCGTGGCCGAGACGGCGGCCGCGTACCGGCCGGAGCTAGTGGTACTGAAGGACATCGGCGGCTATGAACGCGGCCGCGCGGCGGGCGAGATCGCGGCGATCATGCGGCCGGCGCTGGTGGGAGCGGGCGTCCCGGAGACCGCGATCGAGATCGTGCTCGATGAAGTGGAGGCCGCCCGGCGCTCGCTGCAATGGGCGAGACAGGGCGATCTGGTGGTGTTGCCGGTGCACGATCCGGCCGCGCGCGCGCAACTGGTCGCGCTGCTCGATACACTGCACGCTCGTCAATGGCGGTCAGGGCAGGCGTTGTAGCGCTCTACGTGCCAGCGAAGTTGCGATAGGCTCCGAACTATGGAACACGCCATTGCCAGCCATAAACTCTGGGCGAAGAAGCTTGGTGGTGAGCCTTTTGAAGTTCATTTGCAGATTGGTGTCCCACAGCTAGTGAATGAAGAGGAGCAAGAGTGGGCATGTCCCGTATCACTCACTCCGTTGTTCAAGGAGCTTGCAGCAGCGCATGGCGGTAGTTCATTTCAGGCCCTTTGCCTTGCGTCGGCGTTGGTGCTTGGTCTGCTTTACGATTTCCGAGAAAAGGGGGGCGCTCTTTTCTATGCTCCGGGAGATGAGTTTGAGTTTGGTCCCTTTTCGTTTGGCGTACCTAGTGACTACAGTGAGACATGACGGCTCATTCGTATCGAAGTCATTTCATGGCTTAGCTTAGTTCGAGTGATAAAATTTCGAATGTTTACTTTCCAGCGCCCCGACGTGCTGCAGAAGATCCTGCAGCGCAAGACCGAAGAGATCGCCGAGCGATCCGCGCGACTGCCCTTGCATGAGCTGCAGGCGCGCGCGCGTGACGCCGCGCCCGTGCGCGGTTTCGCCAAGGCGATGGAGGCGAAGATCGCGGCGGGCCTGCCCGCGGTGATCGCGGAGGTGAAGAAGGCCAGCCCGTCGAAAGGGGTGATCCGCGCCGACTTCGATCCGGAGGCGATCGCGCGCAGCTACGAGGCGGGCGGCGCGGCCTGTCTGTCGGTGCTGACCGACGTAGATTTCTTCCAAGGCGCGGACGCCTATCTGCAACAAGCGCGCGCGGCCTGCGCGCTGCCGGTGCTGCGCAAGGATTTCACGGTCGATCCCTACCAGGTGACCGAAGCGCGCGTACTCGGTGCCGATTGCATCCTGCTGATCGTCGCCGCACTCGACGACGACCGCCTGGTGCGATTGTCGGAGCAGGCGCTGGAACTCGGCATGGACGTGCTGGTGGAAGTGCACGATCTCGACGAGCTGGAACGCGCCCTGCAGGTGCCGGCACCGCTGCTGGGTATCAACAATCGTAATCTGCGCACGTTCGAGGTCTCGCTCGACGTGACGCTGTCGCTGCAGCACGCGGTGCCGAAGGATCGTCGCCTCGTCACCGAAAGCGGCATCCTGGTGCCGGCCGACGTGAAGCTGATGCGCGATGCCGGCATCGACGCGTTCCTGGTCGGCGAGACCTTCATGCGCGATCCGGAGCCGGGCGAGGCGCTGCGCCGTTTGTTCTTCGATGCGGGGAAGGGGGGAGACGGAGATTCGGACGATGCGTCCGGAACCGTGGCGGGTTCTTCGGATGTGGAAAGCGCGGAGGCCGATTCGGCCGCGGATTCCAGTGACGCGCAAGATCCGCCATCGATCCAGGCACGGGCGGCTGACCCTTCAACGGCGCCGGAGGTGGAAGCCGCCTCAACAATCCCGACGCCCGATGGGCCACTGATCGTCTTCGATTTCGACCACACGCTCTACGACGGCGATTCCGGCGGCCATCTGTTCGCCTGGCTGATCCGCCGCAGCCTGTGGCGGACCGTATTGGCGCTGCTGCTGACGCCGTTGCTGGCGCCACTGCTCGCTTTTCTTGCGACGCGACGCCATGCCATCTCGGCTTACGTCTGGATCGGCACGGTCGGGTTGCATCGCCGCCAGGATCTCAACGCGATGATCGATGCCTACGTCGCCGCGCACACGGCGCAGATCAAGGAACGCCTGCTGCCGGTCGCGCTCGACGTGCTGCATTCGCATCGCCAGCGCGGCGACAACGTGCTCATCGCCACCGGCGCACCGCCGCGGCTGGCGCGTGCGATTCTCGGTTTCGTCGCGCACGAGGATGTGCCGGTGATCGGTACGGTCGTGGGCCCGCGCCTCGGTGGTCTGGGCGCGCTGCGCCACTGCCACGCCGAGGAGAAGATGCGGATGATCCGCGAGGCGGGCTACACGGGCGAGATCGCGGCGGCCTATTCCGACAGCCGCGCCGACTTGCCGCTGCTGCGCGCCGCGCGCGGCCCGGTGGTGGTGAACCCGAAGGCGGGCGCCGTGGCGACGTTCCGGCGTGTGCTGCCGCCGGGGACGCCGATCCTCAACTGGGGATGCGGAGGCCGCGCCGGGGAACTGGTGGGAACGGCGCCGGGATAAGCCGACACACGGCGGCATGGGCCGACGAACGGCCTGCCTCTTTTGATACGAAGGCCTCGACAAGCGCCTTTCAGGCAGATACGTTAGCAGTTACACAAATCCTTTCGTAATCCGATGACCTTCCTCGCCGAGCAGGGCGTCCTGGCCCTGGGCAGCCGTTTCAAGACGCTGAGCGACTATTTCTATGACGCCGCCGACGCGATCTATCGCGATCGCGGCATCACCCTGCAGGGGCGCTGGTTTCCCCTGGTCCGGTTGCTGCATGAGCGCGGCCCGCTGTCGGTGACCGAGATCGCCGAGATCATCGGGCAGACCCACTCGGCCGTCAGCCAGCTCGCCGCCAAGCTGATCGAGGGCGGCTGGCTGGAAGCCACCGGCGATGCCCGCGACCGCCGTCGCCGCACGCTGGTCCTGACCGCCAAGGCCGAGGCCGAGGTGAAGGCGGCGCAGCCGGTGTGGGAGGCGATCCGGGCCGAGCTGGAGCAGCGCCTCGCCGCCCAGGGCAATGGCCTGATGCATGCGCTCTCCGCGCTGGAGGAGGATCTGGCGGCCCGGCCGGTGGCGGAGGCGGTGCTGGCGCGCTGCCGCACGGACGCGGGCGCCGAGGTGCGTGTCGTGCCGTTCGCGCCCGCGCTGCGCGAGCATTTCTACCGGCTCAACGCCGAGTGGCTGAGCAAGTACTACCGCATCGAACCCATCGACCATGCCGTGTTGTCGGAGCCGGAGCGCACCATCCTGGAGCCGGGCGGGGTGATCCTCTTCGCGTTGCTCGGCGACGAAGTGGTCGGCACCTGCGCCTTGCTGCGCGAATCACCCGGCGTGTACGAGCTGACCAAGATGGCGGTGACCGAGCGCCACCGTGGTCTCGGCATCGGCCGCAAGCTGATGGGCGCGATGATCGACGAGTACAAGCGTTTGCGCGGCACGCAGCTGTTCCTGGAATCGCACAGCGCGCTGCGCCCGGCGCTGAAGCTATATGAGAGTGTCGGCTTCGAGATGCAGCCCGGCATCAAGCCCGGCTCGCATTACCAGCGCGCCGATGTCTACATGATCTATCGCGAACGCCCCCTGTAGGGCGGGCCTTGGCCCGCCATCGCCCTACCGCCGATTGCGATGGCTTTTGGGGAGATACCAGGCTCTGGTCGATGGTAGTGGCGGGCCAAGGCCCGCCCTACGCCGCGCCCAGCCGCTTGATGAAGCGCAAGGTGCCGTCGCTGTAGCCGCAGGCCTTGTAGAACTCGTGCGCGTCCATGCGCTGCGAGCCGCTGGTGAGTTCCACTCGTGCGGCGCCGGCGGTGCGCGCGCGGCGTTCGGCTTCGCGCAGCAGCTGCCGGCCGAGGCCGCGGCCCTGCGCCTCGGCGCTGACCACCAGCGCGGTGATGCGGCAGGTGGTGGTGTCCAGCGGCAGGTAATACATGAAATCCAGGGCGATCAGCCCGCGCACCACGCCATCGACACGCGCCACCACCAGGGCCTGGCGGTCGTCGGCGAGGATGGTGTCGATGCGCTGCGCGGCGTCGCGGGTTTCGCAGGGATAGCCCATTTCCGACAGCAGCACAGCGACGTCGTCGGCATCGATCAAGGACGCGCTGCGCAAATCGGCATCCGGCAGTGGCCCGCGTGGCGCGAAAGGAGCGCCCATCAAATGCTTAGCCGCGGGTGCCGTACAACACGATGGTCTTGCCGCGAGCGTGCAGCACGCCGTCGGCCTGCAGCTTCTTCAGCACGCGTCCGGCCATTTCGCGCGAGCAGCCGACCAGCCGCGCCAGTTCCTGCCGCGATACGCGCAGCTGGGTGCCTTGCGGGTGGCTCATCGCCTCCGGCTCGCGGGTCAGGTCGTGCAGGGTGCGCACGATGCGGTCGGTGACGTCGAGGAAGGCCAGGCGCCCGGCCTTGCGGCTGGTGTCGAGCAGGCGGCGCGAGAGCTGCGCACCGATCGCGTAGACGATCTGGGTGGCGTCGCCGTTCAAGGAGCCCTCGAACAGCTGATACAGGCGCTCGTAGCTGATCTCGGCCAGCTCGCACTGGGTGCGGGTGCGCAGGATCACCTCGCGCACGTCGGACTCGATGAACAAGCCCATTTCACCGACGAATTCGCCGGAGCCGAAGTAGCCGAGCACCAGTTCGCGGCCGTCGTCCTCCTCGGTGATGATGCTGACCGAGCCACTGACTACGTAGTAGAGGGTGCCGGCCGGATCACCGGGGCGGAACACGTCGGTACGGGGTGGGTAGCGGCGACGATGGCAATGAGCGAGGAATCGCTCGATCGTGGAGCTGGACGGGGCCAGCGGATTCGAAGGTCGACGGAGAGGAGTAATCAGGGCCACGGAAGGTGATGTCATAGCGGTCAGAGCCGAGGATGTCGCCAAGAGTAGGCTCTCTCTGTTCATCCGGCAATCAGTCAGTCTCGCGACTGCCAAACCTTTGGCGCATAATTCGCGTTTCGCACCACTTCCGCACCACTTTCCGGGGGACGACCACCGTGGTCAAACCGTTGCCGCGCCTGAAGCTCCAAGGCTTCAACAACCTCACCAAGGCGCTGAGCTTCAACATCTACGACGTTTGCTACGCCGTCTCTGAGGACGAGCGTCAACGCTATATCGAGTACATCGACGAGCAGTACGACGCCGACCGTCTCACACAGATATTGACGGACGTCGCGGAAATCATCGGCGCGAACATCCTCAACATCGCCCGGCAGGACTACGACCCGCAGGGCGCCTCGGTGACGATCCTGATCAGCGAACAGCCGGTGATCGAGAAAGCGGCCGCCAAGGGCGTGATCCCGGAGGCGGTGCTGGCGCACATGGACAAGTCGCACATCACCGTGCACACCTATCCCGAGACGCACCCCCAGCACGGCATCGCCACCTTCCGCGCCGACATCGACGTGGCCACCTGCGGCGTGATCTCGCCGCTGAAGGCGTTGAACTACCTGATCGAGAGCCTGGAGTCCGACATCGTCATCATGGACTACCGGGTGCGCGGCTTCACTCGCGACATTCGCGGCAAGAAGCACTACATCGACCACAAGATCAATTCGATCCAGGATTTCCTGGCGAAGAACATCCGCTCGCGCTACGAGATGTTCGACGTCAACGTCTATCAGGAAAACATCTTCCACACGAAGATGCATCTGAAGGATTTCGACCTCGATCAGTACCTGTTCGAGGAGAAGGCGAAGAACCTGTCGTTCAAGGACCGCATGAAGATCGAGGCGCTGCTCAAGCGCGAGATCGAAGAACTGTTCCACGGCAGGAATCTGGTGGAATAAGGCCGGAATTCGTAGGGTGGGCCTTGGCCCACCATTGCCATCTCAATGTTCGCGCTGGTGTTGCCGAAAGCTTGTTGCTATCGGATGCGTGGGGATGGCGGGCCAAGGCCCGCCCTACAGGCGATACGCCACCGTCTTCATGAATTTCGACGCCGCCGCCATGATTGACGGGATCGGTGGCGGCAACACGCGCGCGCCGGCCTGTTCGGCATTGTCGGCGTGGCGCGCCTCGTCCTCCTTCATCGTGGACAGGATCGCGCGGCTGCGCAGGTCGGCCTCGGGCAGGATCTGCAGATGCTCGTCGAGATGCGCCTCGACCTGGCGCTCGGTCTCCACCACGAAACCAAGGTTCCAGCCGTCGCCGCGCAGTCCGGCCAGCACGCCGATGGCATAGCTGCCGGCGTACCAGAGCGGATTGAACAAGCTTGGACGACTGTCCAACTCTTCCAGACGATCGGCGCACCAGGCCAGATGATCGGTCTCCTCCTGCGCCGCCTCGAGCAGATGCGCGCGGGTGGCCGGATCGCGGGCGGCGCTGGCCTGGCCGACGTACAGCGCCTGGGCGCAGACCTCACCGACATGGTTGATGCGCATCAGCCCGGCGGCGTGGAGGCGCTCGGCGTTGTCGAGTTCGACGTCCGGGGTGTCCTGTCCGGGATTCGGGCGCTCGGCGGGCGGGCGGCCAAAGACCGTCTCCAGCGCGCGCTGGGTGTCGGTGAGGAAGCGGTCGATCGGTGTGTCGTGAGGGCGAATCGCGGCCATGATTGGGTACGTCGGCGAAAGGGGGGGGGGCGCTGCGCGGCGTGGAGGGCGGGGTGCCCAGGCCTGGCGGAAGCAGCCGACGCCCCATTCTCGCCCCTGGCCGGGTCGGCGGCCAGAGGGGCCGCCCGCCCGGGTTTCCGAGAGATTCTGGCGACTTGCGGCGCCCTGCGGCGGCCTGTATCATCTCGCCTCTTTCGTTCCGCGATTCCATGCGCGGGACACAACGCGCGGCGAAATTCCGCAGGCCGAGAGGCTCCCCCGGAATCAGCCCGACAATTCACCGAGAACCCAGAGTTTCATCATGAAAACCTTCACCGCGAAGTCCGAGACCGTCCAGCGTGACTGGTACCTCGTCGACGCCACCGGCAAAACGCTGGGTCGTCTCAGCTCCGAGCTCGCGCGCCGTCTGCGCGGCAAGCACAAGCCCGTCTACACCCCGCACGTCGACACCGGCGATTACTTGGTCGTGATCAACGCCGAGAAGATCGTGGTGACCGGCAACAAGCTCGCCGACAAGCAATACCACCGTTTCACCGGCTACGTCGGCAACCTCAAGACCGAGACGCTGGCACAGGCGCTGGAGCGCCACCCGGAGCGCGTCATCGAAATCGCCGTCAAGGGCATGCTGCCGAAGAATCCGCTGGGCCGCGCGATGTACCGCAAGCTCAAGGTCTACAAGGGTTCCGAGCATCCGCACGCCGCCCAGCAGCCGCAAGTCCTGGATATCTAAGTCATGGCAATCACTCAGAACTACGGCACCGGCCGTCGCAAATCCTCCACCGCTCGCGTGTTCCTGCGCCGCGGCACCGGCAACATCGTCGTCAACGGCCGTCCGCTGGACGAGTTCTTCGGCCGCGAGACCGCGCGCATGATCGTGCGCCAGCCGCTGGAGCTGACCAAGAACACCGACACCTTCGACATCCTCGTCACGGCGACCGGCGGCGGCACCACCGGCCAGGCCGGCGCGATCCGCCTCGGCATCGCCCGCGCGCTGGTCGAATACGACGAAACGCTGAAGACCGAACTGCGCAAGGCTGGTTTCATGACCCGCGACGCCCGCGAAGTCGAGCGCAAGAAGGTGGGTCTGCACAAAGCCCGCCGCGCCACGCAGTTCTCCAAGCGTTAAGAAAGATCCTGCGCGAGGGTCCGCACGTCACCGTGCGGATTCTTCGCCAGGCGCTCACCGCCGGGACGTTCATGCGTTCTGGCGTTACAATCAGAACATAGCCCCGTCGCCAAGCGGTAAGGCACCTGACTCTGACTCAGGCATTCGGTGGTTCGAATCCATCCGGGGCTGCCATCTTGTAACGAAAGTGCAGCAGCCAAGTGCATTGGCAAGATCGAAAGCCCGCCTCGCGCGGGCTTTTTTGTTGCGCGCTTTTCGCTTCCGGGCGCGTGCCTTGTTGCAGCGCGGCGGGCGTCGCCGGCGCCACGTGTTAAGTTTCCGCCCGCACATGCATAGCGGCCTTGTCCGGTTCAGGCGTCCTGAGCGCGGAAGGTGCATGGATCGCGCTCTGGTGTCCGACCACGACAGTGGCCCGGCGGTGCAATCGATGGATCGTCGAAATCGAAGACATCCTTAATCCTCATGACCGGAGTGGATCGCATGAAAATCGGAATGCACAAGTTCGTGGGCCTGGGCGTGGTCGCGTTGGCACTGGCGATGGGAACGGCCGGCAGCGCGTCCGCGAGCGCGGGCACCACGTACTGCTATTACCAGGGCGAAGACGGCTCGCAGTGGATCGACCGCTACGCCGGCCTTCGGGCGTGTCCGCTCTCCGACGTCAACAACGGCGTGGTGGGAGAACTGGTGGAGCAGGAATACATCGCCTGATCGCCGCATCGGCGGATGCGTGATGCGAGGGCCCGCTTGGCGGGCCCTCGTCCTTTGCGCCAGTGCGAGGGCAATTGCGGAGATAATGTGTCCCCGCGCATGCGCGCGGCACAGTCGTCCCGCACCGCACAGGCCGTCGCATGGTCGCCACCTTTTCCGCTCCCTTCGACTCTCTTGAAGCCGTTCTGCCGGCGCTGCGCGAGCGCGGTTATGCGGTACTGACGCCCGACAGCGTCGTCGAGTTGTGCGGAGAGCCGCTCGCGGCGTTCGATGCGCTTAAGCCGAGCTGGGATGATCTGGCTCCCGACAACTATCTGCGCGATGGCGGCCATTACCGGCGGCGTCGCCATTCCTGTTTCGTCGTCGATGGCGCCGAGGTCACGCAGGCGCCGCACCGCGCACATTGGCAGTCGCTCGACTACAACGCACTGCATGGTGGCATGGAGCGCTGGTTCGAACCCATTCGCCCCGGGATCGTCGAGCGCCCCATCTGGGCTCGTTTGCTCCAGGCCTTGGGAAACTGCTTTTCCGCGGTCAAGCCCAAACAGCCCTGGTACGTGGAAGCCCACCAGTTCCGCATCGACACCAGCGACGGCATCGGCCGGCCCACGCCGGAAGGCGCGCATCGCGACGGTGTGGACTTCGTCGCCGTCTTCCTCGTCGGCCGCCACGACATCAAGGGCGGCGAGACGCGCGTGTTCGAGGCCAACGGACCCAACGGCCAGCGCTTCACCCTGGATGCGCCCTGGTCGCTCCTGCTGCTCGACGACACCCGGGTGATCCACGAATCCACGCCGATCCAGCCGCTGGATGGCACCGGTCATCGGGACACGCTGGTGCTGACGTATCGCGCCGGGGCGTTCCAGGGCGAAGATTGAGCGGGGCGAAGGACGCGCGCTCCTGGACGCACGGCATGGAGGGTTGAGCTGGATGATCCGGAGCTGGCGATGTGCCGCTGCCTTGAGGCAGCAATAAAGTTACAATTGAAACAATTATTTCGATCGCACCCGAAGGAAGCGCGATGAAGCTTGGATCCCTCAAAGAAGGCGGCCGCGACGGTACCCTGATCGTGGTCTCGCGCGACCTCACGCAGGCCGTGCGCGCCACCGGCATCGCGCCGACCCTGCAGCGCGCGCTGGAAGACTGGTCGAACCTGGCGCCGCGCCTGGCCGCGCTGTCCGAGGCGCTCGACGCCGGCAGCGCCGACGGCGCTTTCGAACTCGACATGGTGCAGCTGGCGGCGCCGTTGCCGCGTGCCTACGAGTTCGTGGACGGCAGCGCCTACCTCCCGCACGTGGAGCGCGTGCGTCGCGCGCGCGGCGCCGAGGTGCCGGAGAGCTTCTACACCGATCCGCTGATGTACCAGGCCACGAGCGCCGGTTTCTACGGCCCGCGTGATGCGGTGAAGGTGGTGGACGAGGCCTACGGCATCGATCTCGAAGCCGAGATCGTCGTGGTGACCGACGATGTGCCGATGGCGGTGACGCCGGAACAGGCGGCCGGACACATCCAGCTGATCGGTCTGGTCAATGACGTCTCGCTGCGCAACCTGATTCCGCCGGAACTGGCGAAGGGTTTCGGCTTCCTGCAATCCAAGCCGCGCTCGGCGCTGAGCCCGGTGTTCGTCACGCCGGACGAGCTCGGCGAGGCCTGGCGCGGCAACAAGCTGCATCTGCCGCTGCTCACACACATCAACGGTGAATGGTTCGGCGCGCCGGAGGCGGGCGTGGACATGCAGTTCGATTTCGCCCAGCTCGTCGCGCACGCGGCGAAGACGCGGCCGCTGTCGGCCGGCACGATCGTGGGCTCCGGCACCATCGCCAACGAGGACACATCCAAGGGCGCGTCCTGCTTCGCCGAGAAGCGCACGGTGGAAACGCTGGAAACCGGCAAGCCGGTGACGCCCTTCATGTCGTTCGGCGATCTGGTGCGGATCGAGATGCTCGATCGCGAGGGTCATTCCATCTTCGGTGCCATCGAGCAGCGCATCGAGCGCCAAGCCCCCCCGTGAGCGAGCATCCTTTGATTCTCCATTCCTACTGGCGCTCGAGCGCCGCGTATCGCGTGCGCATCGGCCTCAACCTCAAGGGGCTGGCCTACAGGATCGAATCCGTGCATCTGGTGCGTGACGGCGGCGAACAGCACCGTCCGGAATACGCCGCGATCAATCCGCAACGATCGGTGCCGGTGCTGCAGCATGGCCAGCGCATGCTGCGGCAATCGCTGGCGATCCTCGAATACCTCGACGAGATGTGGCCGCAGCCGGCGCTGCTGCCGGCAACCGCGCGTGAGCGCCAGCGCGTGCGTGCGCTGGCGCAGATGGTCGCCTGTGACATCCATCCACTCAACAATCTGCGCGTGCTGCAGTATTTCGAACGCGAGTGGGGTGTGCCGCAGCCTGAGCGCGACGAATGGGTCAAGCACTGGATCGCCGGCGGTTTCGAAGCGTTCGAGACGTTGCTGCGGGACAATCCGTCGACCGGCGAGTTCTGCTCGGGGCATGCGCCGGGTTTCGCGGATTGCTGCCTGATTCCGCAGGTCTACAACGCGCGCCGCTTCGGCGTCGATCTGACGCCTTATCCGATCATCACCCGTATCGAACAGGCCTGCCTCGCGTTACCGGCCTTCGACGCCGCCCGTCCGGAACGGCAACCCGACGCGCCGCAGCCCTGACATCGCGTCACGCCGGCGGCTCGCATTCGCCCTGATCCGGCGATCTAGTGGTGCTGGGCGCTGGTCTCGAACACGTCGGCATACGGATCGTGTTCGCCGACGCTGCCTTCGGAGAAGCGGAACTTCAGCGCCAGACCATCGCGCGAATCGGCGGCCTTGAGCGCTTCCTCGCGGTCGATCCTGCCGGCCTTGTACAGGCGGAACAGGCATTGGTCGAACGATTCCATGCCCGCTTCCAGCGATTCCTCCATCGCCTGCTTGATCTCGTGCACCTGGCCGCGGCGCAGCAGGTCGCGGATCAACGGCGTGTTGATCAGCACCTCGGTCGCCGGCAGGCGGCGGCCGTCCAGGCCCATCACCAGGCGCTGTGACACCACCGCGCGCAGGTTCAGCGCGAGGTTCATCAGCACGTTGCCGTGCGCGGCCTCGGGGAAGAAGTTGAGGATGCGCTCGATGGTCTGGTCGGCGTTGTTGGAGTGCAGCGTTGCCAGGCAGATGTGGCCGGTCTCGGCGAAGGCGATCGCCGCCTCCATCGTCGCCGCGTCGAGGATCTCGCCGATCAGGATCACGTCCGGCGCCTCGCGCATCGCGTTTTTCAGCGCGTAATGGAAGGCGTGCGTGTCCATCCCGACTTCGCGCTGGTTGACGATCGACTGCTTGTGGGTGTGCAGGTACTCGATCGGGTCCTCGATGGTGAGGATGTGGCCGGCGGTATTGGTGTTGCGGTGGTCGATCATCGAGGCCAGCGTGGTCGACTTGCCCGAACCGGTGGAGCCGACGATCAGCACCAGGCCGCGCGGCGCCATGATGATCTGCTTGAGCACCTGCGGCAGCTGCAGCTCCTCGATGCTGGGGATGATGCTGCGGATCGCGCGCACCACCATCGCCACTTCGCCGCGCTGCTTGAACACGTTGATGCGGAAGCGGCCGATGCTGGGCTGCGAGTACGACATGTTCAGTTCCAGGTCGCGCTCGAACTGCGGGACCTGGCCCTCGTCCATCAGCGAGTAGGCGACCTTTTTGGTGGTGCCCGGCGGGAGGACGGTCGTGCCCAGCGGCTGCAGCTTGCCCTCGACCTTGATGTAGACGGGGGCGCCGGTGGTGAAGAACATGTCGGATGCGTTCTTCTCCGTCATCAGCTTGAGGAGATAGCCGATATCCATGGTGTGGAGTTTGGTCCCGTTAAGCAGCCTGGCCGCTTCATCGCGGCTGGATCATTGCGATTCCGCCGGATGCTGATTGACAATGGTCGCCGCTTCCGGGAGCGCGACCCCCCTTATATGCGTCAAAGCTTCGCACAGTTCATCCATGACAGGCCGGCGCTTCGCGCGTCGATGTTCGGAGTCGTGCTCTCGGTCACGGCTTGCGCCAGTTTGCCGCCGCCGACGTCGGAGTTGGCGGCCGCGCAGCAGGCGGTGTCACGCGCCGACAATGCCGATGCCGACCAGTACGCCGCCGGCGATTTCGCGCAGGCGCGCAGCCTGCTGGAGCAGGCGCACGCGGCAATGGCCGACGGGGATCGGGAGCAGGCGCGCAATCTCGCCCTGCTGGCCGCCGCGCGCGCCGATCTGGCCAACGCGCTCAGCCGTCAGGCGGTGACCGAGGCCGATCTGAAGCAACGCCGCGCGGAGATCGCCGATCTCAAGCGCCGCATCGGCGCGGAGGACGGGCAATGAAGATGAGGATTTCCAGCGGTATCGCGCTGGCGCTGTTGCTGACGGCGGCAGCGTTCGCGGTACATGCCGAGAAGAAGGATCCTGAAGTCGCGCGCCTGTCGTCGCGGTTGCAGATGCTCGACGCCAATCCCGACACCAGCGGCGCCGGAGCCTACGAGCGGCTGCAGGCGCGGCAGGCCCTGGACGCCCTGGCCGTCGCGAAGAGCAAGGCGCGCGCCATGGCATTGCAGATCGCCGAATTGCGCGTGGAGACCGCCGAACTCGCCGCGCGCAACGAAGTCGCCCGGCGCGAGATCGACCGGCTCGACCGCACGCGCAGCGACCTGCTCGTGGAAGCGAGCCGCCAGGACGCGGCGCGCGCGCGGCAGGAAGCCGAGCGCCTGCGCATCCAGGCGCAGATCCAGGCCGAGGAGGCCGCGCGCCTGCGTGAGCAGGCCGATCAGGAAGCCGCCGCCCGCCAGCAGGCGGAGACGGCGCTGGACGATGTCGCCGGTTCGCAGGCGGCCAAGCTCAAGGCCGCCCGGCAGCGTCAGGCGGAGCTGGCCAAGCGCCAGGCCGAGCTGATGGGCAAGTCCGGGAAATCCGAAGAGGAGTCGGCCAAGCCCTGAGTCTTCCAGGGGGGCGCGTGGGGCGAGGGCGCTCGCATCGCCCGCAAGGGCCTTAAGCCTCGCGAGGAAAGCCTGCGAGATTTTGCGTCCGCACAATCCCTTTAAAATCAATCTGTTATCTGGATGGCGGTGATTGCTATTCAGAAAAGGCAGCCCGCGAATCGAAGCAAATCATGGGCTTGCACCATACGCTTGCCGACGTTTTTAGGGAGGAGTAGGGTCGAACTCGCAGGCGGTCGATCGCGACGATCTCAGGCCGCCTGGCTGACGGGCCTGACCGGATGACGCTATCTCACATCTCTCGGAAGCATGCCGCCGGAATTCGTTTCCGCGCGGGTGCTCTCGCGGAGCACCTGCGCACCGCAACGCTCGCCCACCCCCACGACGCCCCGCGCCACCGGCCGGGGCGTTCGCATATGTGCTCGTCGCTCCTCAGCCCGGCGCCCCCCGCGTCCGGGACATCCACGATCCATGTTGAAGGAGGCTCCCATGTTCGAAGGGCAACCACAGTCGGAACTCGATGCGCTGTTCAAGGCCAATCCCGAGTTCCGTCAGCTCTATCACCATCACCAGGAATTGGATAAGAAGGTCCTCGACGCCGAGCTCGGCGTGTTGCCCATCGACGATCTCAAATTATCGGAAATGAAGCGCGAGAAGCTGGCCGCCAAGGACCGTCTCTCGCGCATGTTCGAAACCCTGCATCACTGATCTTCGGAACCCGCGTCTCGCCGCATTGACGATGCGGCCGGGATGCGCGGGTTTGAAGCGCTTCTCGCCGCGTCGGCGGCGGCCATCCTCGTCGGCCGCCGCTGATCGCGGACGGGAGTCCCCGGGCGGATCTTTTGCCAGGTCCGCATTCGATCCGGGACTTTCGACTCCGCACGCAATCTCCAATCCCCGGCTTTCGCCTGTCATTCCCGCCAATGACGGACGCGGTCGGCAGCGGCCATCCCGCCGGCGGTGCGATAATCGTGGGCCATTCCTTCCACGCCCCATTCGCATGCCGATCCATTCCTCCGTCCTCGAGCTGATCGCCGACACGCCGATCGTCAAAGCCCAGCGCCTGGATGCCGGCGTATGCGAGCTCTATCTGAAGCTGGAAAGCCAGAATCCCGGCGGTTCGATCAAGGACCGCATCGGCATGAGCATGATCGAGGCGGCGGAAAAGCGCGGCGACATCCAGCCCGGCGCCACCCTGGTCGAGGGCACCGCCGGCAATACCGGCATCGGCTTGGCGCTGGTCGCCCAGCAGAAGGGCTACAAGCTGATCCTGGTCGTCCCCGACAAGATGAGCCGCGAGAAGATCTTCAATCTCAAGGCGATGGGCGCGGAAGTGGTGCTGACCCGCTCGGACGTCGCCAAGGGCCATCCCGACTACTACCAGGATCTCGCCGCGCGCATCGCCAGCGAGACGCCCGGCGCCTACTTCATCAACCAGTTCGGCAATCCCGACAATCCGGCCGCGCACGAATTCGGCACCGGCCCGGAAATCCTGCGGCAGATGGCCGAGGTGGGCGGGCTGGACGCCATCGTCTTCGGCTGCGGCAGCTCCGGCACCATGACCGGGCTCTCGCGCTGCTTCGCCCAGCATTCCCCGCAGACCGAGCTGATCCTGGCCGATCCGGTCGGCTCGATCCTGGAGGAGTACATCAATCGCGGCACCCTGTCCGACAAGTCGGCCAGCTGGATGGTCGAGGGCATCGGCGAGGACTTCCTGCCGCCGATCTCCGACTTCACCCGGGTCAAGCGCGCCTACGCCATCAGCGACAAGGAAAGCTTCCTCACCGCGCGCGAGCTGCTGTCGAAGGAGGGCGTCCTTGGCGGCTCCTCCACCGGCACCCTGCTGGCGGCCGCGCTGCGCTACTGCCGCGAGCAGACCGTGCCAAAGAAGGTGCTGGTGTTCGTCTGCGACACCGGCAACAAGTACCTGTCCAAGCTCTACAACGACTACTGGATGCTGGACAACGGCTTCCTGGAGCGCGAGAGCACTGGCGACCTGCGCGACCTGATCCTGCGCCCCTACACCCACCACGACACCGTGGTGGTGGCCCCGGGCGACCTACTGGTCACCGCCTACCAGCGCATGAAGCTGTACGAGATCTCGCAGCTGCCGGTGATGGATGGCGACCGGATCGTCGGCATTCTCGACGAGTCCGACGTGCTGCTGCACGTCTACGGCGACGAGGCCCGCTTCCGCGACCCGGTCTCGACGGCCATGGTCAGCAAGCTCGACTTCATGGACGTGAAATCGCCGATCGAGGCCCTGTTGCCGGTCTTCGACCGCGGCCAGGTCGCGATCGTGATGGACGGCGGACGCTTCCTCGGCCTGATCACCCGCATCGACTTGCTGAACTATCTGCGCCGCCGCGTTCAGTAAACGACGGGGCGGAAAGGGGCCCGGTGCTAGAATCCGCGGCCGGATTTCCGCAGATCGGCAGGCATGAAAAACGACCACGGCGCGGCCACGAAGGCCCCTGGACATTGGCGGCTGGGCACTCGCGCCATCCATGCCGGACAGACCCCGGACCCCAGTACCGGCGCGGTCATGCCGCCGATCTACGCCACCTCGACCTACGCCCAGAGCAGTCCGGGCGTCCATCAGGGTTTCGAGTACTCGCGCACCCATAACCCGACCCGCTTCGCCTACGAGCGCTGCGTGGCCGGCCTGGAGGGTGGCAGCCGCGGCTTCGCCTTCGCCTCCGGCATGGCGGCGACCTCGACCCTGCTGGAACTGCTCGACAGCGGCGACCACGTCGTCGCCATGGACGACCTCTACGGCGGCAGCTACCGCCTGTTCGAGCGCGTGCGCCGCCGCAGCGCCGGGCTGGACTTCAGTTTCGTCGATCTCACCGATCCGGCCGCCTTCGCTGCCGCGATCCAGCCCAACACCCGCCTGGTGTGGGTGGAAACGCCGACCAACCCGATGCTCAAGATCGTCGACTTGCAGGCGATCTCCGCGATCGCCCGCACCCGCGGCATCCTGATGGTGGTCGACAACACCTTCGCCTCGCCCGCCCTGCAGCGCCCGCTCGAGCACGGCGCCGACATCGTCATGCACTCGGCCACCAAGTACCTCAACGGCCATTCCGACATGGTCGGCGGCATGGTGGTGGTGGGCGACAACGCCGACCTCGCCGAGCAGCTGGCGTTCCTGCAGAACTCGATCGGCGCGGTGCAGGGGCCGTTCGACAGCTTCCTCGCCCTGCGCGGCCTGAAGACCCTGCACCTGCGCATGCGCGCGCACTGCGAGAACGCGCTGGCGCTGGCGCAGTGGCTGGAAACTCACCCGGCCATCGAGCAGGTGGTGTACCCGGGCCTGCCGTCGCATCCCCAGCATGAACTCGCCAAGCGCCAGATGGACGGCTTCGGCGGCATCGTCTCGATCGTGTTCAAGGGCGGCTTCGAGGCCGCGAAGCGTTTTTGCGAACGCACCGAACTGTTTACCCTGGCCGAATCGCTGGGCGGCGTCGAAAGCCTGGTCAACCATCCGGCGGTGATGACGCATGCGTCAATTCCGCCCGAGCGCCGCGCCACGCTCGGCATCCGCGATTCGCTGGTGCGCCTGTCGGTGGGGGTCGAGGATCTCGAAGACCTGCGCGCGGATCTCGAGTCGGCCCTTCTCGCGTCGACCCTGGATTCCAAGGGAGTTTGATGAAAGCCATTGCTGCACTGGGCCCGGTTGGCCGCGCCATCGCGCGTCGCGAACTGTTCTACGAATTGACCAAGCGCGAAATCATGGGCCGCTACAGCGGCTCCTTCCTCGGCCTGCTGTGGTCCTTCCTGACGCCCTTGCTGATGCTCGGCGTGTACACGCTGGCGTTCCGCGAATTCCTCGGCATGCGCTGGCCGAATACCGACACCCGCGCCGAGTTCTCGCTGATGATCTTCGCCGGCATGATCGTGCACGGCCTGTTCGTCGAAGTGATCTCGCGCTCGCCGAGCGTCATCGTCGGCAGCTCCAATTTCGTGAAGAAGGTGGTCTTCCCGCTGGCGATCCTGCCGTGCGTGACCTTGGCCTCCGCGTTCTTCCACACGATGCTGAGCACGCTGGTGCTGGTGCTGTTCGTGCTGCTGACCCAGCACACCGTGCACCCCACCATCCTCTACATGCCGTTCGTGCTCCTCCCGTACATGATCATGATGGCTGGCGTGAGCTGGTTCATGGCCTCGCTTGGCGTGTATTTCCGCGACGTGCTGCAGATCAGCGGCGTGATCGCCTCGGTCTTCATGTTCCTCAGCCCGGTGTTCTATCCGGTCACCTCGCTGGCGCCGCGCTATCGCGAGATCATGCAATACAACCCGCTGACCCTGATCATCGAGCAGTTCCGCGAGATCGCCCTGTTCGGCAATGCGCCCGACTGGCGCGCGCTGCTCGTCTACACCGTCATCGCCATGATCGTGATGCTGGGCGGATACTGGTGGTTCCAGCGCACGCGCAACGGGTTCGCCGATGTCCTCTGAACCGATCACATCCGTGCCGAGCGCATCCGAACCGGTCACGACCGCGGATAGCCGCAACGAAGAGGTCGTGATCCGCGTCTCGGGGCTGGGCAAGTGCTACCAGCTGTTCGAGAAGCCATCGCATCGCCTGCTGCAGACACTGATCGGCGCGCAGCGGCGGTTCTATCGCGAGTTCTGGGCCTTGCGCGGCATCAACTTCGAGATTCGCCGCGGCGAGACGCTCGGCATCATCGGCAGGAATGGCTCGGGCAAGTCCACGCTGCTGCAGCTGATCGCCGGAACGCTGTCGTCCACCGAGGGCGATGTGTCGGTGAAGGGGCGTGTGGCGGCCCTGCTCGAACTGGGCAGCGGCTTCAATCCCGAATTCACCGGTCGCGAGAACGTCTATCTCAACGCCGCGATCCTCGGGCTGAGCAAGTCGGAAGTCGATCGCCGCATCGATGAGATCCTCGCATTCGCCGACATCGGCGATTTCATCGACCAGCCCGTGCGCAACTATTCCAGCGGCATGGTGATGCGCCTGGCGTTCTCGGTGATGACGCATGTCGACGCCGACATTCTCATCATCGACGAGGCGCTGGCGGTGGGCGATGCCTTCTTCACCCAGAAGTGCATGCGCTATCTGCGCGAGTTCAAGGAACGCGGAACCCTGCTGTTCGTCAGTCACGACGGCATGGCAGTCACTGGCTTGTGCGATCGCGCGATCTGGCTCGATCACGGGACGATGCAGGCGAGCGGACTGGCGAAGGACGTCATGTCGGCCTATCTCGAGGCCTATCTCACCGAACGCCAGGGCGGCAACGCCAAGAAAACCGGTGCCGATAATGCCGTGGTTCGCGGCAGGACCCGTGCGATCAATGCCAGGCGTGAGCTGATGGACCGCACGGTGCTTCGCAACGATATCGAAATCTTCCCCTTCAGCCCGGAGCAGCAAGGGTTCGGCGAACTCAAGGCGAGGATCAGCGACGTTGCCCTGATCGATGACGAGGGGCGCGCGCTGGCCTGGGTCGTCGGTGGCGAGCGTGTCGCGCTGGAGATCGAAGTGGTCGCCGACATTCCGCTCGAGAAGCCCATCGTTGGCTTCTACATCAAGGATCGGTTGGGGCAACTGCTCTTCGGAGAGAACACCTATCTCGACTACCAGGGCGAAGGTTTCTCCGTGGCCGAAGGCGAAGCCTTCCGCGCGAGATTCGTCTTCGACATGCCGAGGCTCGCGGAGGGGGATTACTTCATCACCACCGGCGTCGCCGACGGGACGCAGGAAAAACACACTATCCAACATTGGGTGCATGAAGCGATGATGTTCAAGTCGCGTACGGGCGGATTGCCGGCGGGCCTGATCGGGCTGCCAGTGGAGCGCGTCGAAATGGAGCGGGTGCCGAGTGAGCGCTGAATTCAGAAGCGACGAGCATCCGATCGTCTTCCTGCGCCCGCGCATCTCGTTTCCATATGCGTGGGTGGGACATATTCCTTTCGCCTATCTCGCAGTCGATCTGTTGAAGCCGCGTCGGTTGGTGGAGCTGGGTACGGACTCCGGCAATTCGTATTTGTCGTTCTGTCAGGCGGTCGAGGCATTGGCACTCGACACCGTCTGTACTGCTGTTGATTCCTGGCAAGGGGACGAGCATGCCCGCCACTACGGCGAGGAAGTCTACGAATCACTGCGTGCCTATCACGATCCGAAATACGGCCGTTTCTCGACGCTGAAGCGAAGCTTTTTTGATGATGCTGTCTCCTCGTTCGAGGATGGCAGCATCGATCTACTGCACATCGACGGCTTGCATACCTACGAAGCCGTCAAGCACGACTTTGAGACGTGGCGCCCGAAGTTGAGCGAGCGTGCCGTGGTGCTGTTTCACGATACACAGGTGAGGGGGCGTGATTTTGGCGTCTGGAAGTTCCTCGAGGAGCTGTCCAGTCAGTACGAAGTCTTCGACTTCCACCACAGCAATGGCCTCGGCGTCGTGCCTGTCGGCAAGGAAGTCCCTGAGGCTTTTCGCAAGTTCATGCGGGCGTGCAAGCAGCGCCCAGAACAGATTCGCCGCTACTTTGAAAGCATCGCTGCGACCATCCTTGATGCTGAGACCGCCACGCCAAAAACAGCGGAAGTCTCGATCCCGGTGACCGCGTGCCTGTATTACCGCAGTCACGGTCAGAATTATGCCGAGGAGCGGCTGTTGAAGCAGCCGATCAACGTCGAGCAGGACGAGTTCGAATTCAAATTTTCGCTGCCCGCTGGCGAGCGTCCGGATTTCATCCGCATCGATCCGGCCGACTATCCGGGCGTTTTCGGTATCGGCGAGGTGAGGTTTTCCTCCGAAAAAGCGAGCTGGGAGCTGGACGATCTCCATTCGTGGCTCGGCGCCGTCAGCGGCGAGATCGTGCCGACACCGTGGGAGCGTGATTCTCGCCTGCGAATCGTGTGCTTCGGCCCCGATCCGTATATTGAGATCGAAGTTACAGAGGCTTATGCCGATTTTCCGAAGGATGCCGCGCTGACGTTGCACTTCAAGGTGCAGTACGAAGCGGTGATTTCCCAGCCGGGTCTCTGGAAAATGGCCCGGGCTGAAATGCAGGCCATTTCCGATCTGCGCAAGATCGCGACCGACCAGGCTGATCTGCGTGCACTCACACGGCAGCTGCGCCGCGAGAACGAGAAGCGGGGAGTGGAAAGCCGCGATGGACTCGCGCTGGCGATCGCCGGCGTCGTGACGAGCGGCGCCTCGATGCCACGCCTGCGATGCCGTCGCACGGGACAGGCGTTCGCCGCCGGTCTTTCGGTTGGTGGTGCAGTGGAGGAGATCGGGGAGGGCGTCAAGGTGCGCTTCCTTCTCCCCGATCCCGCCGTGGATTTCGTGCGAATCGAGATTCCGGCGTTGCCGGGGCGGTACCGCATCGAATCCGTGGATGTCGCAGGCGAGCGGGTCAGTGATCTCGCGCGTCGCGTAATCGACGTGCACGGCAAGCGTCTGCACATCGATGCTCCCGACAAGGTACGCCATGCCACCGAAGGCGAACGGCCATCCGTCGAGATCGATGTGCGCGATCTGCAGGGACTGCGGAATAAATCGTCAGTGCAAATCGATGTTGTCGTTCGTCGCGAGGACGCGCTGGTGGCGCTGGCGGAGGACTCCGCACTGCATGCACGCAATCTGTCGGCGCAGATCGCCGGTCAGTCACGCGAGCTAACCGATCTCGCGTTCCGGCATGGGCAGGAACTGCGTCAGCAGGCGGCCTCCTTGCAGGCGGTTTCAGTGGGGCTCGATAGGCACTCTCAAATATTGAGTGATCAGTCCGAAATGTTGGCCGGTCACTCCGAAGTGCTGGGCAGCCAATCCCAAGTGCTCGGCCGGCACGCTGAAATCTTGAGCGGCCAGTCCGAGCTTCTGTCGGCGCTGCAAGAGAATCTGTCCGGTCTGCGCGGCCATCTCGACGCACGTTTCGATGCGCAGACCCCGGAGAATGCAGCGATGCGAGAGAGCGTCGCGCAATTGCAGGAACGTTTGGATCAAGTAGCGAGCATGGTGCAGAACACATTCTGGCGCCGTGTGCGTAGAAAACTGAGTTGGAACCGGAAATGAGCATCGCTTTCGATTCAGAAACTTCTTCCGCATCCGTATCCGTTGGCGCATGGGAGCTCGAGCATCGCCCGCTGACAGGGCTTGATCATATCGATGGCGAAGCGTGGCGTTCCGCCGACTGGGATCCGCAGTTCCTGTTGACACCGCCTGCTTGCATGCGGGCCGGCTTGTATCGTCTCGCGGTCGAATTGGAGGGCGGTGACGTCGAAGCGCCTTGCGTCTATTTCGACTTCGGACAAGGTTGGTCGGAAGCGACGCGACGGGAGTTCGAGCCTGCGGCGGACGAATCGAAAAGGGTGCTGTATGTTTGGTTGCCCGCCGCAATCGGCGTGATCCGTTTCGATCCGACCAACCGGCCGGGAAAATTTCGTTTCGGTGGCGCGAGTCTGGAGCGGTTGGACGATGCCGAGGCTATGCTCGTTCTACTGCGCAAGCGTATGGCGCAGGGGCCTTCAAACGTAGCGGCCGAGATCGTCCACGAGGCCCATCGCCGTGCCGCGGCCGATGGTCTTGAAGCATGTTGCAATTGGTTGCTGTCTTCAGGGAGCGGAGCAGACTCGGTGTCGGGCATTTCTTCCTACGGCAGTTGGGTGCACCGCTACGACACGTTGTCCGCTGCCGATGCCGAGAGGCTGCACGCATCGCTCGACTGGTTGCCGTCGAGGCCGTTGATCTCGGTGATGTTATCGGCGCAGGGTGTGTCGGAAGACAAGCTCCGTCATTGGCTCGAAGCTTTTGCAGGACAACTGTATCCGGATTGGGAGTTGCACGTTGTTGGGGTGGCGCCAAATCGCGTGCTGGATGGATACATCGCCAAGGACAGTCGCATCGCAAAAATCGGCGCCGACAACGGCACGACGACTACGATCGAGCAAGCGTTAGCGACGGCGCGAGGACAATTCGTCGTCTTCCTGGATACGGATTGCCAGTTGCCTGCTCATGCTCTGTTCGTGATGGCGGGCGCTATCGCGCGCAATCCCGGTGCGCAGGTGGTCTACTCTGATTCGGACCGCCTAGAAGCAGGCATTCGATCTGCGCCCTATTTCAAGCCGCATTGGAATCCGGAGCTACTGCTCGGGCAGAATTATTTGGCGCCGTTCGTCGTCTACGACTTGCGCCTGGTATGCGAGGCTGGCGGGCCGCGCGCGACCTTCGACGACGCGGCCGCATATGATCTGGCGCTGCGTTGCACGTCGCGTGCGGCACCGGAAAAGATCGTCCATGTTCCGATGGTGTTGTGTCACTCCTCGCGGAAGGAAGTCGATGCGAATGCCCCGGGAGACGAAGCCGGCTTGCACGTCTTGTCCGAGCATCTGCTAGATGCCGGCGCCGGCGCGCAGGCATGTAAGGGCGGATATCGCGTTCGACATCAGTTGCCCGACCCGGCACCGAAAGTCAGCATCATCATCCCGACCCGCGACAGGCTCGATCTGCTGCGGCGCTGCGTCGAGAGCATCCTGTCCAGGACGATCTATCCGAATTTCGAGATCGTCATCGTCGACAACCAGTCGGAACTGCAGGAAACGCGCGACTTCTTCGCTTCGCTCCACGACGAGCCGCGTGTGCGCGTGATGCCGTTCGATGCGCCGTTCAATTATTCGGCGATCAACAACCATGCCGTGAGCAACGTCGATGGCGACATCATCGCCCTGGTCAACAACGACGTCGAAGTGATTTCGCCGGACTGGCTCGAGGAGATGGTCCAGCATGCGGTGCGCCCGGGCGTGGGCGGTGTCGGCGCCATGCTCTATTACCCGGACGACACCATCCAGCATGCGGGTATCGTGCTGGGACTCGGCGGCGTCGCCGGGCACATCTATTCGAAGGCGCCCAGAGGCACGTCCGGGCAGATGGGGCGCGCGCATCTGGTGCAGAGCCTGTCCGCGGTGACGGCGGCATGTTTGCTTGTCCGGCGCTCGGTCTTTCTTGAAATCGGCGGGCTCGATGAGCGGCTGCGTGTCGCGTTCAACGACGTGGATTTCTGCCTGCGCCTGCTGGAACACGGTTACCGCAATATCTGGACTCCCTTCGCCGAGCTATATCACCACGAATCCGCGAGCCGCGGTTACGAGGATACGCCCGAGAAGATGGAGCGATTCCATTCGGAGGTCCAGTTCATGATCGAACGGTGGAGCGCGTGGTTAGGGGACGACGCGGCGTACAACCCGAATCTGTCGCTGTTGCATGGCGATTCTTTCGCGTTGGCCGATCCACCGAGGAGTTCCATTGCTGGATGGATCCGGCATTCGTTCGCGTAGAGGTTCCGGGGCCCGCCAGGTGTCAGGTTCCCACCGGATTCGTTTCGGGGCGCATGGCGTGGTGCTGATATGAATTTTGTTGATGAGATGGGGTGAATGGACCGCATGGGTATTGACGGCAACGCAGGCGTCATCACGATGGAACTGAGCGGGCATCGCCACGTCAAGCGGGACGATGCCGATGGAGCATGGATCGCGGTCGGCAACGATTCGCAGTTCCTCTGTCTGAGCGACAAATTCCCGTTGCCGGGAGGCTGGTATTACGTCGACTTGCGCATGCGGCGATTGAAGGGGCCGGAGATGTGGCCCTATTTCTATCCCTTCTATGGCGATTGGGAGAACCTGGAGAAGCACAAGGTCTTCGTGCCCTTCTTCGATCAGGATGGTGGGGAGCATCAAGGTATCGTGCGGCTTACCCACGATGTTCTCCAGCTGCGATTCGATCCATCCGTGGCTGTAGGCAAGTTCACCCTGGATGAACTGAAGTTGCAGCGGGTGGGCAAGCCGAGAGCGGCCAAGGAGATGCTGCAGGGCATCTTGCGGCGCCCGGCGGGTGTTTTCACCAAGATCCGGTGGCTGTCGTCCCTGGTGGTGAGCGGCCTGGCTGGCGGTCCGTCAGGATTCGCGGAGCGCCTCTACAGAATCTATAGCGAGCGTCCGACGGCGGCGGCTCGTGTCGCCTACGACACCTGGGTCGAACTCTATGATGCGAACACGCCGGAAAGGCTGGAGGCTGAACGCGCCGCCGTCGGCGATCTCGTCAAGAAGCCGTTATTCTCGATCATCATGCCGGCCTACAACACGCCGGAGAAATGGCTGCGCAAATGCGTCGAGAGTGTGAAGGCGCAGGTCTATCCGCATTGGGAGTTGTGCATCGCCAATGATGCTTCTCCGGCGCCACATGTTCGCCGCGTGCTCGATGAGCTGGCCGCTGGCGACAGCCGGATCAAAGTGGTGCATCGCGAGGCCAACGGCCACATTTCAGCCGCCTCGAACAGCGCGATCGAGGTCGCCACCGGTGAATGGCTGGTGCTGCTGGATCATGACGACGAATTGCATCCGTTGGCCTTGAGCGAAGTGGCGAAGGAAATCAACGAGCATCCGGACTGGCGGCTGATCTACAGCGACGAGGACAAGATCGACGAGCGCGGGCGCCGCTACGATCCCTACATGAAACCGGACTGGAACTACGATCTGTTCCTGTCGCACAACTGTATCAGCCATCTCGGCGTCTACGATGCCGCGCTCGTGCGCGAAGTGGGTGGATTCCGGAAAGGATTGGAGGGCAGCCAGGATTGGGATCTCGCGCTGCGTTGCGTCGAACGGCTGACGTCGAAACAGATCGGGCACATTCCGAAAGTGCTTTACCACTGGCGCGCCATCATCGGGTCGACCGCGCTCGCCCCGCAGGAAAAGGATTACGCGCACGATGCCGGGATGCGCGCGATCGCGGCGCATCTCGAGCGCATCGGCTCCAGGGCGCGTGTGCAGGACATTCCGGGCCAGAGAGGCAATTACCGGATGGTGTATCCGCTGCCATCGCCGGCGCCCAAGGTGAGCATCATCATTCCGACGCGAGACAAGGTGGGCCTGCTTCGTGCCTGTATCGAGTCGGTGTCCTCGCTCACGACCTATCCTGATTACGAGATCATCGTCGTCGACAACCAGTCGGAAGAAGAGGAGACGCTGGCTTACTTCCGGAAACTCGAAACCAATCCGCGTATTCGCGTTCTGCCTTACGACAAGCCTTTCAATTATTCGGAGATCAACAACTACGCCGTCTCCGAGTCGAAGGGGAGCGTCATCTGCTTCCTCAACAACGACATCACGGTCATCACGCCCGGCTGGCTGGAGGAGATGGTCGGGCACGCACTGCGGCCGGATGTCGGTGCCGTCGGCGCGATTCTTTACTATCCGAACAACACCATCCAGCACGCGGGCGTGATCCTCGGAGCGCACGGTGTCGCGGCGCACGCATACAGCGGCCAGGCGCGTGGCTATCCTGGCCATATGAGCCGGGCGAGGCTGACCCAGTCGATGAGTGCCGTCACCGCGGCGTGCCTGGTGGTGCGGCGCGATACGTTCGAGCGTGTGGAAGGGTTCGATCCCGCGCTGCAGGTCGCGTTCAATGACGTGGATCTGTGCCTGCGAATCGGGCGGCTCGGCTTGCGCAACATCTGGACGCCTTTCGCCGAGCTATACCACCACGAATCGGCATCCCGCGGATATGAGGACACTCGCGAAAAAGCGGAGCGCTTCAACGCCGAGATGATCTACATGCGAACGCGCTGGGGCGAAACGCTGCGGGATGATCCGTCCTATAGTCCGAATTTCAGCATCGATGATGAGCTCTTCGAGCTGTCGTTTCCGCCGCGAGAGCGCAGAACCTCGTCCGCATAATTGTGCGGGGCTTGCTTTATCGCTGCCCGTGTCGGCGATACCCCATAGAGGAGTGTGGATATATGAGCATGCGTGAATTTAAGGCCGCTCACCGCTGGGAGCTGTTGTGGAACGTTCTCGCATATGTCGCGATTGCGTTTGCCGTTCTTGGTGCCAATCCGTTTCGTAACGAAACCGTAGGGCCATTCGATCTTTTAGTGTCGCAATCCGGCTGGACGGTCGAAGGTGAGCCTGTGCAGGTGCGGCATCCTGAGCGTTCAGATGTGCTTGATGCATTGCTCCCGCGCTGGCTTGAGCAGCGCGCACAGATTCGTCGGGAATTACACCCGGATACCTGGAATCCATTGCCGGCTGGTGGCGAGCCCGGCTTTCAAAACCTCGCCAACGGAGAGCTGACACCAGCCTTCGCAATATTTACCGCCGCACCGACGCCGGCAGTCGGGTTCTTTTTTGCGGTGATCTTTAATCTAACCATGGCAGGGCTCGGGGCGCACTTATGGCTGCGCCGGAGGTTGGCGTGGTTGCCGGCATTCTTTGGTGGTATCACCATCATGCTGTGTAGCTTCCATGCTGCCTGGTTGTACTGGCCGCATGTGTTGACATCGATCTGGATTTGTTGGGTTTTGTGGGCGCTGGATCGCTGGTGGGAGCAGCCGGGTTATGGACGCTTTTGCGCGTTGGTTGCTGCCATTTCTCTGGTGCTTCTGGGCGGGTTTCCATTCGTCACTCTGCTGGCGGCCGGGGCTTGTGCTCTGTATGTGGGGACGCTATGGGGATTTGATCGTAAGCCGAAGTTGCTGTGCCGCCTTGGAGGTGCTGTAGGTGCGGGTGTTGTGGCTGCAGGGTTGTGTGCGATCCCACTAATCGAGTTTGCCACGTGGCTTACGTCATTCGATACCAGCAGCCGCCATGGTGGCAGCGGTTTCAATCTCGCTTCGCATGCGCGCTTTCTTTTGCCTCGGGCGGCGCGAGGCACTCTATCAGTAGAAGCTGCCATGTATGTCGGAGTCCTGCCACTGATGCTGGCCGGAATCACGCTGATCGCAGCTGTTCGGCGACTTGGTCGCATCGGTGTGATCGGAGTGTTTTCGCTGCTGTTGCTTGTAAGTGGGTTCACACTCGTCTTTGAGCTTATTTCTGCGAAATATTTGTCTTGGGTTCCGGGGTTAGGAAGCAATCGATGGACAAGAGGAATCGTGCTGCTTGATTTTGGTTTTGCAGTGTCGGCAGCGTGGGCTCTTGATCTTCTTCATCGTTATTCCGGCTCAAAGTTGTTTGCGCGTTCTATGCTTTCGATTTTGATAGTTGTGCAATTGGTAGATCTCGGCTCGTTCTTCCGTTTATTCAATGGTGAAACAAGCGCTCGCTTCTTCTATCCGCAACATAGGCTCATCTCGATTGCCCAGCACAACATCAAGCCTTTCCAGAGCGTTATTGCGGACAGCAATTTCCTGTTGTCGGGAACAGTTAGCGCCTATCACCTGCCAGAGTGGTTTGGGCATGCATTCAAGACCAATGCGCTGAAAGCGACACTTACCAAGGTCATAGACAACCCTTGGTCGAGCCCCACTTCCACTATGGCTTCATCGGGGGGCATCAATCTCGAAATTCCCGAGTTATCCGCTCTTGGAGTTCGTTACGTGATCGGAGATGCGGGGCTATACAGCTCTGGAGTGATGCCGCGAATGAAAGGGGGAGGGACTTCGCAACCCTCTATCGCACTGCCGCCGTTGCCGCAAAGCCATTGGCGACAGACAGTAACCCTTGCTCAAGAGGTGATGGTTGATGCGGTGGGCGTTCGCATGGCGACGTACAGGCGCGTTGGTTTGGCGGGAAGTGTGGAGCTAAGTATTCGAAAGAGTGGCGACTCGAAGCTGATAGCAAAATCAGTCATTCCGGCAGCGCAGGTGATGGACAATGCGATGGTGCTTTTTGGTTTCCAAAACGCACTAAAGCTATCGGCAGGCGAGTACGAGATAGTTATCAACTACATCGGCGCTCCGCCAGCGGACCGCATCACTGCTTGGGCGCTGCCTGGAGCGGGCGAAAATTGTTCGCTGAGTATCAACTCCGTCCAAGCTCAAGGCTGTATCAATTTCAAGCTAATCGTCCAAGACAGAAATGCGAATTTCGTCAGGATTGCATCCGAACACGGCATATATCTGTTTGAAAATCGTAATGTGCCAGATGGTGCGTATTTCTTGTCGAATTTGCAGGCATATCCCAATGCCACGAGTTCGCAAGATGTAGCATTAAAAAGGCATTCTGATGCTAATTTTGAACTCGCGTATCGTGGTAGGGAGCAAGGCTATCTGATTGTGCCCATGACGTTCGCACGCGGATGGACCGTCCATGTCGGCGAGCAAAAAGTGAAGCCGGGCAAGTACCTCGGAGTTTTGCCGGCGGTTCCGGTGCAAGGGCCGGCGCGCGTGCGTTTCAGCTACGAGCCGCCGTCCTTGGTCTATGGCTCGTGGGTGATGCTGGCGACGTTGCTGGGCCTGGTCGTAGCAGGCTTCTTGACGTGGCGCCGGCGGGCGCGCAATCGCTGATCCGTGTGCTCATCGCCACATCGGCGGTGAGCGCTGTCAGTTTTTCTTCTGCTGCTGTTCGATGCGCCGGATGCGGAGCAGGATGCGTTCGGACAGCTTGCGGTTCACGGCGATCAGGTCGGCGATCAGTCCCATCATCAGGAACAGCACGCCCACGATCACGCACAGGGCGCTGAAGATCACGGACTGGATGTGGCCTTCGCCCTGGCCCACCAGATAGAAATAGACGAAGCGTCCGCCGGAAAGCAGGCCGGCGAGCAGGCTGAGCGCTCCCACCCAGACGAAAAGCATCAGCGGGCGGTAAATGATGAAGACGCGCACGATCGTGCCCAGCGATCTGCGCACGTAACTGCGGATGCTTTTCACCAGGCGCGAAGGGCGCAGGTCGGGATTGGTGCGAATCGGGACCGAGACGACGGAGAGATCGCTCAATCCGGCCTGGATGATCGTTTCAAGCGTGTAGGTATAGGAGTTGAAGACGTTGAGACGCATTGCCGTCTCGCGGGAGATGGCGCGGAAACCGCTGGGTGCGTCTTCCACCTTCGTCTTGCTCGCCACGCGCACCGCCCAGCTTCCCAGGCGCTGCAATCGTTTCTTGATCCAGGAAAAGTGCTCGGTCTCATCGATGGGTCTTGCGCCGATGACCATGTCGGCTTGCCGGCTGACGATCGGTGCGGTGAGCAGCGGGATGTCGTCGGCGTTGTACTGGTTGTCGGCGTCGGTGTTGACGATCACATCGGCGCCGAGCTGCAGACAGGCATCAAGCCCGGTCATGAACGCGACCGCCAGCCCCCGGTTGATCTGGTGGCGGACGACATGATGCACGCCCAGTTTCCGGGCGAGCTCGGCGGTGCCGTCGGTCGAGCCGTCGTCGATCACCAGCCATTCAACGGTGTCAAAACCCTCGACCGTGCGGGGGAGGGCATTGATCGCGATTGCCAGGGTCTCTACCTCGTTAAGGCAGGGAATCTGGATGATGAGCTTCATATCGGATTTCCTGAAACCAACGCGATGCGCGGCCTCATTCGGCCGCGCGCGTCTTACCTCATTGAACGGTCAAGCTGCCTTGCGTGTCGCAGGCGGCAGGGCCGCGACGACCCGGCTGCAGAAGCGAGACCGTATACGTGCCTGGATCGATTCCTTCCAGACGCACACTCACATTGAAACCAGCGTTGCCGACATCGGCCTTGCCGAGCGCCTTGGCGACGTCCGGTCGCGGCACCGACGTCGAACCCTTGACGGCATAAACCTTCGTTCCCGAAAGCACCACGGCCAATGATGAAGGGCCACGGCCATTTTCATCGATGATCCAGCCCGAGAAAGTAACCGGCGAATTCACGGGAGCGGTTGCCGTCGCGCCTTGGCGATTGATGGTATCGAGGAAGCAGGTCTTCACCTTTTGCAGTGAAGCGGTATCGATGTCGGTCAGGGCGGCGAAGCTTGTCCCGATCGATGCAGGCAATTCCGCAGGTGCCGCCGCCGTGGAGGCGGGCGGTGTTTCTGCCTCGGGTGCTGCATTTTCAGGCTGCTCTTTGCTGCAGGCGCTGATGCCGATAATCGAGGCAGCGGTCAGAATGTAAAGTGATTTGCGGGACATGGTCGGAGAATTGGGTGGGAAAACTGCGTCATCTTCATGTATTTCCGCCCGAAAGAGAATCCCCATCCCGGGCTTCATGCCTTTTATTTGCCGTCGCCATATGCCATGGCGGCGCTGCCCGGCGCGGGTCTAGGAAATCGCCTGCCGTAGCGGTGATGCGCAGGATTAAGTGCCAGAAGCACGGCATGCGATGGTGATAAGACGCCACTGAACCAGGCAGTAAGCACGGTTCCATACGATTCCCGGCCCGGCAGGGGTTCATGGCGGACTCGTTGGTGGAATCGGTTTCTGCAGCGAGCGCAGCATCCATGTGCCGAGCACGAAATGGACGAAATCGCCAAGCGTGGTGACGATGCGGAGCAGGGCGATCGCCGCGATGCCACCAGCACCCGAGGTGACGCCGGCAAGCAGCGCGACGAGGACGCCTTCGCGAACACCAAGCCCCGCGGGTGCTCCGGGAACGAGCAGTCCGATCACCCAGGCGGCCGCGAATGCGCCACAAAGCGCGGGAAACGGAAAACCACTTTGCGGGGAAACGGCATGGGTCAGCAGCGTGAAGCTCAAGCCCAGCGACAGGAAGCTGACGAGAAATACGCCATAGGCATACAGCAGTTTCCTGGGGGAGAGATGGAATCCGGCGATGCTGCCGGTATCGAGTCCTCGCTTGTGCTGCAGATAGGAGACGACGCGAGGCAGCAGCACGAATGCCAACAGGGCGCCGATCGTCGCGATGCCGAGCAGCAGTGCCTTCGATCCCATCGGCAGCCAGCGTTCCAGGGCGGGTGCGGACCGCAAGGCCAGGAATACGACCGTGATGTGGACGCCGACAAGCAGCGCGATCACATTCTCGTAGATCAGCGAAAGCGCCAGCTTCGGAACGTCACCACCGAAATTGCGCGCGACCGCGACCCTGCCGATGTGCTGGGCGACGTTGCCGGGCAGGTATTTCGCGAATTGCGTGGTGGCGATGACCGCGTAGGCCGTGGGCACGGGCAGGCGGACGTGCATGTCCTGCAGAATCCAGCGCCAGATCATGGTGGCGAATGGAATCTGGGCCAGATACAACAACAGGGCGCCCAACACGAGCGCCATGGATTTCCATGAGAGCAGCCCGCTCAGGTCGACGCTGCTCCACGCCGCGGCCGCCTGCCGAAAGAAGTAATAACCGGCGGCGACGGCGACCAGCAGACCGAGCAGCCGAACAGCCTTCTTCATGTGGCTTTCGCGACCACCAGATATCCGTTGCCGATGTCGGCTGACAGGAACGGCCTTTGCGCCCATTCGGCGCTGGTGATGGCCAGTTTGCCGAGAGGGCTCTTGAACAAGGGGAACCACTTCATCATGTGCCGACGATCGATTCCGCTTCGGCTGGAATTGGCGTGCTTGCCTTCCGGCGTGTCGTCGACATCAGGATTCACTTCGGGCGCGTATTGGGCTGCCCTGACTTTTTCAGCAACGTTTGCAAGCGGGAAGCCATAGCATTCCACGGTCTCTGCCTCGAACCCGGCTTTCCGCAGCAGTTCGATCATCGGCGCGCGTTCGTATCTGCGGAAATGTCCCGCCCACACGTCGGAAGGATTCCATTTCGCCATGTGCGCGGGTACGGACAGCAGCAGGGTGCCGCCGGTCGACATCCAGCTGCGCCATGTTTGCAGGGCTTCCAGATCATGCTCGATATGTTCGAGCACCTCGAAGGCCATCAATACGGGGAAACGTTTCTCCCAATTGGTTTCCGGAGATTCCAGGAACCGGATGTCGCGGCCCGCGCCGCGCGCGAGACTGTTGGCCAGATCGCGCGCTTCGGGAGACATTTCCAGCGCGGTGCACCGGAATCCGAGCGCATCGAGCTCGTGCAGCAAGGCGCCCGCGCCGCATCCGATTTCCAGTACCTCGCTGGGCTGGAGCTTGCGAATGTGCTTCAGAACCCGTGCGCGCCGCAGCAGGTACCGGGGGGCGGGCACCCATCCGGCTTCCGGTGCGGCTGGGCCGATTATTCCGTAGTTTTTCATGTCGGGCTCCAGACTCTTTGAGTGATGCTGATGCTGCGGTTCTGAAAATTCCGGAACCGCTCGATGATTCCAAGCGATGTCCGGGTCCTGCATTTTAGGTGGTGCCGACGGTCGGTTGCAGAATCGCGAGCAACTGCCTGCCCACCGCCATTTCGTCGAAATTACTCGGGTAATCGTTTTCCACGCGTGTTTCCTGCGCGTGGGCGCGCTGATATTCGGCAAAACGCACGATCGCATCGGCCAGCGCGCGCGCGTCGCCCGCGGTCACGAGTTGAATCATGGGCGAAGGTGTCGAGACGAGTTCGCGGATGGCCGCGGAGTCGCGCGTGATGAGCGGTTTGCGCATCGCGAGCGTCTGGAACACCTTGTTGGGGATCACGCTGGCGGCTTTGTCGGAGGTGCCGAAAATGCCAAGGCACACATCGGCCGCGGCGATGTGTTCGAGCAATACCGGATATTCGGCCCATTCGATCCAGCGCAAACGCGGGAGTGGGTGCCGGTCGAGCATGCCGCGCACCTTGGAGGCTTCCTGGCCTGTGCCGATCAACAGCCAATCGATCGGATGATCGCGCAATTGCGATGCGGCCTCCACGATGGTGGGAATTCCATGCAGCGGAATGAACTGGCCGTAGAAAAGCACTTGCAGCGCATCGGCGCGCCTTGGTGGAGCGTCCTTGTCCCGATCCGCGCGGAAGATCTCGCCCTCAACGCCGACCCAGACCGCGCCGCATGCGCCTTGGCGAAGGCCGAACACCTGTTCCATGCGCGTGGCATGGGTTTTCGTGTCCATGAAAACCCGGTCGGCCAGCCGGACCGCGAGCCATTCGATCGCACGCAGCATCCACGCCAAGGGATGCCGGCGACCGACCATGCGCCGATCCAGCACCACGGTGTCGTAGGCGGACAGGAACCAGTCCATCGCGACCCGCGTGCCGCGCAGCCAGGCAAACAGCCGGATTGCGAAGATGTCGACGACGGCCGGGTATCCGAGCAGAACCCAATCGTGCGGCGGCAGCCGCAGATAACGCCAGGCCAGCCGCGGATAGGAAATCAGGATGTGTCCGAGCAGTCGAATCCAGCGGAATGCGCCACGGACCTGACTCTTGTCCCGGATTCCGCTCCAGATGTCGGTATGGCACTCGATGACCTCGACACCGTTCGCGCGCAGCCCGTCTCGCAGGATGCGCACGCGCGGCTTGCTCAGGTCGCACGTCCCCCAGAGGACGACGCGCATGGCCGATGCCCGAGACTCATTCGCTGCGGTCAAAGCGCGGCTTCGAGCTCTGGCAACAGCTTGAACAGATCACCCACCAGGCCGATATCCGCGATCTCGAAGATCGGCGCCTCGCCGTCCTTGTTGATCGCGACGATGGTGCCGGCGTCCTTGATGCCGGTCAGGTGCTGGATCGCGCCGCTGATGCCGATGGCTACATACAGCTCCGGGGCGATGATCTTGCCGGTCTGGCCGACCTGCAGTTCGTTCGGCACGTAGCCGGCGTCGACCGCGGCGCGCGAGGCGCCGACGGCGGCGCCGAGCTTGTCGGCGAAGTCGTAGATGATCTTGAAGTTCTCCGCCGAACCGACGCCGCGACCGCCGGAGACCACGCGCTTGGCGCTTTGCAGGTCCGGGCGATCCGACTTGCCGGCGGCAAGGCCGACGTAGCGGGTGTGGCTTGGCAGCGTGGCTTCGACCGAGGCCGCTTCGACCGTCGCGCTGCCGCCCTTAGCAGCTTCGGGCCAGGAAGCGGTGCGCACGGTCGCGACCACGGTGTGATCGGCCGGAGCTTCGACGGTGATGATGGCGTTGCCGGCGTAGATCGGACGCTTGAAGGTGTGGCTGCCTTCCACGGCCATGACGTCGGAGACCTGGGCCACGCCGAGCAGGGCGGCGACGCAGGGCATCAGGTCCTTGCCGAAGGTGGTGCTGGGGCCGAAGACGTGGCTGTAGCCGGCCTTGGCGAGCGCGGCGATCTGCGGTGCCAGCACCTGCGCGATCGCGTTGGCGTTGGCGGCGTTGGCGATCGTCAGCACCTTGGCGACGCCGGCGATCTGCGCGGCTTCGGCGGCGACGGCGGCCGGGTCGGCGGCCAGCACGACGACATCGATGGAATCCGGATTCAGCGCCTGCGCCGCGGACACGCACTTGGCGGTGGCGGCATTGAGCTTGCCGTCGAGGTATTCGGCAACGATGAGAACCTTGCTCATTACAGCAACCCCTTCTGCTTGAGTGCGGCGACCAGTTCGGCCGCATCCTTGACCATGACGCCCTTGCTGCGCTTCGGCGGCGGGGCGAAGTGGGTGGTCTTGAGCGTGTCGCCGGCGTCGACGCCGAGGTCCGCGAAGGCGATCGTCTCCAGCGGCTTGCTCTTGGCCTTCATGATGTCGGGCAGCTTGATGAAGCGCGGCTCGTTCAGACGCAGGTCCGTGGTGACCACGGCCGGCAGGTCGACTTCGAGCGTTTCCAGGCCGGCGTCGACTTCGCGGATGACCGTGGCCTTGCCGGCGGCGACCTCAAGCTTGGAGGCGAAGGTGGCCTGCGGACGGCCCCAGAGCGTGGCGAGCATCTGGCCGGTCTGGCTGGCGTCGTCGTCGATGGCCTGCTTGCCGAGGATGACCAGGTCCGGCTGCTCCTTCTCGATCAGCTTCAGGAAGGTGCGGGCGGCGGTCAGCGGCTGGATGGGCTGGTCCGCGACCACGTGGATGGCGCGATTGGCGCCCATGGCCAGGCCGTTGCGCAGGTGCGCCTGGGCGTCGGCGGGGGCGATGGTGGCGACCACGACCTCGGTGGCGATGCCCTTGTCGCGCAGGCGCAGGGCTTCTTCCAGGGCGATTTCGTCGAAAGGATTGGCCGAGAGCTTGACGCCGTCGGTGACCACGCCGGAACCATCCGGCTTGACCTGGATGCGGACGTTGTAGTCCACCACGCGCTTGTAGGCGACGAGGATCTTCATCGTGCAGGGAATCCTAGCTGGGGGGAGACGCCGAACCGCGACGGCAGGTCCGGGGTGAAGGCTGTCCAGTTTACCGGGCGAGGGGCCCGGGTGCGACTTAAACCGGGGACCGGACGCCCGGGCCGATCGGCGTATGGATCGACATCGTCTTCACCGGAACACCCTGAACCAATGGCCGATGCTTCCCCGACATGAGGCGACGCTAGAATGCCGCCCTCCCCCCGATCGGAGCTCATCGAGATGGCCGAAGCCAATGTCGCGGCGCGTGACGCCGGCGGCGCGAAGAACAAGGTCGTCGCCGACGCCCGCCAGGCCCTCGACGGTCTCGTGGCGGACAACCAGACCCTCGCGGTGGGCGGGTTCGGCCTGTGCGGCATCCCGGAGGCATTGATCGCCGCCCTGCGCGACAGCGGTGCGAAGGGGCTGACGGTGATCTCCAACAACGCCGGCGTCGACGGTTTCGGCCTCGGCCTGCTGCTGGAGACGCGGCAGATCAAGAAGATGATTTCCTCCTACGTCGGCGAGAACAAGGAATTCGAGCGCCAGTACCTGTCCGGCGAACTCGAACTCGAGTTCAACCCGCAGGGCACCCTGGCCGAGCGCCTGCGCGCCGGCGGCGCGGGGATTCCCGCCTTCTTCACCGCCACCGGCTACGGCACGGTGGTGGCCGAGGGCAAGGAGACGCGCGAGTTCGGCGGCAAGCACTACGTGCTGGAAACGGCGCTGATCGCCGATGTCTCGCTGGTGAAGGCGTGGAAGGCGGACAAGGCCGGCAATCTGGTGTTCCGCAAGACCGCGCGCAATTTCAATCCCGCCTGCGCGATGGCCGGCAAGGTCTGCGTCGCGGAGGTGGAGGAGGTCGTGGAGATCGGCGCGATCGATCCCGACCACGTGCATCTGCCCGGCATCTACGTCGATCGCATCGTGCACAACCCGACCCCCGAGAAACGCATCGAACAGCGCACCGTGCGTGCGGCAGGAGCGAAGTAATGGCCTGGACCCGCGACGAAATGGCCCAGCGCGCCGCCCGCGAACTCACCGACGGCGCCTACGTGAACCTTGGCATCGGCCTGCCGACGCTGGTGGCGAACCACATTCCCGATGGTGTCGACGTCTGGCTGCAGTCGGAGAACGGCCTGCTCGGCATCGGCCCGTTCCCGACCGAGGACGAAGTCGACGCCGACCTCATCAACGCCGGCAAGCAGACCGTTACCGCGCGGTTGGGTGCGAGCTACTTCGGCAGCCACGATTCCTTCGCGATGATCCGCGGCGGGCACATCGATCTTGCGATCCTCGGCGCCATGCAGGTCACCGAACGGGGCGATCTCGCCAACTGGATGGTGCCGGGCAAGATGGTCAAGGGCATGGGCGGCGCGATGGATCTTGTGGCGGGTGTCAAGCGCGTTGTTGTACTGATGGAACATACCGCCAAGAACGGCGAGCACAAGATCCTGTCCGAGTGCACGCTGCCGCTGACCGGTGTTGGCGTGGTGGATCGCATCATCACGGAACTGGCTGTGTTCGACGTCACCAGGGACGGGCTCGCGCTGTTGGAAATGGCGCCGGGCGTCACGGTCGAGGAACTGCGCGGCAAGACTGGCGTCACGTTTGCTGCAGCCGCCTGAACGGCCGAGCGCGCTGAACCGTCGGGCGGTTTGGAACATATTCATTTTCGCCGCCGCCTCGATGCGGCCTTGGCGCCGCTTTCCACGTATGCTGTCGGGCGCCATCGGGCTCTAGAGACAGGAAACGAACAGATATGCGCAACCATCTTGCCGGAGCGATCGTGCTCGGACTCGGCCTGTTGGCCGGATGCTCTTCCGAATCACAGACGAACGGTCAGGCTACAGTCTCCGCCGCGCGCGCGCCGGGTGCGCAGCTGCCGGCACTCGCGACGATCCGCGCCTCGGCGAAGAGCTTTGCTTCGCTGCCCGATCGCGGCGAACTGCTGTCCTACGACAACATGCTGAACGTGAAGCGCCGCGGCGCATTCACCGAGTATCCGGTCTCGATCAGTGAAGCGCATGCGCTCAGCGCGATGGCCTCGGGCGAGATGGTGGTCAACACGCCGAACGGCGAGCGGGTGCGGCTGAAGTACGACCATTACGAAGAATATCCCGACGGCAACTGGTCGTGGATCGGACGCGACGAGAATGGCCGCAGCGCGGTGATCACTTTCGGTGATCAGGCCGTATTTGGCACGATCCCGCAGAGCAACGGCCAGGCGTTGCGCCTGTCGACGTTGAACGGCCATGCCTGGGTGGTGTCCACGGACAGCGTCAAGCTCTCGAAGGTGCCGACCAACGGACGCCCGGAAGTGCTGGTGCCGCCGACGGCCGCGATGATCGCAAGCGGTCTCGTCTCGGGCAGTGGCACGTCCAAGCTGACGGCGCAGGCGGAGGCACAGGCCAGCCCAGCGGGCAACATCGACATCGTGATCGGATACAGCCAGGGCCTCGTCGACAAGTACGGGTCGAGTGGCGTGGGCACGCTGTTGAACAGCATCGTCGCGCTTACGAACACGGCTTACAGCAACAGCGGCGTCACCATGCGCCTGCGGCCGGTGAAATACCTGCTGGTGAACTACCCCGACAACAGCGACAACGGCGCGGCGCTGGAGAAGCTGTCCGGCTACAACGCCAGCGGCCCGATCGAAGTGGACCCGGCGTTCAAGCCGCTGCGCGATGCGCGTGAGGAATTCGGCGGCGACATCGTCTCCTTCGTGCGCCGCTTCGAGGCGCCGGACAACAACGGCTGCGGCATTGCCTGGATGATCGGCGCCCATGTCTCGGGCGATCCCGCGCCGGGCATCACCACCGCGGACGCGCCGTTCGGCTATTCCGTCGTCAGCTACGGCGACGATCTGAACGGCGGGCAGAGCTTCTACTGCATCGACGAATCGCTGGCGCACGAGACCGGCCACAACCTTGGCCAGGCGCACGACAAGGACAACAGCAAGGCCTCGGACGGCCGGCTGATCTATGGCGTGCACGATTATTCGTTCGGTTACCGCGAAGCGACGGCGAACGGATTCCACACGGTCATGGCCTATCCGCTGGCCGATGCCGGCAGCGTGCAGGGCGTGATCGACTATTTCGCGAATCCGGCGGTGAAGTACCAGACCAAGCCCACCGGCGTCGCGGATCAGTCGGACAACGTCCGCAGCATGAACCAGACGATGCCGATCGTGGCGCAGTTCCGCGCGACGAAGGTGCCGATCACCACCGATCTTCTGGACTTCTACGCCATCAAGAAGATGGGAACCACGAAGACCGAGGTGCATGCGCTGACGGCGGCCAGCAACTTCAAGACGTTCTCGCTCCACCTGTCGACGGCGCTGGGCAAATCCGGCACCGACGGACAGTGGGTGTTCCGCTTCGCCGACTACAACGGCGACAGCAAGTACGACCTCTTCGCCATCAACAAGGTCGGTGCTTCCGGGAAGACGGAAGTGCATATCCTGGATGGATCGAAGAATTTCAGCACGTTCCTCACGCATCGTTCCACGCTGTTGCAGACGACCGGTCGCGACAACCGCTGGGAGTTCCTGCTGGGCGACTACAATCGCGATGGCAAGCTTGATCTCTATGCCATCGACAGGACGGGTTCTTCGGGCAAGACGGAAGTCCATGTCCTGAGCGGCGCCACGAACTTCACGACCTTCCTGACGCACCTCGCGACGTCGTTGCCGTCGTCCGGGACGGACTACGGCTGGCACTTCGAACTTGGCGACTACAACGGCGACAAGCTGCTCGATCTGTACGCGATCAACAAGAATGGCGCCTCGGGCAAGGTCGAGATGCAGGTCCTGAGCGGTTCGGCCAATTTCAGGCAGACCCTGTTCCAGAAGTCGCTCCCGTTGGCTGCCAGCAGCGGCAGCACCAACAACTGGGAATACGAACTCGGCGACTTCAATCGTGACGGCACGCTGGATCTGTACGCGATCGCCAAGGCCGGCTCGTCCGGCAAGACGGAGGTCCATGTCCTGAGCGGTGTGAGCGATTTCCAGACCTTCCTGACGCACCTGGCGACCGCGCTTGGCAGCACCGGCACCGATGCGTCCTGGGACTTCGGCCTGGTGCCCGTGGCGCAGCCGTCGAGCTGACGGTTCGATCCACCGCGATGTTCCGTGGGCGTTGCGCCCACGGAATCAGTCGCCAAAAAACAAAAGGCGGCGATACGCAGTTCTGCGATCGCCGCCTTTCTTTTTTCCGCGTCAGAGATTCTGGTAGTTCGGCCCCGATCCGCCTTCCGGCGTGACCCAGTTGATGATCTCGTAGGGGTCCTTGATGTCGCAGGTCTTGCAGTGCACGCAGTTGGCGGCGTTGATCTGCAAGCGCTTGCCTGACCGGCCGTCATCGAGGACGTCATCCACGATTTCGTAGACGGCGGCGGGGCAGAAGCGGGTGCAGGGATTGCCGTATTCCTCGGTGCAGCGGGTGACGCAGATCGAGGTGTCGGCCACGCGCAGATGGACCGGCTGGTCCTCGTCGTGCTCGGTGGCGGCGAAATACACGCCGGCGAGCCGGTCGCGCGGCGCCAGGGTGCGGTCGACGTAGTCGCGTTTCGGTTTTTCGGCCTCGCCGAGTTTCTGCAGCGACGACCAGTCGGGCTTGTTCTTCAGCGTCCACGGCGAGAGGCCGCCGGTGACGGTTTCCCAGGCGGCGTTGAGCATGCCGAACCAGAGCCCGCGCTTGAAGCCGGGCTTCACGTTGCGCACCTTCTTCAGTTCCGCCATCGCCTCGGACGCGCGCAGCTTGGCGTCGAATCCTTCGCTGCTCAGCGACTGCGCCAGGTGTTCGGCGGCGAGCATGCCGCTGCGGATCGCCTGGTGCGTACCCTTGACCTTGGGCACGTTGAGCAGGCCGGCGGTGTCGCCGATCAGCAAGGCGCCTGGCATTTCCGTCTTCGGCAGCGATTGCCAGCCGCCGGTGACGATGGCGCGCGCGCCCGCCGAGACGAGGTTGCCGCCTTCCAGAAGCGGCTTGACCATCGGGTGGTTCTTCCACTGCTGGAAGGCCTCCCATGGCTTGTAGTCCGGGTCGCGGTAATCGAGGCCGCTGACGTAGCCGAGCGCGATGCGGCCCTTGTCCAGGTGGTACAGGAAGCTGCCGCCGTAGGTGTGGCTGTCGGCCGGCCAGCCGAAACTGTGCACGATCTTGCCCGGGCTGACGCGATCCTCCGGCACCTGCCACAGCTCCTTGATGCCGATCGAATAGCCCTGCGGATCGCTGTCGGCATCGAGCTTGAAGCGCTTGATCAGCCGCTTGGTGAGGTGGCCGCGCGCGCCCTCGGCGAGCACCGTGACCTTGGCGTGGATGTCGATGCCGGGCGTGTAGCCGGGCTTGTGCGATCCGTCCTTGGCGATGCCCATGTCGCCGATGCGCACGCCGATCACCTTGCCGTCGGCGTCGTGCAGGGTCTCGGCGGCGGCGAAGCCCGGATAAATCTCCACGCCCAGCGCCTCGGCCTGCGGCGCCAGCCATGCGCACATCGCGCCGAGGCTGACGATCACGTTGCCCTTGTTGTGCATGCCCGGCGGCACCGGCAGCTTGCGGCCGCCGGTCTTGCTGAGCAGCCAGAACTCGTCCTCCGTGGCCGGCACGCAGATCGGCGGCGGATTGCTGCGCCAGTCCGGCAGCAGTGCGTCGAGCGGACCGGTCTCGATGACCGCGCCGGAGAGGATGTGCGCGCCGATGGTGCTGGCCTTCTCGATCACGCATACCGACAGTTCGGGATTGAGCTGCTTCAGCCGGATCGCGAACGACAGCCCGGCCGGGCCGGCGCCGACGGCGACGACGTCGTATTCCATGACGTCGCGTTCGACGGTCGGTGCGCCGTTCTGGTGATCTGCGGTGCTGCTGGGTTCGCTCATGTTCGCGGCCTGGCTCGGTGTGGGTGCGCTGCGTGGAAAGTCTGGACATCGAATCACGCCGTCGGCGTGAAATCGAGCCGCTGCGTCCATGCGGCGAGGTGCGCAGGCCCATGCGGAGGCGACTGCATACTGCCGCGTATGCGGGATATTCTCGCGGGTTGCCGCGCGTGCGGCAAATCGGCACGATCCGGCGATGGAAGGCGCCATCACCCTCGATCTGCCCGGCGCCGATGTGCGCCTGTATCGCGGCTGGCTGCCCGAGGCGGAGGCCGACGCACTGTTCCATACGCTGCGCGCGGAAATTTCCTGGCGCGTGCATCGCATCCGATTGTTCGGACGCGAGGTCGATTCGCCGCGATTGAGCTGCTGGATCGGCGATCCGGAGGCGGTCTACACCTATTCCGGGACGCGTTTCGAACCCATGCCTTGGCCGCAGGCGTTGCAGTCCGTGCGCGAGCGGCTGACGCGGACACTCGCGCATCCGTTCAACAGCGTGCTCGCCAATCTCTATCGCGATGGCCGAGATGCGATGGGCTGGCACAGCGACGCCGAGCCTGAACTCGGGCCACAGCCGGTGATCGCGTCGCTATCGCTCGGCGCCGCGCGCCGCTTCGCGCTGAAGCACCGCCACGATCCCGCCATGAAGCACGCGATCGAGCTTCCGCACGGCAGCCTGCTGGTGATGGCGGGGCAGACGCAGAAGAACTATCGGCATGCCTTGCCGCGCACGGCGCGGCCGTTGGGCGAGCGGATCAATCTGACGTTCCGTCAGATCCAGTGCTGACTGGCCCCTCGCGCGAACCGCGCGGATAAGCCAGATTTCATCATGGCAATCGCGCGAACATGCGATCGGCGTACAGGCGTATCTCGTCGCAGAGGTGGAGATTGCGCAACCATGTTGGCGGAATCGCACCGACGCCATAATGTGCGCCGGCCAATTGTCCGGCGATCGCTGCGGTGGTGTCGGCGTCATCGCCGAGATTCGCAGCCGACAGGATGGTTTCTTCGAAACTCTCGCTGTTGGCGAAACACCACAGCGCTGCTTCCAGGGAGGCAACGCAGTAGCCGGATCCGCGAATGTCGTCGCGCGTTTTAGCCAGATGCGCGCCTTGCGCGAGAGATCCCACACTGTCTGTCAGTACATTCGGGTAGGGCTGGGAGAGCACCTCTGACTTCGACAGGCCATTCAATGCCAGTGCGAGCCGATGTCCGAGCAGGCGGCAACAATCGACCGCTTCATCGGCGCCATGCGTGGTGCGAGAACTCTCGGCGCAGAACCCGTCGATGTCCGTGGCACTGGAAAAATAAAAGAGAACGACAGGGGCAAGGCGCATCAGGGAGCCATTGCCGGCCGTTGACGGGTCCGTGGAACCGGCATAGGGATCGCCAGTTTCGAGAAAGCGCGTCAGGGCTGCGCGCACCGTATTGCCGATGTCGAAACACTCGCCGGTCGAACTCAAATACCCCCATCGCCACCAGTTCGCATAGCGAGCCATCTGGTCGCGGGCATCAAATCCATCGCGATAAAGGAGGCTTTCCGCCAGGCAGAGCGCCATCGACGTGTCGTCTGTCCAACACCCGGCGGGCAGAGCGAATGGGCCGCCACCGATCATGTCGGTGAGCGGCGCGAAGCTGCCGCGCGGTTTGAACTCGACTGACGTGCCGACGGCATCTCCGCAGGCCAGTCCGAGCAGACATCCGGCGTACCGATCGCGCAGGGAGGGCGTCACGCCGTTCCCCGGCGGTGATGGTTACGACTTTGTCGCCGCCGCATTGCCGGTCTGCAGCGTCCAGCGCGCGATGTCGCCGCCGACGCGTTCCAGGCTGCGCGAGAAGGCTTCCACCACTTGAGGAACCTCCTTGCTCGCCGCCGGTTCGGCGTGACGGAAGGTCTGCGCGCCGACCACGCTCTGGTCGCTGCTGCGCAGCAGCTTGGCATTGATCTCGATGGTGGCCGAAGGCATGGCGCCGCCGGCGTAGTCGGCTTCGAAACGGCGCATGTCGAGGACCAGCTTGTAGTCGGCGGCGATGCCGGTGGCCTGGCGCGCGACCGCGGCGATGCGGCCGGAATCCTCCAGCGCGCGGATGATCGTGTCCTCCACCATGTCGCTCGGCAGCTTGGCCCAGGCGGCGCCCTTGTAGACCTGCACTTCGTCGGGCGTGGGACGCACGGCGATGCGGAAGCTGTCGATCATGCGCGCCGCGGTGGGCGGGCTCAGCGACAGTTGCCATTTCACGTTCGGCCATGCGGCATCGGGCGCGACGCGCGGATCGAGCGCGTACAGCGTCGATTGCGCGCGCTCGCCGCCGGCGTTGAGCAAGGCGCAACCGCTCAGCGTCGTGCAGGCCAGAGCAAGCGCCACAGTGGCCGCGTGCATGCGCATCCGCGGCTTCGGGAAGCGAAACAGGGTTTCCGGCGTCTTCATTTCGGCTCGAACTCCTTGGGTGCGTCGCGTCCCAGCAGATAGCGTGCCGGGCTGGCATCGAGGCGGTCGCTGATGCGGCGCAGGTCGCGGATCAGTGTGCGTAGTTCGCCCAGCGTCGGCCCCAGTTGCGACAGGCCGTCGTTGGCGAAGCTGCTGATGGCGGCGCGGTTCTCGTTGAGGATCTTGTCGGCGCCGCCGGCCGCGGAATCGAGCCGGTTGAGCGTGCTGTCGAGCTTGGTGATCAGCGCGGGCAGCTTCTTCACCAGCTCGCGATCGAGATCGGAAATGGCGCGATTGGTGCCGTCGAGCGTGGTGTTCAACTGCTCGGTGGCCTTGCGCGCGTTGACGATCAGCGCGCCCAGGTCCTCGCGCCGTTCGGACACGGAGCCGGTCATCGTTTCGATGTGGTCGAGTGTCCTGGAAACGCGCGCGACGTTTTCATCGCTCAGCATCGTGTCCAGCCGCTCGAACAGCCGGTTGGCGGTGTCGGCGATGTTCTGCAGCGCAGACGGCTGGGTGAGGATGATCGGCACGTCGTGGCCGGGCATTTCGCGCAGCGGCGGGCTGCGTGGATCGCCGCCGGTGAGCTGGATGATCGGTGGGCCGGTGACGCTGGTCAGCGACAGCTTGGCGCGCGTGTCGGTCTTGATCGGCGCCGATGCCTGCAGCTTCAGGCGCGCCACCACCGCGCGTGGATCGTTTGGCGCCAGTTGCAGGTTGTCGACCGTGCCGATGGCGATGCCGTTGTACTGCACGCTGCTGCCCTGGGTGAGGCCGGTGACGGGCTCGTGGAAGACCACGTCGTACTCGCGCCAGCTTTTTTCCGAGGAGTACTTCGCCGCCCACAGGCCGAAGCCGAGCAGGAACAGCGACACCAGGATGGTGAACGCGCCGATCAGGACGTAGTTGGCTTTTGTTTCCATGACGGGCCTTCTCAGAGCTCTCTCGTGGCGGCGGCCTTGGCGTCGCGCGCTGCGCGCCCGCGTGGGCCGTTGAAATATTCCTGCACCCAGGGATGGTCGAGACGCTCCAGTTCCGCGACCGGGCCGACAGCGATCACACGCCTGTCTGCCAGCACCGCGATGCGGTCGCAGATAGCGTACAAGGTGTCGAGATCGTGGGTGATCAGGAAAACGGTCAATCCAAGGGCTTGTTGCAAGGTGCGGATCAGATGGTCGAAGGCGGCCGCGCCGATCGGGTCGAGGCCGGCCGTGGGTTCGTCGAGGAACAGCAGCGGCGGGTCCATCGCCAGCGCGCGCGCCAGGCCCGCGCGCTTGCGCATGCCGCCGGAGAGCTGCGAGGGCAGCTTGTCGATCGCATCGGCGGGCAGGCCGGCGAGTTTCACCTTCAGCAGCGCGAGTTCGTAATGCCAGCTGTCGGGCAACTGGCCGTGGTATTCCTTGAGCGGCACCTGCACGTTTTCGCCGACCGTCAGCGACGAGAACAGCGCGCCGTCCTGGAACAGCACGCCGGTGTTGCGCTCGATGTGCCGGCGGATCTTGCTGTCGTCGGCGCGCGCGTCGACGCCGAGCACTTCGATCTGGCCGGCATCGGGATGGCGCAGGCCGAGGATCGAACGCATCAGCACCGATTTGCCGGTGCCCGAGCCGCCGACGACGCCGAGGATCTCGCCGCGCCGGACATCGAGATCGAGATCCTCGTGCACGGTCTGCTCGCCGAAACGGTTGACCAGGCCGCGCACGCGGATGATCGGCGCGTCGTCCGCGGCGGGTGTCTGCTTCGTGGGCATGCTCGGATCGGTCATCGTCACCAGTCCATGTGCATGAACCAGATCGCCGCCAGCGCGTCGATCACGATCACCAGCGAAATCGTCTGCACCACGCTGGAGGTGGTGCGTTCGCCCACCGATTGCGCGGTGCCTTCCACCTGCAGGCCTTCCAGGCAGCCGATCAGGCCGATCACGATGGCGAAGATCGGCGCTTTCGACATCCCGACCAGCACGTGGCGCAGTTCGATGGTGTCGTGCATGCGGGCGTAGTAGGCCTGCGGCGGGATGTCGAGGCTGAAGGCGCCGACCGAGATGCCGCCCAGCAGGCCCGCGATCATCGCGATGAAGGTGAGCAGCGGCAGCATGATCAGCAGCGCGAGCACGCGCGGGATCACCAGCAGGTCGATCGGGTCGAGGCCGAGCGTGCGGATCGCGTCGACTTCCTCGCGGCTCACCATCGCGCCGATCTGCGCGGTGAAGGCGCTGGCGGTGCGGCCGGCGAGCAGGATCGCGGTGAGCAGCACGCCGAACTCGCGCAGGAAGGCGATGTTGACCAGTTCCACCACCAGGATCGTGGCGCCGAAGTTGGCGAGGATGGTGGCGCCGAGGAAGGCGATGACGGCGCCCACCAGATACGACAGCAGGGCCACCAGCGGCACCGCGTCCAGGCCGACCTGTTCCATGTGATGCACGGTGGCGGTCAGGCGCAGCCGGCGCGGCTGCACGAGGACGCGGCCGAGCTTGACCAGGTTCTCGCCGAGGAAGCTGACGAGCGCGATGATCTCGTCCCAGTTGCCGCTGACGGCACGGCCAAGCCGCGCCAGTGCCGCGGCGACACCGTATTCGCGCTTGCGCTTGGGACGCTCGTCGGCGACGTCCTCGATCGCGGCGACCAGGGCGTGATGGTCCTCGCGGAAGGTGAAAGCGCCGTAATCGAGCCCGCAGCGGCCCGCGAACCGCAGCAGCTGCAGCACTCCGGCCGAATCCAGCCGTTCGACGGCGCTAGCATCCACCGACGTCACTTCGCCGGCCTGCTTGCTGCGCAGGACCTCGGCCACGTGCTCGGCCGTGTCGAGGGTCCAGTGCCCGCCCAGGCGCAGGCGGCCGTCATCGTTGGGATCGACGGAGATGCTGGGAGTTTGGGGCGCGGCGACACTCATTCGAAGGAATGGAAGAGGCGTTGTGGGCGAGCCGGCAAGGGCGCTGCCGGCGGAGGATACAGACTAACCAATGCCGAAGGCCGGGGTTTTATGAACGCATCATGCCCCGCGACCCGTTGGCGTGGCCCTGGAGCGGCCAAATCCCGTGGGCGGGCGATGCCCGGACCGTAGAATGCGCAGCGCGCGACGGTGCGCCTGCATTGCCGCCTTCCCTCCGCCGGGTTCTTCCCGGCAATATCGCTTCCCTTGTCCCGCTCCATGCGCCAGGCCTTTCCCACGACCATCGGCTACGCCGCCCGCATCGCCTTCGTGGCCGAGCTGGCCGAGCGCCTGCACAGCTACGGCACCACCGCGCAGCGTCTGGAGGGCGCGATCGTGGCGGTGGCGCAGACGCTGGGGCTGGAGTGCGAGCCCTGGGTGAACCCGACCGGCATGATCCTGGCCTTCAGCGATCCGAGCCGCCCGCCGGGCGACAGCGACACCACGCGCGTGATCCGCGTCCCGCCCGGCGAAACCGATCTCTACAAGCTGTGCGAGGCCGATCGCATCGCCGAGGACGTGATGGCCGGCAGGATTGGCCTCGCCGAAGGGCATGCGGCGCTGCGCGCGCTCGATCGCCCGCCGGGCTGGCGCGGCGTGGCCCTGCGGGTGTTGGGATTCGGCCTGTCCTCGGCCAGCGTGGCCGGCTTGCTGCGCCTGCCCTGGCTCGACATCGCCACGGCCGGACTGATCGGCGTGCTGGTCGGTTTGATCGAATGGCTCTCGCCGCGACGCCCGCGCCTGCGCGAGGCCAGCGACGCGCTCGCCGCGATGATCGCGGCCACCGTCGCGGTCGCCGTCGCCAGCTTCGTCGGGCCGCTCAATCTCAATACCGTGGTGATCGCATCGCTGATCGTGCTCATGCCCGGCATGGCGCTGACCAATGCGGTGAACGAACTCACCAGCCAGCATCTGGTCTCGGGCACCTCGCGCTTCGCCGGCGCGGTGAGCACGATGCTCAAGCTGACCGTCGGCACCATGATTGCGATGACCGTGGCGCAGATGCTCGACATCGCGCCGCAGGTGCGCGCGTCGCGTCCGCAGCCGGATTGGGTGGAGTGGGGCGCGTTGCTGTCGGCGTCGTTCGCCTTCGCGGTGCTCTTCCGTGCCAATCGCCGCGATTATCCGGTGGTGATGTTGTCGGCGGCCTCGGGGTATCTGATTTCGCGTCTGGCTGGCGAGGCGTGGGGCAGTCCGGTCGGGATTTTCCTGTCGGCGATGCTGTTGACCGCGGCCGGCAACGGTTATGCGCGCTGGATCAAGCGTCCGGGCGCGGTGGTGCGCGTGCCCGGCATCATCCTGCTGGTGCCCGGCAGCACCAGCGTGCGCAGCCTGCTGACGTCGGTGCAGCAGCAGGATCTCGCGGCAGGGCAGGAAGCCGCGCTGACCGTGCTCAATATCCTGTTGGCGTTGGTGGCGGGATTGCTGTTTGGCAATCTGCTGTTGCCGGCGCGGCGGAATCTGTAAGCGGATTCATTTCGCGAAACCAAAATAAAAAACGCCGGCATGCGCCGGCGTTTCTTTTTGTTGCAGTGGCCCGATCACTTCTTGATCAGGAAATCTTCGGGCTTCTTGCCTTTCTTCACCAGCGCTGCCATCCAGAGCGGCTGCTTGCCGCGACCGGTCCAGGTTTCCTTGGGATTGCCGGGATTACGGTATTTCGGCGCGACCTTGCCGAGCTTGCGGCCCTTACGCGCGGTAGCGGCCTTGGCCGGACGTCCGGCGGATTTCTTGGCGACGCCACCGAACAATTCGGCGATGGTGTAACCCTCGGCGGCGACCGCGGCGATGAGCCTGGCACGCACCGTGGCGACGGGCTTGCGCTTCTTGAGCGTGGTCTTGCGCTTCTTGGCTTGCGAAATCAGCGAATCAAGTTCTTTGGCGGAAAGGCCATTCAAATCAATCGACATCAATTAACTCCGGATTATCGGCTGAAGGGCGCCGTTCCGTGGCGTTGGAAAGATTCAGCCTAACAAATCCCGGGGGAATATAAAAATGCCAATAGGAATGCGGCCACGCGATTTCACGCGTAGCCGTTTCTTAACAAATGGAAGAAATGCCAGCCAGAATCGAGAAACAGCGTCGAAAGCCAGTATTGAAAATCAGGCCGGGGAGGGCGCGCGCAAACGTGAAATCAAGGTCTCTCGCGAGATGTTTTCCGTTTCCGCGATGTTGCGTGCGCGATATTCGAACGTGCCGGCAGCTAGTGCCCGTTCGGATACCACGACCCGATGCGGGATGCCGATCAGCTCGATATCGGCGAACATCGCGCCAGGGCGCAGGCCGCGATCATCGAGCACGGCATCGATACCGGCGGACTGCAATTCCGCATACAGCGCCTCGGCCGCGGCGGCGACCGTCGCATCCTGTTTCGGATTGATCACGCACACCGCCACCTGCCACGGCGCCATCGGCTGCGGCCAGACGATGCCGGCGTCGTCGTGGTTCTGCTCGATGGCCGCGGCGACGATGCGCGTGACGCCGATGCCGTAGCAGCCCATCGCCAGCGGCTGGGCGCGTCCCTGCTCGTCGAGCACGGTGGCCTGCATGGCTTCGGAATATTTGCGGCCGAGCTGGAAAATATGGCCGACCTCGATGCCGCGCGCGATCGCGAGCGTGCCGCGTCCATCGGGCGAGGCATCGCCGGCGACGGCGTTGCGGATATCGGCGACCACATCCGGCTCGGGCAGATCGCGACCCCAGTTGACGCCGGTCAAATGGAAGCCGGCCTCGTTGGCGCCAACGATCATGTCGGCCATCGCCGCGACTTCGCGATCGGCGATCACGAAGATTTTCCCGCGCGGTTTCACAGGGCCCAGGAAACCGGGTTCGGCCCCGAGTACTTCGAGGATTTCCGCTTCCGTCGCCAGACGATAATCGGCGAGGCCATCCACCTTCGCCAGCTTGATCTCGTTGACGACGTGGTCGCCGCGCACCAGCGCCAGCACGAAGCCGTCTCGGCCGATCAAGGCGACCGATTTGACGGTGCGCGAGAGCGGCAGGCCGAGCAGGGCGGCGACGTCCTCGCAGGTTTTCTGCGTGGGCGTGGACACCTTGCGCAATTCCTCGGTGGCCGCCGCGCGCGGGCCCGGCGGCAGTGCCTCGGCCGCTTCGACGTTCGCCGCGTAATCGGAACTGTCGGAAAAGACGATCGCGTCCTCGCCGGAGTCGGCGATCACCTGGAATTCCTGGCTGGTGTCGCCGCCGATCTCGCCGCTGTCGGCGCGCACGGCGCGGAAGCGCAAGCCGAGGCGCGTGAGGATGCGCGAATAGGCCTCGTGCATGTTGCGGTATTCGCGCGCCAGGTCCTCATCGCTGAGGTGGAAGGAATAGGCGTCCTTCATGATGAACTCGCGCGCACGCATCACGCCGAAGCGCGGACGCAGCTCATCGCGGAACTTGGTGTTGATCTGGTAGAAATTCACCGGCAGCTGCTTGTAGCTGACCAGTTCGTTGCGTGCGAAATCGGTGATGACTTCCTCGGCCGTCGGCGCGTAGCAGAATTCCTGTTCCTTGCGATCCTTCAGCTGCAGCAAGGTGTTGCCATAGCGCTGCCAGCGGCCGGTTTCTTCCCACAGTTCCTTGGGTTGGATCGTCGGCATCAGCACTTCGATCGCGCCGGCGCGATTCATTTCCTCGCGCACGACCGCTTCCACCTTGCGCAGCACGCGCAGGCCCAGCGGCGACCAAGTGTAGATGCCGGCGGCGAGCTTGCGCAGCATGCCGGCCTTGAGCATCAGCTTGTGGCTGACGATCTCGGCATCGGCGGGGGTTTCCTTTTCGGTGCGGAGGTGGAACTGCGACAGACGCATGCGGGGCGGTCGGAATGGGCGGGAGGGTCCGCCATTCTGCCACGGCATCGGGCCGCGTCGGTGCGACGCGGCGGGAGTTTCAGGGGTTTCAGGCCGCAAAGGGCCCGAAGAACGCGTTCCGGCTTACGACGGGCAGTTTGCCTTCAACGTGGCGCGCGCCAGTTCCAGCTGATTGCCGCGCTCCTCGGCGGTGAGGGTCTTGTCGGCCTTGCCATCGCCGTCGGTGTCCCGCTGCACGTCGTTCTTGTCTTCCAGCATCTTGATGTTCTTGCGCGCCGCCGCGCATTGCGGATTTTCACCGCCGCTGGGCTTGGCGTCGCCGGCGACGGTTTTCGATGCGGTTTCCGTCGCCTTGGGAGCAGGGGCGGCGACGTCGTCATGCCGGATTTTCTGCTGCTGGTACTGCGCGTTCGCCGGCGGGGTTTCCGAATAATGGGTGACGCCCTTGTCGTCCTTCCACTGATAAACCTCCTGGCCCGAGGCGGACAGGGAGATGGCGGCGAGGGCCGGAAGCAGGAGCGCCTGGCCGAACAGGGAAAGGAACGGTTTACGGGGCATGCGGAACCTGCTGCGCAAGGAGGGCGGGGCGATTGCAGCACCGTGCGGTGGCGGCTGCAAGCCCGGAAGCCGGATCGCGTGACGCTGGTCGCGGGCCGGGTTCTCGCATTGTGTGCCGGGAGAACCGCCATTTGCCCGCCCGATGCCCGCGTCGAGGGCCATGCGAGCGCGCCGCGGCGCGGCTCGCTAAACTGCCCGCCATGGATGACCAGCCCCTGCAACGTCCGCGCGGCCGCGGCATTTACCTGCTGCCCAACCTGTTCACCACCGGTGGCCTGTTCGGCGGTTTCTTCGCGATCATCGCCGCCTCGCAGGGGCGGATCGAGGCCGCCTGCGTGGCCATTTTCATCGCCGCCATTCTCGACGGGCTGGACGGGCGCGTGGCGCGCCTGACCAATACCCAGAGCGAGTTCGGCGTGCAGTACGACTCGCTCGCCGATCTGGTGAGCTTCGGCATGGCGCCGGCGCTGGTGATGTACCACTGGGCGCTGATGTCGCTGAAGCTCGACGGCATCACCATCGGCCGGATCGGCTGGCTGGCGGCGTTCCTGTACGCGGCCTGCGCCGCGCTTCGGCTGGCGCGCTTCAACAGCCAGGTGGGCAAGGTCGACAAGCGCTGGTTCATCGGCCTGGCCAGCCCGGCGGCGGCGGGGCTGATGGCGAGCTTCGTGTGGACGTTCCACGATCTCGACCTGAGCGGCGACGAGATGCGATACGTCGCGCTCGTCGTCACCGTCCTCGCCGGCCTGCTGATGGTCAGCGGCATCCGCTACAACAGCTTCAAGGGCGGGCGCGGGGCGAAATCCGATCGCGTGCCGTTCTTCGCGTTGCTGCTGGTGGTGGCGGTGTTGATCGCACTGGTGATCGATCCGCCCAAGACGCTGTTGACGGCGACGGTGCTGTACGCACTGTCCGGGCCGCTGCTGTGGTTCAAGCGGCGGCGTTTGCCGGTCGATACCACGGATGCAAGCGCATGAGTTGGGATCCGTTGCAGCGCGAAGTGCTGGAGGCCTTGGGCCATACGTTGTATTTCACGGCTTCGCCGCAAGCGCAGGCATCAGAAGAGATGCTTCCCGAGGATGCGCTGCTGCTGGCCTTGTTGCGTGCCGCCGGCCGTGATCGCGATGCCGCCGACGCCATTGCGCTGTGCCGCGAATGGGGGCCGGCCGCGCGCCTGCGCAACGCATCCGCCAAACGCGCGCTGTGGCCGCGCTTGCGCGCGTTGCGAGGACGGTCGCCGGCATGAGCGCGGTCACCACGCAAGAAGCCGGAGCGGCGCCGGCCGGCAGTCTGCGGCCGATGCGCGAGGCGGATCTCGATGCCGTGATGGAGATCGAGCGCCGCGCCTATCCCTTCCCGTGGACCCAGGGCATTTTTCGCGACTGCCTGCGTGCCGAGTATCCGGCGTGGGTCATGCTGGGTGAAGGCCGGCAGAGCGAGGGCCGGATCATCGGCTACGGCGTGCTCAGTGTGGCCGCCGATGAGGCACACGTGCTCAATGTGTGTGTCGATCCGCTGGCGCAGAGTCGCGGGCATGGCCGCAAGCTGCTGCGGGCGTTGATGAATAACGCGCGTGGTTTCGGCGCGCAGCGCATCTTTCTCGAAGTACGGCCTTCGAATCCGCACGCCATCGCGCTGTATCACGATGAAGGCTTCAACGAGATCGGGCGACGGCCGCGCTATTACCCTGCCAAGTTTGGCAGGGAGGATGCGATCGTGATGGCGAAGGAATTGCTGAGCGAGGATTGAGCGCGATTGAAACGCGCGTAACAGGCTTGTCATCCCGGCGAAAGCCGGGATCCGATCCTTCATCTGGCAGATGATGTTTTCGAGAACCAAAGCTGGATCCCGGCTTTCGCCGGGATGACGGCTCATTGTCGGTTGCTCCAAGAGACTTTCCGCTTGGGGGCGGAATTCAAAGCCGCGCGCGCTGGGCCGTCAGTGTCTCGAGTTGGGCGGTCCAGTCAGCCAGGCGCTTGCGCTCCTGCTCCACGACGGCCACAGGCGCGTTCTGCACGAAGGTGTCGCTGGCGAGTTTTCCTTGCGATTTCGCCAGCTCGCTCTGCACGCGCTTGATCTCCTTGTCGAGGCGCGCGCGTTCGGCGTCGAGGTCCACCAGACCTTCCAGCGGAACCAGCAGCTTCAGCGAGCCGACCAGCGCGGCCGCGGCGGGCGGCGGATCACCCGCGACCATATCGATGCTTTCGAGGCGGTTGAGGAACTTCAGCTGCGACGCATGCCGCGCGATGCGGGCGGCATCCTCCGCCGAGCCTTCCTGCAACAGCAGCTTGACCGTCTTCGTCGGCGACACGCCGAGCTCGCTGCGAATGCGGCGCAGCGCCGAGACCATCGCCTTGACCCATTCGATGTCGGCTTCCGCATCGGCATAGGCCTGCACGGCGAAATCGGCGCTGTGCGGATAAGGCTGCAGCATGATCGTGCGCCCGTCGATGCCGAGCCTGGGCGCGACCTGTCGCCACAGCTCCTCGGTGACGAACGGCACCAGCGGATGCAGCAGGCACAGCACGCGTTCAAGCACGAACAGCAGCGTGTGGCGGGTGCTGTCGGCGGCCGCAGGGTCGTCGCCATTCAAGGCGGGCTTGGCCAGTTCGACGAACCAGTCGCAGAACTCGTTCCAGGCGAACTCGTACAGGCTCTGCGCCAGCAGATCGAAGCGGTAGGCGGTGAAATGCGCTTCGGCCTCGGCGGCGGTCTTGGCGAGGCGGGCGAGAATCCAGCGCTCCGCGTCCGTGACCGGCGCGACGGTCGGAGTTTCGCCGGCTGCGGGTGCCGTGAATCCTTCGGTGTTCATCAGCACGAAACGCGTGGCGTTCCACAGCTTGTTGCAGAAATTCTTGTAGCCCTCGCAGCGCGCGAGATCGAACTTGATGTCGCGGCCGGGACCCGCCAGCGCGGCCATAGTGAAGCGCAGCGCGTCGGCGCCGAAGGCGGGGATGCCATCGGAGAATTCCTTGCGCGTGGCCTTCTCGATCTTCGGCGCATCCTTGGGCTTCATCAGGCCGGTGGTGCGCTTGGCGAGCAGGTCGTCGAGCGAGATGCCGTCGATCAGGTCGAGCGGGTCGAGGATGTTGCCCTTCGACTTGGACATCTTCTGCCCGTCCTTGTCGCGCACGAGGCCGGTGATGTAGATGTCCTTGAACGGCACGCGCGCGGTGTCGGGCAGCGACGGCGGCATGAAGTGGTCGGTCATCATGATCATCCGCGCCACCCAGAAGAAGATGATGTCGAAGCCGGTGACGAGCACGCTGGAGGGCACGAAACGATCGAAATCACGTGCCTGCATCGTGTCCGCGTTGGGCCAGCCCATGGTGCTGATCGGCCACAGCGCTGAGGAGAACCAGGTTTCGAGGACGTCGCTGTCGCGGACGACGCTCAGGTTGTTCGTTGCACTCGGGTCGTAAAGATGGGGATTCTTTTCGAGCAACTCGGTTTCGTTTCTCGCGACGTAAACAGAGCCATCCCGGTCATACCACGCCGGGATGCGATGACCCCACCACAATTGGCGGCTGATGCACCAGTCCTGGATGTTTTCCATCCAGTGGCGATAGGTGTTGATCCAGTTTGGTGGAACGAATTTCACCGATCCGTTTTCAGCAAGCGCGAGGCCGCGTTCGGCGAACGAATCCATCTTCACGAACCATTGGTCCGTCAGATACGGCTCGATAACCTGGTTGGTGCGATCGCCGCGCGGGACTTGCAGCTTATGGGCTTTGGTCTCAACCAGCAGGCCGAGCGCTTCGAGATCGGCCAGAACGGCTTCGCGCGCCTTGTATCGGTCCAGGCCACGGTATGTGGATGGGATGTTGTCGACGGTGCCGCTAGGCAGGAAATCGGCGCCAAGCGTGCCGCCATCCTTGAGCAGAAGGCTGCCGTCCTCCTGGACTTCGGAATGGCTCGTCTGTGCGCCGTCATGCCAGCGGCTCCATTTGATCCTCGCGTCCGGCGTGAAGATGTTGATCAAAGGCAGGCTGTGGCGCTGGCCGACGGCGTAGTCGTTGAAGTCGTGCGCGGGCGTCACCTTCACGACGCCGGTGCCGAATTCGCGATCGACGTAGGTGTCGGAGATGATCGGGATGTCGCGGTTGGTCAGCGGCAGGCGCACGGTCTTGCCGACAAGATGCGCGTAGCGTTCGTCTTCCGGGTGCACCATCACCGCGGTGTCGCCGAGCATGGTTTCCGGTCGCGTGGTGGCGACGGTGAGCGTGCCGCTACCGTCGCTGAGTGGATAGGCGATCGACCAGAGGAAGCCGTCTTCCTCCTCGTTGACGACTTCCAGGTCGGAAATGGCGGTCTTCAGCCCCGGATCCCAGTTGACCAGGCGCTGTCCGCGATAGATCAATCCTTCTTCATAGAGGCTGACGAAAGCTTCGGTGACGGCATCCGACGCCATCGGGTCCATCGTGAACACGCTGCGCGACCAGTCGCCGGAGGCGCCGAGGCGGCGCATCTGCCGTTCGATGGTGTCGCCGGACTGCGCCTTCCACTCCCAGACCTTTTCGATGAACTTCTCGCGGCCGAGGCCGTCGCGGGTCAGGCCTTCGCGATCGATGTTGCGCGCCACCACCATCTCGGTGGCGATGCCGGCGTGGTCGCTGCCCACCTGCCACAGCGTGCGGTAGCCGCGCATGCGGTGGTAGCGGACCAGCGCATCCATCAGCGTGTGCTGGAAGGCGTGACCCATGTGCAGGGTGCCGGTGACGTTCGGCGGCGGCAGCAGGATGCTGTAGGCCGGGCCGTCGCCTTGCGGCGCGAAGACGCCGCTGCTTTCCCACTCGGCGTACAGGCGGGTTTCGAAGGTTTTCGGGTCGTAACCGGGGGCGAGAGGCATAGGGCTGAATCTTGGATTCGAAAAAGTGATGTCTTTAGTTTTTCCCTTCTCCCGCCGGGAGAAGGGTGAAGCCGCTCGTCGAGCGGCCGAACCGCAGCGCCGGATGAGCGTGGGAGAGTGATTGGCCAGGGAGCGTTTCCCGGTCAGTGATTTCCCGCCCTCATCCGCCCCTTCGGGGCACCTTCCCCCCAGAGGGGGAAGGAAGATCAAAAACTACATGTCGTGCTTGTTGACTTCCAACCCGCGCGATTTGTACTGCGTCCAGCGCTCGCGCAGCGGGCCGCGCGCGGATTCGTCGGCAGGCACCACTTCCAGCACACGCTCGAAGCCGTCCTGCACGGCGTCGTCGCGCAGGTTGATCACCAGCGGCCGCAGCGGCGCGTCGAACTCGGGTGGCGCGATCAGCACCGGCGTGAGCTCGTCTTCCTCGTCGGTGCCGGCGATCTGGTGCGGGATGTAGGTGTCGTCGCCCATGTCCCACAGCAGGTCGTCCAGCGCCTCGGCCTGTGCCGTGTCGCGCGCCAGCACCAGCGTCCAGTGGTTGGCGTCGTAGGCCTTGCGCGCCAGCTCGCAGACCAGCCGCAGCGGTTCTTCGCGGAAGCGCGGCTTGGCGATCAGGTAGAAGTCGGCGCGCGGCACGAGACGTCAGTGATTGGCTTCAGTGATCGGCGTTACGCCGCGCGGTCGAGCAGCCACTGCGTCAGCAAGCCTACCGGCCGGCCGGTGGCCATGCCGCGCTTGCCCTCGTCGCTGGCGGTGCCGGCGACGTCGAGGTGCGCCCAGCGCTGGCCTTCGGTGAAGCGCGCGAGGAAGCAGCCGGCGGTGATCGCACCCGCCCAGCGCCCGCCGATGTTGTAGACGTCGGCGAAGCTGGATTCGAGCATGGTCTGGTATTCGTCCCACAGCGGCAGGCGCCAGGCGCGGTCGAAGACGTTCTCGCCGGCGGTGAGCAGTTCGGAGGCCAGGTCGTCGTGCTTGCTCATCAGGCCGGAGGCGTAGCGGCCGAGCGCGACCATGCAGGCGCCGGTGAGCGTGGCGACGTCGACGATGGCCTGCGGCTCGTACTTCTGCACGTAGGTGAGGGCGTCGCACAGGATCAGGCGGCCTTCGGCGTCGGTGTTGCCGACTTCGATGGTCTTGCCGGACATCGAGGTGATCACGTCGGAGGGACGGTAGGCGTTGCCGTCGATGGCGTTCTCCACCGCCGGCACCACCACGACCAGATTGAGCGGGAGCTTCATCCTCACCGCGGCGACGAAGCTGCCGATGACGGTGGCGCCGCCGCACATGTCGTACTTCATTTCCTCGATGCCGCCCTGCGTCTTGAGATTGACGCCACCGGTGTCGAAGGTGATGCCCTTGCCGACGAGGGCATAGGGTTTCGCATCGCCGCCACCATTCCAGCGCAGCACGATCAGGCGCGGGCGATTGGCCGAGCCGCGCGCGACCGCCAGCAGCGAGCCCATGCCGAGCGCTTCCATCTGCGCTTCGTCGAGGATTTCGGCTTCGGCGCCATCGTGCCCGGCGGCGAAGGACTGCGCCTGCTCGGCGAGATAGGCCGGCGTGCAGATGTTGGGCGGCAGGTTGCCGAGGCCGCGCGCGAATTCCACGCCCGCGGCGATGGCCTCGCCCTGCGCCAGCGCGGTGGCGTCGTCGCCGGCCACGGCGAAGCCCTTCAGGCCGGAGTCGTCGTGCCTGGCCTTGTTCTTCTCGCCCAGGGTGGCGACGTAGCGGTAGTTGGCGTGGGCGGCGGTGATCACGGCCTGACGGATGTTCCAGGCCTTGTCGCGGCCGGGGACGTCGAGCTCGGACAGGGTGAACAGCGCCTGCTGCGCCGGGCCGGACTTCAGCGCCCGCGCGGCATCGCCCACGGCCTTGAGGTACTGCGGAACACCGAACTTGGCCTTGTCGCCCAGCCCCACCACCAGCACGCGTGGCGCGGTCACGCCGGGCAGGTCGTGCAGCAGCGCGGTCTTGCCGGTCTTGCCTTCGATGTCGCCACGCTCGATCAGGGCGGCGAGGCGGCCGGCGCTGGCGCTGTCCAGGGCCTGTGCGGCGGGCGTCAGCGTCTTGTCGCCATAGGCGCCCACGACGATGCAGTCGGTGGCCGCGGTGGCCGGTGTGTCGCGGTTCAGGGTGAATTGAAGGGTCATGACTCTTGTTCGGGGCTCTGGTTCGGGCGAAGTGTTGCTGGCGTCGTATTGTTTACAATCGGCTGTTCACGATTCGACAGGGATACTACCCGTCCCCGTCAGGACGGGACGGCCGGAAGGCCGAGTCGCGAACTCTCAAGTCTATCAGGCCACCGCCCCGGCCCCGATCGATTCCACCCGCCAAGAGCCAGATCCCACCGTCTTGATGCCGAAGCTCGACTCCTACCTGTTCCGCGAATTTGCCCAGGCCACGTTCGCGGTCCTGGTGGTGCTGTTGATCGTCAGCCTCGGCGGGGTCTTCGCGGACGTGCTGCGCAACATCGCCGGCGGGCGGATCGCGGCCGGGCTGATGCTCTCCCAGCTGGGCCTGCAGTTGCTGAACTACCTGCCGCTGATCCTGCCCCTGGGCCTCATGCTGGGCCTGCTGCTGGGCGTGAGCCGCCTGTACCGGGATTCGGAAATGCCGGTGCTGGCCTCGATCGGCGTCGGCCCGCGGCGCCTGCTGCGGCCGGTGATGATGCTGGTGCTGCCGATGGTGATCTTCATCGGCATGTGCTCGATGTGGCTCGGGCCGTGGGCGCGCAACTATTCGCAGCAGCTGATCGAGGCCGGCAACCGCAGCCTGCTGGTGGCGGGGCTGGAGCCTGGGCGCTTCATCGAACTGCCGGGCGGCGACGGTGTGGTCTACGTCGGCGGCATGTCCACCGACGGGCGCAGCATGTCGCGCGTGTTCGTCTATCGCCAGACCGACGAGCGGCTGGATGTGACCACCGCGTTGACCGGCAATCTCGAGGTCGACGGCACCGAGCGCTATCTCAAGCTCAACGAGGGCTTCCGCGTCGAAGGCCCGCTCGCTGACGGCCGCGACTACCGGCTGATGCGCTACGCCAGCAACGACGTGCGCCTGCCGGCGGCGGAAGAGGAAGCCAAGAAGGACGATCCGGAACTGCTGTCGACCGTGGCCCTGCTCAGCGATCCGCGTCGGCAGGCCGGCGCCCAGCTGCACCAGCGCCTGACGCCGCCGCTACTCGCGCTCGCCTTCGCGCTGCTGGCGATCCCGCTGGCGCGCAGTTCGCCGCGGCAGTCGCGCTATGGCCGCGTGCTGCTCGGCTTCCTGGCCTATCTGGTCGGTACCAACCTGATGTGGATGGGCACCGACTGGCTGTCGAAGGGCAAGGTCTCGCTGGCGCTCGGCCTGTGGTGGCTGACCGTGCCGCTGCTCGCTTTCGCGATCTGGGCCTACCTGCAGGACGGGCGGATGCGCAAGAAGCGTCTGCGCCGCGTGGTGGCGGAGCGGCACGCATGACGCCGTTTCCCAAGATCCATGACCAGTACGTCGCGCGCACGGTAGCCACCACCGTGCTGCTGACCTGGACGGTGCTGGTCGGTCTCGACGTGATCAACGGTCTCGTCGATGAAATCGGCGACGTCGGCAAGGGCAACTACAGCTTCTTCGACGCCATCACGTTCATGGTCTACACGATTCCGCGCCGGGCCTACACGATGTTCCCGACCGCGGCGGTGATCGGCGCGCTGATGGGGCTCGGGCAGCTGGCGGCGAGTTCCGAATTGACCGCATTGCGCGCGCTGGGATTGTCGCGGCGCCGGTTGAGCATCTCGGTGGCGACGCCGTTGCTCATCCTCACCGCATTGATGGTGCTCAGCGGCGAAAGCCTCGGGCCGTGGGGGCAGCGCAGCGCCGATGGCCTGAAGGCTTCGGCGAAATCGAGGGACATGACGGTGGCGCAATACTCCGGCTTGTGGGCACGCGAGGGCGACACCTTCCTCAACGCGCAGAACGGGCGGGAACTTCCCCAAGGCGGCGTGGAGCTGCGGGATGTGCGCCTGTACGAGTTCGCCGGTGACGGCCGCCTGGAATCGATCGCCCGCGTCAATATCGCCGAGCATCGCAAGGGCGGGTGGCTGCTGCGCAATGTCAAACGCACTTATTTTGAAACCAATTCGGTGACGCAGACCGAAGTCCTGGAAGAACACTGGGCCTCGAAGCTCGATGCGGCCGCGCTGGCGGCGAGCGCGCGCAACATCTCGCGGCCGCGTTACATGACCTCGCACGATCTTCGCGAGGGCATCAAGTACCGGCAGCGCAACAATCTCGATGCCAGCGAGTTCGAACAGCATTATTGGGGGCGGTGGTTCTATCCGCTCAATGTGCTGGCGTTGTGCCTGGCGGCGATTCCGTTCGCGTTCGGCACCTTGCGCAGCGGCGGCGCGGGCAAGCGGTTGTTCATCGGCATGGTGTTCGCGCTCGGGTTCTGGCTGCTGCAGACGCAGTTCGTGTCGCTGGCAGGCGTGTACAAGTTCGATTACCGCATCGCCTATGTGGTTCCGTCGCTGGTGTTGCTGACGATCTCGTTCCTGCTTTTCAGGCGGCGGAGTGGTTAGGGTGTTTTGTTCGGATCGTCGTCCCAAGGAAAGTTGGGATCCACTTTGATGTTGCTCCTGCTGTAGCTGTCATCCCAGCGCAAGCTGGGACCCATTTTGTTGTTGCTGTTGTTCGTCATTCCGGCGGAAGCCGGGTTTTTAACAGCCGAATGGCTGGTCATCCAGCTTCTTGCTTGATCGTCGTCCCAGCGGAAGCTGGGATCCATTTGGGTTTTGCTGTTGTCGTTGCTTGTTGAAGATCAAAAGCGTTTCGTCCGCTGCGCGGCCGAGTTCATTTCTTTTGATAAGCGTCACTGCACGCGCAGGAGCGCGTGCGAACGGCGCAGCCGGCCCCGAAGGGGTGAGCGCCATGGATGGCGCGAATCAAAGAAACGAACCAAAGAAAAACGCTTTCCCCGACGAAGCAGCCCCAGAGTTTCGTTGTTATCAGGATTTTTCGACTCGCCATCCTGGCTCGGTCGAAAAACGGCGCACATCCTTGTGCGCCGCCCTCCGGGTCTCCGGTTGCTGAGGTGGGTTCGGCATTCTTAGAAGCGAAGAGTGGAGACTTTCTCCGTTTGGCTCTTGGGAGATAGGCAAGTCCTCCGCACCGCGTTAAATTCGAGGCCTTCCGTCACGTGGGGGTGGGCGAGATGCAGGACTCGAACGATGCAATCGTCATCGGTGCCGGCCTCGCCGGCCTGGTCGCGGCCACCGAGCTGACCGATGCCGGCAAACGCGTGCTGGTGCTGGAGCAGGAGCCGGAGCAGAGTCTCGGCGGGCAGGCGTTCTGGTCGTTCGGTGGCTTGTTCTTCGTCGATTCGCCGGAGCAGCGGCGCATGGGAGTCCGCGACTCGCACGCGCTGGCGCTGGCCGACTGGATGGGCACGGCGGCATTCGATCGGGAAGAGGATCTGTGGCCGCGACGCTGGGCCGAGGCCTACGTGGACTTCGCCGCTGGCGAAAAGCGCGCCTGGCTGCACGGCATGGGCATGCGCTGGTTTCCCGTGGTGGGATGGGCCGAACGCGGCGGCTATGGTTCGATCGGTCACGGCAATTCGGTGCCGCGCTTCCACGTCACCTGGGGCACCGGTCCCGGCGTGATCGAGCCGTTCGTGCGGCGCGCGCGCGAGGCGGAGAAGAAAGGCCTGCTGCGTTTCGCCTTCCGTCATCGCGTGGATGGACTCATCGTCGAGAACGGCACCGTCACCGGCGCGCGCGGCAGCGTGCTGGCGCCGGACGGGATGGATCGCGGCAAGTCGAGTTCACGCGAGGTCGTCGGTGATTTTGAGCAACGCGCGCAAGCGGTGATCATCTGTTCCGGCGGCATCGGCGGCAATCACGAACTGGTGCGCCGTTATTGGCCGGAGCGCCTCGGCGCCGCACCCGCGCACATGATCTGCGGCGTGCCCGCGCACGTGGATGGGCGCATGCTCGACATCGGCGCGGCCGCGGGCGCGAACCTGATCAATCGCGATCGCATGTGGCATTACGTGGAAGGCATCGAGAACTGGAATCCGATCTGGCCGATGCACGCGATCCGCATTCTGCCGGGGCCCTCGTCGCTGTGGTTCGACGCTACCGGCAAACGCTTGCCGATGCCGCTGTGGCCTGGTTTCGACACACTCGGCACACTGGAATATCTGCGCGGCAGCGGTCACGACTACAGCTGGTTCATTCTCGATCAGGCGATCATCAAGCGCGAGTTCGCCTTGTCCGGCTCGGAACAGAATCCCGACCTCACCAACAAAAGCTGGCGCCAGGTGCTCAAGCGCGCCGTCGGCAAGCGCGCGCCGGGGCCGGTGGAGGCGTTCAAAGAGCATGGCCGCGATTTCATCGTGCGCGATACGCTCGAGGAACTGGTCGCGGGGATGAATGCATTGAGCGGCGACAACCTGCTCGACGTCGCGCAGATCCGGCGCGAGATCCAGGCGCGCGATCTGCAGTTCGACAATCCGTATACCAAGGACAGCCAGGTAATGGCGATCCACAACGCGCGTCGCTATCGCGGCGACAAGCTGACGCGCGTGGCCAAGCCGCATCGCATTCTCGATCCGGCCAACGGTCCGCTGATCGCGGTGCGCCTGCACATCCTCACCCGCAAGAGCCTGGGCGGTTTCGAGACCGATCTGGAGGCGCGCGTACTCGCGCCCGATGGCCAGCCGCTCCCTGGGTTGTATGCGGCCGGCGAGGCATCGGGCTTCGGTGGCGGCGGTGTGCACGGCTATCGCGCACTGGAAGGCAGTTTCCTCGGCGGCTGCCTGTTCTCGGGGCGGCGCGCAGGCCGTGCCGCGGCGACGGCGATCGCGTAGCGGGCGGAACCTAGCGCTTCCCGATGCCGGCGTAGGGCGACACGCCATCCGGACGCCGCTTGAAGCGGCGATGGATCCACAGGTATTGCGTGGGCACCGCGCGCGCCATCGCTTCGATGCCGGCCATCACCTTTGCTGTGTCGGCGGTGGCGTCGGAGGAAGGGAAATCCTCCAGCATCGGCGAGAGTTTCATGGTGTAGCCGCCATCGGCACGGCGCTCGTGCTGGAACAGCACCACCGAGGCGCCGGACAGGCGTGCGAGCTGATGCGTGGAGGTGAGGCTGTGCGCCGGCTGTCCGAAGAACGGCACGTACACGCTGTCGCCGCGGCTTGGATCCTGATCCGGCGCGTACCACAGCAGCCCGCCGCGCTTGAGATGACGCACGGTGCCGCGCACGTCCTGCTTGGGAAACATCGCCGTGGCGTAGCGCGCGCGTCCGCGACGCACCGCCCATTCCATCGCCGGCTCCGCATGCGGACGATACATGCCGGCCAGCGGCAGGTGATCGCACATCAGCCGCGCCGCGGCTTCCAGCGTGGTGAAGTGGCCGGAGACGACGATCACGCCGCGGCCGCCGGCGCGTGCGGCTTCGATGTGTTCGAGACCTTCCACGCGCATCCCGCGCCGCAGCGGCGCGACCGAGCCCCACCAGGCGCGCGCGAACTCGAACAGGCCGATGCCGAGCGCGGCGAAATGCTCGCGCAGCAGGACATCGCGCGCCTCGGCGTCGAGTTCGGGAAAGCAGAGTTCGAGATTGCGCGCGGCGATCGCGCGCCGTTCCGGCAGCAGCCTGCGCAGCGTGCCGCCGATCCATCGGCCCAGCACCCGCTGCCAGGACCAGGGCAGGCGCGCCAGCAGGCACATCGCGCCGATGTTGATCCATGTCGGCCAGTGTCGGATGCCGAGCGGAGGTGGTGGAAGAGGCGGGGGCGTCGTTGACATGCGCTGATTCTATCCGGTGATTCTAACGGTCCGGCGCTGCGGCTATGCTGTGAAGGTGAACGCCGCCCCTGCCGCATCCGACAGATCGTGACCGTGCCCGCGACAAACGAGCGCGTCATCGAGCGTCTGCTGCGCGGGCTGTATTCGGCCGTCCTGTACGTGCTCGCGCCGATCACGATCTATCACCTGATCTGGCGCGGCTTCCGCCAGACCGAATATTTCCAGCGCTGGAACGAGCGCTATTCCGTCTATGTCGGCGCGCCGCATGCGGAGACCGTCTGGGTGCACGCCGTCTCGGTGGGCGAGGTGAATGCCGCCGCGCCCCTGGTCGACAGCCTGCTGCGCGAACGTCCGGACCTGCGCATCCTGGTCACCACCATCACACCGACCGGCTCGATGCGCGCGCGCGCGCTGTGGGGCGATCGCATCGAACACGTCTACCTGCCTTACGACCTGTCTGGCGCCGTGAAGCGTTTCCTCGCGCACTTCCGTCCACAACTGGGCATGATCGTCGAAACCGAGTTGTGGCCGAATCTGCTGTTCTGCTGCCGCGATCAGGGCATCCCGGTCTACATCGTCAACGCGCGCCTGTCGGAGCGTTCGCTGCGCGGCTATCGCGTACTGCGCGCACTGGTCGGTCGCGCCCTGCGCACGGTGCGCAAGGTGGCCGCGCAATCGCGTCGGGACGGCGAACGCTTCGTGCGCCTGGGCGCCGATCGCGATGCGGTCGTGGTCACCGGCAATCTCAAGTTCGACATCACCATCGACGAGGAAGGCCTGCACGCCACGGCCGATGCGTTCCGCGCGCGCGTGGGCGTGCGGCCGATCTGGATCGCCGCCAGCACGCACGTGGAAGAAGAAGCGGTGGTGATCGCCATCCATCGCCGTTTGCGCGAACGCTGGACCGATGCGCTGCTGCTGTGGGCGCCGCGCCATCCCGAGCGTTTCCGCGGCGTCACGCAGCAGGCGATCGATGCCGGTTGGCGCGTGGCGACACGCCAGCTCACGCAATGGCCGGATCGCGACGACGGCGTGTTCGTGATCGATACGCTGGGCGAGTTGATGGATTTCTACGCCTGCGCCGACGTCGCTTTCGTCGGCGGCAGCCTGCAGGACATCGGCGGACACAATCTGCTGGAGCCGGCCGCGGTCGGCACGGTCGCGGTCACGGGACCGCATCTGCACAACTTCGCCGACATCGCGCGGCAGCTCGATGCCGCCGGTGCGTTGCGGATCTGTCGCGATGCGGGCGAAGTCGGCGATGCCATCGAATCGCTGCTACGCGAGCCGGAAACGCGCTCGGCCATGGCGGCGGCCGGATTGGCGCTGGTGGAGCAGGGGCGTGGGACGCTGCAGCGCACATTGGAACTGGTGTCCGGCGATCTGCCTGCCGGATCCAGGATGCGTGCCGGTTCCTAGAAACGCGAACGGATTCCGGGGCCCGATGCGCTGAAGCGCGGATCGATACCCGGAATCCGTTTTTTGCGGCGATTACTTGTTCTGCGGTGCGGGCGTCGTCGGCAGCGGGCCCGTTTCGACCTGCCCCGGAGACAACTGCGCGGTGGCGTCGGCGGTCAGGAGGCGGTTGATGTCGCGGAGGTCGTCGATGTCGAGCGAGCCGGCGGCCTGATCGAGCAGCAGACGGTTCTGCAGGAAGTTGTACTTGGCCTGTGCGTAGTCGGTTTGTGCCTGGAGCAGGGTGCGTTGGTTGATCAGCACATCGAGCACGGTACGGGTACCGACTTCGAGACCGACCTGCGAGGCGTCGTAAGCGGCCTTGGCGGACACCACGGCCAGTCGGCGCGCCTCGACTTCGCTGACGCCGGCGACGAGTGTCTGATAGGCATCGCGCGTGTTGCGCTCGAGTGCCCGCTTCTGCTGTTCGTACACATCGCGTGTCGCGTCGCGGGTGGCAATGGCCTGGCGAACCTGCGATTGCGTGATGCCGCCCGAGAAGATCGGCACGTTCAATGTCAGGCCGATGGTACGGCTGTGGCCGTCACCGCCAATCGAGCTGAGCGAGCTCGATGAAGAGTCGCCGTTCCAGGTGGTGTTGCGACCGTAGCTCGCGCCAAAGCTCAGGGTGGGCAAATGCCCAGCGCGAGCCGTGGACACGTCGATTTCCGAGGACTTGGTCTGATATTCGATGGCCTTCAATCCCGGGTTGTGTTCCAGGGCGGAAGCAACCCAAGTATCGGCGCTCTGCTCCGCCGGAAGCTCCGGGCGAAAATCGTCCGGCAACGCTTTCAGATTGATGAATTTGGTGCCGGTGATTTCGGTCAATGCCTGATACGCGTCCTGCAGGGCGTTGCGCTGCAGGATGGTGGCGGCGCGGGCGCTGTCGTATTCGGCGCGGGCTTCGTGCACGTCGGTGATCGGCGCGAGACCGACTTCGAGGCGCTTGTCGGCATATTCGAACTGGCGCTTGGCGGCCGCTTCCGCGGCTTCGTTCGCGGCCAGCGTTTCGATCTGCACCAGCACATTGAAATAGGCCGCCGAGGTGCGCGTGATCAGGTCGCTGCCTGCGTTGTCGAGCGTGAAATCGGCAGCCTTGCTGAGCTCGCGCTGCGAGCGCAGGCTATTGATCTTGCCCAGGTCGAAAATGGACTGGGACAGAGAAGCGCCGTATTGCCGGCCGCGGGTGTTGGAAATGCCGTCGCTGAAAATCCGGACCGGATTGCCTTGCAGATCGGTGGCGGTGACGAAGCCGTCCTGACTGTTGCTGTGCGTCCGCGACAATTCGGCACTGCCGTTGATCTGCGGCAGCAACTGTCCGCGCGCCTGCACCGCGCCTTCCTTCGTCGCCAGGCGTCTGAATTCCGCTTCGGAGTAGGTCGGATCGCCTGTGCGCGCCAGATCGTAGGTCTGCAGCAGGTCTTCGGCGAAGGCCGAGGCCGGCAGCAGGGCGGCGATGGCAAGGGTGAGTGCGAGGGGGCGGCGACTCATGATGGGAGATTCCTTCAACTTAGAAGTCAAACTTGGGCGCGGGGGCGGCGCCGGCGAGATATGCGAGGTCGGTTTCGAACAACGATTGGGTACGCGGGCCGTTGACGTCGGCGCGGACGAGCACGGCATCCATCACCGGCGAAACGCCCCGCACGGCGAACAGGCGTCCGCCGGGGCGCAGCCATTGCAGGAAGCGCTGCGGAATTACAGACACCGCGCCGCTGACGCAGATCGCGTCGAACTGCCCGTCACCTTCCCACGAGAAGGCATCGGCAGTCTCGATGCGCACGTTGGCGATGCCTTGCGTCTGCAGGCGCGCGCGCGCGGCCTCGGCGAGATCGGCATGGCGTTCCACGCCGACCACTTCGCGCGCCAGCCGGCCGAGGCAGGCGGCGAGGAAGCCGCTGCCGCTGCCGATTTCCAGCACGCGGTCTCCGGCATCGATTTCCAGCGCCTGCAGGGCGCGGCCTTCGAGCACCGGTTTCATCATCTTTTCGCCGTGGCCGATCGGCAGCTCGAGGTCGCTGTAGGCGAGAGCGCGGTGCGTTTCGTTCACGAAGGCTTCGCGCGGCAGGGTCGCCAGTGCGTCGAGGACACGCACGTCGAGCACGTCCCAGGGGCGGACCTGTTGTTCCACCATCGTTTCGCGGGCTTTGGCGTAGTCCATCGTCGGCATGCGGAATCTCATACGGGGCAAGGCGGCCCGCGATTTTAACGGGGTTGTGTAGCGGAAGATGAAGACAGGATCGCTGTTGCAGTACACCAGCACGCAGTGCCGGAAGTCACCGCGACGGAGGTCACGATGCCCGCGCCTTGGCGACTGGCGCGCGGCGTTCGTAGGCGCGCAGGAACATGTCGACCGAGGCGTTCAGATGTTCCTCCACCGTGCCGGTGATGTCGCCGCCGCAGCCCATGACCAGACGGTCGTGGAATTCGCCCTTGAGCAGGGAGAAGAACTGCACCGCCGCGCGGTGGACGTCGCCGATTTCAAGCTCTCCGGCCTTGATGCGCCGCTGCAGCAGGGCCGCGAAGCCGTCCTTGATGCGCTTCGGGCCGGCCTCCCAGAACAGGGTCGGCAGCGCCGAATCGGCGATCTGCGGGGTGCACATCAGGCGGTGCCCGGCGACCGCCTCAGGCGAGCTGATCATGGCGTGGAAGGCCTCGGCGATCTCCATCAGGCGCTCGCGCAGCGGCGTGCCGGGGGAGGGCTCGAACAGGGTCAGGGGCAGCTGCTGGTCGCAATGGGCCTTCACGGCCTCCAGGAACAGGGTCTGCTTGTCGCCGTAATGGCTGTAGACGGTGAGCTTGGAGACGCCCGCCTCGGCGGCGATCTGGTCCATGCTCATCCGCTCGTAGCCGTGCTGCAGGAACATGCGCTTGGCGGCGTCGAGGATCGCCGCGCCTTTGGCGAGATCCTTGGGCCGGCCGGGGCTGGCAGGCTTGCTGGCGGCGCCGGAGGAGGCCGGCTGGCGGGCGGATGGGGCGGTCATACCCCAATACTAGACCAATCGGTTCTGTATTTATAGCAGCCGCTGCTGAACGCTGGTTCCCGCCAGCGGGACGAATCTCCGCTGGCGGGGGGGCGGGTGCCTCAATCGCGCAGTTCGGCCACCTGGCAGCCCGTTTCCATCCGATTGAGCACGGCGGCGGTGACCCCGGCCGTGCTCGCGGCATTGCCGGCCGTGGCCAGGTCGGCACTGAGGATACCGGCGTCGAGGGTGGCGGAGACCGCCTGCTCGATGCAGGCAGCCTCGCGCTCCAGGCCCAGCGAATGGCGCAGCAGCAGCGCGACGCTGAGGATGGTGCCGATCGGGTTGGCGATGCCGCGGCCGGCGATGTCGGGGGCCGAGCCGTGGATGGGTTCATACAGGCCGACGCGGCCTTCGCCGAGCGAGGCGGAAGGCAGCAGGCCCATCGAGCCGGCCAGCATCGAGGCTTCGTCGGTGAGGATGTCGCCGAACATGTTCTCGGTGACGATCACGTCGTAGGCGCGCGGCCGCGACAGCAGGTGCATCGCCATCGAGTCGACCAGCTGGTGCTCCAGCGTGATGTCCGGGAACTCGTCGCGGACGACGCGCGTGGCCACGTCGCGCCACAGGCGCGAGGTCTCCAGCACGTTGGCCTTGTCGACCGAGGTGACGTGGCGGCGGCGATCGCGCGCCAGTTCGCAGGCGCGGCGCACCACGCGCTCGATCTCGGCGATGGTGTACTCGCACAGGTCGCTGGCCTTGTCGGCGTCGCGTTGTTTCTTGCCGAAATAGATGCCGCCGGTGAGCTCGCGCACCACCAGCAGGTCGACGCCGGCCAGCAGATGCGGCTTGATCGGCGCGGCGCCGAGCGTGGCCGGATGCGGCTGCACCGGACGCAGGTTGGCGTACAGGCCCAGCCCCTTGCGCAGCGCGAGCAGGCCTTGTTCCGGCCGCACCTTGGCGTTGGGATCGGACCACTTCGGTCCGCCGACGGCGCCCAGCAGCACGGCGTCGGCGCGCTTGCAGGCGTCCAGCGTGGCGGCGGGCAGCGGTTCGCCGGTGGCGTCGATGGCGGCGCCGCCGATCAGGTGTTCCTGCAATCTGAAGCGGTGGCCGTAGCGCTGTGCCGCCAATTGCAGCACCTCCACGGCGGCGGCGGTGACTTCCGGACCGATGCCGTCACCGGGGAGGACGACGATGTCAGCGTGCCGGATCTCAGTGTGCATGTTGGCGTGCCTCGTAAACTTGGGTTTCGTAGATTTGAATCTGGGGTTTGCGGGCCAGCAGATAGCCCAGTTCGTCGACACCTTCGAGCAGGCAGGTCCTGGCGAAGGCATCGAGCGGGAAGGAATAGGCGCGGCCGTCCGGCGTGCGCAGTTCGCGTGCGGCGACGTCGATGGTCAGCTCGTCGTCGGGACGCTGCATCAGCGTCTGCACGTCGGCTTCGTCCAGCACCACAGGCAGCAGGCCGTTCTTCAGCGAATTGTTGCGGAAGATGTCGGCGATCTCGCTGCTGACGATGGCGCGCAGGCCGAGATCGGTCAGCGCCCACGGCGCATGCTCGCGCGAGGAGCCGCAGCCGAAGTTGCGGCCGGCGAGCAGGATGCTGCGGCCGGCGTTCTCCGGTTGGTTGAAGGCGAATTCCGGATTCGGCGCGCCGTCGGCCAGGCGACGCCAGTCGTTGAACGCATGCTGGCCCAGGCCCTTGCGCTCGGTGGTGGAGAGAAAGCGCGCCGGGATGATCTGATCGGTGTCGATGTTGGTCTGGCGCAGCACGACGCTGCGCGACCGCACGAATTGCAGTCCGCTGCTCATCACGCCACCTCCTTACGCGATTCGAACAACTCGCGCGGATCGCTCACATGACCATTCACTGCGGCCCACGCGGCAGTCAGCGGCGAAGCCAGCAGCGTGCGCGCGCCAGGCCCCTGGCGACCTTCAAAATTGCGATTGCTGGTGCTCACCGCCAGCTGTCCCGGCGCCACCAGATCGCCGTTCATGGCGATGCACATGCTGCAACCGGGCTCGCGCCATTCAGCGCCAGCGTTGCGCACGACAGCGTCGATGCCTTCGGCCTCGGCCTCGCGCTTCACCTGTTCGGAACCCGGCACCACCAGCATGCGCACGTGCGAGGCGACCTTGCGCCCGCGCAGCACGCGCGCGACGGCGCGCATGTCACTCAGGCGGCCGTTGGTGCAGGAACCCACGAACACGACATCCACCGGCGTGCCCAGCAGGGGGTGTCCGGCTTCGAGCTGCATGTAGTCCAGCGATTTCCGCGCCGCCGCGTCGCCTGGTGCCGGAATCGGCGTATCCACGGCGATGGCCGTGCCGGGGTGCGTGCCCCAGGTCAGCGTCGGACGGATATCCCGGGTGTCGATCCACACCTGGTGATCGAAGTGCGCACCATCGTCGGTGACGAACTGCGACCAGCGCGCCTTCGCCTGCGCGAGCTCAAGACTGTTGACGACGCCGGCACCGGGCGCGCGCGGCGCCTTGGCCAGCCACGCGTAGGTGATGTCGTCCGGCGCCACCATGCCGGCGCGCGCGCCGGCCTCGATGGACATGTTGCACAAGGTCATGCGCTGCTCCATGTCCATCGCGCGGATGGCGGAGCCGCGATATTCGATGACGTGGCCGGTGCCGCCGTTCACGCCGATCATGCCAATGACGTGCAGGATCACGTCCTTGGCGCCGACGCCGGGATCGAGCTCGCCATCGACGGTGATCGACATCGTCTTCGGCTTGCGCTGCAGCAGGCATTGCGTGGCGAGCACGTGGCCGACCTCGCTGGTGCCGATGCCGAAGGCCAGCGCGCCGAAGGCGCCGTGCGTGGAGGTATGGCTGTCGCCGCAGACGATGGTCATGCCCGGCTGCGTGAAGCCGAGTTCCGGCGCGATCACATGCACGATGCCGCGATGCGCGGACCCCATGTCGAACAGTTCGATGCCGAATTCGGCGCAGTTGCGCGCCAGTGTGTCGACCTGGATCGCCGCCGCCTCGGTGTGGTAGGGCAGTTTGCCGTCGGGACCGGCAGGCAGGGTCGGCGTGGAGTGATCCATGGTCGCCTTGGTGCGCTCCGGGCGCGCGGGCGTCAGTCCGCGTGCGCGCAGCTCCGAGAACGCTTGCGGCGAAGTCACTTCATGGATCAGGTGCAGATCGATGTAGAGCACCGCGGGCGCGGCCTCCGTCTCGGGGACGACGACGTGCGCGTCCCACAATTTGTCGAACATGGTGCGAGGCGCGGCGGGACGAGTTGCGGATGTCATGCGGCCACCACGTCGGCATCGGCGTTGCGGCGTGCGCGCAGTACGCGGTTGGCGATGTCGAGCCAGGCCAGCGCGCTGGCTTCGATGATGTCGCGGCTGGTGCCGGTGCCTTCATAGCCACGGCTGTCGCCGGAGCCGTCACCGCAGCGCACGCTCAGGTTGGCTTCGCCGCGCGCGTCCGCGCCGATGCCGACGCTGTGCACCTGATAGCTTTCCAGCGTCAGCTTCACGCCGGTGGCGGCGGACAGTGCGGCAAACAATGCATCGACCGGACCATCGCCGAGCGCGCTTTCGCTCACGCGCTTGCCGTCCGGATCGGACAGTTCGACCTGTGCGCTGGCGCGCTGGCCGCGATCGCTGACCGTCATCGAAGCCAGGCGGAAGCCCTCGCCGCGCGTGTCTCCGTGCATCAGTGCTTCCAGATCGCCGTCGTCGATCACGCGCTGCTGCTCGCACAGCGTCTTGAAGTCGGTGAAGACTTGGTCGAGTTGTTCGTCTTCCAGCGTGTAGCCCAGCGCGCGCAGGCGATGCGCGACCGCGGCGCGGCCGCTATGGCGGCCCAGCACCATCTGCGAATCGGGCCAGCCCACATCCTCGGGGCGCATGATTTCGTAGGTGCCGCGATGACGCAGCATGCCGTGCTGATGGATGCCGGATTCGTGGGCGAAGGCGTTGGCGCCGACGATCGCCTTGTTGCGTTGCACCGGCATGCCGATCAGGCGCGTGAGCAGCTGCGAGGTCGGCAGCAGGCGCTGCGTATCGATGCTGGTGTCGGCCTCGAACCAGGCGTTGCGGACCTTCAGCGCCATCACCAGTTCTTCCAGCGCGCAGTTGCCGGCGCGCTCGCCGATGCCGTTGATGGTGCACTCGACCTGGCGCGCGCCGCCCTCGATCGCGGCCAGCGAGTTGGCGACCGCCATGCCGAGGTCGTTGTGGCAGTGCGCGCTGAACACGACGTCGCGCGCGCCCGGCACGGTGCTAATCAGGAATTCGAACAGCGCGCGGATTTCCTGCGGTGTGGTGTAACCGAGCGTATCCGGCACGTTGATGGTGCTGGCGCCATTGGCGATGGCGACGGCGCAGGCTTCGGCGAGGAAATCGTGCTCGGTGCGGATGCCGTCCTCGGGCGAGAACTCGACATCGTCGATCAGCCGGCGTGCGTGCGCGACGTTGGTCGCGATCGCATCCAGCACCTGCTGCCTGCTCATGCGCAGCTTGTGCTCGCGATGCAGCGGGCTGGTGGACAGGAACAGGTGCAGTCGCGGCTTGGCGGAGCCTTCCAGCGCACGCGCGGAGGCCTCGATGTCAGCGGGCAGGCAGCGCGAGAGCACGCACAATGTCGGCTCGCGCAGTTCACGGGCGATCATCGCCGCGGCTTCGCGATCGGACTGCGAGCTGGCCGGGAAGCCGGTCTCGATGACGTCCACGCCGAGTTCGTCGAGCGCCCGCGCCATCACCAGTTTCTGTTGCGGCGACATGCTGCAGCCGGGCGATTGCTCGCCATCGCGCAAGGTGGTGTCGAAGATGCGGACGTGCGCGCCGCCAGGAGGGGGCGCGGCGGTCGTGCCTTCAACAGCACGTCCTCGATCTGAAGTGTTCATGCGGGAATTTCCTCGGGAATCTTGTCTTGCTTGTTCGTATGGGGGAGTGGCTTGGGCGATGGTTCGTCATTCCCGGTGAAGCGGGAATCCGGTGGCCTTGCTTCCGTGGAATCCGGAGCGGGGGCACTGGATTCCCGCCTCCGCGGGAATGACGGTGTAAGTCGTGCACGCTCCAGACGGACGGCGGGATCGACTTCGCGCACACGACGCCGGGGTTTGCGTGGCGGCCGCGGCCGCACTTCGGAGAGCAGGCGTGCCAGTACGACGGCATCGACATTGCCGCCCGACACCACCGCGCACTTGCGCTTGCCGACGATGCGGCGGCCGGCAGCCAACGCCAGCGCACCGGCGCCCTCGGCGATGACGTGTTCTTCCAGCGCAAGCCGCACCAGGGTTTCGCGCAGTTCGGCTTCGCGCACGATGACGATGTCGTCGAGCAGTGTTTCCAGCACGCGACGAGTCAGTTCGCCCGGCACCTTGACGCGCACGCCGTCGGCGAGCGTGGCGGCGGGATCGCGCAATGTCATGTCGCCGTGCAGTGCGCGCGCCATCGCGTCGACACCTTCGACTTGCGCGCCGACGATGCGCACGCGTCGGGACGCTTGCGTCCCGGACAAGCACGCCGACTTCAATGCCAACGCGACACCGGACGCCAGACCACCGCCGCCGATCGGCACCAGCACCACGTCCGGCGACAGCGCCGCCAGTTCCAGCCCGACCGTGCCCTGGCCGGCGATCACATCCGCGTCATCGAAAGCGGACAACAGACGATAGTCGTGCTGTTCGGCCAGTTCGGCGGCGAATGCCTTGGCTTCGTCGTAGGTCTCGCCGTGCAGGCGCACGGTGGCGCCCCAGTGGGCGACGCCGGCGACTTTGGTTTCCGGCGCCGTACGCGGCATCACGGTGATCACCGGCATGCCCAGCCGATACGCGGCCCAGGCCAGGCCTTGCGCGTGATTGCCGGCGGATGCGGTGATCACGGTGCGCTCGTCGCCGCGCTCGCGCGCGGCCAGCAGCGCGTTCATGGCGCCGCGCACCTTGTAGGAGCCGGTGCGTTGCAGGTTCTCCAGCTTGAGCCAGCAGCCGAAACGTTCGGCGTAGTGCGTGGGCGTGACTTCGAGATAACGCCGCAGCCGCGCCTGCGCCGCCAGTACGTCGGCGACGGAGACGGAGACGGGAGTGTCGTTGGCTACGGCAGGATCCATGATTCAGAACTCAGACCGGCGTCAGCCATTTCGAGGAGACGGACTCCTCGCCACGCACCACGCGCGCGTACAGCGCGGCCAGCTCGCGCGTGATCGGGTTGTCGCCGAAGCTGCGATCCTCGATCTCGGCGATCGGCGCCACCTCGGCGGCGGTGCCGCAGGCGAACACTTCGTCGGCGTCGAGCAATTCCTCGTAGGTGAGCGTGCCTGATTGCGCGCCGCTCAAAGCGATCAAGGTGTCGCGCGTGATGCCGGGCAGGGCATCGCGATGCTCGATGGCGGTGACGCGGCCGTTCTTCACCGCGAAGACGTTGGCACCGGTGCATTCGACGACGAAGCCGTCCTTGTCGACGAACAGCGCTTCGTCGAAGCCGCGCGCCTTGCTCTCGCGCTTGGCGAGGATGGAGTTGACGTAGGCGCCGCACAGCTTCAGCGGCGGTAGCGAATCGGCGGGATTGCGGCGCCAGCTGGACACGGCCACGCGCGCGCGCGAACCGGCCAGATGCACCAGCGTCGGCGTGGTCGAGACCATCATGTGCTGCGGACGGCCGCTGACATCGAGGCCGAAGCTGCCTTCGCCGTACCAGGCCAGTGGACGGATGTAGGCGTCGCGATGGTGGTTGGCGCGCAATGTCGCCAGCGTAGCTTCGGTGGCTTGCTGCGTATCGAAGCTCATGCCCAGCAGTTCGGCGCCGCGGCGCATGCGCTCCAGGTGTTCAGGCAGGCGGAAAACGGCCGCGCCGTGCTTGGTGGCGTAGGCGCGGATGCCTTCGAACACGCCGCTGCCGTAATGCATGGCGTGCGTGGTCAGGTCGGCCTGCAAGGCATCGACGTCGGCGATCTTGCCGTCGAACCACAGCTTCGGTTTCTCGGCGTTCGCGGCTTCGGTGATGGGAGTGACGTTGCTGGCGTTCACGGGCACGGCACCACCTCGACGGACAGGCAGTCGTAGAGCTTGGCGAGCTGGTTCTGCAGCGATTCGTCGGAGCGATCACCTTCGACGGTCATGCGCAGATGCCAGCGGTCGCCGTCGGGTTGCGCCTCGCCATCCACCGACACGGGACGGAAGCCACGCCGTTCGGCGGTGCCGAGCACACGGGCGAGGGCGCCTTCGGCGTGTCGCAGGGTGAGTTCAAGCTGGTATCGCATGGGGGAAAGCCTCGGGAGAGGAAGAAGATGGAGTCGCATTAGTGCCGGGCAGCGATGTCACCTCATCGGCATCCATCATCTGCGCGTTGTTGTGATTCGGCGGCACCAGCGGCCAGACGTTGGCGGCGGTGTCGATGGCGACGTGCAGCAGCGCGGGGCCGGGCGCGTCCAGCAATGCCTGCAGTGCGCCTTCGACATCGGCGGCCTGGTTCACCGACAGCGCCTCGATGCCGAAGGCGCGCGCGACCACGGCGAAATCCGGGTTGTCGGACAGGTCGATCTCGGAATAGCGGCGATCGAAGAACAGCTCCTGCCACTGCCGCACCATGCCCAGCGCCTGGTTGTCGAGCAGCACGATCTTCACCGGCAAGCCGTAGCGCTTCAGCGTGGCCAGCTCCTGCACGTTCATCAGGAACGAACCGTCGCCGCTCACGCACACCACCTGCGCTTTCGGATTCTCCAGCTGCGCGCCGATCGCCGCCGGCAGGCCGAAGCCCATCGCGCCGAGCGCGCCGCTGGTGAGGTGCTTGCGCGGATGGGTGAAGCGCCAGTGCTGCGCCACCCACATCTGATGCTGGCCGACGTCGCAGGCGACGATCGCCTCGGGCGCCATTTCCGACATGCGCCTGAGCAGGGCGGGCGCGTAGACGCCGTCGCCCGGCGCGTCGTAGCGCGCGCCGAAGCGCAGCTTGCGTTCCAGGCACAGGCCGCGCCAGGCGCGGCGCGCGGCGGCATGGCGGCCGTGCATCTGGGCAGCGCACGGCGGTGCGAGGCGAGACAGACTTGCCGCGACATCGCCACACACGCGCACGTCGGCGTCGCGCAGCTTGCCGATCTCGCACACGTCGGCATCCAGATGCACGATGCGCGCGTTGGGCGCGAACTCGGCCAGCTTGCCGGTGGCTCGATCGTCGAAGCGCGCGCCAGCCACGATCAGCAGGTCGGCTTCCTGCACCGCCATGTTGGCGGCGCGGGTGCCATGCATGCCGAGCATGCCGAGGTTGCAGGGATGCGCGGCCGGCAGCGCGCCCTGTGCCTTCAATGTCAGCACGGTCGGGATGCGCGTCTGTTCGACGAAATCGCGGAACGCTTCCACCGCATCGCCGAGCACGATGCCGCCGCCGCCGTACACCACCGGCTTCTTCGCTTGCGCGATCAGCGCGGCGGCTTCATGCATGGTGGCGTCGGGTGCGCGCGGCACGATATCGGTCGGTGCCGACTCGTAGGCGGGCAGATGCGAGGCATCGGCGATCTGCACGTCCTTGGGCAGATCGATCAGCACTGGGCCGGGCCGGCCACTGCGCGCCAGACGGAAGGCTTCGGCCACCACGCGCGGCAGCTCGTCGACGCGGCGCAGCAGGAAGCTGTGCTTGACGATCGGCATGGTCATGCCGAACACGTCCAGTTCCTGGAACGCATCGGTGCCCATCAGCGCCGTCGGCACCTGGCCGGTGATGCAGACCATCGGCACCGAGTCCAACATCGCGTCGGCGATGCCGGTGACCAGATTCGACGCACCGGGACCGGAGGTCGCCACGCACACGCCGACGCGGCCGCTGGCGCGCGCGTAGCCGTTGGCGGCGAAGGCGGCACCCTGTTCGTGGCGGACCAGGATGTGCTTCAGCTCCGCACCGTGCAGCGCGTCGTAGAACGGCATGATCGCGCCGCCGGGATAGCCGAACAGCGTGTCGACGCCTTCGGCGATCAACGCCTGCACCAGCCAGCGCGCGCCGTTCATGGGGGCGGGCTTGGACGTTGTCGCCGGCTCGGCATCCTCGGCCGCCTGAGGGGCGGCTTCGATGTTGTTGCCAGCCGTCACGGCCGCCGCCGTGGAAGCGTTCATTTATGCAGCCTCGGTTTGGGGTTGTGCAGCGGAACTCGCGGAAGCGGGATTCGCCGCGGCCTTCGGTGCGTTTTCCAGCCACTTCATGTTGGCGCGCAGCTTCTTGCCGACCGCTTCGATCGGGTGATCCAGATCGCCCTGCTTGAGTGTCTTGTAGTTGGCATTGCCCGAGGCGTATTCGGCGATCCACTGCTTGGCGAAAGTGCCGTCCTGGATTTCGGTCAGCACCTTGCGCATTTGCGCGCGGGTGTGATCGTCGACGATGTAGGTGCCGCGGGTCAGCGCACCGTACTGCGCGGTTTCGCTGATGAATTCGTGCATGCGGGTCACGCCGCCTTCGTAGAACAGATCGACGATCAGCTTCAGTTCGTGCAGGCACTCGTAGTAAGCGACCTCGGGCTGGTAGCCGGCTTCCACCAGCGTTTCCCAGCCAGCCTGCACCAGCTTGGTGGCGCCGCCGCACAGCACGGCCTGTTCGCCGAACAGATCGGTTTCGGTTTCTTCCTTGAAGGTGGTCTTGATCGCGTTCTGGCGCGCGCCGCCGATGCCGCCGCAGTAGGCAAGCGCGAGCTGTTCGGCGCGGCCGCTCTTGTCCTGATGCACGGCGTAGACCGACGGCACGCCGCGGCCGATCTCGTATTCGCGACGCACCAGCGCGCCCGGACCCTTCGGCGCGACGAGCACGACGTCGAGATCCTCGCGCGGCGTGATCTGCCCGTAATGCACGTTGAAGCCGTGCGCGAACAGCAGGCAGGCGCCGTTGCGGATGTTCGGTTCGATGACGGTGCGGTACAGCTGCGCCTGCACCATGTCCGGCGTGAGCACGGCGACGAGATCGGCATCGGCGACGGCGGCGTCCGGCGTCTTCACCTTGAAGCCGTCGGCCTTGGCCTTCTGCTCGGTGGGGCCGCCGGGACGCAGACCGACGGTGACATCGAAGCCGGAGTCGCGCAGGTTGAGCGCGTGCGCGCGGCCCTGGCTGCCGTAACCGATGACGGCGATCTTGGGTTGGAAGGCGGTGGTGGCGTTCATGGAGTCGGGTTTCCGGTTGGAGAGGGGAAGGGAGTGGTACGAGTCAGGCGGGAATCGGTTCGGCACTGGCCGTGTTCGCGGCCGTGGGAGTGACCAGGGTCGCGGCGATGCGCTTGTCATCGAGCGGTCCGGGCGCGGTGACCGCGCCTTTCGAGGCGGAGCCGACGTCGCGTGCGTACTTGGCCAGCACGCCGGTGGTCACGCGCGGCGCGATACGCGCGGACGTGCGCTGCGAGAGATCGGCATCGACGTCGAGACGGCGCGTAGCGACGTCGATGGTGACGCGGTCGCCGTCGCGCAGGCGCGCGATCGGACCGCCGCGCGCGGCTTCGGGGCAGACGTGGCCGACCATGAAGCCGTGCGTGGCGCCGCTGAAACGGCCGTCGGTGAGCAGGGCGACATCGTTGCCGAGGCCTTGTCCGACCAGCGCCGCGGTGACCGCCAGCATCTCGCGCATGCCGGGGCCGCCGGCCGGGCCTTCGAAACGGATCACCACCACGTCGCCGGCCAGGATCTGCCGCGCCTGCACGGCGGCGAAGGCGGCTTCCTCGCTGTCGAACACGCGCGCGGGGCCGCTGTGGCGCTCGCGGCCGTGGCCGGCGAGCTTGACGATGCAGCCTTCCGGCGCGAGGTTGCCGTACAGGATCGAGTAGCCGCCGCGTGGCTTGATCGGATTGCCGATCGGGCGCACCACGTCCTGGGAAGCGGAGACGGTCGCCGCATCGGTCTCCTCAAAAAAGCTGCGGCCGGTGATCGTTGGAATGTCCTCGATCAGACCGGCCGCTTTCAGTTCGCGCGCCACCAGTGCGGTGCCGCCTTGCTCGAACATTTCCGCCGCTGTGTAGCGGCCACCCGGTTTCAGATCGGCGATCACGGGCGTGGCCGCGCTCGCCGCCTCGAATTCCTCCAGATCGAAGGGCACGCCGGCTTCGTGCGCGATCGCCAGCAGATGCAGTGCCGCATTGGTGGAACCGGCGGTGGCCGAGACCGCGCGCGCAGCGTTGCGCAGCGCAGCGAGAGAGAGAAGGTCGCGCGGTCTCGGGCCGCCATCGCGCATTTGCGCCATCACCAGCTCGCCACATGCGCGGGCAGCGGCTGGTTTCTCGGCGTGGATCGCCGGAATGTCGTTGGCTCCCAGCGGCGACAGGCCGAGGAAGGTGAGCACCATCGCCATCGTGTTGGCGGTGAACTGGCCGCCGCAGGCGCCGGCGCCGGGACAGGCGTGGGATTCGATGCGATGCAGTTCGTCGTCGTCGATGCGACCGGCCGAATGCGCGCCGACCGCTTCGAACACGTCCTGCACGGTGAGCGGCTTGTCGTCGCTCGCACCGTTCTTGGACGGGCAGCGGCCCGGCATGATCGTGCCGCCGTACAGGATCACCGTGGGGATATCGAGGCGCGCGGCGGCCATCGCGGCAGCGGGGATGGTCTTGTCGCAGCCGACCAGCAGCACCATCGCATCCAGGCAATGGCCAGTGACTGCCAGTTCGATCGAATCGGCGATGGTTTCGCGCGAGGCCAGCGAGGCGCGCATGCCGTCCGAGCCCATCGCGATGCCGTCGGTGACGGCAATGGTGTTGAACTCTATCGGCGTGCCGCCGGCGTCCAGCACGCCCTTGCGCACGTCCTGGGCCAGATCGCGCAGCGTGATGTTGCATGGCGAGACGTCGGACCAGGTGTGGATCACGCCGACGAAGGGTTTGGCGATGGCGGCATCGTCCAGCCCGGTCGCGCGCAGCATCGCGCGGGCGGGGGCGTGGGCGGGGCCTTGTTTGATGGCGTTGCTTCTCACGAACCAGTGTTCCGTTGATGCGAATCCATCGCAGAAACCCGCGCATCCCTGTGCGGACTTTCAGATTTCGGAACCCAAGCCTAGAAACGAAAAACCCCGCGCCTTTTGGGGCGCGGGGTTTAGGTTCTTTCGACCTTGGGTTTGTGCTTTTACTTACGCAAACCCGATTCCCGCGCCTGTTTGGACGGTAATAAGTACGAGTACAAGAAGAATGCTTGCAAGAGCAGGCGCGGCGATCGGCAGCGTTGGCAGCAGCAAGCTCTTCAGCACGTCGGGCGACGTGGCCTGGAGGGCTTGCGGATGGTTGTTGCGCTGCGTCATGGATGTGAGAGAAACATGCCCCGCGAGGGCTTGTCAACAGTTTCAGTTAGAACTTTTCGCCATGTCGCATTTTTTCTTCCTTACGCATCAGGAAGGACTCAATTGGTTGCGGCTGTAAGTATTGCGTGAAGGGCTGCGTAATCGGCGGGCAGTGCTTCGGCGGAAGCGGGGCGTGCCAGCGATTCGGCCAATGCCGGGGGTGGTTCCACCGCATGTCCCACCAAAGGCTCGACGATGCTTTCGAACTTGGCCGGATGTGCCGTCGCCACCACGGCCCAGGAACGCGTGTCTCCTTGCGCGCGCAGCTGCTCGAGCAGGAACAGGCCGGTCGCGGTATGCGGACAGGGCACGATGCCGTGACGCGTTGGCGCGGCGGCGATCGTGGCGCGGATGGTGGCGTCGTCGACACCCTGCGCGCGGATCGCGTGCCGCAATTCAGCATCGTCGCGATACCAGTGGCGCAGCCGCTCGAAATTGCTGGGGGCGCCTACGTCCATGGCGTTGGCAAGCGTGGCGCGGGTCGGTTGCGGCGCGTATTCATCGCCTGCGAAATAGCGCGGCAGGGTGTCGTTGGCGTTGGTGGCGAGCCGGGTCTCGCCGATCGGCGCGCCCATGCGCTGCGCCACCAGCGCGGCGCAGGCGTTGCCGAGATTGCCCGTGGGCACGATGAAATTCAGTGGCTCGCCGTGCCTGGCCGCGTGATGCGAGGCCGCATGCGCGTAGTAGGCCGCCTGCGGCAACAGGCGGCCAAGGCTGATGCTGTTGGCCGAACTCAGCGACACCGCACTGCGCAATTCGACATCCGACAGCGCCTGCTTGGCCAGGCGCTGGCAGTCGTCGAAGCTGCCGTCGACGCGGAACGCGCGCACGTTGTCGCCCCAGCAGCCGAGGCCATGCGCCTGTCGCGGCGAGACCTTGCCGTCCGGGTAGAGGATCACGACCTCGAAGCCGGGCCGCCGGTGGAACGCAGCCGCCACCGCTGCGCCAGTGTCGCCGGAGGTGGCGACCAGGATCGTGGTGACCGGCGCATTCGGAGCGCGCAGGCCGGACAGGGCTTCGGCGAGGAAGCGCGCGGCGTAATCCTTGAAGGCGGCGGTGGGGCCGTGGAACAGCTCCAGCAGGAAATTCCGTTCAGTAGCATCCTGCTCAGAAGCAGTACCCGGGTTCTTCAACGGCCGCAGCGGCGCTTCGAACGAGAAGGCGTGCGTGCAGATGTCGGCGAGCCGATCGCACAGCTTCGAATCGGTGAAGTAAGGCGCCAGCACCGCGTTCGCGGTTTCCGCAAGCGTGGGGAAAGGCCGCGTCGACGCGAGCGCGGGGATGTGCTCGGGCACGTAGAGGCCACCATCCGGAGCAAGGCCCGCGCTCAGTGCATCGTCGATGGCGGTGGGTGGCGTTTGCCCGCGCGTACTGACGAACTTCATGGCATTGCTCCGGGCGACATCGTTACAGCCGTCATTCCTGCGAAAGCAGCAATGACGGGAGAGAGATCATCGGTCATCGAGGACTTCCGCGCGCGGCGCGTTGACTGGCGACACGTAGGCACGTGCATCGAAACCCGCATCGACGAAGCCGCCACGCATCGCAGGCGCGGCGGCCTCGGCCTCGGCCTTGGAGGCGAACCAGGCGAACACACTCGGCCCGCCGCCGGAAATGCTGGCGCCGAGCGCGCCGTGATCGAGCGCGGCGGCTTTCACTTGCGCGAATCCGGGAATCAGCGACGCGCGGCGCGGTTCCACCAGCAGGTCGTGCAGGCCTTCGCGGATCAGGCCGGCATCGCCGCGCTGCAGGCCGGTGAGGAACAAAGCCAGGTGCGTGGTCTGCCCGACGATCTCATGCAGCGAGTACGGCTCGGACAGCACGGCGCGCGCGCGCCGCGTTTCCAGCACCTGGTCCGGATGCACCGCCACGCAATACAGCCAGTCGGGCGCGGTGAGCGCGATCATGCGCGTCGGCGTCGCCATCGCCACGCCGCCGAGCAGCATCGGCGCGACGTTGTCGCCATGACGGCTGCCACTGGATACCGATTCGCCGTCGAGCGCGAAGTCGTACAGCGCATCGCGTTCGAGCGGCGCATCGAGCACCGCGTTCGCGGCCACCACTGCGGCCACGCAGGACGCGGCCGAACCGCCGAGGCCGGAGCCGAGCGCGATGCCTTTCTCCAGTTCCAAAGCCAGTCCGTAAGGCAGTTGCAAGGTTTCGCGCATCGAGATCAACGCGCGGCCGGCCGTGTTGTGCTCGGCTTGCAACGGCAACACATCGACACCAGGCACGTCGCCGCGGATGGCATCGACGCGCACGACGGGCTCGTCGATGCGGCGCACGATCGCGACATCGCGCGGGCCGACGATGGCGTGGCCGAGCAGGTCGAAACCGACGCCGATGTTGCCGACGCTGGCGGGGGCGAAGGCGCGGGCTTGGAGAGTTGAGGGCATCGAGAAAGGCAAGAGGTTCTGAAGGGAAGGTACGCCAGGCGGTTGATTTCTACTCGTCATCCCAGCGAAAGCTGGGACCCATTTTGATCTTGTTCCTGATTTTGCGGTGAAACAAAAAGCAAAATGGATTCCGGCTTTCGCCGGAATGACGAATCTCCATCATGCGCGCGAACCGAGAGACTGCGCGATCATCAAGACATCGCCGAACACCCCCGCCGCTGTCACCTGCGGCCCGGCTCCCGGTCCTTGCACCACCAGCGTGTTCTCCGAGTAGCGTTCGCTGCGGAACTGCACCAGGTTGTCGGTGAGGCGCGTCTTGCGGCAGGCATGTTCCGGCGGTAATCCGACCACGCCGACGGTGGCACGGCCATCGCGATCGAGCTTGGCGAGGTGGCGCAGCCCGAGGCCCTGCGCGTGCGCGGCGTCCAGTCGCGCCTGCATCGGAGTGTCGAGTTCCTCCAGACGCGCCAGGAATTCGTCGAGATTCACCTGCTGCAGATGTTCCGGCACGAGGCTTTCGACGACCACGTTTTCGACCGACAGCTCGCGGCCCGCCTCGCGCGCCAGGATCACCAGCTTGCGCGCGACATCGAGGCCGGAGAGATCGTCGCGCGGATCGGGCTCGGTGTAGCCGAGCTCCCGAGCCTCGCGCACCAGAGCGGAAAACGGGCGGCTGCCGTCATAGCTGTTGAACAGCCAGGCCAGGGTGCCGGAGAACATGCCGTCGACCTCGTGCAGCACGTCGCCGGTGTCGAGCAGATTGCGCAAGGTGAGGATGACCGGCAGGCCCGCGCCGACGGTGGCTTCGTAGAGGAAGCGTCCGCCGTTGCGCTGCGCCGCCTGGATTGCGGCATAGCGCGTCCAGTCGCCGCTGCCGGCATGCTTGTTGGGCGTGACGACGTGGATGCCCGCCGCCAACCATTGTTCGTACTTCGCCGCCACGACATCGCTGGCGCTACAGTCGACGATCAAGGCATGCGGCAAATGCTCGGCGCGGACATGTGCGGCGAAGGCGTCCAGATCGACCGGCACGCCGGCTTCGCCTTGCTTGAGTGCTTCGTGCGCCGTGGCCGGATCGAGCGCGCTTTGCGAAAGCAGCATGTGTTTGCTGTCGGCGATCGCGTGCAGGCGCAGATCGACGTTCGATTGCGCGCGCAGGCGTGGCAGCGTCGACGCCAATTGCGAGAGCAGGGCGCGTCCGACTTGTCCCGGTCCGATCACGCCGACGGAGATCGTCTGCGGTGACAGCCAGAACGCTGCATGCGCGGCGCGCAACGCGCGCGTGGCGTCGGCCTGCGCAACCGCCACCGAGATGTTGCGTTCGCTTGCGCCCTGCGCGATCGCGCGCACGTTCACGCGCGCCTGCGCGAGGCCGCCGAGCAGGCGCGCGGCCACGCCCGGCGTGCCGACCATGCCGTCGCCGACCGCCGCAAGCACGACGATGTCATAGGTGATGTTGACGCCCTGCGTCTGCGCATCGGCCATCTCGCCGGCGAACGCGGCCAGGATCGCTTTGCGCCCACGCTCGGCCTGCGCGGCGCGCACGAGGCAGCAGATCGAGTGTTCGGACGAACCCTGCGAGATCATCGTCACTGACACGCCGGCTTCGTGCAGCGCGGCGAACAGGCGCTGTGCCGAACCCGGCACGCCGATCATGCCGTTGCCGACCAGTTCGAGCACGGCGAGCCCGTCGATCAGGCTCAGGCCTTTCACCGGCGAACCGTTCGTGGTTTCGTCGGCGGAACTGGATTGCGCCACGATCCAGGTGCCGGGCGCCTCCGGTCGCAGCGTATTGCGGATGTGCAGCGGAATGCCGCGCCATTGCACGGGCGCCAATGTCTGCGGATGCAGCACCTTGGCGCCGAAGTAGGCCAGTTCGCAGGCCTCGGCGTAGGACAGCCTCGGCAGGCAGACCGCGTCCGGCACCAGCCGCGGATCGGCGGAGAGCACACCGTCGACGTCGGTCCAGATGGTCAGCGTGCTGGCGTCGGCGAGGTTGGCGAAGATCGCCGCGGAGTAGTCGCTGCCGTTGCGGCCGAGCGTGGTATCGCGTCCGCGCGCGTCGCGCGCGACGAAGCCGGTGACGACCGTGTCGCGGCCGTCGTTCTTCGCGCGCCATTGCGTGAAGTTGCGGCGGCTGGCGTCCCAGTCGACGCCGGCGCCCATCTCGCCCGGATGGACGACCAGTACGTCGCGCGCGTCGAGCCGTTGCCATTGTTCGCTGCCGAGCGCGGCCTGCACCAGGCGCGAGGAGCAGATTTCGCCGAGCCCGTGCACGCGCGCGAGCACGGTTTCCACGTCCATTGTGCCGGCCGCCAGCGTGGCGAGGTCTTCGCGCAGTCCCGCGAAGTCGGCTTCCAGTGCTTCCCGCAGGGCGGCATCGGTGGGTGCCAATGCCTGCGCGGTATCGAGATGACGCTGCAGCAGCGCCTGCCAGGCGGCGGTCCAGTCCTGGCGTTCGCTGGCGGCGGTGCCGAGCGCGACCAGTGCGTTGGTGGTGCCCTGCATCGCCGAGACGACGATGAAGCGGGTGCCGGCGCCATCCTCGATCAAGTCGGGCAGGGCGCGCATGTGCGCGGCGTCGGCGAGGCTGCTGCCGCCGAACTTGTGGACGTGACAGTGGGGAGGGTGAGGAGCCGCGTCCAGCCGATGTCCTATCGGCATCGGCTGCGGCGACGAACGCCCGGCCAAGGATGGCCGGGCCGGCGGTTCCGGAGCCTGTGAAGCTTCGCCAAGGACGGCATTGGGATTTTCTTTCGAAGACGACGACATCGGTGGAGCTCCAGGTTGGGCTCCGCGCCGCGTTTCGGGGGAGGCTGCCGCCCCGCACCCGATCCGGGTGCGGAGTGGCGTGGTCGATCAGGTGGACACGCCCGTCCGCACCTCGGGTGAGGTGGTGGTCGTGGTGGTAATCGTCGTCGCGGCCGCGACCGGACCGGAAGGCCGGAGGGCGAGGCTGGCGATGGCGGGGACGGCGGTCATGGGCATAAGCATTACCGGATCGCGGCATGGGCCGTCAAGGCCGGCCTGGCGGTGGGGGAACCTGTGGCGACTTGCCCGCCGATCGAGCAGTCCGCTTTCATCTCCCTCCAGGGCTGGATTCGATGTCATCACTGAAGATGATCATCAAGGTCGTGCGACAGGCATCGAACTCCCGTGTCTGCTTGCCAGATTTGTCATTCATCGTTTGAGACTGACGATCTCAAAACCATCATCCTTGCTGATTGAATGATGTGCATGACGCAACGTCATGCATTCTCAATCGGGGAGACGATGACCTGTTCAACTATGCATCGTGCGCCACGACGCTGGTTCTGCATCTCTTGACCCGAGGGCTGGTGGCGCACGCTCATCTCGCTTTCAAAAAACACCCGGAAAATCCGGGTTTCGCACAACGGTGCTTTAGCGCGATTCGAGGAGTGGGGTCGGCGAAATCCTCGGGTCTTACCATCAATCGTCAAGGGGCAAGGTATGTCATTGAAATATGCCATGAAGGCAATGGTCGTCTGTGTTGCGTTGTGCATCGGCCATGCGAATGCCGAAGGAACATTGATTCCTGCGGCGGACAGGAAAGACATGGTGCATGACGCGAAGCGCGGGCTCATCTACATCACCGATCAGGACAAGGTATTGCGCTACGAAGTGCAGACTCAGACATTCCTGTCGCCGATCATCCTGGGCGGGCAGTTGAGCGGTGCCGATTTGTCGCCGGACGGCAACACGCTGGCGGTGGCCGATCGCAGTTTTTCCGGGGGGGCGAACTGGGTGCACCTGGTCAATCTGGATTCCCTGGCGGCGAGCAAGCTCACGGCGCCTCTCGGTTTTTACGAAGGCGGCACCTGGACCGTGACGTATGCCGCCGACGGTTCGCTCCTGGCCTCGTCGATGTTCCAGGGATCGGGAGGCGTGCCACTGCGGCAATTCGATCCGGCCAGCGGCACGGCCACCGTGCTGGCGACCATCCAGCAGAACACGATGCTGTCGGCGAGCGGGGACGCCCAGACGATCGCTTTCGCGGAATCGAACATCTCCGATGGACGCTGGGGCTTGTTCGACGTGCCGACGAAGGAAGTGGTGCGCAGGCAGTGGTACGACAACGGCACGGGTTGGTCGAACTTCGAAATCGCGACGGATCGGCTAGGCAGCCAGTTTGCGATTCCGACTTACGGCGGGACGTTCGTTTACAACGACGCCTACCAGAAGATCGCGACGCTTGGACAATACGCGGGACCGCAGCCCATCGCGGCGGCCTACCATCCCGTCGAGAAGATCGCGTACTTCCCGTGGGCGGGGACGCAGGAGGTGAAGGTCTACGACATGAACACCTTCACGCAGACCGGCAGCCTGGACTTCGAGAACAGCTTCACCCATACGGGCAATGGCGCCTTCAACCAGGGCCGCATCAAGCTTTCGCGCGATGGTTCGCTGGTGATGGCGTCCGTGGCGGGCGGCGTGCGATATGTGCAGATGTACGCGCCGCTCAGGGCCGAGGGGATCTCCACCGGCAGCGTTGACAGGGCGCCGGTCACCACCACGCTGCAAGGTTCGATCGGCAACGGCGGTGCCCTGGAATACAGCCTCGTCGAGGCGCCGCAGCACGGCGCGGTGATGTTGATCGGTGCCGAGGCGACGTATGTGCCGGACGCGGGTTTCGAAGGTGTGGATCAATACACCTATCGCGTCAGCTACGGTCGTGCGACGGCCGACGCGGTGGTGTCGGTCACCTCGACTGTCCAGCACAACCAGCCGCCGGTGGCGGTCGACGATGCTGTCGTGATCCGGAGAAGGCAGCCCGTGCTGTTGTCCGTGCTGGCCAACGACAGCGATCCGGATGGCGATTCCATCAGTCTGGTCTCGGTGACGCAGCCATCGCATGGGGCCGTGTCCATCTTCGGCAACAGCGTGCTTTATGTGCCGCCGCGCAACCACTTCGGCAGCACGAAGTTCACCTACACCATCAGTGATGGCCAGGGTGGAACGGCAACCGCCACTGTCACCGTGACTGTCCAGTAATCGTAGCCGGATGCTTGTCCGGGATTTTCGATCCGGGCTCGCATCAACAAGAACATCGGCGCACGGATGTGCGCCGATGTTCTCCATGCATTACTTGCAAGATCTTGTGCCCGATCACGCCGCCTGACGCCGATGCTCCTGCAACAACGGCGAGGCCAGCGTGCAGTCCGGATGCATGCGATTGAGGCCGTGGATCGCGCCGGAGAGGCCGGTCATCAGGCCCGGTGTGAAGGCGGCGCGGGTGAGTCCGCCGACCATGCCGCCGTGTTCCTCGATGGAGGAGACGATCTGCGCGGTCGACTCGTCCACATCGATGGCGCATCCATCGGGATCGATCGCGGCGGCCCGCACGAACAGTTCCCGCAGCGACAGGTCACCGTGGCAGAGCGTATGGCTGGAACCCCACTTGCCGCGCGCCGCGATGACAGCCCGGCGCAGCGTTTGCAGATGGCGCGGACTGCGCGTGCGCAGATACAGATCGCACGCGGCCAGGCCGATGCCGACGCTGCCATGGCACCAGGTGTGGAAGTTGTAGGCCAGCTCCTGCTCGCGCGCGTCGATCCAATTGCCGAGGGCTTCGTCGAAGAAGGATTCCTGGAACGCGAACGCCGCGTCCGACAGCGCGCGCCAGCGCACGCGGTCGGCTTCCTCGCCGGCGCCCGACAACACCAGACGCGCCAGCGCCCAGGCCACGCCGGTGGCGCCGTGGGCGAATCCGATCGAAGGGACGTCGGATGCCGGGGAGGGCCAGCGCGCGCCCTGCGCATCGATGATCGCGGTGGCTTCGAGCCGGCGCGCGGCGCCGGCGGCCAGTTGTCGCCAGCGCGCGTCGCCGGTCGCTTCGGCCAGTCCCAGCAAAGGCACGATGGTGCCGGCGGCGCCGTCGATGACGTCCAGCTGATCGTCGCCATCGAAGCCTTTGCGCTCCAGCGCCTCGGCGCGCGCGACCGCGCTGGCCAGCATGTCCTCGCGCCGGCACAGGTCGGAGAGGCTCAGCCACGACCAGATTTGCGCGCCGTAGCCGGAGAAGCCGCCCACGGTCTCGGGCTGGTCCTTCGCTTCCATCGCGCGCATCACCTGCAGGGCGCCGTCGAGTGCGCGCGCGGTGCCGTCCACCTCATCCGCGCGTCCGTTTTCCACTTCGTGCAGGTAGCCGGCCAGCGCCACCGTGGCGCCGCTGAGGCCGAAATAGACGTCGGCGTGCACCGGCTGCACTATCCAGCCGCTGCGGCTGATTTCCGGAGTGATCCAGGTCGAGGAGCCGTCCTGACCATGCACGGCCAGCCGCAGCAGGCGTTCGACCGCGTTGGCGGCGAGCTTGCGCCGGCGTGCTTCCAGGTCGTTCGCATGCGAATGGCGGGCGACGTAGAGATAGCCGCTGCGTTCCTCCTCGCGTTCGCGGATGCGCCGGTTGAGGTCGGTGGCCACCAGGGCGCTGCGGATGGTGAGCTCTTCCAGGTCCAGCCGCATCGCGCGCCAGTCGGCGAGCACCGTGTCGATGCGGCGACGGCTCAGCGGCTCGGTGAAGATCGGCACGTCGCCGTAACGCAGATCGTCGATCTCGCCCATGATCTCCCGCGGATCGGAAGGCGCGTCGGGGATGAGCTCGGCATTGCGCTCGAACAGGCTGCGCGCGCGCTCGATAGCGGCGGCCTCGTCGTGCAGCGAGGCCGGATGCCAGAGCATGCGCCCGATTTCCTGGTAGGCGCGCGTGGTGCGGCGGATGTCGCGCACGCGGCAGCCTTCGAACGCCGCGAGCATGGGGTCGAGCGTGCCTTGCGCATCCATGCCGCGGAGGCGTTCGGTGAGATCCAGGAAGCCGTCGCTGATGCGATCCCAGTACTGCGCCACGTTCGGGTGCGGGCTGGGGTGGTTCTGCGCGCTGGACACTTCGACATCGATCACCGCGAGCCGCGCCTGCGTGGTGCCTTCGCCAACCAGCGCGGGTGCGCGGACCTGCGGCTGTTGGTCGGGCAGGGCACCGGCGGCGGACATGTCGACGCCCTCGAACCCGAGCGCTTCGGTGCGGAACGGCACGATGCCGGTGCGCAGCACCGAATTGCGGATCAGCATCTGCGCGGCGTCGAAGGCCTGTCCGTAACCGGAGGACAGCGGTGGTGGCGCGACCTCGAACAGGCTTTCGGCATCGATCACCACCGGAACCGGACCGACCGCGATCAGGTTTTCCAGATGGATATCGGTGCCGCCGATCAGGCGCAGCACGGCCAGCCAGTGTCCGAGACCGGTGTAAAAAGTCTGGAATTCGGCATCGTCCTCGCAGTAGCGGTGCGCGGCGAACGCGGCCCAGCCGTATTCGCCGCGATCGATCACGGCGGGGACGTGGATGCGGTTTGCCTCGTCACCGAGCACCGCGGCGAGAAAGCCATCGAGCACGGCGTCGATGCGCAGCGAGCGCGGCTTGTACATGACATTGCCGCCCTGCAACGACAGCCGCGCCACGGTCTGACCGCCGGCGTGCAGATCGCCCTGGCCGAGCGAGAGCGCGCGCAACCGTCCCGCTGGCTGGCCGAGCAGGCGTTCCAGCGTGGGACGATCGTCGACGAAACGTTCGAGCAGGGCCGCGATCGCGTTGCACTGCTGATCGAGCGCGCGCTGCAATCGCCGCCGCAGTGGCGGATAGCGGCGATCCAGATGCGCGCCGAATTCGGGGCGCAGTGTCTGTTCGATGAACTGGCGGAAGCGGGCGCCGTCGTCCTCGGCGGTCAGTTCTCCCGCGCGCTTGGCCGCATGCAGTTCCAGCAGCAGCACGCGGCTGAGCTTGAGCCAGGCGTTGAAGCGCAGCGCATCGCCGCCGGCGGTGCGGGCGATGTCCAGTTCGCCGGGATCGAGCGCGGGCGAGAGCTGCGCGAGCCGGGCGTCGAGCGCCGCGCGCGCGGAATTGGTGAAGTGGTCGATGGCGGGTGCGAAAGCTTCGGGCGGAGTGGACTCGCTCATCGCTCGTTCGAAATCCTTGTCGGTGATCGACGGAAGAAGCCTGGACGCTGCGCAGTCAGGCCTGAAGCCGGGCTGCGCAGCGGTTACGACTTCAACTACGGTTCAACTCAGCAGCAGGCGCAGCCTCCGCCGACACTGCAGGTGCTACGCCCGACGAGGAAAGAGCCGCAGGCGAGTCGGGTCGCCTTCATGCCCTGGTGCGTCAGCGCCGCTTCGGTGGCGGCCTGGCCTTCGATGTAGAGGGGGCCGGCCGGATTATCGAGGCCGTCAAAGCTGTCCGAACCGCTGAGCCAGCCGGCCACGACGTCGTCATTCTGTTGCATAACCCTACTCTCCTTTTTGAGGTTCAAAAGCACATGATTTCGGTCGCGGCTTTCCCTGGCTACCGGGATCGAACCGGTTCCGAATTTCGACGTTGCAACGTGATGCGGAGCCGAGGAGTTCCGGCCGACTTGCGTGAGTCGGAGACCGCGAAGCCCCGCATCGATACGCTGCGCGCTGGTCGCGGGCGGCGTCAACTGTCAATTCCGGCCCTGCATCGCAACATGGATTGTGCGAGTGCATCAAAAGCGGAGAGGGCCTGGCCGCGTCTCGCGGGCCTGAAGAGGCATTTCAGTCGCAGAAAATCATGAGATTCAGGCGAGTGTCCTCAAAGTTGAATCCACAGCCGGGGCCCGTTAGAAGCGCGTCACGTTACTGTGAAGAAATAACTGGACTGAGCGGTTTGATAAATTTACAGTACCGACAAGTGCACTAATTACCGCCGAGGCCCGCCACATGCGCAGCCGGACCCGTATCGCCGCGACGCTCTCCCTTGCCGTTCTCCCATTGGTGCTTTCCTCTTGCGGCAATGGTGCCGCAGTGGAAGAGGCACCACGCCCCGTGCTGGTGACACGGCCCACGGGCGCCGTCGACGGCGTCTCGGCCTTCGCAGGCGAAGTGCGGGCGCGCGAGGAGAGCGCGCTGTCGTTCCGCGTCGGCGGCAAGCTGATCGAGCGCCGCGTCGATGTCGGTGCGCATGTCGAAGCCGGGCAGGTGCTGGCGGTGCTCGATCCGGGCGATCTCGAAGCCCAGGCGCGCGCGGCGCAGGCACAACTGGTCGCGGCCGAGGCGGAATACGGACGAGCCCGCGCCGACCAGCTGCGCTTCCAGAAGCTCGCGAAGGATCAGCTGGTCAGCCGCTCCAATCTCGATGCCCAGGACGCCGCCGCCAAGGCCGCGCAGGAACAGGTCAACTCCGCACGCGCCAATCTGCTCGTCGCCCGCAACCAGGCCGCCTACAGCCAGCTGCGCGCGCCGAGCGCTGGGGTGATCGCCACGCGCAGCGCCGAAGCGGGACAGGTGGTCGCCGCGGGGCAGCAGGTGTTCGGGCTCGCCGCCGACGGTGTGCGCGAAGTGTTGTTCGCAGTGCCGGAAGGCGCCATCGCCACGTTCAAGCCGGGTCAGGCAGTGCAGGTGGAAGTGTGGTCGCAGCCGGGCAAGCGCTGGCCGGGACGCGTGCGCGAAATCGCGCCTGCCGCCGATGCCGCCTCGCGCACCTATGCTACGCGCGTCACCGTCGATGCGCCGCCCGGCACGCTCGAACTCGGCCAGAGCGCGCGCATCTACCTGCCGCACGACGCGCTCGGCGGCATGAGCGTGCCGCTCGCGGCCGTGCAGCGTTCGGGCAACGGCACCGCGGTGTTCGTGGTCGATCCCAAGACCAATACGCTGAAGCTGCAACCCGTGCAGACCGGCCCGTTCGGACAGGAGCGCGTGCCGGTGCGCAGTGGCCTGAAGCCGGATGACTGGATCGTGGCGGCGGGCGGCCATCTGCTGCGCGCCGGGCAGAAGGTGCAGGCGGTGGATCGCGACAACCGTCCGGTCATCCGGTAACCGCCGCCATGCGCTTCAATCTCTCCGAGTGGGCGCTGCGTCATCGCAGCCTGGTCATCTACGCGATGCTGGTGATGGGTCTCATCGGTGCGTTCTCGTATCTGCGGCTGGGTCGCAGCGAGGACCCGGCCTTCACCTTCAAGGTGATGGTGGTGCAGACGATGTGGCCGGGCGCCACCGCCGAGCAGGTCTCGCGCGAGGTCACCGAACGCATCGAGAAGAAGCTGATGGAGACCGGCCAGTACGAGTACATCCGTTCGTACTCGCGCCCCGGCCAGTCGCAGGTGATGTTCGTTGCGAAGGATTCGATGCGTTCGAAGGACATCGCGCCCTTGTGGTACCAGGTGCGCAAGAAGATCGGCGACATCCGCTCGGAGATGCCCAGCGACGTCATCGGCCCGTTCTTCAATGACGAGTTCGGCGACACCTTCGGCAACATCTACGCGCTCACCGGCCAGGGCTTCGATTACGCGGTGCTGCGCGACTACGCCGACCGCGTGCAGCTGGCGCTGCAGGACCAGCCCGATGTCGCCAAGATCGAACTGATCGGCGTGCAGGACGAGAAGATCTGGATCGAGCTGTCCAACGTCAAGCTCGCCACGCTCGGTGTGCCGATGCAGGCGGTGCAGGATGCGCTGGACCAGCAGAACGCGCTGGTCTCGGCTGGCTTCTTCGAGACCGGCAGCACGCGCGTGCCGCTGCGCGTGGACGGCCAGTTCAAGACCGTCGACCAGATCCGTCAATTCCCGATCCGAGTCGGCGATCGCACCTTCCGCTTGGGCGACGTCGCCGAAGTGCGGCGCGGCTTCTCCGATCCGCCGCAACCGCGCATGCGCTTCATGGGCGAGGATGCAATCGGCATCGGCGTGTCGATGCGCCAGGGCGGCGATATCCTCAAGCTCGGCAAGACGCTGGAGACGGAATTCGCGAAGCTGCAGGAAACGCTGCCGGCCGGCATGCAGCTGCGCAAGGTGTCCGACCAGCCTGCGGCGGTGGAGGAATCCGTCGGCGAGTTCGTGCGCGTGCTGGCCGAAGCGGTGGCGATCGTGCTGCTGGTGAGTTTCTTCTCACTCGGGTTGCGCACTGGTCTGGTGGTGGCGGTGTCAATCCCGCTGGTGCTGGCGATGACCTTCGCGGTGATGGATTTCTTCGGCGTCGGTCTGCACAAGATCTCGCTGGGCGCGCTGGTGCTGGCGCTGGGCCTGCTGGTGGACGACGCGATCATCGCGGTGGAGATGATGGCGATCAAGATGGAGCAGGGCTTCGATCGCCTCCGCGCCGCCGCGTTCGCCTGGGACAGCACCGCCTTCCCGATGCTGACCGGCACGCTGATCACGGCGGCGGGCTTCCTGCCGATCGCGACCGCCGCGTCGGGCACCGGCGAGTACACACGTTCGCTGTTCGAGGTGGTGACGATCGCGCTGGTGGTGTCGTGGATCGCCGCGGTGATGTTCATTCCGTTCCTGGGCGACAAGCTGCTGCCGGACCATGGCCACGCAGCGGCACTGAAGCCGGGCTCGCTGGCGGCGCGCTGGCATGCACTGCGTACACGCTGGGCCGAGCGGCTGCGCGCGCGGCATGCGGCGCTGGCCGATGTCGTGACGCCGGCACCGCACGACGGCCACGACCACGATCCCTACGCGAGCAAGTTCTACGTGCGCTTCCGTGGCTGGGTGACCTGGTGCGTGCGCCATCGTCGTTTCGTGATCATCGTGACCGTGGCGGCCTTCCTCGGCTCGCTGTTCCTGTTCCGTTTCGTGCCGCAGCAGTTCTTCCCGGATTCGACGCGGCCGGAGCTGATGGTGGACATGGAGCTGGCCGAAGGCAGCTCGCTGCGCGCCACCGCCACGCAGGCCGAGCGGTTCGAAGCGATGCTGAAGCAGCGGTCCGATCTCGAAAACTACGTGTCCTACGTCGGCACCGGCTCGCCGCGCTTCTACCTGCCGCTCGATCAGCAATTGCCGTCGGCGAATTTCGCCCAGTTCGTGCTGGTGCCGAAGGACCTGAAGGCGCGCGAGGCGATCCGCAGCTGGATCATCCATGACGTGGTGGCGCGCTTCCCCGAGTTGCAACTGCGCGTCACGCGTCTGGAGAACGGCCCGCCGGTCGGTTATCCGGTGCAGTTCCGCGTCTCCGGCGAGCACATCGACCAGGTGCGCAAGATCGCCTACCAGGTGCGCGAGAAGATGCGCACCAATCCGCACGTCACCAACGTCAATCTCGACTGGGACGAACCGGGCAAGCTGGTGTCGCTGCACGTCGACCAGGAGCGGGCGCGCGCGCTTGGCGTCAGCTCGGCGCAGTTGTCGCAGTTCCTGTCCAGCTCGCTGTCGGGTTCGCATGTCAGCACGTATCGCGAAGGCAATCGCCTGATCGAGATCCTGGTGCGAGGCCCGGATACCGAGCGCATCCAGTTGGACATGCTCGGCAGCCTGTCGGTGCCGACTTCGAACGGCCGCAGTGTTCCGCTCACCCAGATCGCCACGCTCGACTACGGTTTCGAGGAAGGCATCATCTGGCACCGCGATCGCAAGCCGACCATGACCGTGCGCGCCGACATCTACGACGGCACCCAGCCGGCGACGGTGGCCGGACAGATTTCGCCGACGCTGGACGGGTTGCGCGCGGCGCTGCCTTATGGCTATTCGATCGAGGTTGGCGGCAGCGTCGAGGATTCCGCGCGCGGCCAGAAATCGATCAACGCCGGCGTGCCGCTGTTCGTGTTCGTGGTGTTCACGCTGCTGATGCTGCAGCTGCGCAGCTTCTCGCGCAGTTTCATGGTGCTGCTGACCGCGCCGCTCGGGCTGATCGGCGTGACGCTATTTCTGCTGGTGTTCCGCGTGCCGTTCGGGTTCGTGGCGATGCTTGGCACGATCGCGCTGGCCGGCATGATCATGCGCAACTCGGTGATCCTGGTCGATCAGATCGAGCAGGACCGCAGTGACGGTCACGAACCGTGGCGCGCGATCGTCGATGCGACGGTGCGACGCTTCCGTCCGATCGTGCTGACCGCGCTGGCGGCGATCCTGGCGATGATCCCGCTCTCGCGCAGCGCCTTCTTCGGGCCGATGGCGGTGGCGATCATGGGTGGCTTGCTGGTGGCGACGCTGCTGACGCTGTTGTTCCTGCCTGCGCTGTACGCGGCCTGGTTCCGGGTGAAGGTGCCGGAAGACGCCTGACGGCGTCTCCGGCTGCGGACCCCCCGCTAACTCAAAGCGTGATCAGAATCAGAAGGCCAGCGAGGTCTTCATGCCGACGACCCAGATGTCCTTCGCGCTGTTGATGCCGCCGGCATCGCGGATGTATTGGATGTTCGGTCGCAGCGCGAGGAAAGGCGTCAGCTGCACGCCGTAGAACAGTTCGCCGACGTATTCGGTATGCGGCAGCGGCCGCACCGGCAGGCCGGCGGCGTTGGCGAACGCGATACCAGCGCGCGCGCGATCGTTGACGCGGTTGCTGGCGACGGCGAAACCGATCTCGTCATCGGGCCGGGTGGCGAAGGGGCCGTTGTAGAACAGGCCGAGCCTGAGCTGGCGATCGAACGCCGCGGTGCGACGATCGGCCTGCGCGTAATGGAAGAACAGGTCCAGGCCGCGATGCCCGTCATCGCCATCGGGGTGGAACACGGTCTGCTGCGCCATGAAATAGCCGCCGTAGCCGCTGCTGCGCTGCAAGGGGTTGCCGCCGCTGACGGAGAGCGCGTTGCCATCGGTGTCGAGCAGTACATCGTCGAGTTCGGCATCGGCGTACCACACGCCGAGTTTGTAGCTGCCGGCCAGCGCCCGCGCGCCGAACTTCGGCGTCCAGGCGGCTTCCAGCGGATACAAAGTGCCGATAGTGCCTTCGGGGCTGTCGAAGCGGGCTTCGTTGCCCTTGCGCAGATAGCCAGGGTTGAGCTGATATGCGCCGACTTGCACATAGCCTTGATCGCCGAAGTTGAACTTCAGCCGCGTCGCCCACTGACTGACCGGCCAGTTGTACCAGTAGCTGCCGGAGCCGATGTTGCCGGGACTGGAGCCGCAGAAACTGAGGTTCATGAAGTCGCAGGAGAAGCTGGCGAAATCCTCGCCGACCGGGAGCCGGCCGATCTTCCAATCGAGCTTGTCGTTGGCGTAGGTCTGCTGGTAGTAAACCTCGGTCCAGCGCCAGGTCTGGCCGCGTCCGTAGACTTCCTGCACCTGCTGCAAGGTGCCGAGGCCGGCGTCGTCGCTGAGGTTGTCGCCGTTGCGATCGGTGATGTTGATGCGGAACGTCGCGTTGGGGACGCCCCAGAGCTTGTCGAGATCAAGCGTGGCGCCGAGCGTCCACTGATCGGTGTAGCGGCTGAGTTCCTGTTCGCCGCCGCTGGTGTTGGTGGCAAATTCGGCGATGTGGCCGAAGTTGAACGTGATGCCTTTTTCCTGCAGTTCGGTGCGTTTGCCGTTCCAGTCGCCGAACAGCCAGTCCTTGCCGGATTTGGGAGCTTCCTGGGCGTTGGCGATGTTCGCGAGAACGAAAGAACTGCAAACGGCTAGCAGGGCAAGCCGTGTCGGCGGGGGATGTTTCATACAGCGTGTTTTCTTCTTGTTGTTGCGGAATGCAATGTTGCTGTGATGCATTCCGACGCATGTGATGTGTACGCAGCGCGAAGAAAACGAAGAAAATTACCGTCTCGGTATCGAATTCATTTTAATGACAGTGATGCGAATCAAGGCTTCTTTTCGACGATCGGAAGAAGGCGATGAGATGAAAAGCATCTGGCAGAACGCCCGTCACCCCGGCGAAAGCCGGGGTCCAGTTTTGTTCCCAAGGAATTTACTCTGCGAATAAAAGCTGGATCCCGGCTTTCGCCGGGATGACGAGCAAGAATGAGAAGCCGATTTTGTGAAATTTGGTGACTCCGCCGGAACCGCCGATTCCACTCAACTATGCTCGACGCGGAAACCGAGCGTGGCTTCGACCGCGCGCTTCCAGCCGGCGTAGAGCGATTCGCGTTCGGATTCGATCATCTGCGGCTCGAATCTGCGATCCACTTGCCATTGCTGCGCGATCTGCTCGCGATTTTCCCAGAAGCCGACCGCGAGTCCGGCCAGATAAGCGGCGCCGAGCGCGGTCGTTTCGCTGACGCGCGGTCGTTCCACCGCGATATTCAAGATGTCGCTCTGGAACTGGCCAAGGAAGCCGTTGGCGATCGCGCCGCCATCGGCACGCAGGCCGGCCAGCTTGATATTCGCATCGCTCTGCATCGCATCGAGCACGTCGCGGGTCTGGTAGGCCATCGATTCGATCACGGCGCGGATGAAATGCTCCTTGCTGGTGCCGCGGGTGAGGCCGAACATCGCGCCGCGCACGTCGCTGCGCCAGTACGGCGCGCCGAGGCCGACGAACGCCGGTACGAAGTACACGCCCTCATTGCCGCGGGCGCGTTCGGCATAGTCCTCGGAATCGCCGGATTTGCCGATCATGCGCAGGCCGTCGCGCAGCCATTGCACCGCCGAGCCGGCGACGAAGATCGCGCCTTCCAGCGCGTATTCCACCTTGCCGTCGAGGCCCCAGGCGATGGTGGTGAGCAGCCCGTTCTTGGAGCGCACCGCCTTCTCGCCGGTGTTCATCAACAGGAAGCAGCCGGTACCGTAGGTGTTTTTCGCCATGCCCTGTTCGAAGCAGGCCTGGCCGAACAGCGCCGCCTGCTGATCGCCGGCGACGCCGCAGATCGGAATGCCGTTGGCAAAGAAATGGCGCGAGCCGGTGCGCGCGTAGACCTCGCTGCTGGAACGCACTTCGGGCAGCATCGCTTCGGGCACGTCGAGCATGCGCAGCAGTTCCGGGTCCCACTGCCGCTTGTGGATGTCGTACATCAGCGTGCGCGAGGCGTTGGTGTAGTCGGTGACGTGGGTCTTGTTCTCCGACAGGTTCCAGATCAGCCAGCTGTCGATGGTGCCGAACAGCAGCTCGCCGCGCGCGGCGCGTTCGCGCGCGCCCTCGACGTGATCGAGAATCCACTTGACCTTGGTGCCGGAAAAATAAGCATCGATGAGCAGGCCGGTGCGCTCGCGCACCAGGTCTTCGTAACCCTCCACTTTCAGCTGGTCGCAGATGCCGGCGGTCTGGCGCGATTGCCAGACGATGGCGTTGTGGATCGCTTGTCCGGTGTTCTTGTCCCAGACCACCGTGGTCTCGCGCTGATTGGTGATGCCGATGCCCGCGACTTGCTCGGGGCTGATCTGCGCCTTGGTCAGCACCTCGATCGCGGTGGTCTGCACGCTGGCGAGGATCTCGCGCGGGTTGTGCTCCACCCAGCCAGGGCGCGGGAAGATCTGTTCGAATTCGCGTTGCGCGACGCCAACGATCGAACCGCTGTGATCGAACAGGATCGCGCGCGAGCTGGTGGTGCCCTGGTCGATGGCGAGGATGTAGGGTTTGTCCACGAGAGTCTCCGCTTGCGGGCCGTCCCGTCCTGCGGGAACGACGATGGAAATCATGAAATCAGGTGTACATGACCTTGAACAGCAGCGCACCGAGCAGCGCACCAATGATCGGGCCGATCACCGGCACCCAGGCATAGCCCCAGTCGGAGCCGCCCTTGCCGGGAATCGGCAGCAGTGCGTGCGCGATGCGCGGGCCAAGGTCGCGCGCCGGATTGATCGCATAGCCGGTCGGCCCGCCCAGCGACATGCCGATCACCACGACCAGCAGGCCGACGCCGAGCGGCCCGAGTCCCGGCGCCAATGTGTTGGTGCCGACGGCGAGCACGACGAACACCAACACGAAGGTGCCGATGATCTCGGTGAGCACGTTGGCAGGCAGGTTGCGGATGGCCGGCGCGGTGCAGAACACGCCGAGCTTGAGCGCGGGGTCGTCGGTATCGCGCCAGTGCGCGAGATAGGTGAGATACACCAGCACGGCGCCGGCGAATGCGCCGCCCATCTGCGCGGCGATGAAGCCGGGCACGAGATCCCAGGAGAGCTTGTCGATCGAGGCGAGCGCGATGGTCAGAGCCGGGTTCATGATCGCGCCGCTGATCGGGCCGGCGATGAAGATGCCTATCAGCACCGCAAGGCCCCAGGCCCAGGTGATGACGCTCCAGCCAGCGTTCGCCGCTTTCGATCGGCCAAGCAATACGCCAGCAACGACGCCGTCGCCGAGCAGGATCAAGACCGCCGTGGAGACGAACTCGCTGAGGTACTGCAAGCCCGGTGATGCCATGTTGTCCTCCCGTGCGGATCCCTCCGCGACAGTCCGCACGTCATGCGCGGGGTTTTCAAGAAGGCAGTTTCTATTTTCTTATTTGTTCTTGCAGATACGCTTGCAGGCGTTCGATGCCGGTACGGTCGACGTGCAGGCCGAGTTTCGAGCGGCGCCAGAGGATGTCCTCGACGGTGCGCGCCCATTCGGCTTCGATCAGGTAATCCACTTCTGCCGCGTAGAGGTCGCTGCCGAAGTGCGCGCCGAGGTCTTCCAGGCGCGAGGCGTAACCGACGATGCGCAGCGCGCGCGTGCCGTAGTTGCGACACAGGCGCAACGCCAGCGCATCCGGCAGCCACGGCCGGCGGCGCGCGAATTCCTCGTGGAAGGTGGTGAAATCGCTGTCGGGCAGGTCGCCGCCCGGCAGCGTCGCATCGCCGGTCCAGGCCGGTCTGGTGTGGCCGAGCACGGGCTGCAGCGTGTCGAGCGCTTCTTCCGCCAGCTTGCGCGCGGTGGTGATCTTGCCGCCGAACACGTTGAGCAGCGGCGCACCGTCGCGATCGAGCGTGAGCAGGTAATCGCGGGTGACTTCCGAGGCCGACCCGTTTTCATCGTCGAGCAGCGGACGCACGCCGCTGTAGCTCCAGACCACATCCTGCGGTTTCAGCGTCTGCCTGAAATAACGCGATGCGGCCTCGCACAGGTACGCGGTCTCGTCGTCGGCGATGCGCGGCGCGGCGGGATCGTCCTTGAATTCGACGTCGGTGGTGCCGATCAGGGTGAAGTCGCGCTCGTAGGGGATCGCGAACACGATGCGCCGGTCCGGCTGCTGGAAGATGTAGGCGTGATCGTGCGCGAACATCTTCGGCACGACGATGTGGCTGCCCTTGATCAGCCGCAGATTGTGCCGATGCCGCACGTGCGCGACCTCGTCGAGGAAATGCGCCGCCCACGGCCCTGTGGCGTTGACCAGCCCGCGTCCGCGGACCAGTTGCATGCCGCCGTCGGCGAGGCGGAGTTCCGCCACCCATCCGTCGTGGTCGCGTCGCGCCGTCACGCAGCGCGTGCGGGTCAGGATGCGCGCGCCGCGTTCGGCAGCGTCCATCGCGTTGAGCACCGCCAGCCGCGCGTCCTGCACCCAGGCGTCGGAATAGACGAAGCCGCGCACGAAGGTGTCCTGCAGCGGCCGGCCGGCGACGTGCTTGCGCAGGTTGATCGAGCGCGAGCCGGGCAGGCCGCGCCCGCGCCGGCCGCCGAGGCGGTCGTAGAGGAACAGGCCGATGCGGATCATCCACACCGGCCGCAAATGCGGCTGGTGCGGCAGGACGAAGCGCAGCGGCCAGATGATGTGCGGGGCGGCGCGCAGCAATCGCTTGCGCTCGGCCAGGGCCTTGCCGACCAGGGCGAACTCGAATTGTTCGAGATAGCGCAGGCCGCCGTGGATCAGCTTGGTGCTGGCGCTGGAGGTATGCGAGGCGATGTCGTCGCCTTCGCACAGCAGGACCGACAGGCCGCGGCCGGCGGCGTCGCGGGCGATGGCGGTGCCGTTGATGCCGCCACCGACGATGAGGAGATCGTAGACGGGGGAGTCGTCCTGGCTCACGTGTTCAACCATCCGCGGCAAGATACTTTCGTTTTTGTAAGCGCACCGTATAGGCGAGTATGCGCCCGGCCGGCGGGAAAGTTGCACGTCGCGCAATATCGGAACGCAGCATCGCAGGACCGTCCCCGGTGTGGTTGGCGCCGGAGCGGCAACGTGGTTCAATGCGAGGTGAAGCGGGGGTACCACGGCGACGTGGTTGAGACAGACCCTTCGAACCTGGGCATTCATGCCAATACCGGTTGACACCGGCGTAGGGAAGCTTCGCAGGGCGCCAGGTTCCGCAGGAACGTTGCGCACATGCGGCTCCGTTTCGTCCCGGCTCGCAAGATTTTGTGCGAGTCCCTTCGCAAAAAGCCCGTACATCCCTGTGCGGACTTTCCATAAAGCCAGGGCGAAAGCACTATGAATGCCGTACCTTCCACACTGCTGCAGCAGACCGAGCAGCTTTCCGAATCCGTGACCCGGCCGATTCCCGGTTCGCGCAAGATTTTTGTCCAGGGCTCGCTCGCCGATCTGCGCGTGCCCATGCGCGAGATCGCGCTGACGCGCACGCCGACGATGTTCGGCGGCGAGGACAACCCGCCGGTCACCGTGTACGACACCTCCGGTCCGTATACCGATCCGGACATCCACATCGATCTGGCCTCGGGCCTCGCGCCGCTGCGCGCCGGGTGGATCGAGGCGCGCGGTGACACCGAAGCGTTGCCGCAGCTCAGTTCCGAATTCGGCCGTGGTCGCGAGCACGACGCCAAACTCGCCGCAGTGCGCTTCCCGAACCGCAGATTGCCGCGCCGCGCCAAGGCCGGTGCCAATGTCAGCCAGATGCATTACGCCAAGCGTGGCATCGTCACGCCGGAGATGGAGTTCGTCGCGATCCGCGAGAACCAGCGCCTAGAGGCAGTGCGCGACGCCGGATTGCTGACGCAGCATCCGGGCCAGTCCTTCGGTGCGAGCATCCAGACGCTGATCACGCCGGAATTCGTGCGCGACGAGATCGCGCGCGGCCGCGCCATCCTGCCCAACAACATCAACCATCCGGAAAGCGAGCCGATGATCATCGGCCGCAACTTCCTCACCAAGATCAACGCGAACATCGGCAACAGCGCCGTCAGTTCCGGCATCGCCGAAGAGGTGGAGAAGCTGGTCTGGGCGATCCGCTGGGGCGGCGACACGGTGATGGACCTGTCCACCGGCAAGCACATCCACGAGACGCGCGAGTGGATCGTCCGCAACTCGCCGGTGCCGATCGGCACGGTGCCGATCTACCAGGCGTTGGAGAAGGTCGACGGACGTGCCGAGGAACTGACCTGGGACATCTTCCGCGACACGCTGATCGAACAGGCGGAGCAGGGTGTGGATTACTTCACCATCCATGCCGGTGTGCTGCTGCGCTACGTGCCGCTGACGGCGAAGCGCGTCACCGGCATCGTTTCGCGCGGTGGTTCGATCCTCGCCAAGTGGTGCCTCGCGCATCACAAGGAGAATTTCCTCTACACGCATTTCGAGGACATCTGCGAGATCATGAAGGCCTATGACGTGGCCTTCTCGCTCGGCGACGGCCTGCGTCCGGGCTGCATCGCCGATGCCAACGACGCCGCGCAGTTCGGTGAACTGGAAACGCTGGGCGAGCTGACCAAGATCGCGTGGAAGCACGACGCGCAGACCATGATCGAAGGCCCCGGCCATGTGCCGATGCAGTTGATCAAGGAGAACATGGACAAGCAGCTGGCCGAGTGCGGCGAGGCGCCGTTCTACACGCTCGGGCCGCTGACCACCGACATCGCGCCGGGCTACGACCACATCACCTCGGCGATCGGCGCGGCGATGATCGGCTGGTACGGCACGGCGATGCTCTGCTACGTGACGCCGAAGGAACATCTCGGCCTGCCCAACCGGCAGGACGTGCGCGACGGCATCATGGCCTACAAGATCGCAGCGCACGCGGCCGATCTGGCCAAGGGCCATCCCGGCGCGCAGGTGCGCGACAACGCGTTGTCGAAGGCGCGCTTCGAGTTCCGGTGGGAAGACCAGTTCCATCTCGGGCTCGATCCGGAGAAGGCGAAGGAATTCCACGACGAGACCTTGCCGAAGGACGCGCACAAGCTCGCGCACTTCTGCTCGATGTGCGGCCCGCATTTCTGCTCGATGAAGATCACGCAGGACGTGCGGGACTACGCTGCCGAGCACGGGGTGGACGAGCAAGCTGCGCTGACCTCGGGGATGGCGGAGAAGTCGGCGGAGTTCCGTGCCGCCGGCGCCGAGGTCTATCGCGTCGAGTAGGGGAGCAAGCCCCTCTCCCGCGAAGCGGGAGAGGGCGGGGCGGGCGGTGGCGGGCAGGGAAGGCATGCCGGGAGTGACCGGCACCTCGTGCGATGGACTGGCCGGATGCCCGGCGCCCTGTCATATCTATGGCGTTAATCGATCCCCTCGGGCGGCGTGCTAGCGTGCGCTCCAAATCCAGACGGAGACCGTCCATGACGAAGTCGCATCACATCCTGAGGTGGCTGCTGGCGGTCTGCGCGGTCGCCCTCCTGGCCAGCTGTGCCACCGGCCCCACCGTTCGTACCGACTACGATCCCGAGGCGGACTTCTCCCGCTACAAGACCTGGGCGTTCTACCAGCCCATCGCGATGGAGGAGACGGGCTATTCCACCTTCCTCACCGATCGCATTAAGACCGACGTGCGCCGTGAGATGGAAGCGCGCGGTTACAGCTACGACGAGAAGTCGCCCGACCTGCGCGTGAACTTCCAGGGCATCGTGCGCGAGAAGACCGACGTCTGGACCACGCCGCGCACCGACTTCCAGTATTTCTACAGCTATCGCCGCCGCTCGTACTTCGCCGTGCCGTTCTGGTACGACGAAACGCAGGTCACCCAGTATCGCGAGGGCACGCTCACCGTCGATCTGGTCGACTCCGCGCGCAACCGCCTGGTATGGACGGGCGATGCCATCGGCCGCGTCACCCGCAAGCCGCCGCAGGAGCGTGCGCAGGACGTGGATCGCGCGATCAGTGAGATCTTCCTGCGCTATCCGTATCGCGCCGGGTCCAACGAGCCTGTCACGCCGGTGAAGAAGTGACGGCTGCCGCCGGCAGTAGCTCACAAGTCTTGCGGGGGAGGAGTCGGCGATGCAGCTGATGCGCGCCCTGGTGCGGCTGCGTCGCTCGCCTTCGATGGCGCTGCTGGTGGTGCAGCTGCTGGCGCTGCTGTCGTATCCGTTCATCGGTGATCACGCCGTGGGGCAGGTGGCTTCCACCGCGGTCAGTGCCGCCGTGCTGGCGGTAGCCGTGTGGATGGTGCATCGCTCGCCGCGTCCCGGCTGGATCGCGGGTACGCTGGCCGCGGTGGGCATCATTGCGTGGGCGCTGCATCAGGCGACCGGCAGTTTCGCATTGGGCGTGATCGGCAGCGTCGGCTACGCCGCGGCGTTCTTCTACGCGGCGGTGTCGATGATCGCCTACATGATGAGCGACGAGCAGACCACGACCGACGAGATGTGGGCGGCCGGCGCCACCTTCATGCTGTTCGTCGAGGCCTATGCCTGGGTGTTCATGGCGTGCCAGCTGTTCCAGCCGAACGCGTTCTCCGCGCCGCTGCAGAACGCGCAACCGGTGCGCACCTGGGTGGAGCTGCTGTTCCTGAGTGGCACCAATTTCTCCGCCACCGGTCTCGGCGACATCCTGCCGATGACGCCGCTCTCGCGCATCGTGATAGTGGTAGCGCAGTGGAACGGCGTGATGTATCTGGCCGTGGTGGTAGCGCGCTTGGCGGGTCTATTGCGTGGCAAGCGCAATCCGGGATCACGCGATCCCGGATGACGATGGGTGCCTGATCAGCCGAGGTTGATCAACCGAGGCGGATCAACCGAGACAAATCAACCAAAATCGGCACGCAACCCGGCGAGCCAGCCGCGCCAGGTGGCGCCGTCGAGGGTCGGGTCGTATTCGCTGCCAAGATCGCGCAGCTGCTGTGCGAGGGCGGTTTCGTCGAGGTCGCGCGCGGACAGGCGCGCGAGGTCGTCGCGCACTTCGGCGACCTGTTCCTCATCTTCGCTATCGAGGTAATAGGCGACCACCGCGCCGGGCGTCTCGTGCTCCATGCGCCAGTCCTGGTGGAAATAGGCGGCGAGAAAGTTTTCCAGCGCTGGGTAATTGCTCATTGGAAGCGGGTGCTCATTCGGCGGTGCTCGTTCGAAGCCGGCTTGTTAAAAGCCGGGGCCGGCTTCGCGATCAGGGCGTGGTCGGATAACCGGTCACGATTCTATAGCCGATCCCGAGCTTGTCCGAACGTTCCAGCACGATCTTCACCGAATGCACGTCGGTGGCTTCCGTATCGCCGCGCTTGATCGAGATGCCGGTTTCGGCGTCGAAGCTCTCACTCAGCACGAGACGGTTGCCGCCCTTGCCGTCCACCCAGGCGTCGATCTTGTCCTGGTTCTCGGCGATGGTGGCGGCGACGAAATGTTCGGCGGATGGCAGGTCGCGGAAGCTCGACGAGGCGCTGATGTTCTCGCGTTCCAGGCGATCGAGCAGGTCCTGCTCGGTCTTGCCGACGTGCCGCTCGATCAGATGGCTGCCAGCCTGTTCGTGCGCCTCCAGGCCGCCGCCGGGGACCTGATCGAGAGGAAGCGGCGGTTCGGGCTGGGCGACAGGCGGTGCCGGCTGCGCGTTGTACAGATCGTAGGCCGGCGACCAGGTGGCGGCGGAGACGGACGAAACGGACATCGGCTGCGTTCCGGGTGGAGTCGACGCAAGACTAGTGCGTGTCGTTCCCGCGCAACATTGGTGGAAACCCTAGGGACCGGGCCAAGACCCGCTTTGCGCGGCATTGCCGCGCAGTCTTGGGGAGCGCCCGGCCATGGACTTGGAGCCGCGCCGTCAGCGCGGCGACAGGCAGGGCGTTCCGAAACCGGTATCGCCGCGCCAAGGATGGCAATCGAAAATCATCAAACGAGACAAGTGATAACTACTCGCTTTAGCGCTTGTGCGCTGGAAGTATCCCGATCGCCGCACGCAGCCGCGCATGCGCCTCCAGGTCCACCGGCCGATGTCGTATTTCCGTGCTGGCAGGATTGCTTTCGAGGCAATTGCCGTCTTTCCAATCCTTCACTGGCCGGATCGGCCGGGGCGCGAAGCCGCCGCCGCAGTTCGGGCAGATGTCGCCGAGGAGATGCTCGACGCAATCGGCGCAGAACGTGCACTCGTAACTGCAGATGCGCGCTTCCAGCGAATCCGGAGGCAGCGGCTTGTTGCAGTGTTCGCAGGTGGGTCTGAGTTGCAGCACGCGCCTTTCTCCTGCTTGGCCGGAACGCTTGCTATGCGTTCGAGAAACGTCTCGCGCGATAACCGGCGAGATCCGGCGAGGCGCAATAAAGGGTGTCGACGAAAGCATTCCGTTCGAACCACATCACTTCCATGTCCCACAGGCAGAACGAAAAGCGTGCGGAATCCTCCACCCAGCCGGTGTCGGTCTCGACCGACACCGAGGTGAACAGTTCGTTGTCGTTGCCCCACCAGCCCAGCACGAGATAACGCATGCTGGCGCCGTCGTGGAGGATCGCGAAGGCCGGCGTGGAAGGCCAGTCGATGGCTCGGTCCGCCTTGATGCGGGCGAGACGTTCCAGGTATGGCGATTGATCGACGGGACCGCCGTGCGTGGAGATCGTGTAGAGCTTCACGCCGTCCCGGTCGAGCCAGTCGGGAGCGCTCTCGGTTTTCCGGGTCGCGTATTGCTGAGTCGCGTGCGTCGCCATGAGGGCCGTCCCGGTCTCAGAAGCGCGGCTTCTCGGTCGTGGTGCCGTAGCGCTCGATGGATTCGAGCAGGATCTGCTTCGCCTCGGCGGCATCGCCCCAGCCGTCGAGCTTCACCCACTTGCCCTTCTCGAGATCCTTGTAGTGCTCGAAGAAGTGGCCGATGCGCTCCAGCCAGTGCGGCGTCACCTGGTGGATGTCCTCGATGTGGGCGTAGCCCGCGAACACCTTGCTGACCGGCACAGCCAGGATCTTCTCGTCGCTGCCGGCCTCGTCCTTCATGCGCAGCACGCCGACCGGACGCACGCGGATCACCGAACCCGGGATCAGCGGCAGCGGCAGCACCACCAGCACGTCGGCCGGATCGCCGTCGCCGCACAGCGTGTGCGGGACGTAGCCGTAGTTGCACGGATAGCGCATCGGCGTGGACAGGATGCGGTCGACGAAGATCGCGCCGCTGGCCTTGTCGACCTCGTACTTGACCGGTTCGGCGTCCTTGGGGATCTCGATGATGACGTTGACTTCGTCCGGCGGGTTGTTGCCGGTGGGGACGTGGTCCAGGCCCATTGCGTGCTGACTCCGAATCGATGGAAGAGGGTGAGGGGCCAAACCGGTGCCCTATCGGCACCGGTTTAGCCCCGAACGCCCGGCCATGGATGGCCGGGCCGGGGGTTCCGAAGCCAGATATGCACCGCCATGGATGGCGGCGAAGTCCAGCCCGCAGAAGCCACATTCTACCGACTCCTGCTGCAACGCAGCATCCACCTGTCTACACGACATAGGGTCAACCCGAGTTAGGGAACGCCCCAGCTTGGCCGGGTACATACGGCTCCGTATATCTAGACCTTCATTCGATTCTGATGACCCAAGAAAAGGGGATACCGATCCATGAGCATCGATCTGCCACCGCCGCCCCCACCGCCACCGCCGCCTCCCCCGCCGCCACCGGAGACCAAGGCCAACGGATACTGGGACAACCCGGCCCAGCAGGATGCCCTGAGCGGTAATCCGACCCTGACGGCACCCGAGACGGCCCCGCAGGAACCGAAGGCAGCCACCGGCGATGCGATCGCGATCGATGGCGGCGCCACCGGCACCCGTCTGCCTTCCGGCCAGACGCCGGACGGCAAGGAAATCAAGACCGCGCAGCTGGCGCAGGGCCAGCAGGCCCAGATCACCCGCGAGCAGACGCTGGCCGACGCCGGCCTCGGCCGGACCTACGTCAGCAGCAACCAGCTCGTGGTGACCACCCAGGGCACCGGCAACGACGATGTCCAGGTCACCCAGCGCGACGACGGCACGCTCGATGTTTCCGTCAACGGCGAGAAATACGAAACCCGTCTGGCCCAGGGCCAGGAGTTGACCCTGCGCACCGGCGCCGGCAACGACGTCATCAATGTCGCGCCGAACGTGAAGGTCAACATCGTCGTCGACAGCGGCGCCGGTGACGACACCATCACCACCGGCGCGGGCGAGGATCGCATCGATGCGGGTGCCGGCAACGACACCATCAGCACCGGCGCGGGTCGCGACGACGTGTTCGGCAACACGGGCAACGACAAGGTCGATGCCGGTGCCGGCAACGACGTGGTCTACGGCGGCGACGGCGACGACACGCTGGCCGGCGCCGACGGCGTCGATTTCATCGAAGGCGGCAAGGGCAGCGACGGCCTCGACGGCGGCGCGGGCAAGAACATCCTGTCCGGCGGCCAGGGCGACGACACCCTGCGCGCGGGCACCGACGGCAGCCGCTTCTACACCGGCGACGGCACCGATACCGTCGAGGGCGCCACCACCAACGACAAGATCTACGCGCAGAAGGCCACCGACATCATCAACTTCGCCCAGGGCCAGCGCGACAACGGCCAGGTCGTGGTCAATGTCGAACTCAACGCCAAGCTGGGCACGCAGGGCGTCAAGGTCGAAGGTTCCGACGCATTCCGTCAACGCGTCGAAGCGGAGATCGAGTTCCTGCGCAGCTCGCCGAACGGACAGCAGATGCTGGCCGAGTTCGACAAGGCCGCCGCCAACGGCAACACCGTCACCATCCGCGAGCTGGCCAACGAGCAGAACGGCTATGCGCAGACGCTGGGCCGCGGCAACGCCGAGATCAGCAACGGCAAGGCCGGGCAGGGCTCGGACGTGCAGATCAGCTACAACCCCTCGTTCCACATGAACGAGTTCCCGGCGCCGGTGGTGGTGCTCTACCACGAGATGTCGCACGCCTATAACGGCGTCAACGGCACCTTCCAGCCGGGCACGTATCGCGGAGAAGGTCCGGACAACGGACAGGTGCCGAATGCCGAGCGCCAGGCCGTGGGATTGGAGACCAGTGCCAAGCCCTTCGATTTCGACGGCAATCCGAACACGCCGGCCACCCCCCACAACCCCGATGCGCTGACCGAGAACGGCATGCGCACGGAACTGGGGCTGGAGCTGCGTCCGAGCTACACGCTGTAAGCACAACCGTTGTTTGACCAGGGGAGCGGGACCGGGGCGGTGCATGGTCAACATGCACCGCTCTTTTTATTGGAGAATCACCTGCATGCATCGCACCAACATGATCAGATTGCACCACGCCGCGGTCCTGGCGCTCGCCCTCGGCCTTGCGCAGCCGGCGTTCGCGCAACAGGGCACCACACCGGATTCCAAACCAGACGGAGCCACGATGTCAGCCAAGGCAAGCCAGACGGTGGTGAGCGGCGAGGGCGCCAGCCTCGAGGCCACGTTCGAGTACGCAGCTTCCGCGCGCGCACTGCATGTGCGCTATCGCCTGCATAATGAAAGCAAGACGCCCCTGATGGTGTTCGATCGCGGCAATCGCCATGCGGTGATGACCAAGCAGCTCGTGCAGGGCGAGATCGCCGCGCCGCTGTTCGCCGCCGAGGGCGAGGATGTCACGCTCAGCCATCGTGCCTTGCCGTTGCCGCAACCGGCGCCGACCGTGCCGCCGACACCGCTGGCCGCGCGCGTGGAACCTGGCGCCTCGCTCACAGGCGAGTTCGAATTTGCCCTGCCCGTGGACAACGCACCCAAGCGCCTGCGCTGGTGTCTGGGTGTGGCGCCTTTCTCGTCAACGGATTTCCAGGCAGTCGAGGGTGAATCGGTGTGGATGGCTTCCTTCGCCGTCGCCGAGTCCCAACAGGTGCTGTGCACGTCCTGGTACGACGTGGCTTCGGCGTCGTTCGAGAAATAAGCGCGGAAAATCAGGGCGGCGTGCGGTTGCGGCTGGGCTGACGCGGTTTCGCGCAAACCTTGTTTCGCGCGCCGCATGATTTGTCATGTGGTTTTAATGCATTCGCCATCTTGGCCTGTCGCAGTGTGCGTTTCCGACGACAGGTGCGCTCACGATGGTTCGTTTCCCGGTTCCCGCCTTGCTCCTGGCCGGCATGCTCGCCGGCGGTTTCGCGACCTCCGCATCGGCCGCCACCGCTCGCGATAGCTGGGTGGTCCAGCAGGTCTACGCCTACAACCATCCCTATGCCGTCACGGCCGCCAACGAGCTGGACGCCAAGATGGCGAAGATGGCGCTCGATCCGTATGCGTTCTATCGCGGCACCGCCCACCTCTTCTACGAGGACATGCTGACCCGGCCGGCCTCCGCCTATGCCACGGCGCAAACCGGATACACATGGATCGGCGGCGACGCCCATCTCGGCAATTTCGACGCATCGCGCAATGCCGATGGCACGGCCGTGTTCAAGGCGGCCGATCACGACGAAGGCTATCTCGGCCAATACGTCTGGGATCTGCGCCGCCTCGCCGCCAGCATGGTGCTGGCCGGCCGCGAGAACAGCCTGAGCGACAGTGCGATCACCACGGCCATCAATACGATGGTCGGTGCTTACGCCAGCAAGATGTCGGAGTTCAAGGGTAGCGGCGCCGAGCTGGATTTCCAACTGGTGAAGGGCAACACCACCGGTGTGGTCGACGACACCATCGCCGATGCCGATGGCAAATCCCGTTCCAGTCTGTTGTCGAAATACACGACGCTCAGCGGCAGCCGGCGCGTGTTCCAGAATCTGTCCAATCTGGTGAGCGTGTCCGCGCAGACCTACAGCGATATCAGCGGAGCAGCCGGCGCCTATATCAATTCGATTGCATCCTCGAAGCGCTATGCGGCGAGTTTCTACACAGTGAAGGACATACACCAGAAGCTCGATTCCGGCGTCGGCAGTCTTGGCAGGCTGCGCTATTACGTGCTCGTGGAAGGTCCTTCGACGAGCACGAGTGACGACGTCATCCTGGAATGGAAACAGGAAGCGGGCAGCGCCGTCGCCACGGCCGCCAACGGTCGGCTGCCGGCTTCCGCCTACGACGACAACGAAGGCAATCGCGTGGCACGCACCGCCAAGGCCCAGCTCATCAAGGCCGACGTGCTGATCGGCTATACGACCGTCGCCGGCCGGCCTTACTACGTGCACGAGAAGTCGCCGTATCAGGAAGATTTCGATCCGGCCCTGCTCACCAGCGCCGATAAATTGAACACCGCCGCGACCTATCTCGGCCAGGCGCTGGCATCCGCGCATGCCCTGGCCGATCAGGATTACGACAGCAGCGTCGTCAGCTACAGCATCGACAAGCAAGTCACCGAGGCCATCACCAGCGTCAGCGGTCTGAAGGCGGAACTGGTTGCGTTCGCGTTCGACTATGCCGCGCAGGCGGATCTGGACTGGCAAGCGTTCGTCGACGCCTACGATGCCGGAACACCGTTGTACTGAAGCGGGATGCGATCAGTCGAAAACGGCATCTCTGGAATGAAAACGGCGGCCAGAGGTCGCCGTTTTCTTCTTTCCAAAACCAATCTCGATCAAACGTGCAGCAGCGGCACCAGCAGCAGTGCCACGATGTTGATGATCTTGATCAGCGGATTGATCGCCGGGCCGGCCGTGTCCTTGTAGGGATCGCCGACGGTATCGCCGGTCACCGCGGCCTTGTGCGCCTCGGAGCCCTTGCCGCCGTGGTGCCCGTCCTCGATGTACTTCTTGGCGTTGTCCCAGGCGCCGCCGCCAGTGGTCATCGAGATCGCGACGAACAGGCCAGTCACGATCGTGCCGATCAGCAGACCGCCCAGCGCCTTCGGACCGAGCAGCAGGCCAACCACGATCGGCACGGCAACCGGCAACAGCGATGGCAGGATCATCTCCTTGATCGCCGACTTGGTCAGCATGTCCACGGCCTTGTCGTACTGCGGCTTGCCGGTGCCTTCCATGATGCCGGGGATCTCGCGGAACTGACGCCGCACTTCCTCCACCACCGCACCGGCCGCGCGGCCGACCGCTTCCATCGCCATCGCGCCGAACAGGTAGGGGATCAGGCCGCCGATCAGCAGGCCGATGATCACCATGTGGTCGGAGAGGTCGAAGGCGAAGGTCACGCCCGGATTGGCGGCCTGCAGGTTGTGCGTGTAGTCGGCGAACAGCACGAGCGCGGCGAGCGCGGCCGAACCGATCGCGTAGCCCTTGGTCACCGCCTTGGTGGTGTTGCCGACCGCATCGAGCGGATCGGTGACATCGCGCACTTCCGACGGCAGTTCCGCCATCTCGGCGATGCCGCCGGCGTTGTCGGTGATCGGGCCGTAGGCGTCGAGCGCGACGATCATGCCGGCCATCGACAGCATCGCCGTCGCGGCGATGGCGATGCCGTACAGGCCCGCGAGCGCGTAGGCGCCCCAGATCGCCAGACACACCGCGATCACCGGCATCGCCGTCGACTTCATCGACACGCCGAGGCCGGCGATGATGTTGGTGCCGTGGCCGGTGGTGGACGCGGCAGCGATGTGCTGCACCGGCTTGTACTGCGTGCCGGTGTAGTACTCAGTGATCCACACGATCACGCCGGTCAGTGCCAGACCGATCAGGCCGCACCAGTACAGGTTGGTGGCGCCGGTCGGGGAATCGGCCATCAGCTGCGTGGTGATCGGATAGAACGCGATCGCGGCCAGCACGCCGGAAATGATCACGCCCTTGTAGAGCGCGCCCATGATCGAACCGCCGGTTTTCACTTTCACGAAGAACGCGCCAATGATCGAAGCGATGATCGATACGCCGCCCAGCACCAACGGATACAGCACGGCGTTGGCGCCGACTTGTTCGGCCATCAGGCCGCCGAGCAGCATTGTCGCGATCACTGTCACCGCGTAGGTTTCGAACAGATCGGCCGCCATGCCGGCGCAATCGCCGACGTTGTCACCGACGTTGTCCGCGATCACGGCCGGGTTGCGCGGATCGTCTTCCGGGATGCCGGCTTCGACCTTGCCCACCAGATCGGCGCCAACGTCGGCGCCCTTGGTGAAGATGCCGCCGCCCAGGCGCGCGAAGATCGAGATCAGCGATGAACCGAACGCGAGGCCGACCAGCGCGTGCAGCGCGGCTTCGCCAGTCACGCCAAGCTTGGCCAGGATCAGCCAATAGCCCGCCACACCGAGCAGGCCGAGCCCGACCACCAGCATGCCGGTGATCGCGCCGCCGCGGAACGCCACGTCCATCGCAGGTCCCATGCCCTTGCGCGCGGCTTCGGCGGTGCGCACGTTGGCGCGCACCGAAACGTTCATGCCGATGTAGCCGGCCGCGCCCGAGAGCACGGCGCCGATCAGGAAACCGATCGCCGTGTACCAGCTCAGTGCGAAACCGATCACCACGAACAGCACGGCGCCGGCGATTGAAATAGTGGTGTACTGCCGGTTGAGATAAGCACGCGCGCCTTCCTGGATCGCGCCTGCGATTTCCTGCATCCGTTCGTTGCCGGCCGGCTGGCGGTTGATCCAGCCCGCCGAGAACACGCCGTAGAGAATCGCGACGATGGCGCACGCCAGCGCCAGCCACAAACCGTACTGCTCGAGCATGAAACCCTCCCCGGAGATGAATGCCAAAGAAACAACCACAGGACTATGGCATAGCGTAGCCGCATCCCATGTTGCGGTGCGGCGCAGGCGAGGTGAATTGGGACTGTCGTAGTGAAGAGCCGTGTTCCGGTGGCCCACTGTCGACGGCGCCTGGGCCGATCGCAATGCGTCCCGGGTGTGGGCGCCGATTCAGGCGTCTCGTGCCAGCCTTGCCCGCCAGCTTGTTTTGCCATCCATGCTCCTGGAGTCTCCCATGCGTCGACTGCTCCTTCCTTGTCTGCTGCTGACCGTGCTGCCTGCCGCGGCTGCCGATCCGGTGCCCGAGATCAAGCGGCCTGAAGCCACTCCGCAAGCCAATGGCGTGGTGCATACCGTGCGCCAGATTCCAGAAACCTGCGCTCGCATCGAGGGCGTGTTCACCGGCCAGGCCGCCGAGCCGTACAAATTCTCCGTGGTGCGGATCAGCCCGACTTGCCAGCCGCGCGCGCGCCTCGTCGATGCCGCCAAGGCGAAGCCTTCGGAAGCCGACGGCTGGAAGTTCAACGACCTGATCCGTATTCCCAGCGCCGCCTGTCCCTCGCAGCAGGCCGTGGTCCGCATCTGGCGCCGTTCGGTTGACCAGACCCAGAAACTCGACGGCCAGGGCCAGTCGCGCATCTATCTCGAAGAGGCGAAGAAGACCGCCGCCGCCGGCAAGCTTCCGGCGGTGCCGATGTTCGCGGCCGAGATGGGGGTCGAGGGCAAGGCTTGCCCATAGTTGCGGGGCACGGTAATCACTGGCCGTGAGGATCTTGAAGACCGTGATGGTGATCGTGCATTGAGGCTGTCCTGCGTCGAATTCACGCGAGGCTGGCAAGCCCGCGGAGCGCGGGAATCAAGTGTTGTGTTTTCGTTGACACCCGTTAGGGCATTGACCATACTCGAACGCGAGTTTGCTGGATTAACTGGCAAACCGCGCTCCCGCCTGGCGAGCGTACGGGGATGGGGCCTTATTGGAAACCGTGCTTGCGCAGGTTAATGGGCTCCGCGTAGGACAACCATAAAACTAGGATCGTTACTCAATGAAGACGAAGCTTATCCATGCCGCGATTCTCGTCGCCGTGTTGGTGACCGGGTGTGCCACGATGACGACTGACCAGGCCATCGTTCCGCTCCAGACCGAAACCGCCAAGATTCTGGGCCTGGCCTCCTCTGACGAGCTGACCGTGAGCAATGTGCGCGCGGGGACTGCCGATTCGCTGGGCGGACAGGACATCAGCTACGTCGCAACGACGACGAAGGGCAGAAAGTTCGATTGCACCGCCCGCATGATGCCGGGCGTCCTGTTGTCCGCGCCGACGCTGTCGGCACCTTCCTGCCACCCGATCAAGACGCACGAGTAAGTGCTGAGCGGGTTCAACGGCGCTGTCCTGCTTCGGGACAGCGCTGGCACTTTACTATTCCGTGCAGTGATCGCAGGCGACGGCCGCCGCCGCTAACCGCCAGCCGCCGCGTTGGTGATCTTGCAGAACTGCTCGCGGACTGATTTTTTCGAAGTCAGCATCCCGGTGCTGATCGAAAATGTGATGTTGATCTTGCTGCCCTTGCCTTCCGGCGTGATCGTGACGTGGAGCGGGGCGGTTCTGACGGACATGGTCACCGAGTGCGAGGCGTAGATGGCACCGGCCTTCTTGTCGCCCCTGACGGTCAAATACCCGCCTTTTTTGTCGATGAACTCGTAGGCGCCCTTGTAGGCCGCCTCCGCACGCACGTCTGGCAGGAGGGCGTGGGTGGTGAACTGTTTGCCGCGAATATAGTTGCCAGAACTGGAGAAATTGCTGGCGCATTCGGGTTGCGCCTGCTTGTCCGCGGCAAACACCGAAGGTGCGATGGAGAGCGCGGACGAAATCATCAGCAACCAGAGGACATTGCGCATGGAGACCTCTTCGTTTGGTCGTCGCAGTGTGAGTAGGGGGATGGTATCGATTTCCGGAGAAGCGTGCGTGGGCGATGTGCCGCTGACGGAGATGTACGACCCTGGAACTGCTTCTGTCGTTGAGCCGCGATCCAGGTGGCTTCGTCATCCATCTCGATGATCCGACAAAGAGCCGCCGCGTGATGTGAGCATGTTCGCGCCGCAAGCCGGCGCAGGAACAACGGAATGCATCGGAAACGCCGTCACGAAGCGGCTTGGCGCCGCCTGTGGGAGTCCGCTTGTTCCGGTGGGCAGAACAGTTGCCAGAACGCGCCGCGCAAGCCACCCACGCGTGTCGCATCGCGGAACATCGCGATCCATTCGTGGAAGGTCAGGGTGATCGGATTATGGCTGTGGATCTGGCCGATGATGCCGTATTCGCACGGCACGGCCGGATCCTCGTCGACGTAGGTGCCGAACAGCTTGTCCCAGATGATCAGCACGCCGGCGTAGTTGCGATCGATGTACTTCGGATTACGTGCGTGATGGACGCGATGGTGCGAAGGCGTGTTGAACACATATTCGAGCCAGCCGAGCTTGCCGACCGCCTGCGTGTGCACGAAGAACTGGAAGGCGAGATTGATCGCCACCACCGCGATGATGTGGGTCGGATCGAAGCCGAGCCAGGCCAGCGGCAGCCAGAACAGCCACATGCCCGAGATCGGATAAGTGAGGCTTTGCCGGAACGCGGTGGAGAAATTCAGTCGCTCGGAAGAGTGATGGGTGACATGTGAGGCCCACATCCAGCGGATGCGATGGCTGGCGCGGTGGAACCAGTAGTAGAAGAAATCCTGGGCGACGAACAACGCGGCGACCGTCCAGACCGAGGCCGGCGGCAGATCGAACACGCGGTATTGGTAGACGAGATAGAAGAGGCCGATCACCACCGTCCAGGCAACGGCGTCGGACGCCTGGTGCATGAGCGCCAGGACCGCGTTGGAGGCGACATCCTTCAGGCTGTAGTTCTCCGGCTGGCGGCGGCGCCAGTACAAGGCCTCCCAGACGATCAGCGCCAGGAAGACCGGGGCCAGACCGAGCAGAATCCACTTCTCCATCAACCGTTCTCCGGGTGCATCGATGGCTTCGGCATCAGGACCTCGGGTGCAAGGTCAAGGTGTGGCGAGGCCCTGCGCCTGTAATCCGGTCTCGCGCAGGAATACGGGCAGGTCGCTCGTCGGCGGAAAGCACGGAACCTGATACATCATCGCCGCGATGTGGCCGCGATGGTAGGTGCCGTGGTTCACCACATGCAGCACGATGTCGCGGCGGCTCATCGCTCCCGTGCCGCCACCGATGAAGGTGAATTCGACGACTTCCTCGCCGGCATCTCCTTGCAGCGTTTCGGCATAGCCCGTGTACCAGGCGTCGATGTGTTTCTGGGCCTCGCGCACCTGCGCGAACGGCGGGGACGTCTCCGGGTTGCGCGTCGTGAGGCCATGGGGAACGCCTTCGAGATGGGATTTCCACACCAGGTCCATCAGGTAGACGTGGTTGAGCGTGCGCAGGATGTTGCCGAAGAAGATCTGCCGCGGCTTGGTCAGTTCGGCATCCGGAATTTCCGACAGCGCGCCGTAAATGAGATCGTTCGCCCACGCCTTGTAGCGGGTGAGCATGCGAAGGTGCCCGGAGTCTGTCATTTCCGCCTCGTGCTTGGATCGAGGGATCCCGAACTCGCGAACGCCTATCCCTCCCAGGCCGGCAGCTTCTGCCGCACCGCGACATTTTTCAAGACGACGTAGTTCGGAATGCCGTCGCGCCCGTAGGGCGGCGGCGCCTCGCCACGGATCAGCGGTTCCAGGTATTTGCGCGCGGCCGGGGTGATGCCGTAGCCGTCCTTGCGGACGAAGTTCGCCGGCATCTTCTTCTCGTGATTGGCCACCTTGTCGAGCGGCGCGGCTTCGATCTTCCAGCGATAGGGCGCATCGGAGGTGCGCTTGATCACCGGCATCGTCGCGTTCATGCCCTTGAGCGCGAACTGCACCGCGGCCTTGCCAACGGCCATGGCCTGGTCGAGATCGGTCTTGGAGGCGATGTGGCGCGCGGAGCGTTGCAGGTAGTCGGGCAGGGTCCAGTGCACCTTCAGGCCCAGCTTGTCCTTCACGCGGCCGGCGAGGAACGAGGCGACGCCGCCCAGCTGCGTGTGGCCGAAGGAGTCCTTGCCACCGCCCGCGTCGGCGACGAACCGGCCATCGGCGGTCTGGATGCCTTCGCTCGCGACCACGACGCAGTAGCCGACCTTCGCCACGATCTTCTGCACCTGCGCGAGGAAATCGGCTTCGTCGTAGGGACGTTCGGGAAACAGGATCAGATGCGGCGCATCGTCGGCCGTCTTGCCGGCGAGGCCCGCGGCGGCGGCGAGCCAGCCGGCGTGGCGTCCCATCGCCTCGTACACGAACACCTTGGTCGAGGTCTCGGCCATTGCGGCGACATCGAGCGCGCACTCGCGCACGGAGACTGCGGTGTACTTCGCCGCGGAACCGAAACCGGGGCAGCAGTCGGTGACGGCGAGGTCGTTGTCCACCGTCTTCGGCACGCCGATGCAGGTCAGCGGATAGTTGAACTCGGCGGCCAGCTTCGACACTTTGTTGGCGGTATCGGCCGAATCGTTGCCGCCGTTGTAGAGGAAGTAGCGCACGTCGTGCGCCTTCAGCACTGCCAGCAGGCGTTCGTAGCGGGCGCGATCGGCTTCCAGCGACTTGAGCTTGACGCGGCAGCTGCCGAAGGCGCCGCCGGGCGTGTGCGCGAGCGCGCGGATCGCGGCGGCGGATTCCTTCGAGGTATCGATCAGCTCCTCGCGCAGCGCACCAAGGATGCCGTTGCGCGCGGCGAGCACCTTCACCTTGCGGGCGCGCGCCTCGGTGATGACGGCGGAGGCGGTGGCGTTGATGACGGCGGTGACGCCGCCGGACTGGGCGTAGAGCAGGGTTCCGGAAGACATGAGGTGGGGGCCTGGCTATTCGCCTGCGAGGCGTGCATCGCGGCCCCGAATGGCCGGTCCACCTGGAACCGCGCGTTTGGGCGCGGCTAGGAGCCGGTGCGCGGCCCGGAACCGGAAAGCCGCGCCAGGAGTGAGAGCGGCGATCTTAACAAGTTCGTGCTTAGTAAGGACGTGCTTCGTAAGAACGTGCTTCGTAAGGACGTGCCTTGTAGGAGCATGCTTTGTAAAAGCGTGCTTTGTAAAAGCATGTTTAGGATCACGAGAGAAGTTCTGGTGACTTCGCCTGCTCGCGGTGGTGGCTGGTCATGCCGAGCGTTGGCGTGCCGGTTCCCAGGCTCAGGGATTCCCGCGCCGGGGATTCGCGCTGGACGGCATCACTGTCGGCGACACATCTGTCCAGCGAAGCGATGAACGCGCGCCCCAGCGCTTCGGCCTGTCCAAGGTCCAGGCAGGTCTCGCTGCCGGTGTAGACGAAACGCAGCTGGCCATGCAGGCCATAGACGATGATGCCGAGCGTCCTGATCGTGAACGAGTGCGCGTAGAGGCTGAAGTCTTTCACCACCAGCGGAGAAGCCGCGTCGTCGAGCGCGACATTGCCCAGATTGGAGAACGTGATCTGGTTCCAGCAGCCGGTGCGGCTCACCGCATCGCCCAGGCGCACGATCGAACGCAACTTTCCGGCCGGTGGCGGCACCAGCATTTCGCAGAACTGGTATTTGCCGGGAATGTCGGCGATGTCCTGTTCGATCTTCCGGCCCATCACCTCGCCGGTGTCCCGCGCGCGCTGCCAGAAGTCGCGCCCGGTGTCCTGTCGCGCGGAGACCTTGAAGGAGCCGCCGCCGAAGAACAGCATGTCGTCCTTCAGCATGGGCAGCCGTCCGCGCCTGGCGTCGACCGGACTCTCGATCCATTCGGGCGCGCGCTTGCCGAGCACGGACAGGGCCTCGCCCAGCGCGACCAGCATCGCGGCATGGAGCAGGACACCTTCACTCTTGCAGCGTCGTCTCAGGCGCTCCGAGTTGTCATGGCTCATTGCCCATTCCAGGCGATGCTCGCGATTCACGAGCGGACGCCGGGAAGACGGAATGAGCGCGAACAGCGCATTGATCGCACGCGCCAGCAGCTTTCGTTTCCAGGCATGCTTGTCGTGGAAGCCGCCGATGATGTCCTGGATGGTGGGAGCGGGATAAGGAATCAATTCCTGATCCGAGTGCAATCCCTGCAGCAGTTCACGGAGGATGATGAACATGCTCATGCCGTCGCAGACGCGGTGCGGGCTGGTGAGGAGCAACTCGTCGCGCACGCCGGGAACCTCGTGCGCGCGCCGCAACCAGACCATGCGCAGCTGCGGCTGGCCGGGCGGGAATGGCGCATAGGCTTCGGTTTCGCATTCCTGGGCACGATGCTCCGCGGAGACCCATTCGACCACGCGCAACGGAATCTGCCGCGCGGCCTCGAGCTCGTAGAAGAGTTCGCCACCCGCTTCGCGGATCAGCATTCGCAGCGCCGGGTGCTTGCGCTGCACCTTGTCGAGGGATGCGCGCAGCTGTTCTGCGGTGAGATCGCCTTCGAGGGCAATGCGCCAGCAGAGGTTGCCGTCGATCAGGCGCTCGATCGTGGAGAGTTTTCGTTTCATGTTTCGTTTGTCTGCGAAGACTCGACCGTGATCGTCGGGGCGCTGTCGGGGGCGGGCTTTTCCGGCGCGGCGCCCGTGCAGAACGAGAAGATCCTCGGATGCCTGCTTTCGAAGGGGCCGAGTCTGCCGAACAGCCCATCCAGATAACCGACCAGGATCGCGGTGATCTTCCGCAGCTTCTGCGGTTCGAACAGCAGGACGCAGAGCGCCTGGTGGAAAGCCAGCAAGCCGGTCAGCCAATGCAGGCCCCACTTCGATTTGTACAGCGCCAGCGCATGAACCGCGTTACGCGCGCCGTAGTAGCGGCGCCAGGCCGGGTGGTGCGTGGTGAACAGCTTGCCGTGGCGCACGATGTGGCCGGTGGTCTGGCGCATGGTGACGGCGGCGTTCATGTAGACGGGAACATCGTGGCTGGAGGCGCGCAGGCCGTATTCGATGTCGATGTACTCGATGAAATAGTCCTCGCGGAAGGCGCCCAGCTTGCGGTAGGCCTGCGCCGAAATGGCCGAACCGGAGGAGATGATGAACAACGTGGGGAAGAGGCCTTCGGTCTCGTGATCGATGCGCCTGGGCTTGGGGAAGCGAGGTCCGGGCGGAAACACCGGCATGCATTTGCCGAGGTTGATCTCGTGGATCTTCGGGCCGACCAGGAAGGTGTCGGTGTCGAGCCCGGAACATGCCTGCATCATCTTCTCGAAGAAGGACGCATCGATGTCCGAATCCTGGTCGAGCAGGAAGATCACGTCGCAGTCTTTCGCCAGCAGGATTTCCGCGCCGCGGTTGTAGGCGCCGGCGAGGCCGCCGCGATTGCGGTTGAAGATCACGGTGGCGCCGTCGCGCCGCAGCGTGTCATGCAGGCCGGTGTCGGCTTCCGACGAATTGTCGACCGCGACCACGTTCGGACACACCGCCAGGGCTTTCCGCAGGTTATGCAGGAATTCCTCGGACGGATGATAGAGGACGAAGATCAGGCCGAAGCTGTTCGCGCTCATGCGGTCACCTCCATCGGAACCGGAAGCGACGGCGTGGCCGCCGGTTCGATCCTGGACTCGGCTTCGGCTGGCAGCTGCGCGCAATCGTGAAGTATCTTCATCGCCATGTCCCGGATGGCGATGGCCTGCGAGCGGGGCAGGCATTGCTCGTCGGCGACGAATGAAAAATCCAGGGTCCCCGCGAAGCGGCTGATCATGATCAAGGGCGCGGGTGTCAGTGCCGCCGAGGGGCTGTGCACCGCCACGATCCGGAAATCGCGGCGATCCTGCGTCATGTCCAGGCGACCGAGATAGCTGAGGCTGACATTGCACGCCGCTGGGCGCGACGCGGCTAGCGCGATCATCTTGGCGTAGACCGCGTGCAGATATTCCATGCCCAGCAGATGCCGGTAGAACTTCGCGCCGAGCCGGCCGATTTTTTGCCACATGTCCGCTTTGAGCGCGCGCCCGAGGTTCCAGAAACCCGCTTCGGTGATCTTGTCGGCCTCGGGCGTCTCCAGCGTCACGTCGATGGTCGGGGCGATCAGGAACAGGTGATCGGCCTGCAACTTCGGCAGGAATTTGCGCGCATCCACCGGCACGGTGAATTTCTTGACGCCGCGCGCCCCGCACACATCGCGAAAGCCCAGGATGAGCGCCACGCTCAGCGCGCCGAACACGCTGATGCCCTCGGCCTCGCAGCGTTGGTTCAGCGCCTGCAACGTGGATTGATCCAGTGTCCAGCGCAGCGTGTATCTGTTGTTGTAGGCCAGCGCGCGTCCGGCAGGGAAAATCCGGATCACGAGCCGAAGCAGCGTCGCCAGCCAGCGTATCCGGCGTTGCAGGCCACGATCCTGCAGCACCGCGTCCGGCAGCAGTTCCGCATAGGTGTGCAGCGAATCGTCGCGCCCGATGTCGTGTTCGGGCGTGTCGTGCAACAGCAGCAGTTCGCGCAGCAGCGTCACCACCGATGCGCCATCGCAAAGGCAGTGATGGCAGGTCAGCAGCAATTCGCTCGCATCCTCGCCGCGCAGCCAGGTGAGGCGGACGAGCGGGGCGCCGGCGTCGAACAGGCGTGCTTCCTCGTTGCCGCATTCGCGCACCCAATCATCCGAGTTCTTGCGCGCGAGGATGCGCAGCGGAATCGGCGGCGGGGATTCCTGCTCCTCGAACCAGGGGCGTCCATCCTTGTATTCGATCAGGCAGCGCAGCAGCAGGTGCTTGGCCTGCAATCCCGCCAGCGCGTTGTGCAGCCGTTCCTCGGAGAGCTGTCCGTGGATTTCGATCGGCAGCACGATCGCGATGGGAGCGCGCCCGTCCTGATACATCACGCGTTCCGGCAGGGTAAGGGGCCGTCTCATGCCTGTCCCGCCTGGCGCAGCGCGGCCGGCCGTAACACGGTTGTGTGGGGAAATGCGGCGCGCACGCTGGATTCACGCATCGGGACCCGGATGTATTCGCCGCGCCGCCACAGGGCGATCTGGTCGAGATAGTTGGCGCTGCCGGCCCATCCATCCTGGCCGCCGAGCAATGCGAACTCGTTGGCGTCCAGGTCCGAAAGGTCCGAGACATGTCGTGCGCAGGAGCCGAAATCGGCTTCGTGCGCGCCGGCCTGCAGTGGGTGGGCACTCTTCTGCACGGTGTTGTTGCCGCCTTCGCCCTCGAAGGCGGGTGCATGCAGCCTGCGCCCCAGTCCCGGCAGGCTGCCGAGCATGTGCTTCAACCGGACGCGATGCACCGCGCCCCAGCGTTTGTGCTGACGCAGCTGTCGTGCCGCGACCGGCAACGCGCGCCGGGTCGCGCGGCGTAATTCGGGGCCGCTCGCCACCTTCAGGTCTTCCAGCAGCAACGAGCGGGTCGTCCATACGGTTTGATAGGCCGGCAGCAGGTGGCGATTGCCCAGGCCCCGGGCCGTCCCCGCCAGCAGCAGTTCAAAGGCGAGGGCGCCCGCGGACTCGCGACCGTATTCGCCATCCCATTGCCGCAGGGCATCCAGCAGGCGTTGCTGTCCCGGATTGCGGACTCGCGCCGGCAAGGCCGCCGCCAGGTGTTCGCGCAGACGCAGGCTGCCTGTTCCGGAAACGTCGCGCTGGATCAGGTACATATCCTCTGCGGCCAGCGGCCGGTCGCGGTCGAGCAGGGCGGCCAGGCGGTCGGCGCGGTCGTTGGATGCGAAGAAATAGCCGACCGGAAACTCGCTCCGATGCGGGCGTTGATTGGCCGAAACCACGAAGCCTTCCTGCGGATCGATGCGCGTCGGCAGGTTGGCGGTGTTCTCGATTTGATTCCATTGGGCGGCGGCTTGCGCGGGTAGCACGAGATCCGCTGGCGGCACCGAGGTGCGACGTGGCAGATGCGCGCCCAGGACGTGTGCAACCCGGCCATCGTGGCCGGCGAACACGAAGTTGACGCCAGAGACGCCGTAGCCTTGCAGCGCCTGGTGGAAGGACTCGAAATCGCGTGCCCGTGCCACGCCGAGCAAGGCGCCCAGTTCGTTGCTGGGGTGATGGCCCATCCAGCGCAGGGCCAGCGGCTGCTTGCAGGACAACAGGATGCCGTCGGAGACGATCGGGCCCAACTCGCTTTCGCGCAGACGCAGGCGACGCGACCGGCCGCCGCGCACGTGGACGATGGTCTCGCGTTCGCGGATCGCGCCCGCCGGAAGGGTGGAAACGTCGAACAGGTCGCTGCTCTGCGCGTGCAGGCTGGTGCCGCCCCAGGCGATCCAGGGATTGCGGCCCAGCGGCATGGACGGCAGCCCGGGCATCATCAGCCCGACGCAGTGGAATCCGGGCGAACGCATGCCGGCGATCAACCAGACATTGGGTAGTTGCAGGGAGAGGTGCGGATCGCTGGCGATCAGCGCCGCGCCGCTGCGACTGCGCCGCGCCGCCACGGCCACCGAGTTGCTGCCGCCGCGCAGCATCGTGGTGACCGCGCGGCCATCCAGCTCATGCCAACTGGCGGTCGCCGCGGCCGGCATGCCGCCGGTCAGCAGTCGCGGCCATAGCGCCTGCCAGACCTCGGACGGCAGGCGTTCGCGCAACGGCAGCAGCCGCATCCAGATCATCCAGCTGAGGTCGGTGCAGGTCAGCCGCTGATAGGTGAGCAGGTCCACCAGCGTCCAGGGTTCGACTTTCATGCGCAGCAACTCGAACTCGAGTGGCTTTTCGCGGCTGTTCAGCAGCACGTGGTTGATGCCGGCGACGAAATGCTCGGCCAGGCCGCGCTCCTCCTCCGACATCGCGTCCAGGATCTGCGGCAATGCGCGGCCGAAATCGAACAGGCGCAGCGCGCGATCCACCTCCACGCCCATCGAACCGATCATCTCGGAGACGCGGCCAAAGGCGATACGCCGCGCCAGTTCCATCTGGCCCAGTCGCAAATGAGCATGCACCGCGCCGAGCGCGGCCATCAGATCGGTGTCGCTGGCGGCTTCGATGAAAGGCACCTGGTGCGAGTTCCAGCGGATGGTCACCTCGGCGTCCACCGGGGCCCCTTCGCTGGGCAGCATGGCCAGGCGTTCGTGCAGGGTGAGCGGAGCCGGCCGGCGCGCCAGCGCCGCCTTGCCCAGCAACAAGGCAGTCACGCCCAGTCCGCCCGTCAAGTTGCGCCAGCCGAGCTTCATGCGGCGCTCCGTTGCAGCACCGCCGTGCCGCGGCGCAGCAGTCCCCAGGTGCGCAGGTAGCGGATCGCCTCGGCCACGCCATCCTCGGCGCGGATGCGGCGGCCGAGCAGTTGCGCGGCGTCCTGCATGATGGGGCGCGCGGTTTCCGTCAGCGCCTCGGCCAGTGTTTCCGGGTGCAGGTGCTGGCGATCGAGCGCGGGCGGCGCCACGCCCTGGTTGTGCAGGCTGCGCGCCCAGAACGGCTGGTCGCCGTAGAAGGGCACAATCACCGAAGGAATCCCCGCGCGTGCGGCCGCCGCGGACGTGCCGGCACCACCGTGATGCACGGCCGCCGACATGTGCGGGAACAGCCAGTCATGCGGCGCGCTGCGGATGAAGAAGGTCTTCTCGTCCTGCGGACCTTCCTCGCCCTCCAGCCCGCCCCACCCGGTCGCCAGCACCGCGCGCTGGCCACTCCTGCGCACGCCTTCGAGCACGGTGTCGGTGAAGGCGGTGGCGTTGCTGCTCACCATGCTGCCGAAGCCGATGTAGACCGGCTTGGGGCCGGCGTCGAGGAAATTCCGCAACGCTTCGGAAGGTTGCCACTGCGGCTCCTGCAGGAACCAGTAACCTGCGATCTGCGCCGTATGCGGCCAGTCGGCGGGCCGTGGCACCACGTGGCGGCTGAATCCGTAGATCACGCGGTTGAGGAGTTCGCGGCCGCGATGGAAATAAGGTCCGTACCAGGGGTGCGGAGTCAGCCCCAGTTGCGGACGCACGATATCGTTGATGGCCGGCTTCATCACCCGCCACACCAGCACGCGCAGCAGGTGGTAGATGCTCACGTTGACGCTCGCCGGCAGTTTGCGTCCGGAGCCGGCCAGGACCATCGGCGCCAGGATTCCCGACGGCATCAGCGACGGCTGCAACTGCATGCTGATGAACGGGAGTGCGTGTGCCTCGGCCAATGATTTGGCGAGCAGGGTGACGTTGCCGACACCGACGATCAGGCTGGCGCCTTCGATCGCCGCCTGTCCCTGTGCCACCCAGTCCTTGGCCCAGTTGGCGTAGCTGTCGCGGAAGATTCGCGCCATCTGGCGCAGATCCAGGCCCTTGTCGGCAATGCTGCGATCGGCTTCCAGCAGTTGTTGGAAATCGGCGGTCAGTGGAAAGAAGTCCAGCCCGTTGTTGCGCACGAGCGGCTCGAAGCTCTTGTCGGTGACGATGCGCACCGGGAAGCCGGCACGCTGCAGCCCGAGGCCCAGCGCCACGCAAGGGCGGATATCGCCCTGCGTGCCGACGGTGAAGATCGCGATCGGTGCGGTCATGTCGTTGCCTGGAATGTGAAGACGTCAGCCGAAAGCCGGGATGGGCTCCTGCCACGACACTTCCGGCAGCACCGGCGCCGCGACGTCGGCCATCGCGCGCTGATGGTTGAACTGACGTCGCAGGACACGACCGATCCGCGCGGCCGGCACCGGATCGAGCATCTTCTGGTGATGGCAATCGATCTCGTGCACCTCGAAGCGCCCGCCGATGTAGGAACGCCATGCGCCTGGGTTGTATTGCAGGATGCTGTCGATCGCATCGTGGTGCTGATGGTCGGTGGCGCGGAAGAACACCACGCTGGCATCGATCCGGGACGGCCGGTAGCGACGCGCCAGCGCGAGGTTGTTGCGCGTCACCGTGGTGACGTGATCGAGCAGCCTCGGGTTGCGCTTCAACAGTCCTTGCACCAGCGGTTGCGAGTGCACGCCATATTCCTGATAGAGTAGATCGGCCAGCGCTTCCATGTGCGGCGGCGGGTTCGTCTCGGCATGGCAATGGAAGCCGAGGAAGTGCAGGGCGGCCTGGATTTCCTGTGCTTCATCCATCGTGGGCGCGGCGGCGAAAAGATAGGAATCCATCATCGCCAGGAACTCCACGCTTTCGCCTTCCGCTTCCAACTGCGCGGCGATGGCATGACCGATCAGGCCGCCCATCGACCAGCCCAGCAACCGGTACGGCCCGTGCTTCTGGACTTGCCGCATCTGTGCGAGATAGTGGGTGGCGATCTCCTCGATGCTGCCCGGCAAGACCGCGTCGCCGCGCAGGCCGTGCGATTGCAGGCCGTAGATCGGCAGTTCGTTGTCCAGATGCCGCAGCAGGCTGGAGAAGCCCCAGCTCAGGCCGGTCACCGGATGCAGGCAGAACAACGGACGCTCGTGCGGCGACGCGCGTAGCGGCAGCACCGTCGCCAGCGGATCGTCCTCGTGCTGCGCGCGCTGCAGATAGGTGGCCAGCTGCGCGATGGTGGAAGCCTCGAACAAGCTCGCCAGCGGCAGCTCCGCGGAGAAGTACTCCGAGGAACGCGCGATCATCTCGGCGGCGGTGAGCGAATCGCCGCCCAGCTCGAAGAAGTTGTCGTGGATGCCGACGCGTTCCAGACCGAAGATGTCCTGCCACAGGGCGACGAGCTGTTTCTCCACGTCCGTCACCGGCGGCGCATAGGTCGCGCGGCGGACGCGTTCCGGCGCCGGCAGCGCCTTGCGGTCGAGCTTGCCGCTCGGCGTCAGCGGCAGGACGTCCAGCAGCGTGAAGCTGGAGGGAATCATGTACCCAGGAAGATGCTTCGCGAGATGGGTGCGCACCGCATCCGGATCGACGGTGGCACCGAACTTCGGCACCAGATACGCGGCCAGGTGCGTGCCTTCCTCGGCATCGTGGTGCGCCGTGACCACCGCCTCGCCGACCGCGATGTGGCCGAGCAGCTGATGCTCGATCTCGCCAAGCTCGACACGATGGCCGCGGATCTTCACCTGGCCATCGGCGCGCCCGATGAATTCGATCAGGCCGTCGTCGCGCCAGCGCACCAGGTCGCCGGTGCGATACATGCGGCTGCCGTCGGCGGCGAAGGGGTCGGGGAGGAAGCGTTCGCCGGTCAACTGCGGACGATTCAGATAGCCCTTGGCTACGCCGCTGCCACCGATGTACAGCTCGCCGATGGTGCCGGTGGGTACCAGCTGTCCGCTGGCGTCGAGCACGTACAGGCGCGTGTTGACGAGCGGGCGGCCGATCGGCGCGGGAATGCCTTCGGCGAGCGTTTGCAGCGAATCGTCGGGCAGTTCGTAGGTCGTCGACCAGATGGTGGTTTCGGTCGGCCCATAGATCTGCGTGACGCGCGCGGCTTCGCGCTTGAGCTTGATGGCCAGGTCGGAGCTCAGCGCCTCGCCGCCGACCACCACGTGGATGTCGTCCAGCTCCATCTGCGGGCAGGTCAGCAGCACGCGCCACAAGGACGGCGTGGTCTGCAGATAGGTGGCGCGGCTCTCCTGGATCAGGCGCGCGAGCAATGGCGGGCTGCGCACGGCCTCGTAGCTTGCGATGACCGTGCGCGCGCCCACGCGCAACGGCAGGAATAGTTCCACCGCGGCGATGTCGAAGATGATCGTCGTCACCGCCAGGAACCGGTCATTCGCGCTCAGGCCGAGCACATGCTGCGCACCGAGCAGGAAGTTGTTGAGATTGCGATGGCTGACTTCCACGCCCTTGGGACGGCCGGTGGAGCCGGAGGTGTAGAGGATGTAGGCCGTGGTCTCGGGCAGCGCGAGATCCGGCTCGATCAGGGATGTTCCCGGGAGTGTCTCGTCGGCCAGCCCCCCCTTGATGCCGCTCTCCTCCTCGGGGGTGAGCATGAGCATGTCGAGCCGGGCCAGTCGCTGGCAGGTGTCGGGTTCGGCGATCAGCGCGATCGGTGAGGCATCGTCGAGCATCATGGCGACGCGCTCGGCCGGCGCGTCGAGATCCAGCGGCAGGTAGGCCGCGCCCGTGCGCATGATCGCCAGCAGCTCGATCAGCATCTGTTCGCTGCGCGGCAGGGCGACGGCGACGATGTCGCCGGGCAGCACGCCGTCGGCGAGCAGGCGACGCGCTTCGCGCACGCTGCGTGCGTGCAGTTCGCGGTAGCTCAACACCGTGCTGCCGAAGACCACGGCCGGCGCGTCCGGCGTCAAGGCCGCATGGCGGGCGACGATGGCGGGCAGGCTGGTGTCGAGGTCGGCATCTGGCGCGGCGGTATCGTTCCATTCGACCAGCAGGCGATGGCGTTCGGCTTCGCCGAGGATGTCGATCTTCCGCAGCGCCTGCTCGGGATCGGCCAGCACCGCGTCGATCAGGCGCATCAGCCGATGGCGATGCTCGTGCAGTTCCTCGATCGAATAGAGCGCGGGATTGGCGTCGAACATCACGCACAGATCGCTGCCGTTGTTGCGGTCGAACACGAAGACGATCAGGTCTTCCTGGGTGGTGTTGGACAGGTTGTGCGAGGTCGCCGGCACGCCGCCGAAGCTGATCTGGTAATCGAACGGCTCGATGTTGATGCCGAGCCTGGCGATCTGCTGCCCCTGGCCGACCAGGCCGAGATCGCGACGCAGGTCCTCGTAGCGATACTGCTGATGCCGCAGCGCCTGGCGCACGGTGCGCGAGACCTGTCCGAACAGGTCGAGCGCGCTCATCTCCGGCGTGAAGTTGAGGCGAATGGGAACCGCGTTGGCCACCATGCCGGGGCAGCGGCGCAGGGTGTGATTGACGCGCCCGGACACCGGCATGGCGAAGACCAGATCGTCCACGCCGGTGGCGCGATGGTAGTAGGCCGCGATCAGCGCGATCAGCACCTGCGGCGAACTGGCGGAGACGCGCTTGCCGAGTTCGGCGAGTGCGTTGGCGGTGGCGACGGGAATGTAGCCGCTGCTGTGGCACAGGCTGCCGGCCTTGCGCGCGGATTTGCGCGCGAGCGTTGCCGGCTCCGGCAGGCCGGCGAGTTGTTCGTGCCAATAGGTGCGGTCGCGGCGCAGGCGATCGGAGTCGCGATAGGCGGTTTCCGCCTCGACCAGTTCGGCCAGCGTGCCGAATTCGCAAGGGGGAGGAGCGATGCCCTCGACATAGGCCGAGTACAGCTCGGCCACGCGCATCGATACGATGCTGCCGGTGTATCCGTCGAAGATCGCGTGATGCGCGCGGTGGTACCAGAAGTAGCGGTCCTCGGCGAGCTTGAGCAGCGCGCTGAAGTACAGCGGATCCTGCCCCAGGTCGACGGGCCGGCTCAGTTCCGCGTGCATCCAGGCCTCGGCCGCCGCCCGTGGATCGGCTTCGGCGCTGACGTCGATGAAGGGGAATTCCCAATCGTAGGTGGGACGCACGATCTGTTGCGGCTTGCCGTCGCGTTCGACGATGCGCAGGCGGATCGGTTCCACCTCGCTCGCCACCTGTTGCAGGGCACGCTGGAAATGCAGCGGATCGATCGCGCCGAAGATCTCCACGGCTTCTGCGATGTTCATCACGGCATCGCTCGCGCCGACTTTTTCTCCGACCCAGACACCGCGCTGCGCGGTCGTCAAAGGCAGGGCGCTTTCATGGAGCCCACTCATCTGCTGTATCCCCCTCAGACTGGAATCGTCGTCACGGTCGGACGCGGGCGCCTGTCCATGGACGCCGAGTATCTCGGCCATGCCTCAGGCACCGCCGAATCCGACCTCTCGCTTGTCCCCTCCCGGAACCGCGTTTTCCCCGGACAAAGCTCATTGGCGCGCCGGAGCAATAATCGCGAGCATCGCGTCGAAGCGTGACGCATCGAGATTTCCTGACTAATACCAACCTGCTTCCACATCGGAAGCGGTCGAATTTTTGTTCGTCGTTCCGTTTACATCGAGACGTCGATCAAAAACGTCAGGGTATTGGGATTTGTAATTTCTTTTTACGTGCGACCACCGTGAAAGACTCGTGATTGCACGCGCGAAAACGATGGGTGGTTGCGTCGAGTGCATCGACGGCATCACGAGAGGATTGTTTCGCAAGCGTGATGAGAACGTGTTCAAGCGCGATGCGTGCGCTTCGCGCATACGGGAATCTTTGCAGTGTTGTGACGAGATCGAAGATCGAACGCATGCAACGCGTCCGCGTCTTGCGATCATGCGTCTCCAAATCTCTGTGATCGTGTGCCGTCATCCGTGTTCCATGTCTCGTCGTCCCGGCGGGGTTGTCGGCATGGCGTCGGGGCCGGCCGGGCCCGGAGACAGGCTCCAGAGAGGTTGCAGGGGGATTTCGGGTAAGCTGACACGGTTTTCGCCTGGGGCCGCGCCATGCGCGCCGTGCGGCGAACCTGAATTCAGTGTTTTTGGAGCAAGCGATGCGATTGGTACTTCTCGGCGCGCCCGGTTCCGGCAAGGGCACGCAGGCGGCACGTCTCAAGGGTCATCTGCAGGTCCCGCACATCTCCACCGGGGATCTGCTGCGCGCGGAAGTGGCCGCCGGCAGCCCGCTCGGACAGCAAGCCAAGGCCGTCATGGACCGCGGCGAACTGGTTTCGGATGACATCCTGCTCGGTATGCTCGAGGACCGTTTCTCCCGCCCGGATACCCGCAACGGCTTCATCCTCGACGGTTATCCGCGCAACCTGGCCCAGGCCGACGCGCTGGACGGCCTGCTGACACGCATCCGCCAGCCGATGGATTACGCGGTGCAGCTGGAAGTGCCGATGGACTTGCTGGTCGAGCGCATCGCCGGTCGTGCCGCCGCCGAGGGGCGCGCCGATGACTCTCCCGAATCGGTGCGCACGCGCCTGAAAGTGTACGAGGAGAAGACCGCGCCGGTGATCGAGTTCTATCGCGCCCATGGCCAGCTCACGGTGGTGAACGGGGTCGGGTCGCTGGACGAGGTGTTCACCCGGATCGTCGAAACGATCGCGCCGGCGAAGGAAATCGGGTAAGCCCCAGCGCTTAGCCGATGCCCTATCGGCGTCGGCTGCGGGCGCGAACGCCCGGCCATCATCAGAACGCGTGCAACCGCTTGGGAATGTCTAACCCTTGAAACTCCACATCCTGGGCATCGCCGGAACATTCATGGGCGGCGTCGCCGCGCTTGCGCGCGAACTCGGCTTCGATGTCGAAGGTTCCGACCAGGCGATCTACCCGCCGATGTCGACGCAGTTGGAAACGCTCGGCATCGCGCTGAAACAGGGCTATCTGCCCGGGAACATCGCCGCAGACTGCGACGAGATCGTGGTCGGCAATGCGCTCTCGCGCGGCAATCCGGCGGTCGAGTGTGTGCTCGACGCCGGCCTGCGCTACACCTCGGGCGCACAGTGGCTGGCCGAGCGCGTGCTGCCGGGGCGCGACACGCTCGCCGTCGCCGGCACCCACGGCAAGACCACGACCACCACGATCCTGACCTACCTGCTGCAGGCTGCCGGGCGCGAGCCGGGCTTCCTGATCGGCGGCGTGGCCGAGGATTTCGGCGTGTCCGCGCGCGCGGGCGCCGGCAAGGCCTTCGTGGTCGAGGCGGACGAGTACGACACCGCGTTCTTCGACAAGCGCAGCAAGTTCGTGCACTACCGGCCGCTGGTGGCGATCCTCAACAACCTCGAGTTCGATCACGCCGACATCTTTCCCGACGTCGCGGCGATCCAGCGCCAGTTCCATCACCTGGTGCGCACCGTGCCCGCGCGCGGGCGCCTGATCGTCAACGGCGAGGACGCGCGCCTGGCCGAAGTGCTGGCGATGGGCTGCTGGACGCCGGTGGAGCGCTTCGGCCTCGACGGCGATTACGAATGGAGCGCGCGCCTGATCGCTGAGGACGGCAGCGCCTTCACAGTGTTGCACAAGGGTGTGGAGATCGGCGAGGTGCGCTGGCCGCTGCTCGGCCGCCACAACGTCATGAACGGACTGGCCGCGTTGGCCGCCTGTCATGCGGTCGGCGTCGACGTGGCGGCGGTGCTGCCGGCGCTGGCGGGGTTCCGCAGCGTCAAGCGCCGGCTGGAAGTATTGGGTGACGCGCAGGGTGTCACCGTGTACGACGATTTCGCCCATCATCCGACCGCCATCGCCACCACGCTCGCCGGCTTGCGCGCGAAGGTGGGAAGCGCGGGCGGCAGGATTGTTGTAGCGATGGAACCGCGCAGCAATTCGATGCGGCTCGGCGCGCACGCCGATGCGCTGGCACCATCGCTGGACGGCGCCGATGCCGTGGTGTTCCTGCACCGGCCGGAACTCGCCTGGGATGCCGGCAAGGTCGTCTCCGCGTTGCGCGGGCAGGGCGTCGCGGTGCCCGATGTGGATGCGCTGATCGCGGCCTTGCGCACGCTCGTGCGCGCGGGCGACCACGTCGTGTTCATGTCCAACGGCGGATTCGACGGTGCCCCGCGGCGTTTCCTCGCTGTGCTGCGGGAATCCGCGTAGGGCGGGCCTTGGCCCGCCATTACCCTCTTCACGTTAGCGACGCTTTCAACGAACGCCGTCGCGAACAGGCACATCATCATGGCGGGCCAAGGCCCGCCCTACGCGGGCGAAACCTTCCCGGCGTGGATTCCCGCCTCCGCATCCGTACACTGGGGCAGGTGCCGACGACCGCATCGCTGCCGCTGTTCCCCCTGCATACCGTGCTGCTGCCCGGCGCCACGCTGGGATTGCGCGTGTTCGAGGCGCGCTACCTCGACCTGGTGCGCGAATGCGGCCGGAATGCGAGCGGATTCGGCATCTGCCTGATCCTGGAAGGCAACGAAGCAGGCGCGCCGGCCACGCCGGCGGCATTCGGCACCGAGGCGCGGATCGAGGATTTCGGCACCGACGACGACGGCCTGCTTACCCTGCGCGTGCGCGGCGTGCGGCGCTTCCACGTCCGGCGCACGCGCGTGCGCGACAACGGCTTGCTGGTGGCGGATGTGGAATGGCGCGACGGTGTCGCCGGAGAAGACCCCCTGCAGCCGCAACACGGCTTGCTGACCACGGTGCTGCAGCGCATCCTCGAACGCGTCGGCGGCGAATACGCACAGGCCTCGCGCGAGCAGTTCGACGATCCGGAATGGGTGGGCTGGCGGCTGGCGGAAGTGCTGCCGTTATCGGACATGCAGCGGCAGCAGCTGCTGCAGGATGATGATCCGCACGCGCGGCTGGATCAGTTGCTCGCGTTGCTGTCCTGAGACCGTCACGCATCGCGGGGCATTGCGCGGTATTCGAAGCCCCCCCGGATCGTCATCCCAGCGAAAGCTGGGACCCATTTTGATCTTCGCGCTGAAGTGGCAAAGTCCCGATGGATCCCAGCTTTCGCTGGGGCGACGATGTGGTGCCGCCGTTACTCGCCATCATGCGTGCGCACACGCAACACCGGCATGCCGGTCTCGGGATGCGGCGCCTGCATGGCATCCAGATCACGCAGCGCGGCGCGCACCTCGTCGTGCGCGCGGCTGGAATACCCCACAGGCGCCGCCTGCGGCAGCCAGAGGCCGAACACGCCGAACGGCTCGGCGTAACGCAGCGTCTGCGTGCTGCCGATCCACAACGGCGTGCCGTCGCGCAGCCGCGCGGGTGCCCGCCACAGGCGCAGGACCTTGGTCTCGTGCGAGTCCTTGCCGGGACGACGCAGCAGCAACACCTCCGCCTCGGCATCCAGCGTGGCCGGCAGCACCGGCTGCAGTTCCGGCGGCGTGTCGTCGTCGAGCAGGTGCAGCGTCTCCAGCCAGCCGGCCTGCGGCTGCACGCCCCAGCCATTGGCCTGCAGGCGCCGTTGCAGCGGTTCCAGCGGCCCGGCCACTTGCAGGTCGAGCGGCCAGCGCTGGTTGGCCTCGCGCTCGCGTTCCGCCGGCAGGGTGGTCCAGCCGGTGCTCCACCAGGTCCCGGCGTCCATCACGATGTGCGGCGCGCCGGGGGTGAAGCGCGCCAGCACGCGGTCCACCGCGCGCGGCGCGTGCCACAGCGCCGCTGCCAGGAAGGTCAGATAGAAGATCCACGCCGGCGGGCCCATCCAGAACGAGCGCGCGACGTGCCGGCGATAGGCGATGCCGAGCACCAGCAGCCAGACGATGCCGAACAGCATCCCGCCGACCACGTCGCTCAGCCAGTGCGCGCCGAAGTACAGCCGCGCGAAGCCGAGTACCGCGACCACGGCGCCCGAGAGTACATACGGCCAGACGCGCTGCCGCCCCGGCAGTTCGCGCGCGATCAGCACGGCGAAGAAGCCGAAGGTGATCGTGGTCATCGTCACCGCGATCGACGGGAAGCCGAAGCCGCGCGGCGCGGTCGGCGGATTGGGCATGTCGACCACGGCGCCGAGCAACGCCGTCAGCACCAGCCCGAACGCCAATGCCGCCAGCCAGTGCGCGGCCGCGATCCAGCGCCGGCGCCACAGCAGCCAGCCCAGCGTCAGCGCGATGGCCGGGATCAGCACCATCGCATCGCCGATCGAGGCCAGCGCGGCCATCAGCCGGTCGGCCAGCGGATTGCGCAGCGCCAGCATCGTCTCGAACACGGCGCGATCCAGGCCCAGCGGCTCGTTGTTACCCATCAGCACCGTGCCGAGCAGGGCGAACCAGGCCACGCCGATCCCCAGCAGGCATACCGCCAGGATCGCCAGCGAGGCCGACTCGGGCCGGTTCGGATCGATCAGCGCCCCCGCGTAGCGGCCCAGGTGCGGGTGCGCGCGCGTCCAGCGCAGGGCGCGCGCCAGCAGTGAATCGGCATGGCCGGCGAACCAGCGGTACGTGTACAGCACCGCCGCCCACATCAGCAGCAGCGCCGCCAGCAGCCCGCCCAGCACCAGCGCCAGGCGATTGGCCACGGCGGCGACCGCGTCGTAGGCATGGCCGAGCAGCCAACCCGGCGCCAGGAACAGCATCGACCACAGCAGCGCCGCCAGCAGGCTGGCCGGCACATAGCGCCGCAGTGGCATGCGCAGCATCCCCGCCACCGCCGGCACGAACGGCCGGATTGCGCCGACGAAGCGCGCCACCAGCACGCTCTTGGTCGAATTGCGGCGGAACAGCACCTCGCCGCGATCGAGCAACTGCGGATAGCGCGAGAACGGCCACACGCCGCGCAGCTTCGGGCCCCAGCGATGGCCAATCCAGTAACTGACGGCATCGCCCATGAATGCGCCCAGCGCCGCGCACAGCACCGCGTAGGGACCGGAGATCTCGCCCAGGCTGATCAGCACGCCGACACCGAACAGCAACGGGATCGACGGCACCGCAGCGCCGAGGATCAGCAATGAATCACCGAACGCGATCGCGAAGATCACCAGGCCGGCGGCGAGGGGATGCGTGCCGATCCATGCGACGAGACTGTCGAACCATCCATTCATGGCGGGCGATTATGGCAGCCGGCGATGAGCGTCCGGCGTTTGCGACCCATGGCGAAGGACCTGGGCTCCTTCCATCCGTCCTTTGTTGACGGTCAACGTATGGTTTCGCCGATGTTTGAAAACCCGAGGTGTCGACGGTGCCATGCGCAAAAGCATGTACGCTTCCCCGACTCTCGCCAACGGACGCCGACGCATGTCCCTAGCCAACAAGACCCTTTTCATCACCGGCGCCTCGCGCGGCATCGGCCTGGCGATCGCGCTGCGCGCCGCGCGCGACGGCGCCAACGTGGTGATCGCGGCGAAGTCCGATGTGCCCAATCCCAAGCTGCCGGGCACCATCCATTCCGCCGCCGAGGCCGTGACGGCCGCGGGCGGACACGGCCTGGCGCTCAAGTGCGACATCCGCGAGGAGGAGCAGGTGCATGCCGCCGTGGCCGCGACCATCGACGCCTTCGGCGGCATCGACATCCTGGTCAACAACGCCAGCGCGATCTGGCTGCGCGGCACGCTCGACACACCGATGAAGCGTTTCGACCTGATGCAGCAGGTCAACGCGCGCGGCAGCTTCCTCTGCGCGCAGGCGTGTCTACCGCATCTGCTGAAGGCGCCGAACCCGCACATCCTCACGCTGTGCCCGCCGCCGTCGCTCGATCCGAAGTGGTGGGCGCCGCATACCGGCTACACGCTGGCGAAGATGGGCATGAGTTTCGTAACGCTCGGACTGGCCGGCGAATTCGGCCCGCAGGGCGTGGCGGTGAACGCGTTGTGGCCGCGCACGCTGATCGCGACGGATGCGCTCAACCTGATTCCCGGCGTGAGCGCGGGGAACGGGCGCAAGCCGGAGATCATGGGGGATGCGGCGCATGCGGTGCTGACGCGGGATGCTACCGGGTTCTATGGCCGGTTTTTGATTGACGATGAAGTGTTGGGTGAGGCGGGTGTGACGGATTTTTCGGGGTATGCAGTGGATTTGGCGCAGCCGTTGTTTCCGGATTTGTTCTTGGATTGAGGTGGGGTTGGAGTGGGAGGCGGAAGCGATTGGTCTCTAGCTTTTGCCGTACAAGCCAATTGCTTCGGATGAAGTCCGGCTGCCGTCCCTGGCGCGGCTTCACGGCTTCGGATCGTCCGGCCTGTCGCCGCGCTGACGGCGCGGCTCCAAATCCATGGCCGGGCGTTCGAGAGCGCAGCAGACGCCTTGAGGGCGTCCGCTAGCACGCGCTCTCTCACCCACAACAATAACAACGTCCGCTGATGTACTGACCGCCGAATTCCGGACACTCCGCGCGGCACTGCGAGCACGTGCCCTTCGGAGAATTCACGCCGGTATCGGAAGTCGCCAATGCCTGGCTGGCGCCGAAGGCGAGGCAGCCGAACACCGCGACCGCCATGACACCACCACGCAGATACGACAGATAGGATTTCATCAGGGCTCTCTCCTCGTTGGTTGGGTGCTCAGGGCGCGGCACAGCAAAGGCAGGGGGCGCCGGGGCGCAGTCTCTGTCCGCCGTAGAAGCCGCATTCGGCCCTGCAGTTCGAGCTAGGGCAGGTCGCCCGATGCGTCGGCGTACCGTTGCCGCCGATCGCCAATGCCTGGCTGGCACCGAACGCCAGGCAGCCGAATACCGCCACCGCCAGAACGCCGTTGCGCAGGTGGGACAAGTCACGTTTCATTTCAACCTCTCCATTTGTTGAGATGCGGCAGTGCGTCGGAACCCCGATGGGCGATGCCGAACTCGCATCCGGCGGTGAGGGCGCCGCATCGGGAGATTTCCGGTCTGTCGTCTTTCCGATTGGCTGCGCGCGGCAGTGGTCGAAAGACGCAGGCCGAAGCTATTGGCGACGTCGCGACAGGGTCAAGCGGCGTCGCACCAAATCCTCCGACATGGGTCACAATTGCGCGTTCCCCCTGATCAGAGAAATCAAAAAGTGAGCGCCACTGCCGATCTTGTCGCCCTGGGCCAGCAGTTCTACCTGCCGGTGTACCGTCCGCGCGAGGTCATCCTCGACCGCGGGCAAGGCGCGCGCGTGTGGGATCGTGACGGGCGCGAGTACGTCGATTTCTCCGCGGGCATCGCCGTTTGCGGGCTCGGCCACGGCGATCCCGATCTGATCGCGGCGCTCACCGAACAGGCCGGCAAGCTATGGCACACCAGCAACGTGTTCTACAGCGAGCCGCCGTTGCGCCTGGCCGAAGAGCTGGTGGCCGCCTCGCGCTTCGCCAGCCGCGTGTTCCTCTGTAACTCCGGCGCGGAAGCCAACGAAGCGGCGATCAAGCTGGTGCGCAAGTGGGCCGCCGCGCAAGGGCGTGAACCGGCGCGGCGCGTCATCGTCAGCTGTCGCGGCAGTTTTCACGGACGCACGCTGGCCGCGGTGACGGCGACGGCGCAGCCGAAATATCAGGAAGGCTACGAGCCGCTGCCGGGTGGGTTCCGCTACGTCGATTTCAACGACATCGCGCAGCTCGAGGCGGCGATGGCGGCCGGTGATGTCGCCGCCGTGCTGGTGGAACCCGTGCAGGGCGAGGGCGGCGTGATGCCGGCGGCGGCAGGTTTCCTGCAGGCGGCGCGCGCGCTGTGCGATCGTCACGGCGCGCTGCTGGTGCTGGATGAAATCCAGTGCGGCATGGGACGCACCGGCACGCTGTTCGCGCATTGGCAGGATGGCGTCGTGCCGGACATCGTCACGCTGGCCAAGGCGCTCGGTGGCGGTTTCCCGATCGGCGCGCTCCTGGCGGGCCCGAAGGCTGCCGAAGTGATGCAGTACGGCGCGCATGGCACTACTTTCGGCGGCAATCCGCTCGCCGCCGCCGTGGCGCGCGTGGCGCTGCGCAAGCTGGCCTCGGACGCGATCGCCGCGAACGTGAAGACACAGTCGGAAGCCCTGCGCGCGGGACTGATGGCGATCGACGAGGAATTGTCCTTGTTCGCCGAAATCCGCGGCCGCGGCCTGATGCTTGGCGCGGTGCTGAAACCCGGATACGCCGGCCGTGCCGGCGAGATACTCGATCACGCCGCCGCCAATGGCTTGCTCCTGCTGCAAGCGGGGCCGGACGTGCTGCGCTTCGTCCCGGCGTTGAACATCGGCGATGCCGACATCGCCGAAGGCCTCGCGCGGCTGCGCAAGGCCTTGCAGGCGTTCGTTGCCTCGAAAAACGGCTAGGACAACCTCGGGCTTTGGCCATCGTTCCCGCCTTCGCGGGAACGATGGAACATGCCGCGGTTCGATTCAGACGGCGGCTAATCCGCCTCGATCAGCCCGTAACTGGCGAACGTCTCGGCCAGCGCCGCCAGGCTGGTGAATTGCTCGGCCTGCAGCCCGGCCATGATCGCGCCTTCCACGTTCTCCGGCTTGTCGTCGATGAACAACGTCGTCTCCGGAACGGCGTCGAGCGTCGGCAGGCAACGCAGATAGACGTGCGGGTCCGGCTTCAGCAGGCGGAATTGCGCGGCGAAGCGCACCTGGCCTTCAAACAACGGGAACAGGTCCGGACAGATCGTGTGCAGCGTGTCGCGCAGATACAGCCCGTTGTTGGTGAGGATGCCCACGCGCGCGCGTTGCGCGACGCGTTGCGCCAGTCGCAGTGCGTCGGGGCGGATCCGCATGCTGGCGCCGCGGGCGTCCACGCAGTCGGCGAGGGTGACCGGCGCGCCGAGGCGGCGCGCGAGTTCATCGGCGTATTCCTGCGGCTGGAAGCGTCCCATGTCGGAATCGTGTTCCAGGCCCGACTGGAACAGCGCCGCATACACCTGCTCCCGTGTCGTGCCGCTGCGCGCAGCCAGCAGGGACAGCCGCGCCTCGTGGTCGTAGTCCACGAGCACTTCGTCGAGATCGAACAGGACGAGGGCGGGCAGCCGCTGCGCCGCAGGCTGCGCGCTATGCCCCGCGGGAGTTTCCTGTGCCTGCGACGCGGTATCGCGGAAGGTTTCGGTGTCTTCGATCATGCGCGGGCCACCACTGCGAACGCATCGCGCGCGGTGGCGATTGTTGTCGCGATCGCCTCGTCGTCATGGGCGCTGGACATGAATCCGGCCTCGAACGCCGAAGGCGCGAAATACACGCCGCGCTCGAGCATGGCGTGGAAGAAGCGGTTGAACGCCGCGGTGTCGCAAGCCACGGCCTGTGCGTAGGTATCGACCGGCGAAGCGCTGAAGAACAGGCCGAACATGCCGCCCACGCGCTGCGTGGTGAACGGGATGCCCGCCGCCTGCGCCGCGGCTTCCAGGCCATCGCAGAGCGCGTGTGTGCGCCGTTCCAGCGCGTCGTAGAAGCCGGGTGCCTGGATCAGTTCCAGCATCGCCAGCCCGGCCGCCATCGCCACGGGATTGCCGCTCAGCGTGCCGGCCTGGTAGATCGGGCCGGCGGGCGCAATCTGCTGCATCAGTTCGCGGCGTCCGCCGTAGGCGCCGACCGGCATGCCGCCGCCGATCACCTTGCCGAACGTCGACAGATCCGGCGTTACCCCGTAGCGCGCCTGCGCGCCGCCGAGTGCGACGCGGAAACCGGTCATCACCTCGTCGAAGATCAGCAGCGTGCCGTGCCGCGTGCACAGCTCGCGCAGATGCTGCAGATAGCCCTCGCGCGGCGGCAGGCAGTTGGCGTTGCCGACCACCGGTTCCACGATCAGCCCGGCGATGTCGTCGCCGCATTCGTCGAACAGCGCGGTGGCGGCGTCGAAATCGTTGTACGGCAGCGTCAGCGTCAGATCGGCCAGCGCTTTCGGCACGCCCGGCGAAGTCGGCACGCCGAATGTGAGCGCGCCGCTGCCGGCCTTCACCAGGAAGGAGTCGCCGTGGCCGTGATAGCAGCCCTCGAACTTGACGATGCGCGCGCGCCCGGTCGCGCCGCGGGCGAGGCGGATCGCAGACAGCGTGGCCTCGGTGCCGGAATTGACCATGCGCACCATCTCGCAGCCCGGGATCAGTCGCGTGATGGTCTCGGCCATCGTCACTTCCAGCGGGTTCGGCGTGCCGAAACTCAGGCCGTCACGCGCGGTGCGCAGCACCGCTTCCAGCACCGCCGGATGGTTGTGGCCGACGATCATCGGCCCCCATGAACCGACATAGTCGATGTAGCGGTTGCCATCGACGTCGAACAGAGAAGGCCCCTCGGCGCGCTGCACGAAGAACGGCGTGCCGCCGACCGATTTGAACGCGCGCACCGGCGAATTCACGCCGCCGGGCATCAACGTCTGCGCTTGGGTGAAGAGGGCTTGGGAACGCGAGCTATCCATGTAAATCCTGTGCGGGGGAGATGTCCGGCGTCGGTGGAGTGGGGCTCAACCGGGCGGGAGCGATGGGGGCGAATTGGTTTGAGGTGGACTGGCTTGGAACCCAGCGCGGTAGGCGCGTGCGGCCGCGACCGGATCGGGCGCGTCGAAGACGCCACTAATCACCGCCACCAGATCGGCGCCCGCGGCGATCACCACCTCCGCATTGTCGGGTGTGATGCCGCCGATCGCCACCATGGGCAGCCCGAGGTGCGCGCATTCATGCAGCAGTCCCGGCTCGGCTTGGCGCGTGCCGGATTTGCTCCGGGTGGGAAAGAAGGCGCCGAAGGCCAGATAGCTGGCGCCGGCACGCGCCGCCGCCTCGGCGCGGGCGACGTCGTCGTAGCAGGACGCGCCGAGGATCGCGTCCTCGCCCAGCGCCTCGCGCGCGGCGCGCAAATCGCCGTCGTCCTCGCCCAGATGCGCGCCCTCGGCGCCGAGATCGCGCGCCAGCCGCCAGTCGTCGTTGACGATCAACGGTACCCGCGCCGCGCGGCACAGGGGCAGCAGGGCCTCGGCTTGAACGCGTCGCAGCGCGGCATCGGCCTGCTTGTTGCGGTACTGCAGCCATGTCGCGCAGCCGAGCACCGCGCGCACGCGCTCCACCAGGCGCGCGGTATCCGTCTCGTCCGGCGTGATCAGGTAGAGCCCCTTGGGGGGTGCTCCCGCCGAGTCGCCGGGAGCGGCGCCGCGATGCGACCGGCGCGAATCATTCATCCTCATGGTTTCCTGCACGGGCGTGGGATGGGACAATGCGCGTTCCACGAACGCATGCCTCCGACCGCATTATCCGATGAACGAGACCGCCACCGCCTACAGGACCTGGATGTGCGTCGTCTGCGGATTCATCTACGACGAGGCCAAGGGCTTGCCGGAAGAAGGCATCGAGCCCGGTACGCGCTGGGAAGACATCCCGGAGACCTGGACCTGCCCGGACTGCGGCGTCACCAAGGACGATTTCGAGATGATGGCGCTCTGAGCGCGCCTGCCTCGCCCGAGGCGAGGCTCAATGCATCCGCGTCCGGGACGATACTCAATGCGTCCGTGTGCGGCCGACGCTCACTTCGATCAGGCGTTCGCGCAGCGTGGCCGCATCCTCGGCCTGCGGATTGAGCTGCAGGTAGCGCGACAAATCCTCGCGCGCGCCGTGGCGGTAATCCAGTTCCAGATAGCCGAGGCCGCGATCGCGCAGCGCTTCCGCGTCGTTCGGCGACAGGCGCAGCAGGCGGTCGGCGCAGCGCGTGGCGCGTTCCCAGTCCTGCACGTTGCGGTACACGCCATGCAGATTGCGCAGCACGCGCATCAGGATGCTCCGATGCGAGGCCGGATTCAGGATTTGCGATAAAGCCTCGTCATCGATCGAGTCGCCACCGAGATGGGGCCGCGCGCGCTGGCGCAGTTCATCGACATCGAGCGGACGGCCGCGATTGAACGGGTCCATCACCAGAACGCCATCGTCGACCGGCAGCCGCACCAGGAAATGGCCGGGGAACGACACGCCGTCCAACGGCACGCCGAGCCGGCGCGCCACTTCCATCTGCACCATCGCCAGCGAGATCGGATTGCCGAGCCTGCGCTCGAACACCTCGTTGAGGTAGCTGTTGCGCGGGTCGTAATACTCTTCGTGATTGCCGGCGTAACCCAATTCATCGAAGAGATGGCGGTTGATCGCCTGCATCTTCAGCGCCCAGTGCTCGATGCCGTCGACTTCCGTCTGCAGCGCCGCGGTGTGGCCCTGCAGCAGCGTGTCGTAGAGATCGGCGTCGAGGTCCGGATATTCGTCGCTTGCGATGAGCAGAGCGGTGCCGAGCAGCGGCAGCGATGCATCATCGAGCCGCGAGAGCGAATTCCAGTCCGGGAGCGTGAGACGTGCGCGCATGATGCAAGACTGCGCGCACGCGTCAGCGCGTGCAAGTCTTGCGCGCGATGCGATCAGGGCGCATCTTGTATGCCCGGTCCGAAACGCAGTTCCTCGCCGTTTTTCAGGCCCAGTTGCGCCGCCTCGCCGGCGTTGAGTTCGAGCACGAATCGTGCCGGCACGATCGATCCATCCGCCGACTGGCTCGGATACGCAGGGCAACGATCTCCCGCGGTGCACGGCGGCACATCACGCTGCTGCGCCACCAGCTTGTGTCCGTTGTCGAAATACAGGATGTCGAGCGGAATGCGCGTGTTCTTCATCCAGTAGGCCAGCGGCTGCTGCTCCTCGTGAACGAACAGCATCCCGTGATCCTTCGCCATCTCGTCGCGGAACATCAATCCGCGCTGGCGTTCGGTGAAATCGTCGGCGATTTCCACCTTGTAGCGATGGCCGGACAGCTCGACCCACGAGCTGGAAGGATCGCTGCTGGCGCAGGCGGAAGCGGAAAGGGCGAGCAGGGCAGGCAGAAGGCCGGGGAGGAGGCCGGAAGTAGGGCGCATGAATGGGCTCCGTAGGGAAGACGTGACATTCACGCCAGCCGGGAGCGGCGTCAAGGTGGGGTGTGCGGTGGAATCGGGCGTTTCCGGGCCTGAAATCAGGCTGTATGACGGTGCCGGAAGGGGCTGTGGCGGCTTGTTTTCAGGCGTTTTTCACGCATTTTTGAGTGCGGCAGCCATTCCTGGGAAGTCCGGAAGGCGGAGCATCCGGTATAGGAGTCTTAAAAGTCCGGCGCTGGGCATCGCTGGCGGACGCTCGGGAGACCCGCCGCAAAAAAATTCTTGTTCCTCCCCCTTCCCAAAACCGTTGGTGCCGTGCACAATGCGCGCCCCTCACCAAGGGGCCCGCATCAAACCGATTCGGGGCGTCAAAAAAATCTCTCACGAGGTGTTGACGTCCACGAAAATCGCTGTATAGTGTGCGGCTCCCTCGGGCACTTCGGTGGCGAGGACGGAACAAGGCGCTGAGGCCGGTTCCTAAGATCTTTGACAGTGTGCGCAGGTGACTTGTGCGGGCGTCTGGCAGGTGGATGACTGTCCATCTTGCAGACGTTCGTAACAGAGCAACAAGTCAATTCAAAAGCATGCAAATGCGAGTGAGTAATTTGGAGCTCAGGTAACGACGACTGCACTCAAAGCATTGACGAAGACCTTCGGGTCGGAGTCGAAAAACTTAAGTGAAGAGTTTGATCCTGGCTCAGAGTGAACGCTGGCGGCAGGCCTAACACATGCAAGTCGAACGGCAGCACAGAGGAGCTTGCTCCTTGGGTGGCGAGTGGCGGACGGGTGAGGAATACATCGGAATCTACCTTGTCGTGGGGGATAACGTAGGGAAACTTACGCTAATACCGCATACGACCTACGGGTGAAAGCGGAGGACCGCAAGGCTTCGCGCGATAAGATGAGCCGATGTCGGATTAGCTAGTTGGCGGGGTAAAGGCCCACCAAGGCGACGATCCGTAGCTGGTCTGAGAGGATGATCAGCCACACTGGAACTGAGACACGGTCCAGACTCCTACGGGAGGCAGCAGTGGGGAATATTGGACAATGGGCGCAAGCCTGATCCAGCCATGCCGCGTGGGTGAAGAAGGCCTTCGGGTTGTAAAGCCCTTTTGTTGGGAAAGAAAAGCAGTCGGTTAATACCCGATTGTTCTGACGGTACCCAAAGAATAAGCACCGGCTAACTTCGTGCCAGCAGCCGCGGTAATACGAAGGGTGCAAGCGTTACTCGGAATTACTGGGCGTAAAGCGTGCGTAGGTGGTTCGTTAAGTCTGATGTGAAAGCCCTGGGCTCAACCTGGGAATTGCACTGGATACTGGCGGGCTAGAGTGCGGTAGAGGATGGCGGAATTCCCGGTGTAGCAGTGAAATGCGTAGAGATCGGGAGGAACATCCGTGGCGAAGGCGGCCATCTGGACCAGCACTGACACTGAGGCACGAAAGCGTGGGGAGCAAACAGGATTAGATACCCTGGTAGTCCACGCCCTAAACGATGCGAACTGGATGTTGGGAGCAACTAGGCTCTCAGTATCGAAGCTAACGCGTTAAGTTCGCCGCCTGGGGAGTACGGTCGCAAGACTGAAACTCAAAGGAATTGACGGGGGCCCGCACAAGCGGTGGAGTATGTGGTTTAATTCGATGCAACGCGCAGAACCTTACCTGGCCTTGACATCCACGGAACTTTCCAGAGATGGATTGGTGCCTTCGGGAACCGTGAGACAGGTGCTGCATGGCTGTCGTCAGCTCGTGTCGTGAGATGTTGGGTTAAGTCCCGCAACGAGCGCAACCCTTGTCCTTAGTTGCCAGCACGTAATGGTGGGAACTCTAAGGAGACCGCCGGTGACAAACCGGAGGAAGGTGGGGATGACGTCAAGTCATCATGGCCCTTACGGCCAGGGCTACACACGTACTACAATGGGAAGGACAGAGGGCTGCGAACCCGCGAGGGCAAGCCAATCCCAGAAACCTTCTCTCAGTCCGGATTGGAGTCTGCAACTCGACTCCATGAAGTCGGAATCGCTAGTAATCGCAGATCAGCATTGCTGCGGTGAATACGTTCCCGGGCCTTGTACACACCGCCCGTCACACCATGGGAGTTTGTTGCACCAGAAGCAGGTAGCTTAACCGCAAGGAGGGCGCTTGCCACGGTGTGGCCGATGACTGGGGTGAAGTCGTAACAAGGTAGCCGTATCGGAAGGTGCGGCTGGATCACCTCCTTTAGAGACTAAAGACAGCTAATTGCTTGTCAGACGTCCGCACAAGTGACCTGCATTCAGAGTCGACCCCATTTGGGGCCATAGCTCAGCTGGGAGAGCACCTGCTTTGCAAGCAGGGGGTCGTCGGTTCGATCCCGACTGGCTCCACCAGTAACATGAGAGACGACACATTGGGTCTGTAGCTCAGGTGGTTAGAGCGCACCCCTGATAAGGGTGAGGCCGGTGGTTCGAGTCCTCCCAGACCCACCACTCTGAATGTCGATTGCGCACACAAAGATTTGAAACGACCTGGCCCTGAAGCCAGCGTCGTGTTCTTTGAAAACTTGGGATGTAGCGCGTTTGAGATGAATTCTACAAACGTGTCGTAGAGGCTAAGGCGAGTGTCGAAAGACACTTTATTAATTGAGTCGTTATATTCGGGACCGGGCTTTGTACCCCCGGCCACCATCATGACTCCGAGGCGACTTGGGGTTATATGGTCAAGCGAATAAGCGCACACGGTGGATGCCTTGGCGGTCAGAGGCGATGAAGGACGTGGCAGCCTGCGAAAAGTGTCGGGGAGCTGGCAACAAGCTTTGATCCGGCAATGTCCGAATGGGGAAACCCACTCCGCAAGGAGTATCTCTAAGTGAATACATAGCTTAGGGAAGCAAACCCGGTGAACTGAAATATCTAAGTAACCGGAGGAAAAGAAATCAACCGAGATTCCCTCAGTAGCGACGAGCGAACGGGGAGCAGCCCAAAAGTCGATTTGGTTTTAGCAAAATGGCCTGGAAAGGCCAGCCATAGAAGGTGATAGCCCTGTATGCGAAAGGGCCAATTCGATGAAATTGAGTAGGGCGGGGCACGAGAAACCCTGTCTGAACATGGGGGGACCATCCTCCAAGGCTAAATACTCCTGACCGACCGATAGTGAACCAGTACCGTGAGGGAAAGGCGAAAAGAACCCCGGAGAGGGGAGTGAAATAGACCCTGAAACCGTGTGCGTACAAGCAGTAGGAGCCCTTCGGGGTGACTGCGTACCTTTTGTATAATGGGTCAGCGACTTACTGTTCGTGGCAAGCTTAACCGTATAGGGGAGGCGAAGGGAAACCGAGTCTGATAAGGGCGCATAGTCGCGGGCAGTAGACCCGAAACCGGGTGATCTAGTCATGCCCAGGGTGAAGGTACCGTAACAGGTACTGGAGGCCCGAACCCACTCCCGTTGCAAAGGTAGGGGATGAGGTGTGATTAGGAGTGAAAAGCTAATCGAACCCGGAGATAGCTGGTTCTCCTCGAAAGCTATTTAGGTAGCGCCTCGCGTGAATCTTCTTGGGGGTAGAGCACTGTTATGGCTAGGGGGTCATTGCGACTTACCAAACCATGGCAAACTCCGAATACCAAGACAGACTGCGCGGGAGACACACGGCGGGTGCTAACGTTCGTCGTGAAAAGGGAAACAACCCAGACCCACAGCTAAGGTCCCAAATTTATCGCTAAGTGGTGAACGATGTGGAAAGGCACAGACAGCCAGGAGGTTGGCTTAGAAGCAGCCACCCTTTAAAGAAAGCGTAATAGCTCACTGGTCGAGTCGGTCTGCGCGGAAGATTTAACGGGGCTAAGCGATAAACCGAAGCTTGGGGTGCATACTTTGTATGCGCGGTAGAGGAGCGTTCCGTAAGCCGTCGAAGCGGGATTGAGAAGTCCCGTGGAGGTATCGGAAGTGCGAATGCTGACATGAGTAACGATAATGCGGGTGAAAAGCCCGCACGCCGAAAGCCCAAGGTTTCCTTGCGCAACGTTAATCGACGCAGGGTGAGTCGGCCCCTAAGGCGAGGCAGAAATGCGTAGTCGATGGGAAGCTGGTTAATATTCCAGCACCTCGCGTAAGTGCGATGGAGGGACGGAGAAGGTTAAGCAGGCCAGGCGTTGGTTGTCCTGGTGAGAGAGTTGAGGCGGTCCCCTTAGGCAAATCCGGGGGGGCAACGTTGAGACTAAGGACCGGCCCATTAGGGCTAGGCTGCTGATATCACGCTTCCAGGAAAAGCTCCTAAGCTTCAGCTTACGCAGACCGTACCGTAAACCGACACAGGTGGGTAGGATGAGAATTCTCAGGCGCTTGAGAGAACTCGGGTGAAGGAACTAGGCAAAATAGCACCGTAACTTCGGGAGAAGGTGCGCCCCTTTTGGTTAATAGCTGAGAGGGGCCGAAGTGACCAGGCCGCTGCGACTGTTTATCAAAAACACAGCACTCTGCAAACACGAAAGTGGACGTATAGGGTGTGACGCCTGCCCGGTGCTGGAAGGTTAATTGATGGGGTCAGCCGCAAGGCGAAGCTCTTGATCGAAGCCCCAGTAAACGGCGGCCGTAACTATAACGGTCCTAAGGTAGCGAAATTCCTTGTCGGGTAAGTTCCGACCTGCACGAATGGCGTAACGACAGCGGCGCTGTCTCCACCCGAGACTCAGTGAAATTGAAATCGCTGTGAAGATGCAGCGTTCCCGTGGCAAGACGGAAAGACCCCGTGAACCTTTACTATAGCTTTACATTGAACGTTGAGTTCGTCTGTGTAGGATAGGTGGGAGCCTTTGAAGCGATGGCGCTAGCTGTCGTGGAGGCAACCTTGAAATACCACCCTGATGTGCTTGACGTTCTAACCTGGATCCGTAATCCGGATCGGGGACCATGTATGGTGGGTAGTTTGACTGGGGCGGTCTCCTCCCAAAGAGTAACGGAGGAGCTCGAAGGTACGCTCAGCGCGGTCGGACATCGCGCACTGTGTGCAAAGGCATAAGCGTGCTTGACTGCAAGATCGACGGATCAAGCAGGTACGAAAGTAGGACTTAGTGATCCGGTGGTTCTGTATGGAAGGGCCATCGCTCAACGGATAAAAGGTACTCCGGGGATAACAGGCTGATACCGCCCAAGAGTTCATATCGACGGCGGTGTTTGGCACCTCGATGTCGGCTCATCACATCCTGGGGCTGTAGTCGGTCCCAAGGGTATGGCTGTTCGCCATTTAAAGTGGTACGCGAGCTGGGTTCAGAACGTCGTGAGACAGTTCGGTCCCTATCTGCCATGGGCGTTGGAGATTTGAGAGGGGCTGCTCCTAGTACGAGAGGACCGGAGTGGACGAACCTCTGGTGTTCCGGTTGTCACGCCAGTGGCACTGCCGGGTAGCTATGTTCGGAAGCGATAACCGCTGAAAGCATCTAAGCGGGAAGCGCGCCTCAAGATGAGATCTCCCGGGACACAAGTCCCCTAAAGGAACCATCAAGACTAGGTGGTTGATAGGCAGGGTGTGTAAGCGCAGCAATGCGTTGAGCTAACCTGTACTAATGATCCGTGTGGCTTGACCATATAACCTCAAGTGGCCTTGGACTCGACGACACGTTTGAGTTCATCGCTATCGCTGCTACATCCCAACCCTATGAGAGCGTGAGCGCGATCATTCCATCTTGTATGGAGTGGAACCGCGACCCTCCACCCTCTCCCTGGTGACAATAGCTGTGTGGAACCACCCGATCCCATCCCGAACTCGGAAGTGAAACGCACATGCGCCGATGGTAGTGTGTACTTAACATGCGAGAGTAGGTCATCGCCAGGGTCTTTACCCCGAAACCCCGCAGCAAAAGCTGCGGGGTTTCTTTTTGCGCGCACGAAAATGATCCGCGCCGCAGACCACAATCACTGCGGGAGAAAATCCTCGCGGATGTGGTGATTTACTGCGTGGCTAATTGCCGGGTTATGCGTAATTTGTCGCGCAACGCGTATGTTCCTCAGAACAGATCGCGGGTTGTGGGCTGCGCATCATCGCTCCGCTTCGATTTTCCGCCCCATCCGCCGGTCCCGGAAGGCTGATGCGACGCGGAAGGTTTCGGTTTCCGCGCTTCGCGATGCGTGTTTTCCGCCAAAACCTTGAATTGGCGCTCACGCAGTCGCCAGAGTTCAACGGCACCGGAGGCTTCCGAAGCATCGCGTTGCGGTTGCGGCGCGACGTCTTCCTCCAGCGCCACATCCGGAATCGTCGAGAACGGGATGCGCATCGGCGCCGCGCCTTGCGTGAGCGCTTCCTGCATGGCGCCGAAGTACAGCGCATTGTTGCCGTAGCGCTGGTTGATGCGATCGAGCACCGAGCTCATGGCCTTGGCGCGATCGCGATCGGGCATCAGTTCGCCGGAAGCGCTGCCCACGGCTTCCAGGCCGGTCAATGTCACCGCCACGGAGAGCGGCGGATGACGCGACGGCCGCCAGCGCCCGTTGATCATTTTCTTGCGCAGGCGTTCCAGCTGTTCACCGAGCATGGTGAGCAGAGCCGGCGTGTCGTCGATCGGGGCGAATTGCAGATCGCGTTCGAAGCGATCATCGCGTCCGACGAAGCGGATCCGGATCGCCATGCCGCCGGCGCGGAATTTTTCGTGCCGCAGACGCATCGCCGCCTTCGCCAGCAGCTTGAACAGTACGGCGCGCGCGCCCTCGAAGCTGCGCAGTTCCGGGCCAAGGACGTGGGAATGCCCGATCGAGCCGCGGACGCGGGCACGTTCCGGCACGTCGAAGCCGCGCAACTGGTACCAGAAGCGTTCGCCTTCGATACTGCCCCAGGCGCGGCGCAATTGTTCGCGGCTGGTGGCGCAAAGCTGTTCCGTGGTTTCGATGCCCGCCTCATGCAGACGCGCTTCCATCGATGGACCAATCCCGCAGAAATCCCGCAATGCCAGCGGATGCAGGGCATGCGGAAGATCTTCCTGCTCGATGACGGTCAGCCCGTTCGGCTTGTTCATGTCCGAGGCGGTTTTCGCCAGGAACTTGTTGGGTGCGATGCCGATCGAGCAGGTCATCGACGGGCTAATGCCGAGATCGAGCAGGCGTTGCTTGATGGTATGCGCGATGGCGACGGCGTTTTCGCGCTTGCGTTCGCGACCGATCAGATAGCACGGTACCTCGTCGATCGACGCAGCCTCCCCGTGGGGAATGCAATCCTCGATCGCATCCATGAAGCGCTTGTGCATTTCGATGTAGCGCGCCGGCCGCGCCAGCACGAAGGTGATGTCGGGACATTGTTCCTTCGCCTCGCGCACGCCGGTGCCGGTTTTTACGCCATGACGCTTGGCTTCCGCACTCGCGGCGAGACAACACGTGGTGTCGGTGGCGACCGGAACGACGGCGACGGGTTTGCCGCGCAAGGCTTCGCTGTCGTGCTGTTCGACGGAGGCGAAAAACGAGTCGAAATCGACGAACAGGCAACGCAGGGTCATGGCGCGAGCAGCGGGGACGCTTGATCGGACCCCAGTATCGCGTTTCTCAGTCTAATCGAGTGAGATTTCAATTAAATCAACAGGTTACATTGGCGTTGGTGTTGCCGGATTCCGCCGACATCGAACATGATCCGAGCGATTACAGCACCAGAGGCGGCTCGCCACCGACGATCACCACATCGGCGGGACGGCGCGCGAACAGACCGACACTGACGACGCCGGGAATCTGGTTCAACTCGCGCTCGAGGATGATCGGATCGGTGATGGACAGGCCATGCACGTCGAGCACCCAGTTGCCGTTGTCGGTGACCACGCCTTCGCGCCAGACGGGCTGGCCGGAAGTCGTTGCAACGATCTCGCGTGCGACGAGGCTGCGCGCCATCGGAATCACCTCGATGGGCAGCGGAAACTTGCCGAGCACGTCGACGCGCTTGGAGGGATCGATGATGCAGATGAACTTCTCGCTGGCCTCGGCGATGATCTTCTCGCGCGTGAGCGCGGCGCCGCCGCCCTTGATCAGGTGCTTGCGCGGATTGCATTCGTCGGCGCCGTCGACGTAGAGCGCGAGCGGGCCAGCATGATTGAGGTCGATGACCTCGATGCCGTGACCGCGCAGGCGTTCGCTGCTCTGTTCGGAACTGGAAACCGCGCCCTGGATGCGGTGCTTGATCCGCGCCAGCGCGTCGATGAAGTAGGCCACGGTGGAACCGGTGCCGACGCCGACGATGCTGCCGTCTTCGACGAAATCGATCGCTTTTTCGCCGGCGAGGCGCTTGGCTTCAGACATGACGGGGTCCAGGGACTCGGGAATTTGCGGGAAAGGGATGTGCGGGAAGCGGAATTCTAGTTCGTGATTCGAGGAATCTCGAATTCCGGCCCCTGGCGTGTCCCGACTATTCCAGCGACAGCAGGATTTTCCACTGCGCGGCCGTCACCGGCAGGACCGAAAGACGGCTGCCGCGGCGGATCAGCGCGAATTCCTCGCCGAGCTTGGCGGCATGCTGCTTGATCTCCTCCAGCGGCACGACGCGCTTGAACTTGCGTTCGAACGTGACATCGACCATCTGCCAGCGCGGTTCTTCCTGTGTGCTTTTCGGATCGAAGTAGTCGGACTTGCGGTCGAACTGGGTGGGATCGGGATAGGCGGCGCAGGCGACGGTGGCGGTGCCGGCGATGCCCGGCACCTCGCAGCTGGAGTGGTAGATCAGCACGCCGTCGCCGGCCTGCATCTGTCGCATGTAGTTGCGTGCTTGATAGTTGCGCACGCCAGTCCACGGTTCGGTGCCGGCGCGCTGCAGATCGTCGATGGAGAAAGCGTCCGGCTCGGATTTCATCAGCCAGTAGCGTTTGCGCGTGCTCGTCATGTCGGCGGGTTTGAGGTGATCAAATGATGTGATCAGGAAACATCGGTAGCGACGAAGGTATCCAGTTCCGTGCATACCGCGTCGAGCGGCACGTCCCAGGATTCGGCGACGAGCGCATCAACCTGTTGCATCGCGAACGCGGCACCGACCAGCCACGGTGGCGGTGCGGTGCGCTTGCCGGTGGCGTCGCGGCGGAACGCGAAGCTGCGATCGTACCAGCCGGCTCCCATGCCGAGCCGGTGTCGATGAGCATCGAAGGCGACCAGCGGGGCGACGACCAGGGCCATCGATTCGGGTTCGAGCAGGGCGTCCTCGCCGACATCCGGCTCGGGAATGCCATGACGATTGGCGACGAGCGGCGCGCCCTGGCGCCAGGGCGCGAAGCGCAGGCGACCGTCCTCGTGCAGCACGGGCAGGCAGTACGTGTACGCGCTCGGGAGACGGATCTGCCAGGCATGCAGGCCGATCTCGCCATCCACGGCCCAATAGCCCGCGACATGGCCTTGCAGCGGCAGGCCAGGCAAGGCGAGCAGGTGTTCGGCGAGCCGTTCGGCCGCGGCGATGCGGTCGGCGGCGGTAATGGCGCGACGCTGCGCGCGCATCGTGCGCCGGAGCGCGCCGCGGGTTTCGCTGATCACAAGAGGTTCCGCATCCGGCATGCGGGCGATTTTAGAGGAATCGCTTCTGGAGGCAACGCTTCGGCGAAGCCGTCGCGTTCGGCAAAGCTACCGCGATCGAATGCATGCGCCGCGCGATCGCGACGATGCAGGAAAAAATACGTCCTCCGCCATGCCGATGCGTGCGAAACGACCTTGAACCCGAGGTTCAAGTGGGAACGCTTGGACTCCATCGGGCTTCCCGCTCGAAGGCGGACATGCACACCCGGCTTCCGCTGCGCCCCCGTGGTCGTCAATAAGGGACAAGGCGAATGTTTGCGCACGCCGTCGATCACGGCAGAGGACGCGCAGGCAGTATAGCGCGTACACGCGCTGTGCAATATCCGTTTGTCGGTGGTGAGCACGCGCATGCTGGCGGACGCCTTCAAGGTCGAAGAGACGTCGTCGACGTCTCTGAGGGCTGTGTGTGCGAACGCCCAGCCAGATGGCTGGGCAGGGGGTTCCGAAGACGAAGATGTGGCGCCACGGATGGCATCACGAACACTTAACCACGAAGCGCACATTGTCGACGTGGATGCTGACGGCTTGAGTCTCGAGTTCTTCGCGACTCGCTGTCGCGCTCGAAACTTGATGCCTTGCGTCGCTTGAACCTTGCCGCGTTCAGGTATCGAGCAGCGCGTCAAGCTTGCGCTGCAATTCGCCAAGCGTGCGCGCGAGTTCGCGTTCGCGCTTCACCGTTTCGTCGCGCAATTGCTGCAGTTCGTGCGCGAGATTCAGGGCCGCGAGCACGGCGACGCGGTCCACCGCGGCCATGCGGTTGGCGCCGCGCACATCGCGCATCCGGGTGTCGAGCAGTTTGGCGGCGGCGCGCAGGCTGTCCTGCTCGCCGGGTTCGACGCCGACCGTGTATTCGCGGTCGAGGATGTGGATGCTGACGACTTCGTTGGCGGTCGCGGCGCTCATGTGTGCTGCTCCAGCGACTTCAGCCGCGCGATCATCGCTTCGACGCGCGAGCGTGCCTGTTCGTTCTTGGCGAGCAGTTGCGAGCGCTCGCCGGCCAGTTGCTCGTGTTGCTGGCGCAGGCTGCGGTTCTCCTCGGCCAGGCGCCGGGTGCGTTCGGCCAGCGCGTCGAAGCGTTCGGCCAGGGCGCGCAACTGCTCGAGTACGTCGGAAGAACCTGTGTCCATGCGGGCACGATAGGAGGCGGCGGGGGGGCGGTCAAGACAGGACGAGGGCGGCGTCCGGCTGCGCCGGCGCCCAGCGGCGGATGAAGTCCAGGCAATCCTGTGCCTCGCGGGGGGGCGAAAGCCAGAATCCCTGGATTTCGTGACAGTGCCGTTGCTGCAGGAACTGCATCTGCGTGTCCGTCTCCACGCCCTCGGCGACGACGTTCAGCCCCAGCGAATGCGCCATGGCGATGATGGTGCCGGTGATCGCGGCGTCGTCCGGATTGCGGGCGAGGTCGTCGATGAATTCCTTGTCGATCTTCACGGTGGTGATGGGCAGGCGCTTGAGGTAAGCGAGCGAGGAGTAGCCGGTGCCGAAGTCGTCGATGGCCAGGGAGACGCCGAGCTCGCGGAACGCCTGCAATCGCGCCGCGGTCTGTTCCGCGCTCGCCATCAGCACGGATTCGGTGAGTTCCAGTTCCAGCGCGCTAGCCGGCACGCCGGTTTCGATGAGGATGTCGCGCACGATGCCGGGGAAATCGCCGCGCAGCAGTTGCAGGCCGGAAACGTTCACGGCCATGCGGAAGTCATCGAGGCCCTGACGGCGCCAGTCGCGCAGCGTCTGGCAGGCCTCGCGCAGCACCCATTCGCCGATGTCGCGGATCAGGCCGCTTTCCTCGGCGAGCAGGATGAATTCGGTGGGATCGATCTGGCCGTGCTCGCGGCTGCTCCAGCGCAGCAGCGCTTCCGCGCCGGAGATGCGCGCGGAAGCGGAAGGCGAGGACGCGAGGGTCAGGCGCGGCTGATAGACCAGATGCAGTTCATTGCGGTCGAGCACCTTGCGCAACGCGCCGGAGAGGACCGCGCGGCGCCGCGTGGCGACTTCCATCGTGTCGTCGTAGCGCATCGATGTCCGGCGGCCGGCCGCCTTGGCCTGGTACATCGCGGTGTCGGCGTGCTTGAGCAGGTCGGCGGGCACCAGGCCGTGATCGGGATACAGGCTGATGCCGATGGAGGGGGAGATCGAGACTTCCAGATGCTTGTCGATCGTCAGCGGCACCTCGAACGCCTTCAGCACGGCTTGCGCGATCCTGTCGGCGTCTTCCTGCGATTCGATGTTCTCGAGCACCGCGGTGAATTCATCGCCGCCGAGGCGGGCGACGGTGTGGTGGTCGCCGACGGTCGCCTGCAGGCGCTGCGCGGCCGCGCACAGGATGCGGTCGCCGGTGGCGTGGCCGAGCGAGTCGTTGATGTCCTTGAAGCGATCGAAGTCGAGGAACAGGACCGCGATGTGGGTCTGTGCGTGCTGCGCATGCATGATCGCGCGCCACAGCCGCTCGGAAAGCAGCGTGCGGTTGGGCAGGCCGGTGAGGGTGTCGTAGTTGGCGAGATAGCGCAGTTCCTCTTCGGCGCGCTTCTGCTGGGTGATGTCGTTGAGCACGGCGACGAAATACTGCTGCGTGCCGTTGGCGTCGAGCACGACGTTGAATTCGTAGGCGCAGAGGAATTCCTCGCCGTCCTTGCGCCGCTGCCACAGTTCGCCGGCGTAATGGCCATGCCGCGTGACCAGCGCGCGGATGTGGTGGTAGAAGGCGGTGTCGTGCCGGCTGCTGTCGAGCAGCGCGGCGCTGCGGCCGATCACTTCGGTTTCCTCGTAGCCGGTGATGCGGGTGAAGGCCGGGTTCACCGAGACGAATTCGAAGTCCCGGTTCAGCACCGTCACCGCCTCGCTCATGCTGCGCAGCACCTGCGCGGCGACGCGGTGTTCGTCGTCGATCTCGTGTTCACGGGTGATGTCGAGCGTGGTGCCGGCCATGCGCAGCACCTTGCCGGCGTCGTCGCGCTTGACGGCACGGCCGCTGGCGCGCACCCAGATGAGCTTGCCTTCGGCGTCGTGCATCCGGTGCTCGGAGCGGTATCTGTCGTCGCTGCCTTCCAGATAGTGCCGGATGCGCTCGGTCATCAGCGGCTGGTCTTCGGGATGAGCGACGTTGCGGATGTCGAGGGTGAGCGCCTCCAGGCGGCCGGCATTGCCGTCGCCCGGATCCTTCACCTGCAGCCGCCGCACCTTGCCGGCGACGACGTCGTAGTCCCAGTAATACTGCCCAGTCGCCCAGAGCGCGAGTTTCAGGCGCTCTTCCAGCTCACGCATGTCGACCATGCGCAAGCGGTCCGCGCGCCTGCGCCAGACGACGGTCGCAATCAACGCGAGCAGCACGAACACGGCTGCCGCGAGAAAGCGCAGATCCACGAAACTGCTCAAGTGGCGCCCCCTGGCCACGCCGTGTCATCTTTTCAAGTTTAGGGGTGTGCGCCGATCTGTGACAGGGGGCAAACCTATGACACCTGTTCAGGAGAATTCGAAAGCCGTGCCATGGCGTTGATACACTCTGCGGCACCTGCAGTATCCGAAGACGATCCGTGCCGCTCGATCTGCCCGCATTATCCGAAGTGGAAGAGACCTGCCGAGCACTGCGAATCGGCGTGGGCGCCCCCGAGCTGCATGGCGCGCTGTGCGGCTGGCTGGCCGGCGGCGGCGCCGATACGGCCCAGTGGCTGGGCCAGGTACTGGCCGACGACGATCTCCCGGCCGTGTCCGCCGATGGCGCGCTGGATCGTCTGTGCAAGGCCAGCGTCACCCAGCTCGAGGACCGCAGTTTCGGCTTCGAACTGCTGCTTCCCGACGAAGGCGCCGCGCTGAGCGAGCGCAGCGCCGCCCTGTTCGACTGGTGCCGCGGTTTTCTCGGCGGCTTCGGCCTGGCCGCGGGCGCCAAGCCGGCATTGTCGGAGGAAGCGGGCGAGGCACTGGCCGATCTGGCCAGGCTGGCGGCCGCCTCGCCGCAGGAAGAAGGCGATGAGGAGGACGAGGCCGCGCTGACCGAGATCGAGGAATTCGTCCGCGTCGCCGCCCTGCTGCTGCACAGTGACTGCGCGCTGGGGCCGCGGCATCGCCAGAAGCTGAATTGAACGCTATTGGTTGCAGTTGAACCGAATGTTTCAGTTGAACCGAACGACATCGCGATGACCAGCAACGCCGGAATGACCGCCCAGGCCTACACGCGCCGCCGCAAGCAGCTGATGCGCATGGCCGGCGAAGACGCCATCCTGATCCTGCCGGCCGCGCCCGAGCGCATTCGCAGCCGCGACACGCATTACCCGTACCGGCAGGATTCCGATCTCTGGTACCTGACCGGCTTTCCGGAACCGGAGGCCGTGCTGGTGCTGGTGCCGGGGCGCAAGCATGGCGAGCATCTGCTGTTCTGCCGCGAGCGCAATTCCGAACGCGAGGGCTGGGACGGGCCGCGCGTCGGTCCGGAAGGCGCCATCGACGCCTTTGGCATGGACGATGCCTATCCGATCGACGATCTCGACGAAATCCTGCCGGGGCTGCTCGAAGGCCGTACCCGCGTCTACTACCATTTCGGCCGCGACACCGATTTCGATCTGAAGCTGATCGGCTGGCTCAACCGCGTGCGCGCGCAGGTGCGCCAGGGCGCGCAGCCGCCGCACGAATTCCTCGAACTGGGCCATTTGCTCGACGAGATGCGGCTGTTCAAGTCGCAGAGCGAGCTCAAGCTGATGCGCAAGGCCGCCGAGATCAGCATGCTGGCGCACGAAACGGCGATGCGCGCGGCGCGGCCCGGCATCCACGAATACGAACTGCAGGCGGAACTGGAACGCGTGTTCCGCGCCCACGACGCGCATCCGGCCTACGGCAGCATCGTCGGTGCCGGCGGCAATGCCTGCGTGCTGCACTACGTCGCCAACGGCGGCGCGGCGAAGGACGGTGATCTGGTGCTGATCGACGCCGGCGCCGAATACCGCAACTATGCCTCCGACATCACGCGCACGTTCCCGGTCAACGGCCGTTTCAGCAAGGCGCAACGCGCCTTGCACGATCTGGTCGGCGCCGCGCATGCCGCGGCGATGGCGCAGGCGCGGCCCGGCGTGCCTTACGAAGCCGGGCACAACGCCGCCGTGGAGACGCTCACCGAGGGCCTGCTTCAGCTCGGCCTGCTCAAGGGCAAGCTGGAGAAGAACATCAGCGATGGCAGCTACAAGCGCTTCTATCGCCACAAGACCGGGCATTGGCTCGGCCTGGACGTGCACGACGTCGGCGATTACCGCATCGACGGCGAATCGCGCCTGCTCGAACCGGGCATGGTGTTCACCATCGAGCCCGGCCTGTACATCTCGCCGGACGACAAATCCGTGCATGCGAAGTGGCGCGGCATCGGCATCCGGACCGAGGACGATGTGGCGATCACCGACGACGGTCATGAAGTGCTGACGGCGAAGCTCGCGCACAGCGCCGACGAGATCGAAGCGCTGATGGCGCGCGGCTGATGATGTACCGCTGTTAGCGCGCCATCGATCGTGATCAGGCGTTCCCGCGCGACGGCAGCCACCGCGCGCTCAGGCGCGGCCACAGCGTGATCACCACCAAACCGAGCAGCAGCAGGGCGCAGGCCTGCAGCTTCCATGCGGGCAAGGGTTCGGCGAATACGAGTGTCGCGGTGAGCATGCCGAACACAGGCACCAGCAGCGACAGCGGCGAGACTGTCGCCGCCGGATAGCGCGCCAGCAGCCAGTTCCAGGCGCCGTAGCCGAACAGCGTGTTGGCCACGCCCTGCCAGATCGCCGCGCTCCAGCCGAGCCAGCTGGCGTTCGCGAGTGCGTGCGCGATCCGCTCCGGCCCTTCGAAGACCAGGCTCGCGACGAGCAGCGGCGGCACTGCGAACAGGCTCGACCACACCATGAATCCCAGCATGTCCACCTTGCCGGCGCGCTTGGCGACGAGATTGGCGATCGCCCACGACAAGCCGCCGGTCAGCGTCAGGATCAGGCCGCGCGTGGTCAGGGACGCATCGGTATGCGCGAACAGGATCACCAGCCCGGCGATGCAGAACACCAGTCCCACGGCCTGGAAAGCGCGCAGGCGTTCGGACAGCAACAGCATCGACAGGCCGATGGTGAAGAACGCCTGCGTCTGCACCACCAGCGAGGCGATGCCGGGCGTGATGTCCGCGCGCATGGCGATGAACAGTAGGCCGAACAGGCCGAAGCCGAGGAAGATGCCGGTCGCGATCAGCAGTTTCCACGCCACCGGCGGGCGCCGGATCACGAAGATCCAGGGGAAGAAGGAAAAGAAGAAGCGCAGTGTCGCGAACAATAGCGGCGGCAGTTCGCCCAGTCCCAGCTTGATGATGACGAAGTTCGTGCCCCAGACGATGACGACGGCCAGGGCAAGCAGGAGATGGGCGGGGGACATCGAAACGCGGCTGGTGCGGAAGTGGTCGTGCGGAAGTAATCGTAAGTAGACAACGCATGCATCGCGCTGCCGGTGCGACATTCTGCACGAAGGCGGCGATGACTATGTGGAGGCCACCGCTCCGGTGCGGGGCGTCATGCACTGCGGCAGCTCGTAACGCGCGGCGGGATTTCCCGTCTTCGTCGCGATCACCGGGCGCTCCCTCGCGTTCTGCCAGGGGAGTGGCGGCCACCATTGCGCGAACGCTGGATGCAGCGTGGGTTCGACACTTTGTCCCGGCCGCGGTGTCAGCACGGACGTGTCCGTGCACTGGGCGGCGGCGACCACGCGCTCGACCGGTTCGGTCCAGCCGTGATGCGCGAGTTTCAGCAGGCCCCAATGCACCGGCAGCAATGCCTTGCCACGCACCAGCGTGTTCGCGATGACGGCCTGTTCCGGTCCCATGTGCCAGTCCGGCCAGTCGGCGTCGTACTGGCCGGATTCGATCATGGCCACGTCGAACGGCCCGAAGCGCGTGCCGATTTCGCGCAAACCCTCGTGCAATCCGGTATCGCCGGAATAGAACACGCGATGCTGGCCGCCGATCAATGCATAACCGGCCCATAGCGTCTCGTTGCTTTGCGGCACGACGCGCCCGGACGCGTGCCGCGCGGGGGTCGCCACGACATCGACGCCGCCGATGCGGGTGCGCTCCCACCAGTCGAGTTCGACGATGCGCGAGTCGGGCACGCCCCAATGCGCCAGATGCGCGCCGACACCGAGCGGGACGACGAACACGGCGGAAGAAGACGCCTGCAAGGTGCGGATCGTGGCTTCGTCGAGATGATCGTAATGGTCGTGCGAGATCACCACGGCATCGATTCGCGGCAATGCGCGCAGCGGCAGCGGCGGCGCGAACCAGCGTTTCGGACCGATCCATTGCAGTGGCGAGGGGCGTTCGCTCCACAGCGGGTCGGTCAGCACGTTGACGCCGTCCAGTTCCACCAGCGTCGTGGAATGACCGAACCAGGTGACGCGCAATCCGCTCCGCGACGGCCGCGCGTATTGCGAGGCATCACTGACCGGAGCGATCGGCGCATCGGGCACGCTGTGCGGCGTGTTCTCGAACATCCGCGACAGCGCGCGCGGCATGTCGCCCCACATCGCCTGCGGATTGGCGAACGCATCGCCGTGCCATTGAGGCGAATGCTGCATTCGCGCCAGCCGCGTGCCTTCGGCGCGGCCGCCGAAGGAGGAACTGCCGCCCAGCACGAGCACGCCGAGTGCGAGCGCCAGCAACAACGCGGGCACCGCGAGCGTCCAGTACAGGAGGCGCCGCAGTTTCCCGCCGGCACGGGTTGGTGAAGCGGGGGCGCGCTCAGCCATGGACCGGCTTCCGTTCGGCGAGCCGTCGGATGTCGCGGCTTTCCAGTACGGCCGTCTCCGCGCCTTCGTGCGCCACCACCAGCATCGCGCGGCCGATCGCTTCGGTGGTCAGCACCGAATTCGGGAACAGCGCGCGCAAGGTCGACAGGAACGGCCGCAGCACCGTGTAGGCGGCTTGATACAGGGCCGTTTTCGAGCGGATGCCGTGCAGCGGCTGGATCGCGCCGGGCCGGAACAGATAGACGGCCTTGAACGGCAGGCGCTGCAGCGCGTTTTCGGTGCGGCCTTTCACGCGCGCCCACATCTTGGGGCCGCGTTCGGTGCTGTCGGTGCTGGCGCCGGACACGAAGACGAAGGTCATCCGAGGATTCAGCCGCGACAGCGTCCGCGCGGCGGCGAGCGTGAGATCGTAGGTGACGCGGGTGTAGTCGGCTTCGTTCATACCGACCGAGGACACGCCGAGGCAGAAGAAGCAGGCGTCGAAATCCCGCAGCTGCGCTTCGATGGCCGTGTAGTCGTACAGGTCCTTGTGCACGATCTCGTGCAGCTTGGGATGCTGCTGGTCGGTGGCGTTGCGACCGAGCGTGACCACGCGCGTCACGTCGTCGTCGAGCAGGCATTCGCGCAGCACACCCTGGCCGATCATGCCGGTGGCGCCGAAGATCAGGACGTTCATGCGGCGATCCCTTGTCGGTCTTGCGGCCAGTGCGCGCCGGTCAGCTGTTCGGAGACTTCCCACAATTGTTTGGCGACGGCGATGTCGCGCGCACGCCTGCCGACGATGGCTTTTCCCACCGGGCCCTTGAGTTCGAGGCAGTCCTGCGGGCCGTAGTAGGCCGCCGGTTCCGCGTCGGGCGAAGTGGCGGCGAACAGTGTCGGCAGGGCGCCGTCCGCGGCCGATTGCGACATGTAAGGCTGCATCCATCGCGTCAGAGGCTCGATCGGATGCGGCTTGCCCTGGCCCAGGCGCGGCCCGGACGTCTGCAGGTCGGTCACCGCGTAGCCGGGGTGGCAGGCATTGCTCATCAAGCCCCAGCCGTGGGCATCGCTGCGGCGCTGCAGTTCGAGCGCGAACATCAGCATCGCCAGCTTGGATTGCGCGTAGGCGCGCCAAGGGCTGTAGCTGCGCTGCCATTGCAGATCGTCGAAATGGATCGCGGCGCCCAGGCGGTGCGCGCCGCTGCTCAGATTCACCACGCGCGGCTGCCGGCCGTTGCGCAGCAGTGGCAGCAATTGCGCGGTGAGCGCGAAATGGCCGAGGTAGTTGGTGCCGAACTGCAACTCGAAGCCGTCGCTGGTGGTGAAGCGCGTGGGCGGCGTCATCACGCCGGCGTTGTTGACGAGCAGGTCGAGGCCGTCGTGCTCACGCGCATAGCGCTCGGCGAAGTCCGCCACCGAGGCGAGGCTGCCGAGGTCGAGGTGCGCATAGCCGATCGTCGCGTTGGGATAGGCCTTGCGAATGCGGACGAGAGCGGTCTGGCCCTTGGCGTCGTTGCGGCCGGTGAGCAGCACGTTGGCGCCGGCACCGGCCAGGGCGAGGGCGGTCTCGTAGCCCAGGCCGCCGGTCGCGCCGGTAATGACCACGCGGCGGCCGGTTTGCGGGGGGATGTCCTGGGTGGTCCAGAGGGCGGTTGGCATGGCAATGTTCCTGTCGTGGCGTGGAGATATATGAGTGACTAGTCACTCATTATCGGAATCAAAAAATCAGGGTTTGGCGATCGCGCTCCAGCAGGCCTCGAATCCGGCCTGGCTGTAACGCTCGGCGTGTTTCGGCTCGCGGAGAATCAGGTCCATGGTCATGTCCGCCAGCGCCCCGAAGATGGCCGGGAGGAGTTCGGGCAGCAGCCCGTCGCGCAGCAGCCCGCTGCGGCGACTTTCATCGAGCAGGGCGCCGACCTCGGCGAACGCCTCCGCGCTGGTCGCCTTGCTGCGGTCGTCGATGTGGGGGGACATCACCAGCTGCATCATGACCTTGCGCCTGTCTGGATGGGCGACGCCCCAGCCGACGTAGCAGCGCCAGAGGTGCTGCATGCGCTGTTGCAGGCTTGCCTCGTGCGGGTAGGCGGTCATGATCGCTTCCCGCATGCCCAGCTTCAGGCTCAGGTAGAGCTGGTTGAGCAGCTCCTCCTTGGTGCGGAAATAGGTAAACAGCGTGCCCCCGGCAACGCCGGCCTCGCGGGCGATCCGGGCCGTGGGCGCGCTCAGCCCCTGCTCCGCGAACACCTCAGTGGCGGCGGTCAGGATGGCGTTGCGTTTGTCTTCGCTGCGGGGGCGGGCCATACCGGGGGGATTGATTGAGGAATATTGATTGAGTACGCGCTCAATAATAAAGGCGGGCCGCGCCAAGACAAGGGGCGCGGCGTGCCGGTTCAGCTTCCGGACGGCCGCGCCCATTCGGGACCGGGCTTATTCGGCGGTTTCCTCGAACGCCGGCCGCGTCAGGTTGAGCGGGTCGCCCTCGGTGACCACGATGTCGTCCTCGATGCGGATACCGCCGTAGGGGCGGAAGGCGTCGATGCGGCCCCAATCCACGCTGTCGGCATGCGCCCCCTGCTTCAACTCGTCGAGCAGCAGGTCGATGAAATAGAGGCCGGGTTCGTTGGTGACCACCATGCCCGGCTCCAGCGTGCGCGTCAGGCGCAGGTAGGGATGGCCGTCCGGCTTGGCGATGGTGCCGCCCTGATCCGATTCGGCGAAGCCGGCGACATCGTGCACCTGCAGGCCGATGCCGTGGCCGAGGCCATGCGGGAAGAAGGTGCTGCTGACGCCGGTTTCCACCGCCGCTTCCGGCGAGATCTTCAGGATGCCGAAGTCCTTGAGCACGATCGACAGCGTCAGGTGCGCGTACAGGTGCACCTGGCGGTAATCGTGGCCGGCGCGGTAGCGCTGGGCGATGTCCAGCTGCGCCTTGTCGACGGCGTCGATCAGCGCCTGGAAGTCGCCTTCACCCTCGGCGGCGTAGGTGCGGGTGATGTCGGAGGCGTAGCCGCCGAAGCTGGCGCCGGCATCGATCAGGAAGCTGCGCGCGGGCTTGGGCGGCATGCGGCCGAGCTCGGTGTAATGCAGCACCGCGCCGTGCTCGTTGAGGGCGACGATGTTGTTGTAGGGCAGTTCGGCGGCGTCCTGGCCCACGGCCTGGCAGTAGGCCAGATGGATGCCGAACTCGGAGGCGCCGGCGCGGAATACGCGCTCGGCCGCGCGATGGCCGCGCACGGCGCGACGCGTGGCCTCGCGCATCATCGCGATTTCGTAGGGCGTCTTGTAGGCGCGGTGGTATTCGAGATAGTTCACCACGGCCGGCGGATTGTTCGGCTTGAACGCGCCGTAGTCGCCGAGCGCACTCTGCGGCTCGCCCAGGATGGCGCAGCGCGAGGCGTTCTTCGGCAGGTGTTCGAGTGCGTCGGCGGGCTTGCGGATCACGACGATGTCGAAATGCTCGACCCACCAGCCGCTCGGCGCCTCAGGCACGACGTGCCAATAGTCGAACGGCTGCAGATAGATCAGCTTGGGCTTGGAGCCCGGCGTGTACACCAGCCAGCTGCCGGGATTGCGCGTGAGCGGCACCCAGGCCTTGAATTGCGGGTTGACCGCGTAGGGGTAATCGCGGTCATCGAAGACCTGATAGTGCGACGTGCCGCTGGGGACCACCAGATGATCGAAGCCGCCGCGCGCCAGCGCCTCGTCCGCGCGCTTGCTGACGGTGGCGAGATGCTCGGGATAGAGGGCGCTGAGTTCCTGGAGGTTCATCGGCATGATCTGCGGCGGAAAAAGACGATTTTGCCGCAATTGCCGCGGTCCTGCGCACGAAGCGGTGAGACGGCCCGGCTCCATGGCCGAGGGCGGCCATCATGGCCATCCGGCCGCGAACGGCCTCAGGCGAGGAACAGCGCGATCACGTCGTTCGTGAAGCGCCGGCCCAGATCGGTCGGCACCACGCGATCGCCATTCATCTGCAGCCAGCCGAGTTCGCGCGCGGTGGCGAGCGCGTCGGCGATCGTCGCCCGCGTTAGCCCCGTGCGTGGCTCGAACTGCGCCAGCGAGAACCCTTCGTTTAGCCGCAGCGCATTGAGCATGTATTCGAAGGGCCGCCGCTCGGGCTCGATGCGTTCGTCGCCGCCGATCGCCTGCGGCGTGCCGGCGAAGGCCAGGTAGGCGGCGGGATGCTTGAGCTTCCAGCGCCGCAGGATCGCCTGTTCCGCGCCTAGCGTGATCTTGCCGTGGGCGCCGGCGCCGATGCCGAGATAGTCGCCGAAGCGCCAATAGTTGAGGTTGTGCTCGCACTGGCGGCCCGGACGCGCGTAGGCGCTCACTTCGTACTGCGCGTAGCCGGCGTCGGCGAGCAGGACTTGGCAGCGCTCCTGCATGTCCCAGGCGTCGTCCTCGTCGGGAATCCCGTCCGGTGGTTTGGCCGCGAAGACCGTGTTGGGTTCCAGCGTCAGCTGATAGTGCGAGATATGCGAGGGCTGCAGGGCGACGGCGCGTTCGATGTCGCGCTCGGCCATCGCCAGCGTCTGCTGCGGCAGGGCATACATCAGGTCGAGATTGAAATTGTCGAACCCGGCCTCGCGCGCGAGCGTGACGGCGGCGACGGCCTCGGCGCTGTCGTGGATGCGGCCCAGGCGTTGCAGCGTGGCATCGTCGAAGGTCTGGATGCCGAAGCTGATGCGGTTCACGCCGGCGCTGCGGTAATGCTCGAAGCGGCCGTGTTCGGCGGTGCCGGGGTTGGTTTCCAGCGTGATTTCCAGGTTCGGCGCGAAGCGCAGGCGCGCACTGGCGGCTTGCAGGAAGGCGTCGATGGCTTCGGCGGGGAACAGGCTCGGCGTGCCGCCGCCGAAGAACACGCTGTGGATCGTGCGGCCCCACACCAGCGGCAGGTCGTGGTCGAGATCGGCCAGCAATGCATCGACGTAGGCCGCGAACGGCAATTCGCCACGCTGTTCATGCGAATTGAAATCGCAGTAAGGACATTTGCGCACGCACCAGGGCAGATGCACATAGAGTGAAAGCGGCGGATGCAGCAGCGCGGGCGCCGCTGGCGCATCGACAGGCGTGGAAAGAGGGGTGTTCACGACAATGCGATTGTAGGTGCGAAGCGCGCGGGGCGCCGCGACCTCAGGCGCCGGGCTGCAATTCCGGCAGGCGCCGCTTCAGCTCCGCCAGCGCGCGGGCGCGATGGCTGACCCGGTTCTTGAGCGCATCGTCGATCTCGCCCGCCGACACGCCGTGTTCGGTATCGAAAAACACCGGCTGGTAACCGAAACCCTTGTTGCCCCGGCGCTCGTGCAGGACGCGGCCGTGCCAGACACCTTCGGCGATGACCGGGCGCGGATCGCCGGCGTGCCGCATCAGCACGATCACTGCGTAGAAATGCGCGGTGCGCTGCCCCTCCGGTACGTCCGCGAGGGCAGTCAGCAGCTTGTCGATATTCGCCTCGGCATCGCCATGCTTGGCATAGCGCGCCGAATACAGCCCGGGCGCGCCGCCGAGCGCATCCACGCAGATGCCCGAATCGTCCGCCAGCGCCGGCAGGCCGGTGATCGTGGCGGCGTGGCGGGCCTTGAGCAGGGCGTTCTCGATGAAGGTGCCGCCGGTTTCCTCGGCGTCCTCGACACCGAGATCGGTCTGCGCCACCAGTTCGATGCCGGTATCGGCGAGCAGTTCGCGCAGCTCCACCAGTTTTCCCTGGTTGCTGCTGGCGAGGACGATCCGTTGCATGACGCTCGAAGGAGAGGGCGATGGCCTAGGATAACGCGTCGCGGATGCGGCACAGCAGACTCGGTACGGCAGACTCGGAACAGAGGGAGATGGCGATGGGCGAGCGGGTGCGTTTGGAAGTCTCCGAAAGCGTGGCCCAGGTGACGCTCGCGCGCGGCGACCGCCACAACGGCGTGGACCTGGCGATGCTGCGCGAGATGCGCGCGATCCAGCGAGCACTAGCACGGCGCCGCGACGTGCGCGCGGCGATCGTGCACGGCGACGGGCCCTCGTTCTGCGCGGGACTCGATTTCAAGAGCGTGCTGGCCGATCGCCGCGGCGCGCTGCGCGGCGTGCTGTCGCTATGGCTGCCATGGCGCAACCTGTTCCAGCAATGGAGCGTGGGCTGGCGCGAATTGCCGTTCCCGGTGATCGCGGCTGTGCATGGCAACTGCTTCGGCGCCGGCCTCCAGCTGGCGCTCGGCGCCGATCTTCGCGTGCTGGCGCCGGAAGCGCGGCTGTCGTTCATGGAAGCGCGCTGGGGACTGGTGCCCGACATGGGCGGGATCGCGCTGGTGCGCGAACTGTTGCCGATCGATCGGGCCAAGGATCTGGTGATGAGCGGACGCGTGATCGGCGCCGACGAAGCACTGCGACTTGGTCTGGTGAGCGAAGTCGCCGACGATCCGCTGTCGCGGGCGCGCGAACTCGCCAACGTATTGAGCGCGGGGTCGCCCGATGCGATCGCCGCCGGCAAGTTCCTGCTGCAGGAGGCCTGGCACGGCTCGCTGTCCGAGGCATTGGCGGCGGAACGGCGGCGCCAGCGCAGCTTGATCGGGCGTGCCAATCAGCGCATCGCGATGCGGCGCAACTTAGGTAAGGGCGAGGCGGTGCCCGCGTTCGTCAAGCGCCGCATCGATCACTGAGCAGAAATCCCATCAGTCGTCATTCCGGCAGTGTTCAACAGCCGGAATGATGGGCAAAAACAACTACGCGTTCAGCTGCAGCAGATCCCAGCGATTGCCGTAGAGATCCTCGAACACCGCGACCGTGCCGTAGCCCTCCACGCGCGGTGTTTCCAGAAAACGCACGCCGCGCTCGGACATGGCGGCGTGGTCGCGCCAGAAATCGTCGGTGTGCAGGAAGAAACCGACGCGCCCGCCGGTCTGGTGGCCGATGCTGCGTGCCTGCTCGTCGTCGGAAGCCTGCGCCAGCAGCAAGGCTGTTTCCGCACCGGGTGGCGCGACGCGCACCCAGCGCTTGCCGTCGCCAAGATCGGTGTCCTCGAGCAGGGTGAAGCCCAATGCTCGCGTGTAGAACGCGATCGCCTCGTCGTAGTCGCGCACGACCAGCGCGACCAGGCTGATATGCGGCTTCATCGACCTTCGGCGAGCGCCGCGCGCTGCAATGCGAGCAATTCGCCGACGCCTTTTTCCGCCAGCGCAAGCAGCGCATCCAGTTCATCGCGACGGAAGGCGTGGCCTTCGGCGGTGCCTTGCAGCTCGATGAAACCGCCGCCGTCGTTCATCACCACGTTCATGTCGGTGTCGCAGTCGCTGTCCTCGGCGTAGTCGAGGTCGAGTACCGGCATGCCGCGATAGACACCCACGGAGATCGCGGCGACCGCGCCATGCAGCGGATCGCGTGTGATCTCTTTTTTCGCCTGCAGCCAGCGCACCGCATCGACCAGGGCGACGTAGGCGCCGGTGATCGCCGCGGTGCGGGTGCCGCCGTCGGCCTGCAGCACGTCGCAGTCGAGGGTGATGGTGCGTTCGCCGAGCGCGCCGCGATCGACGCAGGCGCGCAGGGCGCGGCCGATCAGGCGCTGGATTTCCAGCGTGCGTCCGCCCTGCTTGCCGCGCGCGGCCTCGCGATCGCCGCGGGTATGCGTGGCGCGCGGCAACATGCCGTACTCGGCCGTCACCCAGCCCTCGCCCTTGCCGCGCAGGAACGGCGGCACGCGGTTCTCGACGCTGGCGGTGCACAGCACGCGGGTTTCACCAAAGGAAATCAGTACGGAACCTTCCGCATGGCGCGTGTAGGCACGTTCAATGCGCACCTCGCGCAACTGGTCGGGGGCGCGGCCGCTAGGGCGAGTCGGGGAGTTCATCGGTGCAAGTTTAGTGGAGAAGCGGGTCGTCCGGCGCGGGAGCAGGCGGGAAACGATCTGTGCCGGTTTCCGCCAACCCTGCGCCTTTTCCCGGCCTGAGGCATACTGCTGCGCCAATTCAGCACGTCCCTATAGGTTCTCGGCATGATCCGCAGCATGACCGCCTTCGCCTCGGGCGAGCGCAATATCGCCGACGGGGGCACGCTCGGCTGCGAGCTGCGCGCGGTCAATCATCGCTTCCTCGAACTGGGCATTCGGCTGCCGGACGAGTTGCGCGCGCTGGAATCTTCGTTGCGCGAGCGCGTGGGCGCGCGCGTCTCGCGCGGCAAGGTCGATCTCACCTTGCGCCTGCGTTCGAGTGAAGGCGGCGACACGCTGCAGATCAACCTCGCGCGCATCGGCCAGCTTTCCGAACTGGCGCTGGACCTGCAGGCGCGCTTTTCCGGCCTGCGCGTCGAACTGACGGACCTGCTGCAGTTCCCCGGCGTGCTGCAATCGAAGGCGAGCGACCCCGCGGCATTGCAGGCCGAAGCGCTGGCGCTGCTCGATACCGTGCTCGACGATTTCCTCGCTACGCGCGCGCGCGAGGGCGGCAAGCTGGTCACGGCCATCCTCGAACGCGTCGACGCCATCGCCCGGCTCGCCGGCGACGCACGCGCCCTGATGCCGATGATCCGCGCCGGCCAGCGCGCCAAGCTCGAAGCGCGGCTGGCCGATCTGATGCAGCCCGGCCCCAACAAGTTCGAGACCGGGCGCGTCGAGCAGGAACTGGTGCTGTGGCTGCAGAAGCTCGATGTCGACGAGGAGCTCGACCGCCTCGACAGCCACATCGTGGAGATCCGCCGCATCTTCACCCAACGCGAACCGGTCGGCCGCCGCCTGGATTTCCTGCTGCAGGAATTCAACCGCGAAGCCAACACGCTCGGATCGAAATCCGTCGACACCCGCACCACCAACATTGCAGTGGAATTGAAGGTGCTGATCGACCAGATCCGCGAACAGGTACAGAACATCGAATGAGCATGCGCGGCACCCTTTTCATCGTCGCCGCCCCGTCGGGCGCCGGCAAATCCAGCATCGTCAATGCCTGCCTGGCGCGCGATCCGAACATTGCGCTGTCGATCTCGTTCACCTCGCGCAGCCCGCGTCCGGGCGAGCGCCATGCCGAGCACTATCACTTCATCGGCAAGGACGAGTTCCAGCGCATGATCGATGCCGGCGATTTCTTCGAATACGCGCTGGTGCACGGCGACTGGAAGGGCACGGCCAAGCAATCGGTGGAGCCGCAGCTGTCCGCCGGCCGCGACGTGCTGCTGGAAATCGACTGGCAGGGCGCGCGCCAGGTACGGGTGCAGATGCCGGACGCGGTGAGCGTGTTCATCCTGCCGCCCTCGCGCGCCGCGCTCGACGAGCGCATGCGCAAGCGCGGGCAGGACAGCGAGGCGGTGATGGCGCAGCGCCTGGCCGCTGCGCGCGAGGAGATGTCGCATTACGACGAGTTCGACTACGTGATCGTCAACGAGGTCTTCGAGACCGCGGTGGACGAGATGTGCGCGATCTTCATCGCCAGCCGCCTGCGCCGCGAGGCCCAGGCGGTCCGGCATGCCGGACTGATCGACACCTTGCTGAACACGTGATTTTGGCCCGGCCTGGATGGCGAAATCCGGTCTAAATCATTGACTTTAAAGATTTGGCTTGCGAATTGCGGGCCGAATCCCCATAATTCCCGCCCCCTTTCTTGATTGAGTCGACGGCCCTTAGGCCGCCGGGAGTGTTATGGCCCGCATCACCGTAGAAGATTGCCTGGAAGTGGTCGATAACCGCTTCGAACTCGTCATGATGGCTGCCAGGCGCGCGCGCCAGCTGGCCAACGGCGTCGAGCCGCAGCTGGACAACAGCGAGCACGACGACAAGCCGACCGTGCTGGCACTGCGCGAGATCGCCGCGCGCCGCATCGATACGAGCTTCATCGAAGCCGTCGACAAGTCCGAGCGCGAGCGCAAGGAGCGCGAGGCGCTGGAATGGGCCGCCGCCGAAGTGGTCGCCGACGACGACATGTCGAAGGGCGACGACCTGTAAGACGACGATCCATGAAAACAGCGGTTTGGAACGGGAATGCTGCATTCGCACAGACCTAGCCCCGAATACGATTGCAACGGCCCGCCTCGGCGGGCCGTTGTCTTTTTGTGAATCCCCACTCCCGAATCGCGAATCCCGGCCTTATCCTCAGAGGATGACGCCCGCCGAACCTGCCCTTCGCCATGTGCCCGTGCCCGCCGACGAGGCGGTGCCGGACTACGTGCGCGACCTCGAACAGGCCACCGGCTACCTCCCGGACGACCAGCGCCTGCTGCTGCGCCGTGCCTGGGCGGTGGGCGCGGCGGCGCATGCCGGGCAGACGCGCAAATCGGGCGAGCCCTACATCACGCATCCGGTCGCGGTGGCGCGGGTACTGGCCGAGCAGCATGTCGACGTGGAGACCCTGGTCGCCGCGATCCTGCACGACACCATCGAGGACACGCCGCTCACGCGCGAGGAACTCGCCGGCCAGTTCGGCGAAACCGTCGCGGAACTGGTCGACGGCGTCACCAAGCTGGACAAGCTGAAGTTCCAGGACCGCAAGGAAGCCGCCGCCGAAAGCTTCCGCAAGATGCTGCTGGCGATGGCGCGCGACCTGCGCGTGATCCTGATCAAGCTCGCCGACCGCCTGCACAACATGCGCACGCTCGGCGCGCAGTCGCTGGAGGCGCGCGAGCGCATCGCGCGCGAGACGCTGGAAATCTACGCGCCGATCGCGCAGCGCCTGGGCATGAACCTGATCAAGTCGGAGCTGCAGGATCTCGGCTTCCACACCCTGCATCCGGTGCGCCACCTGGTGCTGGAGAAGCGCATCCGCTCGCAGCCGCTTGTGCGGCGCGAAGCCATGGCCAAGATCGAGGCGCAACTGGCGCAGCGGCTCACCAACGAGGGCCTGCAGTACCGCCTCGTGAGCCGGGTGAAATCGCCGTGGAGCATCTACAGCAAGATGCAGGCGGAAGGAAAAACCTTCGCCCAGGTGATGGATGTGTTCGGCTTCCGCATCATCGTCGCCTCGGTGGCGGATTGTTATCACGCGCTCGGTGTGGCGCATTCGGTGTACAAGCCGCTCGATGGCCGTTTCCGCGACTTCATCGCGATCCCGAAGGCCAACGGCTACCAGTCGCTGCACACGGTGCTGTTCGGGCCGTATGGCTCACCGATCGAGGTGCAGATCCGCACCGAGGAGATGGACCTGATCGCCGAGCGCGGCATCGCCGCGCACTGGGCCTACAAGCACGGCGCCGGCACGCCCAACAGCGCGCAGACGCGCGCGCATTCGTGGATCGCCAACCTGCTCGAATCGCAGCGCGCGACCGGTTCCTCGCTCGAATTCCTGGAGAACGTCAAGGTCGACCTGTTCCCGGACGAGGTCTACCTGTTCACGCCCAAGGGCGACATCCTTTCGCTGCCGCGCAATTCCACCGCGCTCGATTTCGCCTATGCCGTGCACACCGACGTCGGCAACCAGGCGGTGGCCGCGCGCGTGGACCGCAAGCTGGTGCCGCTGCGCACCAAGCTCACCAGCGGGCAGAAGATCGAGATCATCACCGCCAAGTCGTCCTCGCCAAAGCCGCAGTGGCTGGAGTTCGTCGTCACCAGCAAGGCGCGCACCGCGATCCGGCATCAGCTCAAGCATCTCGAGCACGAGGATGCGGTGCAGCTCGGGCATCGCATGCTCGATCGCGCGCTGGAGGATCTCGGCAGTTCACTCGAACGCTTGCCGGTGTCGCTGCTGGATGCGTATCTGAGCGAGTTCCGCTACCCGCGTCTGGAAGAACTGCTCGCCGACATCGCGCTGGGCAATCGCATGCCGGCACAGGTGGCGCAGACGTTGGCCAAGCAGGGCGCGAATCTGCCGCAGCCACCGGGCAACGTGCGCGTGCCGCGCGACGGCGATCGCATCCTGATCACCGGCAACGAGCGCGGCGTGGTGACGTTCGCGCAGTGCTGCATGCCGATTCCGGGCGACGAGATCATGGGGTATCACACGACGGGGCGTGGCATCGTCGTGCATCGCCTGGATTGTCCGAACGTGGCGGAGTATCGGAAGTCGCCGGAACGATGGGTGGCGATTGGCTGGGATCGCGAGGTGAGTGGCGATTTCCAGGTGGCGTTGCGGATCGAGGTCGGGAATCGGCCCGGGGTGTTGGCGCAGGTGGCGGCGGCGATCGCGCAGGCGGAATCGAATATCGACGGTGTCGAATATTTGGAGCGCGATACGAATGTGGCGGCGATTCGGTTTTCGATCGAGGTGCGGGATCGGGAGCATTTGGCGGAAGTGATTCGGCGCGTGCGGCGGTTGGGTGTGGTGCATGGGGTGCAGCGGGTCTGAGGTTTGGTTCGTTGTGATTGCGGAAATGGGGGGCGGGCATCACCTTTGTTGTTGTTTCAGTGGTGTTGTCGTTTCAGTGAAAGCTGGAATGCACTTGGTTTTTTCTGTTGCTGTTGCTCGTCATTCCGGTGGAAGCCGGAATCCAGCTTTTGGCTTGATCGTCGTCCCAGCGAAAGCTGGGATCCATTTGGCTTTTGCTGTTGTTGTTGCTTGTTGAAGATCAAAGGCGTTTCGTCCGCTGCGCGGCCGAGTTCATTTCTTTTGATAAGCGTCAAAAGAAACGAACCAAAGAAAAACGCTTTTCCCGACGAAGCAGCCCCAGAGTTTCATTGCTATCGGGATTTTTCGACTCGCCATCCATGGCTCGGTCGAAAAACGGCGCACATCCTGTGCGCCGCCCTCCGGGTCTCCGGCTGGTGAGGGCGTTCAAGCATCTTTAGAAGCGAAAGGCGAAGCAAAGCCGAGCAAAGCTTTTTTCTTTGGTTCGTTTCTTTTGGGGCTTACCAAAAGAAATGAACTCGCCCCTTCAGGGGCGAAACGCTTTTGACTTTGAAGAAGAGATGTCGGCCCCCGAACACCACTTACCTGGTGCGACAGAAAAAAGGATTAAACTCAAGAACCGTCCAAGCGTCTCAACAAACCATGCCCCGCATCCCGATCAGCACCGACCAAGCCCCATCCGCCATCGGCCCGTATTCGCAGGCCACGCGTGCCGGCAATATCGTATTTCTCTCCGGCCAGATCGCACTCGATCCAGCAACCGGCAATCTGGTCGAAGGCGGCGTCGAAGAACAGGCGCGTCGTGCGTTCGAGAATTTGAAGGCCGTGTGCGCCGCGGCCGGCGGTTCGCTCGACGACGTGGTGCGTGTCGGGCTCTATCTCACCGATCTGGGCGCTTTCGCCGAAGTCAATGCGGTGATGGGCGAATACTTCAAGGCGCCTTACCCCGCGCGCTCCACCGTCGAAGTGTCAGCGCTGCCGAAGGGCGTGCAGTTCGAAGTGGACGCGATCCTGGTGTTGGGGTGAGAGGTCGCGCGCTGGCGAACGCCTTCAAGGTGTTCGCTGCGGCCTCGAACGTCCCGCCATGGATGGCCGGGGCGGAGATTCCGAAGTCGATGGTCTTGCGCCATGGATGGCGTGGGGATTGGAAGATCTTCGTGCCTCGCGCGGTGCGACGCCGGTCCAGCGTTTGAACGCGCGCCGGAATTCGCGCGCGTCGCGAAAACCGACGCGCGCGCCGATCTGTGTGATCGACAGCTGGCCTTCGCGTAGCAAGTCATGGGCGCGTTCGCTGCGTAGCTGATCATGCATTTCCTTGAACCCGAAGCCTGCGGCGGACAGTTGCCGGCGCAGGGTGCGTTCGGTGAGATGCAGGTCGGCGGCGATGTCGGCGAGTCTCGGGTTTTCCTGCAGGCGTTCGCGCAGCAGGTTGCGCACGGTGGCGACGATCTCGCTGGCGCCCTGTCCATCCGGCATCATCGCGCGGCATAGCGCGAGCGCTTGTTGCGCGCTGACCGGGTTGTAGGTCGGCAGTGCGTAGGTCATCCAATTGGTGTCGATCATGACGCGGTTGCGTGGCATGCCGAAACGCACTTCGCATTCGAACAGCGCGTCGTATTCCGCCGCGTAGGCTGGCGCGGGGTAGGAGAGTTCCAGGCGTCGCGGCTTGAAGTTCGCGCCGACCAGTCCGCGGCATAGCATCAGCGTGCTTGCGAACAGTTCCTCGCACAGGAACGGCAGGATCTGCGGCTCCTGCGCGCGCGGGTGCGCGACCATCGCCACCACGCCGGATTCGGAAGTGTCGAGTTCGAGATCCATCAGTCCGCCGGACACCGGCGCATATTGCAATCCGACGCCGACCGCGTCGCCGAACGTGCGCGCGGTCATCATCGCCAGGCCGAGCAGTCCGAAATTGCCGATGTTCTGCCGTCGGCCTAAACGCAGGCCGAGATCGGGAAGCGGCAGCGCACGCAACGCGCGCTGCACGATGCGGCTGGCCTGTCGGTAGGAGACGCGCACGCTGGCATCGTCGATCTGCGCGCGCGACAGTCGTAGTCCGGCGAACCATGGTTCGCAGGGGACGCCCTGTTCGTCGGCGACCATGCACAGCCCGGACAGGATGTTGGTGGCGTTGCTGGCGGTGGTGAGCCGAGGGTCGATGGGCGGGTGTGGCGAGCGCATCAAATTGTCCGTTTTTCCCCCCGTCAGTATGCCGTGATTGCCCTCCACTTGCGACGGTGCGCGTCGGAGACTGGAATGCGCAGGCTGGCGCGGCGCCGGTCGTGGAGAGGATGCGATGACGCGCACATTTTTGGCCTTGGCCATGCTCGGATTGTTGGCAGGTTGCGGCCGCGACGGCGGGAGCGCGTCGGATACGCCAGCCGCGCCTGCGGCGAACGCCGAGTTCCAGAAAACCCTGCAACAACGCCTGCTCGATGCGAAGACCGGCGAGGTCATCGAGATTCCCGCCGGCCGCTACACCTTCGATCGCAGCCTGAGCCTGCGCGTGAACGGCGTGACCATCCGCGGCGCCGGCCAGGACAAGACCGTGCTCAGCTTCAAGGGACAGAAGTCCGGTGCGGAAGGGCTGATCGTCAACGCCGACAACTTCACGCTGGAGAACCTCGCGATCGAGGACAGCAAGGGCGACGGCCTGAAGGTCAACGAGGGCGAGAACATCGTCATTCGCGGCGTGCGCGTGGAATGGACCAACGGGCCGGATACCGACAACGGCGCCTACGGCCTGTATCCGGTGCAGAGCAAGAACGTGCTGATCGAGGATTCTGTGGTGATTGGTGCCTCCGACGCCGGCATCTACGTCGGCCAGTCGCAGAACATCGTGGTGCGCCGCAACCGTGCCGAGCGCAACGTTGCCGGCATCGAGATCGAGAACTGCATCGGCGCTGACGTGCACGACAACGTCGCCACCGAGAACACCGGCGGCATCCTGGTGTTCAACATGCCGGACCTGCCGCAGCCGGGGCACACCACGCGCGTGTTCAACAACAAGATCTTCAAGAACAACACCGACAATTTCGGCCGCAAGGGCACGGCGGTAGCCAGCGTGCCGGCGGGGTCGGGCGTGGTGATCATGTCCAACGACGACGTGGAGATCTTCGGCAACGAGGTGTCCGACAACAAGACGGCCAACGTTATCATCGCCAGCCACTACTCGGCCGGCTACGAGGGCAAGTACAAGCCGGCGCCGACGTTCGATCCATATCCTGAGCGCATCTACGTGCACGACAACAAGTTCTCCGGCGGCGGCGATTCGCCGGATGGGCTCGAGTTGAAGGCGCTGAAGCTGGCGATGTTCGGACTGGGTGGCCATCTGCCTGACGTGATGTGGGACGGTTACGTCAACAGCAAGCGCACCGAGGGGCCGCAGATCTGCATCCAGGGCGCTTCGGGCGTCATCAATGCCGATGGTCCCAACAAGAACAAGAATCCGAAAGCGGATGCCGCGCCGTTCAACTGCAAGCTGGAGTCGTTGCCGCCGGTGACGCTGCAACTTGGTTAACGGGATGGCGAGGGTTCGCTTCGCTCTTGTTCGTCATTCCCGCGAAGGTGGGACTCCTTGGGCGTTGCCTTTGCTCGTTGTTCCCGCGAAGGCAGGAGTCTGGCGAGTTTGCTTTTCCGTCTTTGCCTTTGTTGAAAGGCAAAAGCGTTTCGTCCGCTGCGCGGCCGAGTTCATTTCTTTTGATAAGCGTCAAAAGAAACGAACCAAAGAAAAACGCTTTCCCCGACGAAGCAGCCCCAGTGTTTCGTTGCTATCGGGATTTTTCGACTCGCCATCCATGGCTCGGTCGAAAAACGGCGCACATCCCTGTGCGCCGCCCTCCGGGTCTCCGGTTGGCAGGGGTGCTCAGACATCCTTAGAGGCGAAAACGCGATTTCACTGGCTTTCTGCGATGGTGGTGGCGGGATTGCTCGCCGCTTGCGCGCGAGAGCCCGCGCCTGTGCAGTTCCACGCCGACGGCTACCCGCCCAAGCTCAGCGACTGGCACGTGGTGAGCAGTGACGGCCAGCAGCTGGCCCTGAACAAGGGCGTGATGCCGTTCGATCTCAACACGCCGCTGTTCTCCGATTACGCGCACAAGCTGCGCACGGTGTGGATGCCGAACGGACAGGCGGCGAAGTACGAAGCCGATGAAGCCTTCGATTTCCCGGTCGGCACGATCTTCAGCAAGACGTTCTTCTATCCCAAGGCAGGCAAGGCCGCGGACGGCAGCGATGCGGTGGCGCGCACCTACGACGAATCGCGCGACCGCAGCGGCGAAGGGCTGGATCTGCGCAATGTGCGCATGGTCGAGACGCGTCTACTGGTACGACGCAAGGACGGCTGGGTGGCGCTGGCCTACGTCTGGAACCAGGAACAGACCGAGGCCGAGTTGATGCGCACCGGGGACAGCGTGCCGCTGCAACTGGTGGCGGCCGACGGCAGCCGCGAGGATTTCACCTACCAGGTGCCGGACCAGAACCAGTGCGCCGGTTGTCACGCCAGCAACAACACCACGCGACTGATCCAGCCACTGGGGCCGAAGGCACGGCATCTCAACCGTGAATACGCTTATGCATCCGGCAACGAAAACCAGCTGCAGCACTGGGCGAAGCTCGGTTATCTCGCCGGTACGCCAACGGGCACGTTGCCGCGCAACGCCAATTGGCGCGATGCCGCTCATGCCAGCCTCGAGTCCCGTGCCCGCGCCTATCTCGACATCAACTGCGCGCATTGCCACAACGCCAAGGGGCCGGCTGACACGTCGGGGCTGCTGCTGGAGATCGGCAGCCGCGATCCGCGTCACCTCGGCCTGTGCAAGCCGCCGGTGGCCGCGGGGCGCGGCACGGGCGATCGACGCTACGGCATCGTGCCCGGCAAACCGGACGAGTCGATTATGGTCTACCGTATGGACAGCGACGATCCCGGCGTGATGATGCCGGAGCTGGGTCGCGACGTGGTGCATCGCGAGGGTGTCGAGCTGATCCGGGAATGGATCGCCGCGATGGAAACAGGAGGCTGCGAGGCAGCGGGCTGAAGCCGAGGGAGCCAGGGAATGGCAACACAATCAACGCTAGGGGAGAGGGAAATGTCGTTGAAACAACATGTCTCACAGAATTTTGAAGAACGCACATCCTGTGCGCTCTTCAAAGAGCCAGTCCGGCGCAGGTCCGGACTGGCTCTCGCCGGATCAAGCACGCGCGTGCTTGATCCGGCGTTGCGGCCATCCCTGGCCGCACAAGCGGAACGCCTCTCGGCGTCCCGCTTGTGCATTTCGATGCGTCGCGCGCTGATCGGCGCGTGCGCGCTGTCGTTCTCCGCGATCACGCCGGTCGCGGTCGCCCAGGAAGCACAGGAGGCATCGCCGCCGCAAACGCAGCCATCGCCGCAGGCGCCCGCGCAAGCGAAGGAAGCGGTGACGCTGGATCGCATGATCGTGACCGCGCAGAGCCGCGAGCAGGAATTGCAGGATGTGCCGATCGCGCTGCAGGTGGTGAACGAGCAGCTGCTCGGTGATGTCGGTGCCGAGAATCTCGGCGACATCGAGGGGTTCGTGCCGGGTCTCCAGGTCAACAGCAACCAGCCGACGCAACCCAGTTTCCAGCTGCGTGGCATCCAGACCGACGATTTCGGCATCGGCACGGATTCGGCGGTCGGCGTCTACATCGACGGCGTCTATGCGGGCCGAGGTGGCGGTGTGCTGCTGCCGTTCACCGATGTGGAACGCATCGAGATCCTGAAAGGACCGCAAGGCACGCTGTTCGGCCGCAACACCGCGGCCGGTGCCATTTCGATCATCACCAACAAGCCCAGCGACGAGCAGGAAGCGCGCGCCAAGCTGCGCCTGGGCAACGATCACAAGCAGTATCTGGAGGCGATGGTCAACCTGCCGACGGGCGAGGACTCGGCGCTGCGCTTGAACGGCCTGTTCAATCACAGCAAGGGCTGGATCAAGGACGCCGCCACCGGCGAGGATCTGAATCCCGAGAACAACTGGGCAACGCGCGCCGCCTGGCGCATGCGCTTCGGCGACAACACCAGCGCGGTGTTGAGTTGGGATCACGAAAGCCTGAGCCAGCGTGCGCAGGCGACGACCGGGATCGTTGCCCTGCCACCTGAGCCCGGCGTGCCGCCGGTGCCGGTGGACGAGACCGCTTATCTCGATCCGCGCAAGACCCCGACCTACAACGACGCCATCGGCAGCGATGAGTCACGCCGTTTCGACGGCGTCACCCTGATCGTCGACCACAGCATGGACTGGGGTTCGATGACCTCGACCACGGCCTGGCGCGACTACGACTCCAACAACACCGCGGTCGACGAGGACGGCACCAATCGCCGCAACCTGTACATCGATTCCACCAACACCGAGAGCAGCCGCAGCTACTATCAGGAGATCAAGTTCAACGGCAGCAACGAACACATCGACTGGGTGGCGGGTGCGAGCTACTACGACGAGAGTTCGCAGCAGACCAGCGAAGTGAACCTGTTCAGCGACAGCGTGGACACGGCGATGGTGAGCAGTGGTTTGATCCCGCCGGAATTCGTGCAGCCCAATGGTCCGCTGCCGCCGGGCGTCGGTTTGTTCACCTTCGGTCAGGGATTGCTCGACGCGTTCAACATCCCGGTCAAGCTGCTCGGTCAGCCTTGGAACGAGGCCTATCACAACAAGTTGAAGTCGAAGTCCTACGCCTTGTTCGGCGACGTGATCTGGCATGCCACCGACAAGCTCAACCTCACCTTCGGCTTGCGCTACACGCGCGACAAGAAAGAATTCAGCTGGTTCAATCCCGATCGTTCCGCGCCCGGGCTCGACGCCAGCCTCGATCAGCTTGAACAGATGGGATTGCTGGCCGCTCTGGGCCTGAATCGGGATGACCTGCTCTTCAACGTCGCCTTCAGCGATCCGGTGTCCGAGCTCTATCGCAACCAGACCGTACGCACCAAGCACGCCTGGTCCGATTTCAGCCCGCGCTTCGTCGTCGACTATCACCTCAATGACGACACGATGGTGTTCGCCTCGCTGGCGAAGGGCTACAAGGCCGGCGGCTACAACGCGTTGCAGATCAACAGCCGCTTCGACAACGAAGAGGTGTGGAACTTCGAGACCGGCATCAAGCAGGCGTTCCCGGATCTGCGCCTGCAGTACAACGCCTCGCTCTTCTACTACGTCTACGACAACCGGCAGTCGACGGTGCTGGATTTCAGCACCGACATCCCGCGCTTCGTGGTCGATACCGCCGACATCAAGGCCTACGGGCTCGACTTCGACACGGTGTGGAAGCCGACCGACGCGCTGAGCCTGGACTTCAACGTCGAATACATCGATTCCACGTACAAGGAGTACAAGGTCGGCAATGACGATCTCAGTGGCCAGCCCAGCGGCGAGCCGCGCTGGTCGTTCGCGGCCGGCGTGAACTACCTCTGGAATCTGAATGACGCTGGCGATGTGCGCTTCACGCTCCGTCATGCCTATCGTGGCAAGGCCCGCTGCAACGACCAGTCGCAGGAGCAGGGCGCTTGTGGTCCCAGCCATGCGCTCGACCTCGGCGAGGCCGAGAACCGCACCGACGTGCGCGTGGCGTGGACTTCGCCGCGCGGGCACTGGACCTGGGCGGTGTTCGGCAACAACGTCTTCGATAACCAGTACATCAACTCGCTCGGCACCTACGGCAAGACCGTGCTCGGCACGGTCGGCGCGCGCGTCACCGCGCCACGCATGTACGGCGTGGAGGCGCAGCTGAAGTTCTGAGGCCAATCCCGACCCCGACCGCGTGTCGGGGTTTTGGTTTGCGGGCGTTCCCGGCATGCTTGCAGCATGCCGGTGTCCGTTCCCCCTCCATCCGCTTCTGATCGTACCGATCCCGCCCACGCGCCGTTGACGACCTTGCCGGGCGTCGGCGCGCGCGTGGCGGAAAAGCTCGCGGCGCGCGATCTCCATAATCTGCAGGACCTGTGGCTGCTGCTGCCGCGGCAGTACGAGGACCGCACCGCGTTGACGCCGATCCGGTTGCTGCAGCCCGGCGTGGCGGCGCAGGTGGAGGGCAGGGTGGAGGCGGTCGAGCGCGGCTTCCGCTATCGGCCGATGCTGCGCGTGGCGATCAGCGACGATTCGCAGGGCACGCTGGTGCTGCGCTTTTTTCATTTTCGCGCTGCCCAGGTGGCGCAGTTCACGCCGGGCGCGCGGCTGCGCGCCTATGGCACGCCGCGACCGGGCCAGCATGGTCTGGAAATGGTGCATCCGAGCTATCGCATTCTTGGTGCGGACGATGCCGCCGAACTGAGCGAAGGGCTCGATCCGGTCTATCCCGCCATCGAGGGCATTGGTCCGGCGACGCTGCGCAAACTGATCGGACAGGCGCTCGATCATCTGCCCGACGAGCAGGCGCTGGAACTGCTGCCGCAGGCGTGGTTGCAGGAACACAATCTTCCCGGCCTGCGCGATGCGTTGCGGATCATGCATCGCCCGCCGAGGGACGCCGACGTGGCCGCACTGCTGGCCGGCACGCATCCCGCGCAGCGTCGTCTGGCGCTGGAGGAATTGCTCGCGCACCATCTCAGCCTGCGTCGTCAGCGCATCGCCTTGCAGGCGCATGCGGCGACGCCGCTGCGCGGCGGGAAATTGGCGGACGCATTGCGCAAGGCGCTGCCGTTCGCGCTCACGGGCGCGCAGGAACGCGTGTACGCGCAGGTGCGCGAGGACTTGGCGAAGGCGATGCCGATGCTGCGCCTGGTGCAGGGTGACGTCGGCAGCGGCAAGACCGTGGTCGCGGCGCTCGCGGCGCTGCTGGCGATCGAGAACGGACGGCAGGCCGCGCTGATGGCGCCGACCGAGCTGCTCGCCGAGCAGCATCTCAACAATCTGCGCGCATGGCTTGAGCCGCTTGGTGTGCGCATCGCCTGGCTGGCGGGCAAGGTCGCCGGCCGCGCGCGTGAAACCGCGTTGGCGTCGGTGGCGGGCGGCGAAGCGCAACTGGTCGTCGGCACGCATGCGCTGATGCAGGAAGGCGTGGTCTTCCGCGATCTCGCGCTGGCGATCGTCGACGAGCAGCATCGCTTCGGCGTGCACCAGCGTCTGGCGTTGAGAGACAAGGGCGGCGAGGGCGGCCGCGTCCCGCATCAACTCGTGATGACCGCGACACCGATCCCGCGCACGCTGGCGATGGCCGCCTACGCCGATCTCGATGTCTCGGCGATCGACGAGTTGCCGCCGGGTCGCACGCCGGTGCAGACGGTCGTGCTCAGCGGCGAGCGGCGGCCGGAGCTGGTGGAGCGCATCCGCGCCGCCTGCGCCGAAGGGCGGCAGGCGTACTGGGTGTGCACGATCATCGATGAATCGGATGAAGTGGTCGCGCAGGCCGCGCAAGTCACGTTCGAAGCCTTGTCGAAAGCGCTGCCGGCATTGCGCGTCGGCTTCGTACACGGACGCATGAAGGCGCGCGACAAGCAGGCGGCGATGATCGCGTTCAAATCCGGCGAGCTCGATCTGCTGGTGGCGACCACGGTGATCGAGGTCGGCGTCGATGTGCCGAATGCTTCGTTGATGATCGTCGAGAACGCGGAGCGGCTGGGGCTGGCGCAATTGCATCAGCTGCGCGGCCGCGTCGGTCGCGGTTCCGCGGCGTCGACCTGCGTGCTGCTGTACCAGCCGCCGCTGTCGATGATGGCGAAGCAGCGGCTGGAGACGATGCGCCAGACCAACGACGGCTTCGTCATCGCCGAGAAGGATCTCGAACTGCGCGGTCCCGGCGAACTGCTCGGCACGCGCCAGACCGGCCTGGCCGCGTTCCGCGTCGCCGATCTGGCGCGCGATGCCGATCTGCTGCCGTTCGTGCACCGCGTGGCCGAGCGCTTGCTGCAGGAATCGCCGCAGCTGGCGGACCGGCTGGTGGATCGCTGGATCGGCAGCGCCGCGCGCTATGCCGCCGCGTGAGGTTGTGCCCGTCGCGGCGGCGAGGGGCGCCGCCCGCGGTCTCCCGGCCAGCATGAGAACGACGGAAAGGCCGGGAAAAAGCGTATAAACTTCCCCGCCGAGTCCAGATAGCCAGCATGACCGACAAGACTCCGCTGCTCATCGACACCGATCCCGGCGTCGACGACGCCCTCGCCCTGCTGATGGCGTTCAACGATCCCCGCCACGACGTCGTCGGATTGACCGTCGCCGCGGGCAACGTCGGCCTGAAGCACACCGTCGCCAATGCCCTCAAGCTGTGCGAAGTGGCCGGCCGCGACGATGTGCCCGTGTTCGCGGGCTGCGCCGGGCCGTTGCTGCATCCGGCGCCGGACGCGGGTTACGTGCACGGACAGGACGGCTTTGGCGACGTCGGCTACGAACCCGCCAAGCGCCAGGCCGAGGCCGAGCACGCCGCGCAAGCGATCCTGCGCCTCTCCCACGCGCATGCCGGCAAATTGCTGCTGGTGGCGCTCGGCCCGCTGACCAACATCGCGCTGGCGCTCAAGCTCGATCCCACGCTGCCGCAGCGTGTGGCGCGTTTCGTGGTGATGGGCGGTGCGGTGACCTGCCAGGGCAACATCACGCCGGCCGCCGAGTTCAACATCTACTACGACCCCGAGGCCGCGCACATCGTGTTCGAGGCCTTCGAGCACATCGAACTGGCCGACTGGGAGGCCGTGATCGCCCACGGGCTGCATCACGCCCGCGTGGCCGAATGGCTGAAGGCCGGCTCCGAACGCGGGCGCTTCTACGACCGCATCTCCGAGAAGACCCGGCTGTGGTCGATCGATCGCCGCGGCGATCACTGGTTCGCCGCCGACGCCCTGGCGATGGCCTATGCGCTGGAGCCGGACGGGGCGCTGGAAGTGCTCGAACGTCCGGTCTCGATCGAGCTCGAAGGCCGCTACGGCCGCGGCGCGACCGTGGTCGACTGGCGCCGCCAGGAGGGGCGTCCGGACAAGGCGGCGATCCTGATGCGTTACGACCAGGGCCGCTTCGAGTCCTTGATCCAGGCGGCGTTGGGTGAGCAGGCGCCGTCAGCGCCTGCGAACGCCCAGCCAGGGATGGCCGGGCCGGACGTCCCGTAAGCCGGTCGGGTCGCGCCAAGGACGGCTTCGGTCAGCATGGAACGCCCGGGGTTGCATACCGGCTCGAAAGCGGGCTAAAATGCCGCTCTTTCCTTGCACGAATCTGGTGCCCGCCATGAAGGCCGACATCCACCCCCAATACAACGAAGTCGTCTTCCAGGACGTGACTTCGGATTTCAAGTTCCTCACCCGCTCGACCCTTGGCAGCAAGGAGAAGATCAAGTGGGAGGACGGCAATGAGTATCCGCTGATCAAGGTGGAAATCTCCTCGGCCACGCATCCGTTCTATACCGGCCAGAACAAGGTCATGGACACCAGCGGCCGTATCGACAAGTTCAAGCGCCGCTACACCAAGTAATAAGTTAAGCGTCCGCGCTTCGCGCGACGCCGCCGCGGCCGCCTTCGGGCGGCCGTTTGTGCTTCCGGCATCCGGAAACGTGAGTGGCACGAATCCTGGCCATCCCTGCGAGGTCATGGGCGTGTGACGGTCGCATGATGCCGCGAGAAAACACGGCGCCGCGGCCCGCGAATCCCACCGTTCGTCAGGCGCAACGCTGCATCGCGCACCACCCCTCGGGATCGAGTCGGGACTCCAATCGCGCTATGCAATAATTGCTGCATCGCGGCAAGCCGCCGGCTTCGACCGCCGATCCCATCCACCCAGCGCTGTCCAGGCAGCGCGGCTGTGAAAACGGCATGTTCTGAGGAGTGTTGCAGTGTCAACCATCGATCAGGTCACGTTGAACGCCGGCGACAAGTCGGTCGAATTGCCGGTGCTGAAACCGACGCTGGGCAACGGCTGTGTCGACATCGCCAAGCTCACCAAGGAGACGGGGTTGTTCACCTACGACTCCGGCTTCACGGCGACGGCGAGCTGCAAGTCCGCCATCACCTACATCGACGGCGACAACGGCGTGCTGCTGTATCGCGGCTATCCCATCGAGCAGCTGGCGAAGGATTCCAGCTTCCTCGAAGTCGCCTATCTGCTGATGAACGGCGATCTGCCGGACAAGACGCAATTCGCCGCCTTCGACGACGAAGTCACGCATCACACGATGATGCACGAGTCGCTGAAGAACTTCCTGCACGGTTTCCATTACGACGCGCATCCGATGGCGATCCTGTGCGCCTCGGTGGCTTCGCTGTCGGCGTTCTATCACGACACGCTCGATCTCAATGATCCCGAGCAGCGCCGCCTGGCCGCGATCCGCCTGATCGCCAAGGTGCCGACGATCGCCGCGGCCGCCTACCGTTATTCGATCGGCTGGCCGGTCCGTTATCCGCGCAACAACCTCGAATACGTCGACCGTTTCCTGCACATGATGTTCGAGGTGCCGAGCGAACCGCTGCAGCTGAGCCCGGTGGTCGCCAAGGCGCTGGACCTGCTGTTCATCCTGCACGCCGATCACGAACAGAACGCTTCGACCTCGACCGTGCGCCTGGTCGGTTCCACCGGCGCCAATCCGTATGCTTCGGTCGCTGCCGGTATCGCCGCGCTGTGGGGCCCGGCGCACGGTGGCGCCAACGAAGCGGTGCTGAAGATGCTGGCCGAGATCGGCGACGCCAAGAACGTGGAAAGCGCAGTCGCCAAGGCCAAGGACAAGGAATCCGGCTTCCGCCTGATGGGCTTCGGCCATCGCGTCTACAAGAACTTCGATCCGCGCGCCAAGATCATCCGCGAGATGACGCACAAGGTGCTGGGCGAACTCGGCGTCAACGATCCGCTGCTGGAAGTGGCGCTGAAGCTGGAAGAGGCGGCGCTGAAGGACGAGTACTTCATCCAGCGCAAGCTCTATCCGAACGTCGATTTCTACAGCGGCATCATCTACAAGGCGCTGAAGATTCCGACCGAGATGTTCACGGTCATGTTCGCCATCGCCCGCACCGCCGGCTGGGTGGCGCATTGGCTGGAACAGCAGGTCGATCCGGAAGCGAAGATCGGCCGTCCGCGCCAGATCTACACCGGCCACGACGTGCGCGATTACGTCGGCATCGACAAGCGCTGAGCGTGTGACCGACGCGGCGTCGTCCGGGCGGCATTCGCTGCGCGGCTTCGTCGCGTTCAAGTGGCTGGTATACGTTCTGCTCGCCGGGAACGTCATGCTCTACGGCATGCACGGCACGGTGACCGAGCAGATCGATACCGGCGCCTGGGTCGTGCTGCTGCTCCTGTTCGAATGGGAGACGGGCGACTGGCGAACATCGCCGCGGCTGCGGCGATGGCTGCATGGGTTGCGCATCCCCGCTGCCGCCGCGGTGGTCTGGGCTTGTCTCGATTACGCCCTGGCGCGGGAATGGCTGGACTTCGGCAATGCCCTGACCTGGCTCGGGGTGGTGGCGTTGCTGGAGCTGGAAGTGCGCATTCCACGGCAACGCCGGCTCGCGCACGCGTTGCGGCGTTGGGCGACCGGCCTGCTGTATCTGGCGCTGGCCGGTTTTCTCCTCACCTGGTTCGTGCGTGGTGTCGGTGATGGCACCGCGGCGGTCTGGCTGGACGCCTGGGATGCGCTGCTGTGGCTGGTGGCGTTCGTGGTGATCGAACTCAACGTCTTCGGTTTCGAGCAGCGCCCGACGGCCGCTTGAACCTGATCCCCGGCCTGACGCACGCGGATGCACGCGATCGCGTCCGCGCATTGTCGTGCGAACAATCTCGGCCAGCGCCGAGTGCCGACGATCACCATCCTCGGCTGAGCGAAGCCGAACGCATCGATGCGGATACGACACACCGCCTACGCTTCGTAGGCGGCGATCTCTTCCTCGGTCAGCATCTGCCGCAACTGCGAGGCGGACGCGCGTTTCATTGGCTTCTCGTCGATGCCCGATAGCGGCGCCTGCCGCAACGCGTCGGCGGGTAGCACGGTCAGATCGAACGACAACTCCTCGGCGCTGAACACCCAGACCGGGAAATCGCCTTCGCGCGAGCGATCCAGGCGCAGGCGGCGGTTGCGGCTGTCGGCGGGAATACGATGCTCCTCGAGGAAGCGCACGACCGCTTCGGCATCGTCGGTGTAGAGCTGCAATGCGACCGGCGCGTTGGCATCGGCGGTGCCCTCGAGCACCGGGCCGACGAGGCGGGCATCGAAGGCGGCGAAGAATTCCAGTGCGCGTAGCGCGGCGTCGCGGCGCGCGCGCAGGGCATCGCGATGAGCGCCGCCGACGAACAGGCGCTGATATTCGCGCAGCGCATCCTCGATCTCGCGATTGCGCGGAAGCGAGGCGTCGTCGTGGATGCCGAGGCGGCTGGCGGCCTTGAGCTTGGCCTGGTGATAGTCGCGGATGCCGCCTTCGGCCATCAGGCGCGCGGCTTCATGAGCGAGACGGCGGCGACGTTCGCGGGTTCGCGTCTCGGCGTGCTGACGGGCGTGGTGCATCGCATGCTCCCGGATCAAGCCTGCGCGGGACTGTACACGAAGTTTTATGCATGTCTACCAAACGCCCCGGTCGAAATGACGCATCGGGCGTTACGAAACGAGACGGAGCAACGCAACCGGCATCGGTCGATGATGCCGGAAGAATGGGCCGGATTCCTCGCAGGAATTCACCCTGCGGGAACTCACCGGCTCAGAAGATGTCGAACGACTTCTCGTCCGGTGCCTGTTCGACGTCTTCGTTGGTGTAGGTCTCCATGCGTTCGAGGTCTTCGGCCTTGACCCATTCGACGATGCCGCCGCTGCCGCCCGGGATCAGCGTGCCGTTGCCTGCGACGGTGACCTTGACCATGCCCTGCGGCGGATCGTTGCGCGCGATCGGCACGTCCTTCAACGCCACGCGCATGTAGTCGATCCAGATCGGCAGCGCGGCCTTGCCGCCGTATTCGCGGTAGCCGAGCGAACGGAAATCGTCGCGTCCCACCCAGACGGTGGTGACGAGGTTGCCGCCGAAGCCGGAGAACCAGGCGTCGCGGTGGTCATTGGTGGAACCAGTCTTGCCACCGATGTCCTCGCGTCCGAGCACCTTTGCAGCGGTGCCGGTGCCGCGCTGGACCACATCGCGCATCATTGAGACGAGCTGGTAGGCGACGCGTTCGTCGATGGCGCGCGGCGCGAGTGGCGTGCCGGGCGGGGGCGGCGGTGCGAGCGGCGCGGTGTCCGCGTCGGCCTTGGCGTCCTTCTTGTCTTTGCCGTTCTTGTCCTTGCCCGCAGCGGTCTTGTCGGTGGGGGCGGGCGGCGGTGTGCCAGGGCCGAGATTGAAGCCGTCGACGACGTTGGAGACCTGGATGCCCTGTTGTCCGCCAGTGCCCTGGTTGCAGCTGCGGCAGGCGGTCGGCGGCTTCTCCTTGAAGATGACCTTGCCGTCGCGGTCCTTCACCTCGTCGATGAACCAGGGCGTGATGCGGAAGCCGCCGTTGGCGAACACGGCGTAGCCGCGCGCGATGTCGATGGTCGGCAGCGAGGCGGTGCCGAGCGACATCGACAGGTTGGGCGGCAGCAGCGCCTCGTCGATGCCGAAGTGGCTGATGTAGCGGCGCGCGTAGTCGACGCCGATGGCATCGAGCAGGCGCACCGAGACGAGATTGCGCGACTGCACCAGCGCTTCGCGCAGGCGCATCGGGCCGGCGAAGTTGCCGGTGTCGTTCTGCGGACGCCACATCTGGCCGCGGCGCATGCGGAATACCACCGGGGCGTCGAGCACGATCGAGGCCGGGTTGTAGCCGCGTTCGAAGGAGGCGGCGTAGAGGAAAGGCTTGAAGCTCGAGCCGGGCTGGCGTCGCGATTGCGTGGCGCGGTTGAACTTGCTGCCGGCGAAGCTGAAACCGCCGACCAGGGCGCGCAGGGCGCCGGTGTCCGGTTCCAGCGAGACCAGCGTCGCCTGCGCGAGCGGCAACTGGTCGAGGCGCCAGCTCACCGTGACGGCTGGCGGCGGTTGCGGCGCGTCGGCGGCGCCGGTCTTGTCGTTGCCGGCGGGTGGCGTCGCCGTTTTCACGGGCGTCTCGATCTTGCGCACGCGCGCGAGGTCGCCGCGCACGAGCAGGGCCGAGGGCGCGCGTCCGGTCCAGCGGCTGCTGGCCGCGTCCAGTGTCAGCGTGGTGCCATCGGCGAGAACGACGTCGGCGGTGCCGCCGCCGCTGCGCAACACCACCGCCGGATACAGGCCGCCCTGCGAGGCGATCCCGCGCAGGCGCGCGGCCGCCGCGGTGGCGTCCTCGTTCGCGGCCAGGTCGAAATGCTGTTCGACCTTGCGCCAGCCGTGACGGTGGTCGTAGGTCTCCAGGCCGTCGCGGATCGCCTTGTCGGCGGCGGCCTGCATCACCGGGTCGATGGTGGTGGTGACGTGATAGCCCTTGGTAAGCGCTTCGCCGCCGTAGCGGGCGAGCATCTCCTGCCGCACCATTTCCGCGACATAGGGCGAGTAGACCTCCACCGGCCGCTCGTGCGGCGTGGCGTGCATCGCGACGGTCTTGGCCTGCGCGACCTCATCGGCGGCGGCGTAGCCGAGTTCGGCCATGCGGTCGAGGATGTAGTCGCGGCGTAGCTTGTTGCGCTCGGGATTGCTGATCGGGTTGCCGCTGGAGGGGAACTTCGGCGTGCCGGCCAGGGTGGCGATCTCGTCCAGGCTCAGCTGGTCCAGCGGCTTGCCGTAGTAGTACTCCGATGCCGCGGCGACGCCGTAGGCGCGATTGCCGAAGAAGCTCTTGTTGAGATACAGCTCGAGGATCTCGTCCTTGGTCAGTTCGCGCTCCATCTTCATCGCCAGCAGCATTTCCTGCAGCTTGCGCATGTAGCTGTATTCGGAGCTGAGGAAGAACTGCCGCGCCACCTGCTGGGTGATGGTCGAGCCGCCGGGCACGCGCTGGTCGTCGGTGGTGGCAAGTAGCCAGATGGCGCGCCCCACGCCTTTGTAGTCGACGCCGTGGTGCTGGTAGAAGCGGCTGTCCTCGATCGCGATGAAGGCGTCCTTCACACGCTTGGGCACTTTCTCGATGGCGATGGGATAACGCCGGGTCTCGCCGAACAGCGCCATCAGGCGGCCGTCGCGCGCGTAGACGTACATCGGTTCCTGCAACTCGATGTGGCGCAGCGTCTGCACGTCCGGCAGGCGCGAGGAGACGACGACGTAGAGCGTGCCGAGTGCCAGTCCTCCCAGGAGGATCGCGGCGACGCAAACGATCAGTGTCCAGCGCAACAGGCGGCGAAAGCGTGACATCAAACAGGTCCCTGGGGTGTGGTGTAACGAGGTTGTCGTGGCCGCGGAAGTATAGAGGACCGGCCTGATCGGCCCCGGAATAGGGGATGGGGCGCCTCCCGAGAGGCGTTTCCAGCCCCGTTACGCCACGAAATACCCGCTGCGGGCGTGGCGACCTGATGCGTCGATTTTTGGCATGACAGTTGCATGTCGGTCGTAAACGAGCGCTTCACGTCGCTTGTACGATCCCAAATGCGGGCATTGCGACACGCTCTGTGAACTTGGCGGTTGCCAGGGAGTGAAAAGTCCGTTATCTAATGACGCTGGGGCACGAGAAGCGCTATGCGCGCCCGTGAAATGGGGAGAGATCGTGGGGTTACTTACTAAGAGCCAGGTCCCGCTGGTCGGGGTCGATATCAGCTCGACGGCCGTAAAGCTGGTGCAGTTGTCGCGTGCGGGCGAGCGTTACCGGGTCGAGCATTACGCTATCGAGCCGTTACCCGCGAACGCGGTGGTGGAGAAGAACATCGTCGAGGTCGACGCGGTCGCGGGTGCCGTCCGGCGCGCGCTGACGCGTTCGGGCAGCCGCGCCAAGCATGCCGCCGCCGCCGTGGCGGGATCGGCGGTGATCACCAAGATCATTCCGATGCCGGCCGATCTCGATGACGACGAGCTGGAGTCGCAGGTCGAGCTCGAGGCCGCCAACTACATCCCGTATCCGATCGAGGAAGTGAACCTCGATTACGAAGTGCTCGGCGCGATGCCCGGCAACAACGAGATGGTGCAGGTGCTGCTGGCCGCGTCGCGTTCGGAGAATGTCGAGCTGCGCGCTTCGGCGCTCGAACTCGGCGGGCTCTCGGCGAAGGTGATGGATGTCGAGGCGCTCGCGATCGAGAACGCCTTCGCGCTGGTGTCGCACTCGCTCAACCTGCCGCACGGCGGCCTGGTGGCGCTGGTCGACATCGGTGCGAGCACGACCACGCTGAGCATCCTGCGCAACGGCCGCAGCCTGTACAGCCGCGAACAGATGTTCGGCGGCAAGCAGCTCACCGACGAGGTGATGCGCCGTTACGGGTTGAGCTACGAGGACGCCGCGCTCGCCAAGCGCCAGGGCGGCCTGCCGGAAAGCTACGCCATCGAAGTGCTGGAACCCTTCAAGGAAACGCTGGTGCAGCAGATCGGACGTCTGCTGCAGTTCTTCTATGCGGGCAGCGAGTTCAATCGCGTCGACCAGATCGTGCTGGCCGGCGGATGCGCCTCCATTCCCGGCGTCGCCGAGATGGTGGTGGAACAACTCGGCGTGCCGACCGTGGTCGCCAATCCGATGGCGCAGATGACGCTGGGCGCGCGCGTGCAGGCACACATGCTGCAGCAGGATGCGCCGGCGCTGATGATCGCGGTGGGCCTGGCCCTGAGGAGCTTTGACTGATGGCGCGGATCAATTTGTTGCCGTGGCGGGCAGAACGCCGCAAGCAGCGCCAGAAAGGATTCATGATCATGCTCGGGCTCTTCGCCCTGGGCGGCGTGTTCCTCTGGTTCCTGGTGAACAGCTACTACAACAGCCAGATCGACGGCCAGAACGCGCGCAATGCCTACATGGAGGCGCGGATCAAGGAAGTGCAGAAACAGATCGAGGAGATCAAGCAGCTCGACGAGAAGAAGGCGCGACTGCTCAAGCGCAAGGAGATCATCGAGAAGCTGCAGTCCGATCGTTCGAAGATGGTGCACCTGTTCGATTCGCTGGTGCGCACGATTCCCGACGGCGTGGTGCTGACCTCGATCAAGCAGGAGGGCGAGAAGCTCACCCTGGAAGGTCGCTCGCAGTCCAATGCGCGTGTGAGCAACTACATGCGCAACCTGGAAAGCTCCGGCTGGATGACGAAGCCGGATCTGTCGGTGATCCAGGCCAAGGGCGCGGTGAAGGGCCTGCCTTACGTCTTCACCCTGGCGGTGACGACCGCGAATCCCAACGCGCCGCGTGACGAGGACGGCGACGGCATCCCCGATGCGCCGCCAGAGCAGACGCCCGGCGCGGCCGATGCCACGGGCACGACGCCGGCCGCCGGCACGCAGCCGGCCGCAGCGCCAGCCGCCGCCAAACCGGCCGATGCCAAGACCGCCGCAGGAGCCACGCCATGAGCCAGAAAAAGGTGTCGCTCAAACAGCTGGACATCAACAACATCGGATCGTGGCCGCGGACCTACCAGATGGGGTTCTGCGCGCTCATCGCCCTGATCATTTTCGGCCTGATGTGGTGGTTGCTGACCAGCGACAAGGGCGATGTGCTGAAGGGATTGGAGAGCAAGGAAACCGAACTGCGCGCCAAGTTCCAAAAGGATCAGGGGCGCGCCGCCAATCTCGAGCCGCTGAAGCAGCAGTTGGCGCAGATGGAACAGCAGTTGCAGCAGATGCTGCGCCAGCTGCCCAGCAAGACCGAGATGCCCGACCTGATCACCGACATCTCGCAGACGGCACTGGCCACCGGCATCCGCAACGAGCTGTTCCGGCCCCAGCCCGAGACGTTGAAAGAGTTCTACGCCGAGAAGCCCATCGATCTGGAAATGGTGGGGACCTATCACCAGTTCGGCGCCTTCGTCAGCGGCGTGGCCTCGCTGCCGCGCGTGGTCATCATGACGATGCACAACATCTCTCTAAAGCCCGTGAATGCGGACAAAGATCCGCTCGCATCGCTGCGCCCGGACGGCAGCCTGAAGCTCGCCGGCACCGTGAAGACCTATCGCTATCTCGACGAGCAGGAAGTGGCCGAGCAGGAAAAGGTCGCCGCCGAAGCCGCCGCCAAGGAGAACAAGGGCAAGAAGAAGCCCAAGGCCGCTGCCGGAGGGGAGAGCTGACATGCGCATGATCGTCACTTCGCGTTCCCTGGCATTGCTCGCCGTTGTCCTGGCGCTGACCGGTTGTGGCCGCGGCATCACCAGCACGCCCGGCGATGCGCCGAACCTCGAGGAGTGGGTCGCCGAGATCAAGGCCAAGCCGGCGCCGCCGCTGGATCCCTTGCCGGTGATGCAGCAGTTCGAGACCTTCGAATACGCCGCGCAGGGGCTGCGCGATCCGTTTAGCGATGCATTCACGGACGAAGACACGGGCAGTGGTCCGCGTCCGGACTCGCATCGCCGCAAGCAGCCACTGGAGCAATTTCCGCTGGATACGCTCGACATGGTGGGTACGATCCAGGCCGGTGGCCTTGTCGCTCTGGTGCAGGCGCCCGACAAGGTCGTCTATCGCGTGCAGTCAGGCATGTACATTGGCCAAAACGATGGTCGTGTAACATCGGTCAGCAAGGACAAGATCGAACTCGTTGAATTGGTGCCCGACGGTGCAGGGGGCTGGCTTGAAAGGCCGGCGTCGGTCGCGCTCGAAGACAAGTGACTAGGGGAGATCAGATGTTTGTTAAAAAACAGTTAGACTCGCATCGGGGTCGTGCCTCGGTATTGCGTGTGGGCACCGTAGGGCTCGCCGCGGGCCTGCTGGCGGCCTTCGGTGCCGTCCACGCAGCCCCTATCGACGGTGCCACTGCGATCCCTGCTTCCGCACAGAGCGTCGCCGCGACCGCGGGCGTCGATCCTGCCAAGCGACTTCCGGGCGGCGTTTCGATTTCCAATCTGGACTTCAAGCGCGGTGACGGCGGCTCCGGCAAGCTGATCATGCGGTTCAGCGGTGACGGCGCGATGCCGGACATGCGCACGCAAGGTTCCAGCGTGGTGATCGACGTCGGCAACGCCAATCTGGCGCCGGCGCTGCAGAAGCCGCTCAACGTCACCGACTTCGCCACGCCTGTGCAGCGTATCGACGCCAACCAGGTCGGTACCGGTTCGCGCATCGTGCTGGCGACGCAGGGTACGTTCGAGCCGATGGCGTATCAGACCGGTCGCGACTACGTGGTCGAGATCGTGCCGCGTGCCGCGGCGTCCGCGCCCACCGACCGTGCTGTCGGTGCGACGACCACCGGCACCGCCGCCGGCGCACAGGCGACGGCCGGTGACGCCACGCGCATGTACACCGGTCGCCCGGTCACCTTCGATTTCCAGAGCATCGCCGTCAGAACGGTGCTGAAGATCATCGCTGACGAAGCGCACCTCAACATCGTTGCCTCCGATACCGTGCAGGGCGACATGACCCTGCGCCTGGACAACGTGCCGTGGGACCAGGCGCTGGACATCGTTCTGCAGGCCAAGGGGCTGGACAAGCGCCGCAGCGGCAACGTGATCTGGGTGGCGCCGCAGGCGGAAATCGCCAGCGCCGAGCAGGCCAGGGCTGACGCGCGCATCGCCATCGAGGAACGCGCCGAGATGGTGACCGAGTACATCCCGGTCAACTACGCCAATGCCGAGGACATCGCAAAGCTGCTGACCGAAGAAAGCAAGAGCGGTGGCGGTGGTGGTGGTGGTGGCGGCGGTCAGAGCCGCGGCTTCCTGTCCTCGCGCGGCAGCATCAGCTTCGACCGCCGCACCAACACGCTGCTGGTGATCGACATCCCGCCGCGCGTGCAGAACGTGAAGAACCTCGTCAGCCAGCTCGACCGCCCGGTCGACCAGGTGGTGATCGAGGCCCGGATCGTGATTGCCAACGAGTCCTTCGCGCGCGAGCTGGGTGCCAAGTTCGGCATCAGCGGCAGCAACACGAAGGGCGACAAGTATTTCAGCGGTGATCTCGGCGCCAACATCAACAACATCAATGCCGAGGCCACGGCGCAGCGGGAATACAACCAGTCGCTTCAGGACTACACCGCAGCGCACGATGCCTGGGAGCGGGGCGGTGGAACCGGTCCCGAGCCGCAGGCCCCACTCGGCCCACTGCGCACGTTGACCCGCGGCTTGAACGTGAACCTGCCGGTTACCAACGCCGCTGGCGCGCTCGCCCTGTCGATCCTCAACGCCGGCTACCTGCTCGACATCGAGCTGTCGGCGCTGCAGCAGGAACAGCGCGGCGAGGTGGTCTCCAACCCGCGCGTGGTGACCAGCAACCAGCGTGAGGCGGTCATCACCCAGGGCCGCGAAATCGGCTACATCACCGTCACCGGCGGCCAGAACGCCAACGTGCCGACGGTGCAGTTCAAGGACGCCGTGCTCGAACTGAAGGTCACGCCCACCATCACCAATGACGGCCGCGTGTTCCTGGCCATGGCGATGAAGAAGGACGAGATCGCCGACTACACCACCATCTCGGGCCTCGGCTCGGTGCCGAACCTCGCCAAACGCTCGATCAACACCGCGGTGCTGGTCGAGGATGGCCAGACGGTGGTCATCGGCGGCGTCTACGAGTTCAACGACCGCAGCGACGTGACCAAGGTGCCGTTCCTCGGCGATCTGCCGATCCTCGGCAACCTGTTCCGCAAGAAGGGCCGCAGCAAGCAGAAGGCCGAGCTGCTGATCTTCGTCACGCCGAAGGTGCTGAAGGTCGCCCAGCGCAACTGATCACGGCGACAGCCGACCGGACGGGGCCTGCGGGCCCCGTTCGCGTTTTCGTGTCGAGGTTTCCTTAACGGATGAAGGTCCGGCTGGAACCAGGGGCCGCTGAATCAGTCAAACTCGGCCTGACGCCAACCCCGCGCCGCTGCTTGTCACGCTATGGATACCGCCGCCTCGTACGACGCCCTCAAGAACGACACCCCCTCGGACCTCTCGCGCCTGCACGGCCTGTTCCATGCCCTGCGTGACGACCTCAGTCACGAGATCGTCGGCCAGGCCGCGCTCATCGAGCGCCTGCTGATCGCATTGCTGGCCGACGGGCATTTGCTGGTCGAAGGCGCGCCAGGTCTTGCCAAGACCACCGCCATCCGCGCGCTGTCCTCGCGCATCGAGGCCGACTTCGCCCGCGTGCAGTTCACGCCCGATCTGCTACCGGCAGATCTCACCGGGACCGAAGTCTGGCGTCCGCAGGACGGTCATTTTGAATTCCAGCCGGGGCCGATCTTCCACTCCGTGCTGCTCGCCGACGAGATCAACCGCGCGCCGGCAAAAGTGCAATCCGCATTGCTGGAGGCGATGGGCGAGCGGCAGGTGACCGTCGGCCGCCAGACCTATGGCCTGTCACCGCTGTTCCTGGTGATGGCCACGCAGAATCCGATCGAGCAGGAAGGCACCTTCCCGCTGCCGGAAGCGCAACTCGACCGTTTCCTGATGTACGTGCGCATCGGCTATCCGGAAGCCGCGGCCGAAAGCGAGATCCTGCGTCTCGCCCGCGAGCGCGCGCGCCAGGCGCAGCAGCCCGCGCGCGCGCCGGCGACCAAGATCGCTCCCGCGGATGTCTTCGCCGCGCGCAACGCCGTGCTCGATCTGCACGTCGCGCCGCAGGTGGAGCGTTATCTGGTCGAACTGGTGCTGGCCTCGCGCGATGCGCGTCGCTATGACGCCGACCTCGCACGCCGCATTGGTTGGGGGGCGAGCCCGCGCGGCTCGATCGCGCTGGAGCGCTGCGCGCGCGCGCGCGCCTGGCTGGGTGGCCGCGATTTTGTCACTCCTGATGACGTGCGCGCCATCGCACCGGATGTGCTGCGCCATCGCGTGCTGCCGAGCTACGAAGCAACCGCGGAAGGCTGGGACGGCGAACGGCTGGTGCGGGCGCTGCTGGACAAAGTGCCGTTGCCGTAAGGCGCGGCCTCGATCGCGCCCGCCACCTTGCCGCCCATCATCCCCGTATGAGCACGCAACCGGCTGCCCATTCCGTCGCGCTCGGCAACGGCATCACGCCGACGCTGGCCGAACTCGTCGCACTGCGCGCCGCCGCGCAGGGACGGCGACCGCCACGCCGCGGGCGTCATGGCGTCAGCGGACAGGCGTTGTCGCCGCAGCGCGGCCGTGGCATGGAATACGCGGAATCGCGCGAGTACACGCTCGGAGACGATGCGCGTCATATCGACTGGCGGCTCACGGCGCGCTCCGGCCGTCCGCACACAAAACTATTTCAGGCCGAACGCGAGCGGCTCACGCTGATCGTCGCCGACACCGCGCCAGCGCTGTACTTCGGCACGCGCGTGCGCTTCAAATCCGTGCAAGCCGCGCGCGCCGGCGCCATCGCCGCGTGGGCGGCGGTGCGCGATGGCGATCGCATCGCGGCATTGCGCGGCAACGGTTCCGAACCGCCTGTTGCGCCGGCCTCGGGCCCGCGTGGTGCCTTGCGCGTGCTCGATGCGCTGGTGCGCTGGTATGCGCAGCCGCCAGCCGGCGATGCCGGGCTCGGCGTCGCGCTCGATCACGCGCGGCGCGTGCTGCGTCCCGGTTCGCGCCTGCTGGTGCTGGCCGATCCCGCCAGTGTCATGACCATTCCCGACGAGCGCTGGCCTGCGCTGGCGATGCACAACGAAGTGATCGTGCTGCTGCTCAGCGATCCGCTGGAGCGCGTGCCGCCGCGTGCGGCGCTGCCGTTCGCCAGCGCCGGGCATCGCGTCGAACTCGATCTCGCGGCCGACGCGCCGCGCCAGCGTTGGCGGCAGGAATTCGTGCGGCCGCTGGAGGCCGCGCTCGCGCGCCTGCCTGCGCGTGGCGTCCGCGTGCAGGTGTTGTCGAGCGAGATGCCCAGTGATGCCTGGCTGCCGCTGTTCGGCAAGACGAGGGCCGGCTGAGATGCAATCTTCCGACGGCCTCGTTCTGCGCGAGATCCACCAGCCCGGGGCGCCGCCGTGGTGGCCGCCCGCGCCTGGCTGGTGGCTGGTGGCCGCGATAGTGATCGTTGCCGTCGTAGTGTTGCTGCGTCTCTGGCTGCGCCGCAGCCGCCACCGCAAAGCAGCCGTGCGCCTGTTCGAGGATGCGTTGCACGCGAATGCCGGCGCTGCCGCGCGGGTCGCCGCCATCTCGGAACTGCTGCGCCGCGCCGCGCGCCGCAGTGATCCGGCGGCGGACAAGCTTGAAGGCGAAGCCTGGCTGGCCTTTCTCGACGGTCCGTCGAGAAAAAAAGGCCGCGCGGAAAAACCCTTCTCGCAAGGACCGGGACGTCTTCTGCTTGATGGCGGTTTCCGCCGCGATCTCGCCGATGAAACCGTGCGCGATCTGCTCCCGCTTGCACGCAAGCGCTATCTCGAATTGATGGCGGTGCGCAAGTGAGCGACTGGTTTTCCCTGCCGGAATTCTCCTTCGCCTGGCCCTGGCTGCTGCTGGCATTGCCGCTGCCCTGGCTGGTGCGGCGCCTGCTGCCGGCGCAGCGCAGCGCTTCGGCGGCATTGAAAGTCCCGTATGGCACACGCCTGGATGCGATCGCCGGTGGCCGCATCGGCGTCGGGCGTGCGGGGTTCGCCAATCCGATGCTGTGGCTGGCATGGGCGCTGCTCTGCGTGGCCGCGGCACGCCCGCAGCAGGCGGGCGAGGCGTTGCAGCCGCCGCAATCCGGGCGCGACCTGATGCTGGTTGTCGACCTGTCCGGCAGCATGGCCGAAGAAGACATGCAACTTGGCAACGGCGTCGTCGATCGCCTCACCGCGGCGAAGGCGGTGCTGGCGGACTTCCTCGATCGCCGCGTCGGCGATCGCGTCGGCCTGCTGGTGTTCGGACAGCGTGCGTATGCGCTCACACCGCTCACGCTCGATCGCGAAAGCGTGCGCCAGCAACTGGTCGACAGCGTGGTGGGATTGGCCGGGCAGGAAACGGCCATCGGCGATGCCATCGGCCTGGGAGTCAAGCGTCTGCGCGCGCAGCCCGCCGATCAGCGCGTGCTGATCCTGCTCACCGACGGCGTGAGCAACGCCGGCCTGCTCGATCCGATGAAGGCTGCCGAACTCGCGCGCGACGAGCATGTGCGCATCCACACCATTGCGTTCGGCAGCGACGGCACGATGTCGGTGTTCGGTTTCCGCCTGCCGGTGCCTAGTGGCGGTGACGACATCGACGAAGCCGGCCTCAAGCGCATCGCCGACATGACCGGCGGCCGCGCTTTCCGGGCGCGTGATACCGAACAGCTCGCCGGCATCTACGCCGAGATCGACAAGCTGGAGCCGGTGATGCGCGCCGGCAAGCGCGTGCGGCCGCAGATCGAGCGTTATCCGTGGCCGTTGACGGCTTCCGTCCTGTGCCTGCTGCTCGCGTTCGCGTGGCCACGCCGGATGTTGGCCGGAGCGACGGCATGAGCATCGCAACGTGGCAGGAGGCACTCTCCGCGCTGCACTTCCTGCGGCCCTACTGGCTGCTGGCGTTGCTCGCGTTGCCGCTGCCGGCGTGGTGGTGGTATCGGCAGCGGCGACAGCGCAGTGTCTGGCGCGACGCGGTGGATCCGCATCTGCTGCCGCATCTGCTGGCGGCGCGGGAAGGCGCTCGCGGCGCGCTCGGAATGTGGGCGCTGCTGGCGGCATTCACGCTGGCGATACTGGCGCTGGCCGGCCCGAGCTGGCGCAAGAGCGAGCAGCCCTTGTTGCAGAACGAAGCGCCGCTGGTGATCGCGCTGGATCTGTCCAGCGCGACGCTCGCGGCCGATCTGCCGCCCTCGCGCCTGCTGCAGGCGCGCGCGAAGATCGCCGCGCTGCTCAAGCAACGCGCCGGTGGTCAGGTGGCGCTGGTGGCTTTCGCCGGCGACACGCACACGGTCGCACCGCTGACCGACGACGCGGCCAACGTCGCGCTGTTCCTGGATGCGCTCACGCCGGACATCATGCCGGTGGAGGGCAGCAACGCGGCATCGGCGATCGCCTGGTCCGCGCGACTGATCCGGCAGGCCGGCTACGGCGGCGGCGACATTCTGCTGCTGACCGATCATGCCGATGCCGAAGCGCAGCAGGCGGCACGCCAGGCACGTGATGCGGGCATGCGCGTGTCGGTGCTCGGCCTCGGCAGCGAGGTCGGCAGTGCTTATCGCACGGCGGAGGGACGCATCGAGCGCACACGGCTGGATTCGGCTTCGCTGCGTGAGCTGGCCGATGGCGGTGGCGGCCGTTATCAGGCCTTGAGCGCGGATGCGCGCGATCTTGAGGCCTTGGGCGTGCTGCGTCCGCAGGCGGGACGCGAGGCGGTCTCGCTGCAAGGCAATCAAGCGAGCGTGTGGAAGGACGACGGCTATTGGCTGCTGCTGCCCTTGCTGCTGCTGATGTTGCCGGCCTTCCGCCGCGGCAGCGTGCTGGCGGCGTTCGTGGTGATGGCATGGCTGCCGCTGCAGCCCGCGCATGCGGCGGACGATGGCACGCTGTGGCGCCGCGCCGATCAGCAACAGCACGAAAAGATGCGCGAGGGCGCCGATGCGTATCGCAAGCGCGACTACGCCACCGCCGAGCGCACCTGGAAGGATTTGCCGGGCGCCGACGCCGCTTACAACCGCGGCAACGCATTCGCCCAGGCAGGCAAATACCAGGATGCGATCGCCGCCTACGACGAGGCCCTGCGCCAACAGCCGGCGATGGCCGACGCGATCGCCAATCGCAAGGCCGTGCTCGAAGAGATGAAGCGCAAACCGCCGCCGCAGCAGCAGAACAAGAACCAGGACAAGCAGCAGAAGAATCATTCCGGCAACGGGCAGTCGAATCCGCAAGACGGCCAGAAGAACGATTCCGACTCGCAGCCCCAGAACGGCGAGCAACAAAACAAGAATCCGCAGAACGACAAGCCGTCCCAGGACGGTCGTCAGAACCAGCCGCAACCGCAAGGGCAGCAACCGTCACCTCCGTCGCAAGACACGCCGTCGCAGCCGAAACCAAGCGATGCCGAGGCGCAGCGCAAGGCCGATGCCGAGCAGCGCGCGCGCATGGAGGAGGCGCTGCGCAAGGCGCAGGAGCAGAAGAACAAGGGCGGCGCGAAAGACGCACGGCAACGCAACGAGACTCCCGCCGAGCGCGAGCGCCGCCAGGCCAGCGATGCCTGGCTGCGGCGCGTGCCGGATGACCCGGGCAGCCTGCTGCGCGCCAAGTTCCGGCTCGAATACGAGCGCCGTCAGGAAACCGGAGAACGCTGATGTCGTGGTTGTTGCGATCCCTGCTGTGTCTGCTGTTGTCGTGCATGGTCCTGGCCGCGCAGGCGCAGACGCGTGCATGGGTCGACCGCGACAACATCGCTGTCGGCGAAACCACCACGCTCAACATCGAAACCGATGACCTGACCGTCGATTCGCCCGATTACTCGCCGCTCCGGCGCGATTTCGCGATCAGCGGTAACACCAGCAGCCGCCAGATCGAGATCGTCAACGGCGAGACCCGCACGCGCATGCTGTATGCGGTGGCGCTGCAGCCCAAGCGCGAAGGCGCCTTGACCATTCCCGCGTTGAGGATCGGCTCGCGCACCACGCAGCCGCTGGCCTTGAACGTTTCCGCGGTCAGAGTCGCGCGCGCGGGCGGGCCGGTGTTCATCGAGGCGTCGGCCGACGATCCGGCGCCCTATGTGCAGCAGTCGGTGGGCTACACGGTGCGGCTGTATTACGAAACACCGCTGATTTCCGGCCAGCTCGACCAGCCGACGCCGGAGGGCGCATCACTGCAGCGCGTCGGCAGGGATCTGCAATTCACCGATCAGGTCGGCGGCAAGCAGTACACCGTGGTCGAACGCCGCTATCTGCTGATCCCCGAACGCAGCGGCACGCTCACCGTGCCTGGTGCGCGTTTCCAGGGGCGCGGCCTGGGTGGTTTCTTTGATGACATGTTCGGTGACGGCGAGCGTGAGCTGAGCACTGCCGGCAATCCGCAACGGCTCAACGTGCGCCCGATTCCCGCGAACGCGCCGCAACCCTGGCTACCGCTGCGGGGGCTGTCGCTGCGTTACCTCAACACGCCGCAGAGTGCGCGCGCGGGCGAAGCGGCGACGGTCACGATCGAAGTGCATGCGGACGGCGCCAACGCCTCGCAGCTGCCCGAGCTGCAATTGCCGTCCATCGATGGCGCGCAGGTGTTCACCGATCCGGTGCAGAGCGACGACACGATCGAGAAGGGACGGCCGCAGACCAGGTTGACGCGCAAGTTCTCGATCGTGCCGGCACAGGGCGGGGCGCTTCGGGTGCCCGGTCCGCGCATCGTCTGGTGGGATACGAGCGCCGGCATCGCGCGCACCGCATCGCTGCCCGATCTCAATCTGAGGGTTGGCGGTGGAACGCAAGGCGCGAACTCCGTGGTGCCGCAAGGTTCCACCGCGGGCGCGGCCGCGATCTCGTCGGCGGTTGGCGATACGAGCATTCCAGGTGCGGAAGCGTCCGTCCGTCCGTGGGCGCTGGCGACAGTGGTTTTCGCAGTGCTGTGGCTGGTGACGCTGGGATGGGGATTGCACCGTCGCAACATGACCCTCGTGCCGCAGCGTCACGCTACGGCGAACGCCGGGCAGGGCGTTGCGACACCTTCCGCGCCGCGCATCGGCCAGCGTGATCTGAAGCATCTGCTCGATACCGCCGATCTGGGTACCGTCGCGGATGCGTTGTGCATGATGGCGCAGCCGCCGGTCGCCGATCTCGATGCCTTGCGGGCAAGGCTCGACGATCCCGCGCAGCAGGCCGCTGTCGAGCAATTGCAGCGGGCGCGCTGGGGCGGTGGAGACGCGGTCGCCGCACGCGCCGCGTTGCGGAGTGCTTTCGCCTCCGGGCCGCGATGGAAAACCGTGACTCTCGCGCGGGAAACGGTGCTGCCGCCGCTGTATCCCTCCTGAGGCGATTTGCATCGCGCGATCGGCTTTCAGCCGCCGGAAACAAGGCCGCAGTGCGGTGCAGGAAGCGCTTGGCGAGCCGGGTTTGCTAAGCTGCGGCCGTTTTTCGCCTGCGGAGCCCGCCATGTCCGAACCGAACATGCCCGAATCGAGCATGCACACTGGCGGGCATCGCCGGAAAGACGGGCGCATGCAGCTGCATTGGAAGATCGCGATCGGTTTCGTCGTCGGCCTGGTTTTCGGCCTGATCGTGCACTATGGCGTCGGACCCGAGGCGCAATGGGTGCAGCTGCTGACGAAATACGCGACGCAGCCGTTCTCCACGGTCTTCCTCAACCTGATCTTCATGATGATCGTGCCGCTGCTGTTCTCGGCGCTGGTGGTCGGTGTGTCGGAGATGGGCGACATCGGATCGTTGGGGCGGATCGGCTGGCGCACCTTGCTCTACACCGTGCTGCTGTCCGGCGCCGCGGTGCTGCTCGGACTGGTGATGGTGAACCTGTTCCAGCCCGGCGCCGGTGTCGACAAGGCGCTGGCGCAGCAACTGCTCACCGAAGGCGCCGAGCGCGCGCAGGCCATCGTCAAGGACAGCAGCAAGAGCGATTCCAGCGGCCTGCACATGCTGCTGTCGATCGTGCCCTCGAACGTGATCGGCGCGGCCTCCGACAACGCCTCGATCCTGGCATTGATGTTCTTCGCGCTGATGTTCGGCATCGGCATGGTGCTGACCAACTCGCCGGCGGTGCAGACGCTCAAGCGCGGCATCGAGGGCCTGTTCGAGATCTCGATGACCCTGATCGGGCTGATCATCCGCCTCGCGCCCTATGCGGTGTTCTGCTTCATGTTCAATCTGGCTGTGCTATTCGGCTGGGATCTGATGCTGCGGCTTGGCGCCTATGTGCTGGTGGTGTTCTTCGCCCTCGTCATCCATCTGGTGGTGACGTATTCGCTGGCCCTGAAATTCATCGGCGGCTATTCGCCGATGCGCTTCTTCAAGGGCGTGCAGGAGGCGATGCTCGTCGCCTTCTCCACCGCCTCCAGCAACGCGACATTGCCGGTGTCGCTGCGCCTGGCCGACGAGGCGCTGGGCCTGCCGCGCAAGGTCTCGCGCTTCGTGCTGACGGTCGGCGCCACCGCCAACCAGAACGGCACGGCCTTGTTTGAAGGCGTGACTGTGCTGTTCCTGGCGCAGTTCTTCGGCGTGGAACTATCGATCTGGCAGCAGGTGATGGTGATGCTGGTCTGCATCCTCGGCGGCATCGGCACGGCCGGCGTGCCGTCCGGCTCGCTGCCGGTGGTGGCGCTGATCTGCGGGATGGTGGGCGTGCCGCCGGAAGGCATCGGCCTGGTGCTGGGCGTCAACCACTTCCTGGATATGTCGCGCACCGTGGTCAATGTCACCGGCGATCTTGGCATCGCCGCGATGGTTTCCAAGGGCGAGGCCGATGGTCCTAGCCTGGAGGATCGCGGCAACAGCATTGCCTAGAAGGCGTGTCCGCACGCGTTAAGCTGTCCGCGCCCGGCATGATGGGCGCATCCACTTCAGGGAAGGTTGAAGGAATGGTGATGAGAGCGTTCTTTTGCGCAGGATTGCTGATGGCGCTCCTGCCGTTCGCGCAAGCGCGGGCTCAGGAAGGCCAATGCATGGATCACTACAGCAAGGAAGGCAATATTCTGAAAGGCCGCTCATTCAGGAGCTGGGCCGAATATCCCGGCATTTCCGTCGATGCCGCCTTCAAGAAGCTGCAGCAGGAAGTGGTCCGACAGGGATTCACGGTCATCAGCGCCGACAGGAAGGCGGGCACCATTTCCGCCGATCAAGGCGTGTCCGGCAGCGGAAGGCGGGTGCCGTTGAACATCCTGGTGTCCAGGAATGGCGGCGGCGTTCGCGTCGAAGTGTCATTCACGCCCGCCGGCGGGCTGCTCGTGGACAGGAAAGGCTTGAAAAAGGGCTTTTGCGACATCCTGGAAGCGCCGGTCAAGTAACGAAACCGCGGCAGGCGACAGGGCATTCCCGAGGTGGGACAATAAGCATCCCACACATTGCTCGGCGCCTCGGTTCTCCATGACATCCGCCCCCACTCGCCGCGACCTCGCCAACGCCATCCGTTTTCTCGCCATCGACGCCGTCCAGGCCGCCAATTCCGGCCATCCCGGCATGCCGATGGGCATGGCCGACATCGCCGAAGTGCTGTGGAACGACTACCTCAGCCACAACCCCAACAATCCGAAGTGGTTCAACCGCGACCGCTTCGTGCTCTCCAACGGCCACGGTTCGATGCTGCAGTACGCGCTGCTGCATCTGTCCGGCTACGACCTGCCGCTGGAGGAGATCGAGAATTTCCGCCAGCTGCACTCGAAGACGCCGGGCCATCCGGAAAACTTCGTCACGCCGGGCGTGGAAACCACCACCGGCCCGCTCGGGCAGGGCTTCGCCAACGCCGTCGGCATGGCGCTCGCGGAAAAACTGCTGGCGCAGCGCTACAACCGCCCCGAATTCGCGATCGTCGACCACCGCACCTGGGTGTTCATGGGCGACGGCTGCATGATGGAAGGCATCTCGCACGAAGCCGCTTCGCTGGCCGGCACCTGGGGCCTGGGCAAGCTGGTCGCCTTCTGGGACGACAACCACATCTCCATCGACGGCAATACCCAGGGCTGGTTCACCGACAACACACCGGAGCGTTTCGAAGCCTACGGCTGGCACGTGATTCGCGGCGTCGACGGCCATGATCCGGACGCGGTGAAGGCGGCGATTGAACAGACGCTCACGCGCGACGACAAGCCGACGCTGATCTGCTGCCGCACCACGATTGGCTTTGGTTCGCCCAACAAGGCCGGCAAGGAATCCGTGCACGGCGCCGCGCTCGGCAAGGACGAAGTCGAAGCCACGCGCAAGGCGCTGAACTGGAACTACGGCCCGTTTGAGATTCCGCAGGACATCCGCGACGCCTGGCGCGCCGGCAACGCCGGTCTCGTGCGCGAGGACCAGTGGAATACCCTGTTCGACAAATACGCCGCGCGCCATCCCGAGCTCGCCGCGGAACTGACGCGCCGCTCGCACGCCGAACTGCCTGCCGAATTCACCGCCGCCGCCGATGCCTACATCGCCAAGCTGCAGGCCGATGGCCAGACCATCGCCTCGCGCAAGGCCTCGCAGATGGCCATCGAGACCTTCGCGCCGCTGCTGCCGGAACTGCTCGGCGGCTCCGCCGATCTCGCGCATTCCAACCTGACGTTGTGGAAGGGCAGCAAGACCGTGGCCAGCGACGACCCGGCCGCCAACTACGCCTATTACGGCGTGCGCGAATTCGGCATGACCGCGATCAGCAACGGCCTCGCCGTGCATGGCGGCTTCATTCCCTTCGACGCCACCTTCCTCGTCTTCAGCGACTACGCGCGCAACGCTGTGCGCATGAGCGCGCTGATGGGTGCGCACGCGATCCACGTCTACACGCACGATTCGATCGGCCTCGGCGAGGACGGCCCCACGCACCAGCCGATCGAGCATCTCGCGTCCTTGCGCTACATCCCGCACAACGATCTGTGGCGTCCCTGCGATGCGGTGGAGTCGGCCGTGTCCTGGCGCGCCGCGATCGAGCGCAAGGATGGTCCGAGCTGCCTGATCTTCTCGCGGCAGAATTTGCAGCACCAGCCGCGCAGTGAGGCGCAGGTGGCCGACATCGCCCGCGGCGGCTATGTGTTGAAGGATTCGGTCGGCGCTCCGGAGTTCATCTTCATCGCCACCGGTTCCGAGGTCGGCCTCGCGGTGGAAGCGGCCGCGAAGCTCGGCGACAAGGTGCGCGTGGTGTCGATGCCGTCCACCAACGTCTTCGATCGCCAGAGCGCGGAGTATCGCGAGTCCGTGCTGCCGAAGGCCTGCCGCAAGCGCGTCGCGGTGGAAGCGGGTGTCACCGATTTCTGGCGCAAGTACGTCGGTCTCGACGGTGCCGTTGTCGGTATCGACAGCTTTGGCGCCAGCGCGCCGGCTGAACAACTGTTCCCGTACTTTGGCTTCACCGTCGACAAGGTGGTCGAGGCTGCGAAGTCGCTGGGCTGAATCCGGAATCCGGCTTCGGCTTGAATGCAATATCAGGCCGCATGCGATTCATGCGGCCTGGCGCCTGCGCTAGGCGGTGCTGGGACGGGGAGTCGGCTGGAATGAATTGTCGGCCGTAAACTCGCGCAGGCGCTCAATGGTGATGCGCTGATTGTTGCGCAGCCAGGGATCTGAAAGCTCCATGCCGGAGAGCGAGGCGTCGGATTGTGCGCTCAGCCAGTCGACGAAAGCGACCCGTGTGGCGAACTCCAGCCTTTCGCCGGCCAATGTGCTGCCGATTACTTCCATCTGGGCTCTGCTCAGGATGAGGCCGTCATCAACTTCGGCGTACACGTAAACGTCACCATCCTTGTAGAGGCCCATGCCGCAATAGTCGCGATGCGAGTAGCCGAAGAATCCAACGGCATCCAGCTTGTCCGCCACCTGCATGGCGAGATCGCGGCCAATGATTGAATCTGCGAAGGAGCTGGAAGGAGAGGAAGGGGACATGGCGGTTAACACCCGGATTTAAGGCAGGACAGAAAGTGGGGTGGGTTACTCCGGCTCTTTGAGCGCCCGGTCCCTTCGACAAACGCTGAGCGGGCGCGAACTGGCGCTGAGAATGCGTTTGATCTCATGGGTGCTTTCATCCGCGACTACGCGAAGGCAGGCACAGCCATGGCCATAGCTTCCGTTCGTGGCGATCCACTCGCGAGGCCCGAACTCGGGCCAATCGCCCTCGGCCAGATGTGCGCCCTGGATGCCGATAACCCACTCCGCATCCCGGTCGGTAAGCCACGCGTTTCCTGGAGTCGGGTTCTCGAACCAGCCGCAACGCAGGACGGATGGGTCATTCGCCTGTGCTCGCGACGGTGTGGTTGCTGCGAGGCTCGCGCCAATCACGATCGCCAGATGCGCAAGCGGCGCGAAGCGATGATGGCTAGGGGCATGAGGCATGGCGTGTGTCCTTAATGGTGGTGTCCTTAAAATCAGCCCCTACATCCTGCCATGCCGGCCTTCCCTGGTTCTTGCGCAAGCCTCCCAGGATTGGGCGGTCGGGCGCAGAGGCCACGGCCTGGCTTCCGATGATGCGATTGATGCCGGGCCGTCTGTGGGCCGGGCGTCCGGGCCGGCTTGAAACCCACATCGCCACCCGCATTTCATGGGTATTGCCGGCCCCGCGCCGGCCGCTTTCCGAGGCAACCCCGATGCGAATGGACAAACTCACCTCGCGTTTCCAGCAGGCGCTGGCCGACGCGCAATCGCTGGCCGTGGGCCGCGACCACAACCTGATCGAGCCCGTGCACCTGCTGCTGGCCCTGCTCGACCAGCAAGGCGGCGGGACGCGACCACTGCTCACCCAGGCCGGCGTCAACGTGCCGGTCCTGCGCGAGCGGCTGACGGAGGCCCTGGACAAGCTGCCGAAGGTGTCCGGTCAGGCCGGCCAGATTTCCGTCGGCAACGATCTCGGCCGCCTGCTCAACGTCACCGACAAGCTGGCGCAGCAGAAGGGCGATGCCTTCATCGCCTCGGAGTTGTTCGTGCTGGCGGCGCTCGACGACAACGGCGATGCCGGCCGGGCATTGAAGGCGGCGGGCGCCGACAAGCGCAAGCTGGAAGCGGCGATCGACGCCATGCGCGGCGGTGAATCGGTGAAGGACGAGAACGCCGAGGACGCGCGGCAGGCGCTGGAGAAATACACGATCGACCTCACCGCGCGCGCCGAGAGCGGCAAGCTCGATCCCGTGGTCGGCCGCGACGAGGAAATCCGGCGCACGATCCAGGTGTTGCAGCGCCGTACCAAGAACAATCCCGTGCTGATCGGCGAACCCGGCGTCGGCAAGACCGCCATCGTCGAGGGGCTGGCGCAGCGCATCGTCAACAACGAAGTGCCGGAGGGCTTGCGCGGCAAGCGGGTGCTCTCGCTCGACATGGGCGCGTTGATCGCCGGCGCCAAATATCGCGGCGAGTTCGAGGAGCGCCTGAAGGCGGTATTGAATGATCTGGCCAAGAACGAAGGACAGATCATCCTCTTCATCGACGAACTGCACACCATGGTCGGCGCCGGCAAGGCGGAAGGCGCCATGGATGCCGGCAACATGCTGAAACCCGCGCTCGCTCGCGGTGAGCTGCACTGCATCGGCGCGACCACGCTCGACGAATACCGCAAATACGTCGAGAAGGACGCGGCGCTGGAACGCCGTTTCCAGAAGGTTTTCGTCGGCGAGCCGAGCGTGGAGGACACCATCGCGATCCTGCGTGGTTTGAAGGAACGCTACGCCGTGCATCATGGCGTTGAGATCACCGATCCGGCCATTGTCGCCGCGGCCACGTTGTCGCATCGCTACATCAGCGACCGCCAGTTGCCGGACAAGGCGATCGATCTGATGGACGAGGCCGCCTCGCGCATCCGCATGGAGATCGACTCCAAGCCGGAGGAGCTCGATCGCAAGGAGCGCCGCCTGATCCAGCTCAAGATCCAGCGCGAAGCGCTGAAGAAGGAGAAGGACGACGCCTCCAGGCAGCGTTTGGCCGATCTCGAGAAAGAGATCGAAACGCTGGAGCGCGAATACAACGATCTGGAAGAAGTGTGGAAGGCCGAGAAGGCCACGCTGCAGGGCGCGACCAAGATCAAGGAGCAGATCGAGCAGGCCAAGCTCGAACTCGAGGCCGCGCAGCGTCGTCAGGACTACGCGAAGATGAGCGAGATCCAGTACGGCATGCTGCCGGAGTTGGAGAAGCAGCTAAAGGCCGCGCAGGAAGCCGAGACGCAGGGCTTCAAGCTGCTGCAGGATCGCGTCACCGCCGAGGAGATCGCCGAAGTCGTGTCGCGCTGGACCGGCATTCCGGTCAGCAAGATGCTCGAAGGCGAGCGCGAGAAGTTGCTGAAGATGGAGGATGCGCTGAAGACGCGCGTCGTCGGTCAGGAGGAAGCGATCCGCGTCGTCTCCGATGCCGTGCGCCGTTCGCGCGCCGGTCTCTCCGATCCGAATCGGCCGAGCGGCTCGTTCCTGTTCCTCGGTCCGACCGGTGTCGGCAAGACCGAGCTGTGCAAGGCGCTGGCGGAATTCCTGTTCGATAGCTCGGACGCGATGATACGCATCGACATGAGCGAGTTCATGGAGAAGCACAGCGTCGCCCGTCTGATCGGCGCGCCTCCGGGCTACGTCGGTTACGAGGAAGGCGGCTATCTCACCGAGGCCGTGCGCCGTCGTCCGTACAGCGTGATCCTGCTCGACGAGGTCGAGAAGGCGCATCCGGACGTGTTCAACGTGCTGCTGCAGGTGCTCGACGATGGCCGCCTCACCGATGGCCAGGGCCGTACCGTTGATTTCCGCAACACCGTCATCGTGATGACGTCCAACCTCGGCTCGCATCAGATCCAGGAATTGGCCGGTGACGATTCATCGGAGGCCTATACGCAGATGAAGGCGGCGGTGATGGGCGTGGTGCAGGCGCACTTCCGTCCTGAGTTCATCAACCGTCTCGACGACATCGTCGTGTTTCATCCGCTCGACAAGGTGCAGATCAAGGCGATTGCGAGGATCCAGATGCGCGGTCTGGAGAAGCGGCTGGCCGAGCGCGGGCTGCGCATCACCGTCAGCGACAAGGCGTTCGAGCTGCTCGGCAATGTCGGCTTCGATCCGGTCTACGGCGCGCGTCCGCTCAAGCGTGCGATCCAGCAACAGTTGGAGAATCCGCTGGCGCAGAAAATCCTGGCGGGCGAGTTCGCCAACGGCGATACCGTGCAGGTCGATGCACAGGGCGGACAACTGGTGTTCGTGAAAGCCTGACGGTACCCGGCGGCGCCTTCTCTGGTGGAGAAGGCGTCGTTTCAGGCGGGATGTGTCCGCAGCTGCCTGTAGGGCGGCGTTGCCATCACCATTTCGGCCAGCGAGTAGGCGAGTTCGCGCTCCGCCAACACCGCGCCATCGGCGCCGTGTGCAAGCAGATGCTTCACTTCGGCATCGCTGTGCGCGCGCGCGAGCACGGTGATCTCGGGATTCAGCACCTTGAGCCGTGCGATGGTCTCGCCGGCTTCCAATGCCTGTGGAATGGCGAACACCGCGAGCTTGGCACGTTCTGGCGCGGCTTCCAGCAACACGCGCTCGACGGCGGCGTTGCCTCGGATCGTCGGCATGCCCATCGCACGCGCATGCGCGACGCGGTCGGCCTCGTCCTCGATCACGACGACCGGCACGCCACGTTCCTGCAGCAGCTTGGCGAGCTGACTGCCCACGCGCCCGAAGCCGACCACGATGGCGTGGTCGACGATGTTGTCCGGCAGTTTCACGGGCTCGTCGACGGGGTCGATGGTCTTTACGGCGTTACGCGCCTCCCAGCGATCAAGCAGCGTGAACAGGAATGGATTCGCCACGATGGAGAGCAAGGCGCCGGCGAGGATCAGGTCGCGCGCGTTTTCCGTGAGAACCCCCATGTCGACGCCGAGCGAGGCGAGGATGAAGGAGAACTCGCCGATCTGCGACAGGCTTACGGCGATCGTCAGTGCCGTCAGTTTCGGCAGCTTGAGCAGGCGCACGATCAGCAGAGCGACCGAAGCGTTGCCGAGGATGATGATCGCGAAGGTGGCCAGCACCAGCCAGGGATGCTCCACCAGGATCGAGGGATTGAACAGCATGCCCACCGAGACGAAGAACAACACCGCGAATGCGTCGCGCATCGGCAGCGAATCGTTGGCGGCCTTATGGCCGAACTCGGACTCGTTGAGCAGCATGCCGGCAAAGAACGCGCCGAGCGCGAACGACACGCCGAACAGTTCGGCGGCGCCGAACGCCACGCCCATCGCCAGCGCCAGCACGCACAGGGTGAACAGTTCGCGCGAGCCGGTGCCGGCGACACGTTCCAGCGTCCACGGGATCGCGCGCTTGCCGACGATGAGCATCACCGCGATGAAGGCGCAGACCTTCAGCAGCGTGAGGCCGAGCGCGGCGAGGATGCTGCCGATTCCCTGGTTTTCGCCGCCATCCATCGCGCCGGCCAGGGCGGGCAGTAGCACCAGCGCGAGCACCATCGCCAAGTCTTCGACGATCAGCCAGCCGATCGCGATGCGGCCGCGGCGTGTCTCCAGCAATCGCCGCTCTTCAAGCGCGCGCAACACCACCACGGTGCTCGCCACGGAAAGCGCGAGGCCGTAGACGACTCCGTTCATGATCGGCCAGCCCATCGCCAGCGACAGGCCGAGGCCCAGCAAAGTCACCACCGTGATCTGCGCGACCGCGCCAGGGATGGCGACGGCCTTCACTTCCATCAGATCCTTCAGCGAGAAATGCAGGCCGACCCCGAACATCAGCAGGATCACGCCAATTTCCGCCAGCTGTGGTGCCAGTGTCTGGTCGGCGACGAAGCCGGGCGTGAACGGCCCGGCAATGATGCCTGCGACCAGATAGCCAACCAATGGTGACAGCCGCAATCGCTGCGCGATCAGCCCCAGCACGAAGGCCAGGACGAAACCGATGCAGAGGATGGCGATGAGGGAAGTGTGGTGCGGCATCGGCGACTCCGTCGTGCGATTGCGTCGATCATGACGGTCGCATGCGAATCATGCAAATCCGTCGGTGTGGGAGGCGTCTGTAATGACGGAAAAAAGAAACCCCGCGAAGGCGGGGTTTCCATTTGAAGCGAATGGAGCGATGTACTGCATCACCATTTGTATCCGATCTTGCCGTAGACGTAGGCGCCGTTGAAGCCGAACGGCGAGGCGGTGTTATAAGGAAGATAGGTGCGGGCGCCGAGTGCGGTCTTCGATTCGTCGGGATATTCGTCGAGCACGTTGTCGGCGCCAAGCGTGAAGTCCCAGCTGTCCAGTTTGTAGGTGGCCGCCAGATCGAGCGTCCATTTCGCATCGAAGGTCTGATCATTGGCGTAGTTCGGCACGGGCACTGTGCCGTCCAGCCAAGTGAATTCGCCATAACGCGTGGCGGTGGCGGTAAGTGCCCAGTGTTCGCTGTTCCAAGTGCCGCCGAGCATGAACTTGTCGCGCGGGGCGCCTTCGGTGATGCGGCTGATCTCGGTGCGGCCGATGCGCACCGCGTTCGGATCGATCGCTTCCAGCGCGGCGGGATTGTCGGCGATTCGGCGGATCTTCGTCTTGCTGTAGTTGTAGCCGGCTGTCAGATCGAGCGTGCCAGTGTCCAGCTTCCAGCGGTAGGTGCCGATGATGTCGACGCCGGTGGTGCGCGTATCGACCGCATTGGTGAAATAGCGTCCGCCACCGATACCCGGACGGATGGTCTGGAGGAATTCGCGTACCGGTGTGGAAATCAAGTTTTCGGAGAGGACGATGCGATCGTCGATGTCAATGCGATAGGCATCCACAGTGATGTAGAGCGCATCGATCGGTTGCAGCACCAGGCCCAGGCCGAAGTTGGTCGATTCCTCGGCCTTGAGTGGCTCGGCGCCCAGCGCGGCAGCGATCGGGCTGTCGACGCGGAAGGTACCGATGTCGTAGGCAACGCCGCTGATGAAATTGGTCGCCACCGACTGGAAGTATTGCTGCTGCAGCGATGGGGCGCGGAAGCCGGTCGACACGGTGCCGCGCAGCGCGACCTTGTCGTTGAAAGCGTAGCGCGCCGACAGCTTGCCGGTGGTGATGTCGCCGAAATCGCTGTAGTCCTCGTAACGCGCGGCGATGCCGGCAGAGAACTTGTCGGTGAAGTCGGTTTCGAGGTCGACGTAGAACGAATGGCTCTCGCGATTGAAGTTGCCGGAGTCATCGGGCCGGAAGCCGGAGAACACCTGCGCGCCCGGCAGGATCGCGCCGCTGGAGGCCGGAACGCCGCCGTTGGCATAGGACAGTGGTTCGCCAGGACTCTGCTTGAATTTCTCGCCGCGCCATTCCGCACCGAAGGCCAGCGTCACCGGATAGGCGAGGCCCCAGTCCAGTGCCTTGCTGATATCCAGGTTGAGCACGTTCTGGGTGACTTCGAGTGCGCCAGCGTAGAACTCGGTTGGGGACGCGTCGCCGAGGCTGCGATTGAGCGTGTTCTCGATGTCGAAGGTGAGGCGGTTGCGCCCGTAGTCCAGACTCAGGTCGACGTTCCATCCCTCGGCAACGGTGCCGTGAATGCCGCCCACGAAAGAGGTGTCCTTGCTGATGTTGTGGATTTGCGGCAGGAAGCCGTTCGGGTAGATGTTCGGGTTGTTGCGCGGGTCGGTGTCCCAGCGGAAGTAGCCGTTGGAGAGCACGTCGCGTTCGCTGTAGCCGCCGAACGAGTAGAAGCTGACGCCTTCGGCGGGATTGAACTCGGCGTTGTAGGAAAAGGCACCGGAATCGACTTCCGGATCGCCGTAGCGTTGCTCGACCACGCCGCGATAGGGCCGTGCGCGGTTGGTGTTGTCCTGATGGCCGCCTTGCGCGGCGAGGCGGATGAATCCCTTGTCGCCGAAGTCGAACCCGGCATTGCCGGCGAGGTTCCATTGCTCGCCGTCGCCGGCGCTGTATTTTCCGCCGGTGGCGCTGATGCTGCCGTCACTGCCGCTGCCCTTGAGGACAATGTTGATCACGCCGGCGATGGCATCGGAGCCGTATTGCGCGGAGGCGCCGTCGCGCAGCACTTCGACGCGTTCGATCGCGGATACGGGAATCGCGTTGAGATCGACCGGCGAGGAGCCGCGGCCCTGGCTGCCGTTGAGGTTGATGAGCGCGGTGGTGTGGCGGCGTTTGCCGTTGATCAGGACCAGCACCTGATCCGGTGCGAGACCGCGGATCTGCGCCGGACGTACCGCATCGGTGCCATCGGTGATCGCCGGACGCGGAAAATTAAGCGAGGGAAGGGCGCGCGACAGCGCGGTCGCCAGTTCGGGCGTGCCGGTGGCCTGCAGCGTCTCCGGCGTGATGATGTCGATCGGCGACTGCGATTCGGCGACGGTGCGATCGCTCACGCGAGTACCGGTGACGACGAGGGTGTCGAGCGTGCTGGGTTCCTTGGGCTGGCTTTCGGCGGGGGCTGTCTGGGCCAGTGCGGAGGAGGAAGCGAGGGCGAACAACAGGGCTGCTGACAACGGAGTACGGCGCATGGAACGACTCCTGAACAGGATGGCGTCCCGTGTTTAACACGGCCGTAACAAATGCGTCAATTCGCGCTTGGTCTGGTTTTGACCCGGAATGTCCGGAAATGGGACTCCGTTGGGTGTTCCATTCCGGGTATCGGCGATGACTTGGTGCGCATCCGCCATTCCGTCGCCACGGAATGGCGGATCGTGCGCAACAAATGCGGTCAGCGATCAGCTCACCACTTGTAACCGACCTTGCCGTAGACGAACGCGCCGTTGAAGCCGAACGGCGAATAGCTGCTGTAGGGCAGCTGGCCGCTCTCGCTGTTGGCGTAGATGGCTTCGTCCGGATATTCGTCGAGGACGTTGTCGGCGCCGAGGGTGAAGCTCCAGCCACTGATGGCGTAGGTGGCGGCGAGGTCGAACGTCCACTTGGCACCGAAGGTCTGGTCGCGCGCGCCGCTGGGATCGTCGTTGAAGGTGTGGAATTCGCCGTAGCGCGTGGCGGCGGCGTCGAAGCGCCACGGACCAGTGGTCCAGGTGCCGCCGACGAAGAATTTGTCGCGCGGCGCGCCCTCGGTGATGCGGCCTCGTTCGACGCGGCCGATGCGCTGCAGGTTGAGACCACCGGCGGTCAGCTCCGGCGGATTCGCCGCGATGCGTTCGAGCGTGGTCTTGTTGCGGTTGTAGCCCGAGGTGAGGTTGAGCGTACCGTTGCCCAGGTCCCAGCGATAGCTACCGACGATATCGATACCGCGCGTGCGTGTGTCGACCGCGTTGGTGAAGTAGCGCCCGCCGGTGATGCCGGGATAGCCGCGCGCGGTGAGGAAGGCTTCTACCGCCGGGCCGCGCAGGTTCTCGGACAGGATGATGCGATCATCGATGTCGATCTGATAGGCATCGACGGTGATGTAGAGCGCATCGATCGGCTGCAGCACCAGGCCCAGGCCGAGGTTGGTCGATTCCTCCGCCTTGAGCGGTTCGGCGCCGAGCGCGACTGCCGCCGGATCGTCGACGGCGAAGGTGCGGATTTCGTAGGGCGTGGGATCTCCGAGCACGATCACCGTCTGCGTGGATTGATAGAACTGCTGCTGCAGCGATGGCGCGCGGAAGCCGGTCGAAATCGTGCCGCGCAACGCCACCTTGTCGTTGAAGGCGTAGCGCGCGGACAGTTTTCCGGATGTGGTTTCGCCGAAATCACTGTATTTCTCGTAGCGGCCGGCAAGGCCGAGCGAAAGTTTCTCGGTGACGTTCGCCTCGAGATCGGCATAGAACGAGTAGCTGTTGCGATCGCGATTGCTGGCATCGGAAGGTGTGAAGCCGGGGAACACCTGCGCGCCCGGCGCTCCGGGTTCGGGGCCGGAGATGTAGGAGGCCGGCTCGCCGGCCGCTTGCACGAAACGTTCGCCGCGCCATTCCGCACCGAAGGCGAGAGTGAGCGGATAAGGCAGCCAGCTGACGTCGAAGCTCTTGTTGAAGTCGGCGTTGAGCAGGTTTTGTGTCGTTTCCAGCGAGCCGATGTAGAAACTGCGCGGCGTGGCTTCGCCGAGCGTGCGGTTGAGGCTGTGGCGCACATCGAAGTCGAGCTGGTTCTGGCCGCGGTTGTAGCTCAGGTCGATGTTCCAGCCGCCGGCCGTCTTGCCGCGCAGGCCGAGCACGAAGGCGCGGTCGTAGCTGTGATTGTCGATCTGTGGCAGGAAGCCATCGGGATAGATCGAGGGGATATTATTGGGGTTGCCGGGCGCACGGTAGTAGCCATTGGAGATGGCACGGCGGCGGCTGAAGGTGCCGAAGGAATAGAACTCGATGCCTTCACTCGGGCTCCAGTCGGCGTTGTACGAGAACGCCGCATCGTCCACTTCCGGATCGCCGTAACGGTGTACGACGCGGCCGGGCGGATTGCTGGTGGGCGTGACCGTGCCGAGATAGGGCCGCGCGCGGTTGGTGTTGTCCTGATGGCCGGCCTGCGCGGCCAGATGGATTGCGCCGTTCCCGCCGAGCTTGAAGCCGGCATCGCCGGAAAGTTGATACTGCTCGCCGTCGCCCGCGCTGTACTGGCCGTAGCGCCCGGAAATGCTGCCGCCTTCGCCGCTACCCTTGAGCACGACGTTGATCACGCCAGCGATGGCGTCGGAGCCGTACTGCGCCGAGGCGCCGTCGCGCAGCACTTCCACGCGCTCGATCGCCGCGATCGGGATCGCATTGAGATCGACGGGCGAGGAGCCGCGGCCGATGCTGTCGTTGAGATTCAGCAGCGACGTGGTGTGGCGGCGTTTGCCGTTCACCAGCACCAGCACCTGGTCGGGCGCCAGTCCGCGCAGCTGCGCGGGGCGGATGGCATCGGTGGCGTCGGTGATCGCCGGGCGCGGGAAGTTCAGCGAGGGCAGGGCGCGCGCGAGCGCGGTGGCGAGCTCCGTGGTGCCGGTGGCATCGAGCGCTTCGGGCGTGATGATGTCGATCGGCGCCGTGGATTCGGCGACGGTACGATCGCTGACGTGCGTGCCGGTGACGATCACGGCATCGAGGCTGGTGGCATTCGCAGGGGGCTCGGGTGCGGCTTCCTGGGCGGCCGCGGGCAGGGCGGCGAGCGCGGCCAGGATTGCGCCGAGCAAGAGGGTGGTACGGGGCATGAACAGCTCCGGCAAAGACGAGGGGGAGGACGGCACAGGCCGTTGATCGGATTATTCGTCGCCGTCGCGGAGCGTGGTCCAACTTCTGTTCATGACCTGATGCCCATCGGTCATGCGGCCGGTTCGTGCGATCATGAGGGCCTGTTTACACGTATGGAAGGGGTCGCGTTGCTTCTCAATGGCCGTCAGGTGGTGTTGCGCGGCGCAGCGCCTTGCTGCCTGCAAGGTCAAGCCGTGCGGCGCCGCATGGCGGCCATTGAGAAGCAACCCGAAGGGCCGGGCCTACGGGCGCGCGAGGCAGCGTCATCGTTCGGTTGCGTATCGGCATACGCGCCCTCACTCTTCCTTGCCTCGCGCGCCCATAGGCCCGGCGCGACCCCTTCCATACGTGTAAACAGGCCCTAGCATGATTTCGTTCCGTGATTTCGCCCTGCGGCGCGGCGAGCGCCTGCTGCTGTCCAATGTCGATCTGGCCCTGCACTCCGGCTGGCGTTGCGGCGTGGTCGGGCGCAATGGCACTGGAAAATCCTCACTGTTCGCGGCGGTCCGCGGTGAGGTGGAGGCCGACCGTGGCGACCTCGACGTGCCCAACCGCGTGCGCATCGCCAGCATCGCGCAGGAAATGCCGTCGCTACCCGATCCGGCGATAGATTTCGTGCTGTCTGGCGATGCCGCCGTGCACGCCGCCCTGCAGGACGAGGCCAACGCCTTCGCCAACGAGGATTGGGAGGCGGTGGCCGAAGCGCACCACCGGCTCGAGGAGCTCAATGGCTACGACGCGACCGCGCGTGCCGGCAGGCTGCTGCACGGCCTCGGCTTCTCGGCGGAGACGCACCAGCAACCGGTGAGCGCCTTCTCCGGCGGCTGGCGCGTGCGCTTGAACCTGGCGCGTGCCCTGATGACGCCGAGCGATCTGCTGCTGCTCGATGAACCGACCAACCATCTCGATCTCGATGCCGTGCTGTGGCTGGAACAGTGGTTGCTGAAGTATCCGGGCACGCTGTTGCTGATCAGCCACGATCGCGAGTTCCTCGACAACGTCTGCACCCACACCCTGCATCTCAACGACGGCAAGGCGAAGCTGTACGCGGGCAACTACACCGCTTTCGAGCGCCAGCGCGCCGAGCACTTGCGCCAGCAGCAGATCGCGTTCGAGAAGGAGCAGACCGAGCGCGCGCATCTGCAGAAGTTCATCGACCGCTTCAAGGCCAAGGCCAGCAAGGCGCGCCAGGCGCAGTCGCGCATGAAGCGTCTGGCCAAGCTGGCCGGCACCGAGGCGGTGCGTGCCGAGCGCGAATTCCGCATCGACTTCCCGCAGCCTTCGAGACTGCCGCATGCACTGCTGCGGCTTAACGATGCGGTCTGCGGTTATGGCGCCGGCGTGCGCATTCTCGACAATGTCGGCTTCGGGCTGGAGGCGGGCGATCGCATCGGCCTGCTCGGCCCCAACGGCGCCGGCAAGTCGACGCTGGTGAAATCACTGGTCGGCGAACTGCCGCTGATCGAAGGCGAGCGCTACGCGCATCCGGACTTGCGCATCGGCTACTTCGCCCAGCACACGGTGGAGGCGCTGGTCGCCGGCACGTCGCCGATCGACCACTTGCGCGAACTGTCGCCGAACACATCGACGCAGGCCTTTCGCGATTTCCTCGGCAAGTGGTATTTCCCGGGCGACCGCGCCTTCGAAAGCATCGATGGCTTCTCCGGCGGCGAGCGCGCGCGATTGGCGCTGGCATTGATCGCATGGCGGCAGCCGAACGTGCTGCTGCTCGACGAGCCGACCAACCACCTCGATCTCGACATGCGCGAAGCACTGGCCGAGGCGCTCAGCGATTTCGACGGTGCCATCGTGCTGGTGTCGCACGATCGCCATCTCATCGGTTTGGTCAGCGACAGCTTCTGGCGCGTGGCCGACGGCGTGGTCAAGCCTTTCGACGGCGATCTCGACGAGTACGCGTCCTGGCTGCGCACGCGCGCGGGCGGCGGCGAAGGCAAGCCGCCCGCCTCCGCGCCCGTGCCGGCCGCGCAGACACCATCTGCGCCGGCGAAAACCGCGAAGCCCGCCAAGATCAACCCGCACAAGCTGGCGAAGGCGGAGGCGCGTGCGGCGGAACTGGAAACGCGTCTGGCCGCGATTGAAACCGAACTTGCCGATCCCGCGGCGTATGCCGATGGCGGCAAGCGTGCGGCCGATCTTGGGCGCGAGCAACAGACGCTGCGCAGCGAGTTGGAATCGGTCGAGCAGGAGTTGCTGACGCTCTACGAATCGACTTGACGTCCGAAGCCGTTCGTCGGGTCCGCGTCAGGCTCAGTCGCCGTCGTCCCGGCTTTCGCCGGGACGAAGAATCGGGATGCCCGTTACTTGGCGATCAATAACAACACCGAACGCGCTTCCAGCCCATAGACGGTGTTCTCGCCACCAATCAACGTTTCCGAACCCGGCGTCACCACGGTGTTCGCGCCTTCGTTCCACGTCGCCGTGTCGGTGACGCGGTACCACTGCTTGCCCGTTCCCGGCCAGGGCAGGGTGAAGTTCACGCTGCCCGACCAGCCGTTGTAGGCGATGTAGATCGCGCTGGCGCCATCGCCGAATTCGCTGCCGTCGATGCGCCAGGCGATGGCGTGATTGTTGGCATCGTTGAAGTATGCGGAATCCGCCTGCGCGCCGTTCGGCTTGAACCAGCGCAGCTGCTCCATCACGTTGCCGTTGTTGTCGACGCTGGAATAGAAATTCGCCGGACGCAGGGCGGGGTGCGCCTTGCGGAAGGCGATCAGGCGCTTGCTGTAGGTCTCGAAGTTGGCTTCGTAGCTGTCGCGTGTCCAGTACAGCCAGTTGGCCGCCGAATCGAGGTTGTAGGCGTTGTTGTTGCCGAACTGGGTGCGCAACGCTTCGTCGCCGCCGGTGATCATCGGCACGCCGGCGTTGAGCATGAGGAACGCCATTCCGGTGCGCGCCGCCTTGCGCTGCTCGGCGAGATTTCCGCCCTGATCCCAACTGTTGTTGTTGTCCTCGCCGCCGTCGGAGGGGCCGTAGGGCCAGGGCTGGTTGTTCTGCTTGCTGTTGTAGGCATACAGGTCGTTGAGGGTGAAGCCGTCGTGGGCGACCATGAAGTTGATCGAATGCCACGGCTTGCGGCCGTCGTCGCCATAAAGATCACTGGAGCCGGCGAAGCGCGTGGCGAGCGTGCCCGTGGTGACGGTTTCGAGGCCGAGCTTGTTCTGCTTCTTGCGCAGCGCGTCGCGGTAGATGCCGTTCCATTCCGCCCATCCGGCAGGAAAGCCGCCGACCTGATAGGAATTGCCGCCGATCGCCCAGGGTTCGGCGATGTGATCGATGCCGCTGCCGCCTCCCGCGGGGCGTGAGGGCAATTCGCTGAGGATGCGGTTGATCGCGTTGCCGGAGTCGCTCTTGTCGAAATTGAAGCAGCCGTGCTGGCAGCTGTTGCCGAGCACCGAGGCGAGGTCGTAGCGGAAGCCGTCCACGCCCAGTGCGTCGCGCCACCATGCCAGAGAATCGACGATCAGGTTCTGCGCGATGGCATTGCGCGAATTGTAGTTGCCGCCGACGCCGGTGTTGTCCCAGGGATGCTGGTAGTCGGAGGTGAGCGAGTAGTAGGTCGGATTGTCGAGGCCGCGGAACGAATAGAGGTTGTAGACAGTGAGCCCGTCGGTGCCGCCCCAGGCGCCGCCTTCGCCGGTGTGGTTGTAGACCACATCGATGTAGACCTTGATGCCGGCGTCGTGGAAGGCCTTCACCATCGCCTTCCATTCGCGCGTCGGGCCGCCGGGTGTCTTGTCGGAGGCGTAGCGGCGGTCCGGGGCGAAGTAGTTCAGGGTCATGTAGCCCCAGTAGTTGTCGTCCGTGGTGGAGTTCGGAGCGATGTCGTTCTGGTCGTTGCCGGTTTCCTGTACGGGCAGGAATTCGACGGCGGTGACGCCGAGGCCGGCGAGATAGGACGCCTTCTGCGCCGCGCCGGCGTAGGTGCCGCGGATCGAGGCGGGGAGCGAGATGTCGTTCATCGTCAGTCCGCGCACGTGGACTTCGTAGATGACGTCGTCTTTCAGCGCGCGAGTCGGTTTGGTGCCGATGGACGTGGTATCGGCGGCCAGTACGATGCTCTTCGGCGCGCAGGCGCCGCTATCCTTGTTGCGATGGGTGGCTCCGGTGGCGTAGAGGCTGCCGTCCTGGCACGTGGCGGTGATCGGGTCGTGGCTGATCTCGCGCGTGTAGGGATCGATCAGCAACTTGTTGGGGTTGAAGCGGTTGCCGTTGGCATCGACGTCGCTGGCGAAGCCGGTGCCGGTGCCCTTGGTCCAGGCGCTGTTGTACGGCCAGTTCGGGCCCCAGGCGCGATAGCCGTAGTAGACGGTGCCGGTGATGCCGTAGGTGCCAGACAGCGTGGCGACGGAGACGGTCTTCGACCAGATGTTGGTCGTGGTGTCCTTGGTCAGCACGTAGCTGACCTTCTCCTGCGCGCCCTGCGCGGTCTTGTAGATCCACACCTCGATGCGCGTCGCGCGCGAGGAGTAGACACGGAAGGTGATGTTGCTGGCGGTGGCGTCGTATTTCGCGCCGAGATTCTGCGCGTCGATCGCCGCGCGTGCGTTCGTCGGCTGCACGAGCAGCAGCAGGGCGAACAGTGTGAGCAGGCAGGACGAAAGCAGTCCTGTCGATGACATCCGTACTGGCATCCGAAGCGGCATCGCATCCTCCACGCTGGCGATTGAGCAGTGTTTCCCCGTTCGGCAGTATCCCGCCGTGTGCAAATGCACATGGAGGACTGCATTCGTATTCATAGCCGCGCGCATCACGCTTTCGAGGGGGCGGACAGGGAACGCGACCCTGGCCGATTTAGACGTCGACGGAGCCTGGTGGCGGCCGGTTTGTGGCCTTTGGGAGGGCGGAATGTCCCTTTCGGCCTGCCGCGTGCTTGATTTGGTGGCGCCAACCCCCAAAATTCCCGGCGTTTCCTAGAACGATTGAGCCGATGCCGATCTACGCCTTCCACTGCACCGCCTGCGGCCATGCCTTCGACCGGCTGCAGAAGCTGTCCGACCCGGACCCCGACACCTGCCCGGCCTGCGGCGCGCAGGCCATCAAGCGCCAGCTGACCGCCCCCGCGTTCCGGCTTGCCGGCAGCGGCTGGTACGAGACCGATTTCAAGAAGGACGGCGACAAGAAGCGCAATCTGGTCGAGGGCGGCGAGGGCGGCAAGGCCGGGGGCGAGAGCAAACCGGCCGAAAGCAAGCCCGCTGGCGACGCCAAGCCGGCGGCGAAGATCGAGACGACCTCCGCGCCCGCGGCCGCCAAAGCGGCGGAATAGCCGGCTTTTCCTTCTCCCGTTGGGAGATCGAAGCCGCATCCGCGGCTGAGGGCCCCGAAGGGGCGGATGCGGGCGGGGCAATGCCGGCCCACGGGAACGTTCCCAGGCGAATCGTTCTCCCGCCCTCATCCGGCGCTTCGCGCCCCTCAGCCGCTCGAAGCGGCTTCGATCTCCCAACGGGAGAAGGGGTGGCCGCCTCGCTGCCTTAAACTATCTAGTCTTTCGGCTGCCGCAGCGCAGCTCTTGCTTGGAATCCCTATGCGTACCCATTTCTGCGGCCTGATCGACGAAAGCCTGATCGGCCAAACCGTGACCCTGTGCGGCTGGGCGGACGTCGCCCGCAACCTCGGCGGCCTGTGCTTCATCGATCTGCGCGACCACGAGGGCATCGTCCAGATCGTCGCCGAACCCTCGGACGCCGCCGGCAACGCTGAAGTGATCGCCAGGGCCGCGCACGTGGGTTACGAGGATTGCCTGCGCGTGACAGGCACGGTGCGCGCGCGCCAGAGCGTGAACGACAAGATCAAGACCGGTCGCGTGGAGATCGTCGCGACCAGGATCGAAGTGTTGAACAAGGCCGAGCCGCTGCCGTTCCACGCGCACGAGAATCCGGGCGAGGACATCCGCCTGAAGTACCGCTACCTTGATCTGCGCACGCCGCCGATGCAGCGCATGATGCGCACGCGCATCCGCCTGGTGCAGGCGCTGCGCCGCTGGCTCGATGCGCGCGGCTTCCAGGACATCGAGACGCCGATCCTCACCAAGGCCACGCCGGAAGGCGCGCGCGACTTCCTGGTGCCGGCGCGCATGCATCCGGGCGAGTTCTACGCGTTGCCGCAGTCGCCGCAGCTGTTCAAGCAGATCCTGATGATGGCCGGCTTCGACCGCTATTACCAAATCGCGCGCTGCTTCCGCGACGAGGCGCTGCGCGCCGATCGCCAGCTCGAATTCACCCAGCTCGACATGGAATTCGCCTGGGTGGAAGAACACGACGTGCAGGACACGGTCGAGGCGATGATCCGTGACGTGTTCCGCGAAGTGATGCAGGTCGAGCTCGCCGATCCGTTCCCGCGCATGACTTATGCCGAGGCGATGCGTCGCTATGGCTCCGACAAACCCGATCTGCGCATCGCGCTGGAGCTGGTCGATGTCGCCGAGCTGGTGAAGACATCCGAGTTCAAGGTGTTCACCGATTGGGCGAACCATGAGGATGGCCGTGTCGTGGCGCTGCGCACGCCCGGTGGCGCGGCGCTGTCGCGCAAGCAGATCGACGATCTTGCCGCGCATGCGGCCAAGTTCGGCGCCAAGGGCCTGGCGTGGATGAAGGTCGAAGACGCGGGCAAGGGACGCGAAGGCGTCAACTCGCCGATCGCCAAGTTCCTTGACGACGCCACGCTCGCCGCGATCCTGCAGGCCACGCAGGCAGGCAGCGGCGATCTGCTGCTGTTCGGCGCGGCCGATTACAAGACCGCCAGCGATTTCATGGGCGCGCTGCGGCTGAAGCTCGGCCGCGATCTCGGCCTGGTCGAAAACGGCTGGAAGCCGTTGTGGGTGACCGATTTCCCGATGTTCGAATGGGATGCTGAAGAGAACCGTTACGTGGCCCTGCATCATCCGTTCACCGCGCCCGCGGTCGATGACGAGGCCGATCTGCGCGCCAACGCCAAGATTGCGGTCTCGCGCGGCTACGACATGGTGCTCAACGGCAACGAAATCGGTGGCGGTTCGATCCGCATCCATCGCTCGTCGATGCAGTCGGCGGTGTTCGAGTTGCTCGGCATCGGCGCGGAAGAGGCGGAGGCGAAATTCGGCTTCCTGCTCGAGGCGTTGCGTTACGGCGCGCCGCCGCACGGCGGTATCGCTTTCGGCATCGACCGCATCGCCGCGCTGATGGCGGGCACCGAGTCGATTCGCGATGTGATCGCGTTCCCGAAGACCACCACCGCGCAGTGCCTGATGACCGGCGCGCCGTCGCCGATTCCGGACGCGCAGCTGGCGGAAGTACACGTGATGGTGCGGCCCAAGTCCTGAGGTGGCGATGGGCCCGGCGTTGCGACGGCATTGGCAATCTGCCGTCGCGGCCGGTGCTATGGTCGGGCGGCGGAAATGGATCCGCGTCGATCATGGAGGAAGTATGCGCATTCGCAGGAAAACCGCGGTCAGGCTCATGCTGGTCGCAGCGCTGATCACGATCTCGGGGCTGGTGTCCGCCCGATGGCCCATCCTCGGAGAAGAGTGGGCCGAGATCACCTTCTACAACAGCAGCGGCGTGGCGATAGGTGGGATGCGGGTCGAATGCGACGGAAGCATTCTCACCTGGGGCAAGGACACGGGGCAGCGCAACTTCACGCTCCACCCGTGCAATCCTTGGTAGAAATAATCCGTTGAAGTGAATCCTGCGGGAGCGGCTACGGCCGCTCCCGTTCACGTCATCCGGCTTGCGAGGCTCTCGCCAGCCCGATATCCGAACGCGGCGGCGCGCCGAACAGGCGCTTGTATTCGCGGCTGAACTGCGAGGGGCTTTCGTAGCCGACGCGATGTGCGGCGGTGTTGGCCTCCAACCCGTCCATCAGCATCAGCCTGCGCGCCTCGTGCAGGCGCATCTGCTTCTGGAACTGCAGCGGCGACATCGACGTGGCCGCCTTGAACTGGTGGTGCAGGGACGACACGCTCATGTGCACCGAATCCGCGAGCTCATCGATGCGCAGCGGCTGCGCGTAGTGCTCGCGCAGCTGCGCCACCGCCCTGGCGATGCGATTGGAGCGGCTGCCGGCGGTGGCGAGATCGCGCAAACGGTGACCGAGGTCACCTGTCAGCACGCGGTAATAGATTTCGCGTTTCATGGACGCGGACAGCACCGGTACGTCCTGCGGATTATCCAGCAGGCGCATCAGGCGCAGCACGGCGTCGAGCAGTTGCGCGTCGGCGCGCGCGGCGTACAGGCCGCGATCGACCTGGACCGGTGCCGGCGGCGGCTCGACATCGCGCAGCAAGGAAGAGATCTCATCCAGCTCGATGTCCAGGCGCAGCGCCAGATAGGGCTTCTCGGGCGTGGCATCGATCACACCGCTGGCGGCCGGAAGCGGCATCGAAACGACCAGGAAGTGCAGCGGGTCGTAGCGATACGTGTCGCCGGCCAGCATGACGATCTTGCTGCCCTGCGCCACGAACGCCAGCCGCGGCTCGTACACGGACGGGATGCACGGCCCGGGCGCGCTGGCGCGATAGGCGAAGAGCTTGGATATGGACGTCGTGTGATTGCCGTCCTCGGGCGTCAATCGGGCAATCCGGTCAGCAAGCTCGGCTTGCTGCGCGTGTTGCGCGCGGGCGGCGATGGAGTCGGCGGAAACACTTGAATGCATGACGGAATACCTTGTTCTGCCGTTGCGGCGATTATGCGCGCCGGTTCCGGGTATCGTGAGTACATCTCGGCACGGATTGCAGGATTAGGCAATTCTCTGACAGCAATGAACTAACGCCGGTGAATACGACCGGCGTAGCTTGATCGACAACGCTCGGCGCACCATCCGCCTCTTCCCGGTTTGTTGATTTCACGGGCAGGGGTTGAAGTTGTTTCCGTGGCGAGATGTCCCGCCTCCCCCACACCGGGATTCTCATCATGTGGATCGTCCAATATGCGTTGGCACGCCGTTACACCATCGGCGTGCTAGCGATCCTGATCCTGCTGTTCGGCACGCTGGCGGCACGGCGCATGCCGACCGACATCCTGCCGGAAGTCGGCATTCCCTCGATCAATCTGGTCTGGACTTATAGCGGTCTGCCGGCGGCGGACATGGCCGCCAAGATGACCACGTTCTCCGAGATCGCGATCCTCAACAGCGTCGACGACATCAAGGAAGTGCGATCGGAAACGATCAACGGCGTCGCCATCATCCGCATCGATTTCCAGCCGAACGTCAGCCTGGATCGCGCGTACAGCCAGATCACCTCCATCTCGCAGACGATCCTGCGGCGCATGCCCACCGGCACCTCGCCGCCGATCGTGGTGCGCAACAGCCTGTCCAGCACGCCGGTGCTGCAGTTGGTGCTGTCCTCGGATTCGATGTCGCAGGCGCAGCTGTACGACTACGCGCGCCTGCAGCTGCGTTCGCAGATCCAGACCATCCCGGGCATCCGCATGAGCCTGCCCTACGGCGGCGCGCCGCGGCAGATCATGGTCGATCTGAATCCTTCCGCATTGCAGACCTACGGCCTGACGCCGGCGGACGTGACCAACGCACTGGAGCGCGGCAATCCGACCTTGCCATCGGGCTCGATCCGCGAGGGCGCGCGCGAGATGCAGATCTCGCTCAACGTCAGCCCGGCCACCACCGCCGAATTTCTCGATCTGCCGGTCGCCAACCGCGACGGCAGCATCATCTACGTGCGCGACATCGCCTCGGTGCGCGATGGCGGCGCACTGCAGACCAACGTCGCGCGCATGGACGGCGCCAACGCGGTGTCGGTGGCGCTGATCAAGATGGGCGGCGCCTCGGCTGTGGAGATCGTACGCGCGGTGCGCGCCAAGCTGCCGGAAGTGCTGGCATCGGCACCGCCGGGCATGCGGATCGAGCCGATCTTCGATCAGTCGGTGTTCGTCGACAACGCCATCGGCTCGATCCAGCACGAAGCGGTGCTGGTGGGCCTGCTGGTGGCGTTCGTGGTGCTGGTGTTCATCGGCTCGTGGCGTTCGAGCGTGATCGTGCTGTCGGCGATTCCGCTGGCGCTGCTGGCTTCGGTGTCGATGCTCGACCTGCTCGGCTACACCTTCAACGTGATGACGCTGGGTGGTCTGGCATTGGCGATCGGCATCCTGGTCGACAACGCGGTCGTGGACGTGGAGAACACCAACCGTCACATCGCGATGGGCAAGGACGTGCGCACGGCGATCCTGGACAGCGCCAAGGAAGTGGTGTTTCCCGAAATGGTGTCGACGATCGCGATCTGTATCGTGCTCACGCCCATCCTGCTGATGACCGGCCTGTCGGCCTGGGTGTTCACGCCGCTGGCGCTGGCGGTGATCTTCGCGATGGCGGCCTCGTTCCTGTTGTCGCGCACACTCATTCCGGTGCTGTGCTACCTGCTGCTGCCTGCCGATATCGAGAGTCGCAAGAACCCGCGCTGGGCCCCTGAGAAACTGCTGCTGTCGGTCAATCATCGCGTCGAGCATGTTCTGGAGAATCTGCGTGAACGCCATCACGCCCTGCTGGTGCGGCTGGGCCATCATGGTGGTGTGCTGACGCTGGCGGCGCTGCTGACACTGGCGCTCGGCGTCGGTGCGGCGCTGATGCTGGGGCGCGACTACTTCCCGCAGGTCGACGCCGGCCAGTTGCGCATGCAGGTGCGCATGCCGCCCGGCACGCGACTGGAGCAGACCGCCGCGCGCCTGAGCGACATCCAGAACGAGATCCGCCGCATCATCCCCGCCTCGGAACTGCAGACAGTCTACGAACAGATCGGCGTGCCCGAGGCCTACAACATGTCGATCGTGGACAGCACCGTGGTCGGTGCGTTCGAGGCCGAGGTGCAGGTGCAGTTGCGTTCGCCGCATGCGCCCAGTCATGAATACCTGGCCGCCATCCGGCGGGTGATCGCGGAGAAGTTTCCCGGTGTGGTGATGTTCGAGCGCCCGCCCGATGCCACCAGCCGCACGCTGGCCGGCTCGGCGGCCGCGGCGTTCGAGGTGCGACTCGCCGGTCGTGACGTTCCCGGCAATCTCGCCGCCGCGCGCGCGATCGAGCGCGAACTGCGCGAGGTTCCCGGCGCGGTGGATGTGGGATTGCGTCAGGTGCTGGATCTGCCGGAGTACCAGATCAAGATCGACCGCACCCGCGCCGCGCAGCTCGGACTCGACGCGCAGCAGGCCAGCCGCGCCGTGCTGGCGGTACTTGGCTCGGCCGGCACGGTCACGCCGGTGTACTGGACCGACACCGCCAATGCGCTCGCCTACACCGTGCAGGTGCAGGCGCCGATCACCGAACTTGGCGATGCCGAAACCCTGCTCAACATGCCGCTGCGCATCGGCGGCGACGGGCAGGCGGTGCTGCTGCGCAGTATCGCCACGATCACGGCCCGCAAGGTGCCGGCGAGCCTGGCGCGCACCACGCTGGCGCCGACGATCAGCGTGCTCGCCAACGTGCAGAACAGCGATCTTGGCTCGGTGTACGACCGCCTGCGCGCGATCGTCGCGCAGCAGGAAGGCAATCTGAAACCCGGCAACCGCATCGAGATCGTCGGCCAGGCCGGCGAGATGCAGAGCGCTTACGGCGAACTCGCCGCCGGCCTGCTGATGTCGGCGGTGCTGGTGTTCCTGGTGCTGGTGGTGAACTTCCAGTCGTGGATCCAGCCGCTGGTGGCGATGTCGGGCCTGCCGATCGCGATCGCCGGTGCCGCCGTCGCGCTGTTCGTCACCGGCACCTCGCTCAGCGTGCCGGCGCTGATGGGCGTGATGATGGTGATCGGCGTGTCGACCGCCAACTCGGTGCTGGTCACCAGCTTCGCCCGCAACCTGATCGCCGAAGGCCATGATCCCGAGATGGCCGCCTACGAATCCGCCGCCGTGCGTCTGCGCCCGGTGCTGATGACGGCCAGCGCGATGGTGCTCGGCATCATCCCGATGGCGCTTGGTCTCGGCGAAGGCGGCGAGCAGAACGCGCCGCTCGGCCGTGCGGTGATCGGCGGCCTGCTGTTCGGCACGCCGGCCACGCTGGTCGTGGTGCCGTCGATCCTGGCCGTGCTCGGTCGCCGTCTGAAGCGCCATGCCGCGGCGACGCAAACGACGCAAACCGACCCTCTTCCTTCTTCTTCATCTTCTTCAGGCGGCGAAACCGCCGATGCCGGAGTTCCGTTATGAGTTCCGCCACCTTCATCCAATCCGCTCCCGTTCGTGCGCTACTTGCGGTGGTGTGCGCCGCCGCGTTGGCGACGCTGGCCGGTTGCGCGCGCAGCGACGCCGAGGAAACCAAGCCGGGTGCGAGCGCATTGCCGCAAGTCCTCGTGGCCAATGCCCGCGCCGCGGACGCGGCCTACGCTTTGAGCCTGCCGGCACGCGCGCTCGCTGGAGAATCGGCGCAGTTGTACGCACGCGCCACGGGACTCGTGTCCGAACGCCGCGTCGATCTCGGCGACAAGGTCGCCGCGGGGCAGGTGCTGGCGGTGATCTCGACGCCAGAAGTCGATTCGTCGGTGCGCGAGGCGCAGGCGGACGTGATCAGTGCCCGCGCCAATGAAGAACTGGCGAAGACCAATTTTGATCGCGCCGCGGTGCTGGTGCGGTCCAATGCGATCTCCAAGGAGATGTACACCGATCGCAAGGCTGCCCAGGATGCCGCGATCGCCGGCCGCGCCGCCGCGGAGGCGCGGCTGGTGAGTGCTCGCGAACGCCAGGGCTTCCAGGTGGTGCGCGCGCCGTTCGCCGGTGTGATCGCCGCGCGCAACATCGAACGCGGCGATCGCGTGGTCGGCGACTCGGCCTCCTCGGCCACGCCGATGTTCACCGTCAACGTGCTCGATCCGCTGCGCGTGGTGGTGGACGTGCCGCAGAGCGCCGCTTTGCAGGTGCGCCCCGGCCTGCGCGCCGAAGTGAGCTTCCCGGAACTGCCGGGCGAAACCTTCCAGGCCGAAGTGATCCGCAGCGCGCAGAGCATCTCCAGCAGCATCGGCGCGATGCGCGTGGAACTGCGTCTGCCCAATCCCGACAATCGCATTCCCGCCGGCATGGTCGGCGAGGTGAAGCTGTCGGTGCCGCGCACCGCCGCCGCGGTGATCGTGCCGGAGTCGGCGGTGATCACCGACGCCGACGGCACGCGGGTCGCGCTCCTGGGGCCGGCGTCGAAACTCGATTACCGACGCGTCAAGGTCGGGCGCAATCTCGGCGGCGAGATCGAGATCCTCGACGGCATCGCCGCCGGTGATCAGATCGTGCTGGCGCCGAACGCCTTGCTGAAGGCGGGCACACGCGTGGCCGCCAAGAAGAATCCGCCGCCGGCGGCGTAAGCAGGCAGGCGATGATATCTGTCCGATCGCGCGGTAGCCGTGCGGTCGTTTCGCGCCGGATGCCATTCCTTGAGAAGAGCGTGATGGCGACGTTGCAAGGACATCCGGTCGGGCCGCCATTCCCCGCCCATGCGTTGCACGCCACGAAGAGCCGATGCTAGCCTCCGGCTGTAACTGCGTGACGACATGCCTGCGCGAATGACCGAACAGCGACCGAATCTGGTGATCCGCCGTGCCGTGCCTGCCGATGCGCAGGCATTGTCGACGCTGGCGGCACAAACCTTCATCGAAACTTTCGGGCATCTGTATCCGCCGGAGGACCTGGAGTTCTTCCTGCGCGAGACGTATTCGGTCGAAGCGCACGCCAGGTTGCTGAACGATTCGGCCTACGCGTTCTGGTTGCTGGAGCGTGATGGTTCCGAAGCCATTGGCTATGCGCTGGCCGGCCCTTGCGGTCTGCCGCATGACGAAGTCGCGCCCGGCGATGGCGAACTCAAGCGCCTGTACGTGCGGCGGTCGCTGCAGAACGGCGGCTGGGGCGGGCAGCTGTTCCGCGCCGTGATCGATTGGCTGGAGCGTGACGGCCCGCGCACGCTGTGGATCGGCGTGTGGTCCGAGAATCTCGGTGCGCAGCGCTTCTACGAACGCCACGGGTTCCGGCGCGTGGGCGAATACGAATTCCCGGTCGGTCGGGTGCGCGATCTCGAATTCATCCTGCGCCGCGAAGCCTCGGCGCAACCGGTCGGCCGGCCTCGGAGCGAGGCGGCATGAGCGGGCCGGCATGGGCAGGCCGGCGTGAGCGGGCCGGCTCCGGCGGGCCTGCATTGAGCAAACACGTCGTGCTGCTGCACGGCATCTGGAACGCGCGCGCCTGGCTGACGCCGCTGGCGGTGCGCTTGCGGGAGGCGGGATTCACGCCACGCATCCTCGGCTACGCCAGCGTGGTCGGCGGCCCGGAAGCGGCGCTGCCGGCGTTGATCGAAACCTTGCGGGCATCGCCCCAGACCACCATCGTCGGGCACAGCCTCGGCGGCATGATGGCGCTGGAAGCCCTGCGCCGCGCGCCGGACCTGCCGGTCACGCGCGTGGTCTGCCTGGGCTCGCCCTTGCGCGGCAGTACGACCGCGCGGCACCTGGCGGCGCTGCCCTGGGCATTGCCGGTGCTGGGCAGGAGCGCGGAATTCCTGCAGCGCGGATTCGAGGCCTGGGAGGGCGTGGCCGAGGTCGGCATGGTGGCCGGCAACGTGCCGCACGGCCTCGGGCGGCTGTTTCCGGACTTCGATCTGGCCTCGGACGGCACGGTGGCGCTGGAGGAAACGCGCCTGCCCGGCCTGCGCGACCATTGCGTCGTCGCTTCCAGCCACAGCGGCCTGGTGTTCTCGGCGCAGGCGGCGCAGCAGGCGGCCGCCTTCCTGCGCGAGGGGCGTTTCCTGCACTGAAACGGCTGATCCGGCCCCATTCTGGCCCGCCCGGCACCTCCGGTGGGCATCAGGTAAAATGCGCGGTTTCGTCCATTCGCGCCGCCTGAACAGCCCATGGGTAGAGGTCCTTCCATCGAAGCCCGCAAGAACGCCGAGGATGCCCGGCGCGGGAAAATCTTCACCAAGATCATCCGCGAGATTTCGGTCGCGGCACGCAGCGGCGGCGGCGATCCGGGCGGCAATCCGCGCCTGCGCAGCGCCATCGACAAGGCGCTGTCGGCGAACATGTCCAAGGACGTGATCGAACGCGCGATCAAGAAAGCCACCGGCGCGCTGGAAGGCGTGGAATACGAGGAAATCCGCTACGAGGGTTACGCCCCGGGCGGCGTCGCGGTGATCGTGGACTGCCTCACCGACAACAAGGTGCGCACCGTGTCCGATGTGCGCCATGCCTTCGGCAAGTTCGGCGGCAATCTCGGCACCGACGGCTCGGTCGCCTTCATGTTCAAGAAGCTCGGCGTGCTGAGCTACGCGCCCGGATCGAGCGAGGAGAAGATCACCGAGGCGGCCATCGAGGCAGGCGCCGACGACGTGGTGGTGTATGCGGACGACGGCTCGATCGACGTGGTGACGGCGCCGGAGAGTTTCGCGGAAGTGCGCGATGCGATGACCGCCGCCGGACTGGCGCCGGGTCACGCCGAGGTGACGATGCGCGCCGACAACGACATCGCTGTGGAAGGCGAGACCGCGCAACAGGTGGCCAAGCTGCTGAATTGGCTGGAAGATCTCGACGACGTGCAGAGCGTGTATTCGAACGCCGATCTCGGCGACGCGGCATATGCGTGACGCGACTTGCCTTTCCCTTCTCCCCTGGGGAGATCGAAGCCGCTTCAAGCGGCTGAGGGCTCCGAAGGGGCGGATGAGGGTAGGAGAATTCCGTGTCATGGAACGTTCTTTGGCAAGTCGTTTTCCCGCCCTCATCCGGCGCTACGCGCCACCTTCTCCCGGAGGGAGAAGGGAACAGCGCGCGATTGCCTGCGATTGAATGCAGCCGTGACCCGCATCCTCGGCATCGATCCGGGCTCGCAGCGTACCGGCGTCGGCATCATCGACGTCGACGCCACGGGCAAGACGACACACGTCTTTCACGCGCCCCTGAACCTGTTGGGCGGCGATACGGGGCCGGAAGGCGGCTTTCCGGCGCGATTAAAGCGATTGCTCCAAGGATTGTCTGAGATCATTGACACGCATCGACCCGACGAAGTCGCGATCGAGCAGGTGTTCATGGCCCGCAATCCGGATTCCGCATTGAAGCTGGGACAGGCGCGAGGCGCGGCGTTGTGCGCGGCGGTGATGCGCGATCTGCCGATCCACGAATATGCCGCGAAAGAAATCAAGCTGGCATTGGTGGGAAAAGGCGGCGCCGACAAGGTGCAGGTGCAGCACATGGTGGGGGTCATGCTCAATCTGAAAGGCAAGCTGCAGGCCGACGCCGCCGACGCCCTGGCCGTGGCCATCACGCATGCGCATGTGCGCGCGACCGCGCGCAAGCTCGGCGTGAACGCGCGCGAAGCCTGGAGCAGGAAGTGATCCGATGATCGGGCGGCTCAAGGGCATTCTCATCCACAAGCAGCCGCCCTGGCTGGTGGTGGACGTGCACGGCGTCGGCTACGAGCTGGAAGCGCCGATGAGCACGTTCTACGACCTGCCGGAGGCCGGACGCGAGGTGGCGCTGTTCACGCACTACGCGCAGAAAGAGGATTCGGTGTCGCTGTACGGCTTCCTGAGCGAGGCCGAGCGCCAGCTGTTCCGCGATGTGCAGCGCGTGAGCGGCATCGGCGCCAAGATCGCGCTGGCGGTGCTGTCGGGGGCGTCGGTGGACGAATTCGCCCGCCTGGTGCAGACCAGCGATGTGCAGGCGCTCACGCGCATTCCCGGCATCGGCAAGAAAACGGCCGAACGCATGGTGGTTGAATTGCGCGATCGCGTCGCCACCATGGGTTCCACCACCACCGCGATTGCCGGCAAGGCGCCGGCCGATCCTCTTTCGGAGGCGACCATCGCCCTGCAGCAGCTCGGCTACAAGCCGGCCGAAGCGCAGCGCATGGCCAAGCAGGCACACGCCGACGGCGACGCCGCCGAAACCATCATCCGCAAGGCGCTACAGTCCGCGCTGCGCTGAGCAGCGGTACGGCGACCGGAGAGTCATGGGCAATTCTTCCAACAATCATAATTCCGACGCGCACGCATCGAACACGCATGCATCGAATCACGGCCACGGCAAGATCGGATTGCCGGCGCTGGTGATCGGTGCGATCGGCGTGGTGTTCGGCGACATCGGCACCAGCCCGCTGTACACGCTGAAGGAAGCGTTCTCCGAGCACTACGGACTGGTCGCCGACCACGACACCGTGCTCGGCATCCTGTCGCTCGTGTTCTGGGCGCTGATGATCATGGTCACGCTGAAGTACGTGCTGATCATCATGCGCGCCGACAACGAAGGCGAGGGCGGCATCATGGCGCTGATGACGCTGGCGCAGCGCACGCTCGCCAAGGGCGGGCGCTCGGCGTATGCGGTCGGCATCCTCGGCATCTTCGGCGCGTCGCTGTTTTTTGGCGACGGCGTGATCACGCCGGCGATCTCGGTGCTGTCGGCGGTGGAAGGCCTGGAAGTGATCGAGCCGAAGCTGCATCCGTTCATCGTGCCGGTGACGGTGGCGATTCTGCTGGTGCTGTTTCTCGTGCAGCGCCATGGCACGGAGCGGGTCGGCCGCATCTTCGGGCCGATCACGATCCTGTGGTTCCTGTCGCTGGCGGTGATCGGCGTGATCAACATCTTCCACAATCCGGAAGTGATCAAGGCGATCAATCCGTGGTGGGCGGTGAAGTTCTTCATCGATCACAGCTGGCACGGCATCTTCATCCTCGGCGCGATCGTGCTGGCGGTGACGGGCGGCGAGGCGCTGTACGCGGACATGGGCCATTTCGGCCGTTTCCCGATCCAGGTGGCCTGGAATTTCTTCGTGCTGCCGTCGCTGATGCTCAACTATCTGGGGCAGGGCGCGCTGGTGCTGGAATTCCCGGACGCCGCGAAGAACCCGTTCTATCTCGGCGTGCCGGAATGGGCACGCTGGCCGATGATCGCGCTCGCCACCGCGGCGACGGTGATCGCCTCGCAAGCGGTGATCACGGGTGCGTATTCGGTGGCGCGTCAGGCGATGCAGCTGGGTTACATCCCGCGCATGCAGATCCGTCATACCTCGCGCGAGACCATCGGCCAGATCTACATCCCGTGGATCAACTGGATGCTGATGATCGCGGTGATCGCGCTGGTGCTGGCATTCCGCTCCTCGACATCGCTGGCCTCGGCCTACGGTGTTTCGGTGGCCGGTACCATGCTGATCGACACCTTGCTGCTTGCCCTGCTGGTGCGCGCGCAGTGGAAGCGCGCCAGGGTCTGGGTATTGCCGGTGTGCGCGGTGGTGGTGGTCATCGACATCGGCTTCCTCATCGCCAACGGCGTGAAGTTCTTCCACGGCGCGTGGTTCCCGGTGGTGCTGGGCATCATCGTGTTCACGATGCTGCGCACCTGGCGCCGCGGCCGCGAGCTGCTGCATGAGGAAGTGCGCAAGGAAGGCATCCAGCTCGACAGCTTCCTGCCCGGCCTGATGCTGGCGCCGCCGGTGCGCGTGCCGGGCACGGCGATTTTCATGACCGCCGACCAGGGCGTGGTGCCGCATGCACTGCTGCACAACCTCAAGCACAACAAGGTGCTGCACGAGCGCAACGTCTTCCTCACCGTGGAGACGCTGGGCGTTCCGCATGCGCCAAGCGAGAAGCGTCTGAAGATCGAGGCGATCGGCAACGACTTCTATCGCGTGCTGATCCGCTTCGGCTTCATGGAAACGCCCGACGTGCCGCTGGCGCTGATGCGTTCCTGCGATCAGGGTGGGGTGTATTTCGATCCGATGGACACCACGTATTTCGCCAGTCGCGAAACCATCGTGGCCAGCCGCCACCGCGGCATGCCGGTCTGGCGCGACAAGCTGTTCGCCTTCATGCATCGCAATGCGGCGCCGGCGACGGGATTCTTCCGCATCCCCGGCAATCGCCTGGTCGAGTTGGGTGCGCAGGTCGAGATCTGATGGGGCCTGCGAGGGGCCTTCGCAAAATGCTCGTCATCCCGGCGAAAGCCGGGATCCAGCTTCTTCTCAACGGAAGCGCGTCTCTGGACGAAAGGCTGGATCCCGGCTTTCGCCGGGATGACGAGCGACAAAGCGCCGCGCTCGCGCCTATGGATTGTCAGTCACGCGCGTGTCCGTCGCGATCCAGTTGACTTCCCACGTCTTGCCGCCGTCGCCGGAATAGGACTGCACGAACCGATATTTGTCCGACGTGATCGGGGTGATCACGAAGCGGACCAGCACCGCGCGGCCATCGTTGAAGTCCTGGCCGTAGAACACGCCGACGCCGTCCTTGAATTCGCCGTACACCGGCGGCGTCAGCGTGCCGACGCGACTGTTGGAGAAATTGAGGCTCCATTGCCGCGTCTTCGGGTCGTACAGGCGCCAGCTGGCGCCTTCGATGTGAAGGTCTCCACCGTCGGCAACCAGCTCCACCAGGTTGGAGCGGCCATCCCACACCCTGCGGATCACGGACGTGCCCGTGAGCTCGGCCCATTGGGGCGGGGCGCCGCTGAGGGGATTCAGCAGCAGCTTCAGATGCGTCTTCCAGGTGCCGATTTCCCAGTCGAAGTCGTGCTGCCCGTCGGACGGCTGGGCCGCGGGCATTGGCGAGGGAGGTGGCGCGGTCTGCGCGAGCGCGGGTGGCAGGATGGCGAGGCCGCAAGGCAGCAGGCAGGCCAGCAGGCAGGCCAGCAGGGGATTGCGGAGGCGCGGACGCTTCGGGCGACGTGTCGGACGTGCGGACATGAGGGCTCTCCCGAGAGATGGTCGCGAGGACTCTAGGCCCAGAGTGGTAATGTGCCTATCACCACTTTGTGGTTAGGCGCCATGACCACTTTGCATCTGTCCCTCGATCGGTCCGGCGGCGTTCCGATCCATCGCCAGATCTATGACGGACTGCGCCGCGCCATCCTCGATGGCGTGTTGCGGCCGGGCCAGCGCATTCCCTCGACGCGCACGCTGGCGGCGGAGCTGGCCGTCTCGCGCCTGCCGGTGCTGACGGCCTACGAACAGCTGCTGCACGAGTGCTATCTCGAAGGGCGGGCAGGGTCGGGGACGTTCGTCAGCGCGGCGCTTCCGGACGATCTCCTGCAACTCCAGGCGCCGGCTCGGCCGGGCCGGGCCGTCCATCCGCCGCCGCCGATCCGCGACGACGGCGGGCTCGGCCCGTTCCGCATGAGCCTGCCGGCGCTGGACCAGTTCCCGCAGGCGGCGTGGTCGCGATTGGTGGCGCGGCATGCGCAGGCACTTCCGCTCGCGCAGATGGCCTACGGCGATCCGGCGGGAGTGGCGGCGCTGCGCATGGCGATCGCCGAGCATCTGCGCGCCGCTCGCGGCGTGCGCTGCGAGGCCGAACAAGTGCTGATCGTGTCCGGCTCGCAGGCGGCGCTGCGTCTGGCCGCGGTGGTGCTGCTGGCGCGCGGCGATCGCGTGGCGATGGAAGAGCCGGGTTATCCGGGCGCGCGTGTCGCACTGGGCGCGGGCGGCGCCGGGATCGTGCCGGTGCCCGTGGACGAGGAGGGCATCGACGTGGCCGCGTTGCAACGGCATGGCGAACACGTGCGCGCGGTGTATGTGACGCCTTCGCACCAGTATCCGCTGGGAATGTCGATGACCGCGGCGCGACGCCTGGCGTTGCTGGACTGGGCATTCCGGAACGACGCCTGGGTGCTGGAGGACGATTACGACAGCGAATACCGCTACGTCAGCCGTCCGCTCGGCGCATTGCAGGGCATGGATGCGCACGAACGCGTGATCTACATCGGCACCTTCAGCAAGGTGCTGTTTCCCGCGCTGCGGATCGGGTACCTGGTGGTGCCGCCATCGCGCGTGCCGGATTTCACCGAGGCGCGCAGAGTCTTCGACCTGTTCTCGCCCACGCTGTATCAGTCGGTACTCGCGGAATTCCTGCGCGAGGGTCATTTCGCCCGGCATCTGCGCCGCATGCGCGGCGTGTATCTGGCGCGGCGCGATGCACTGCTTGCGGGGTTGGCGCAGCATTGTGGCGATCGGCTCGTGGTGCATAACGCCGATGCGGGGTTGCACGTGGCGGTGCTGCTGTCGGACGGACTCGACGACAAGGACATCGTGCGACGCATGACGCAACGCGGCCTGACGGCGACTGCGCTGTCCACGTGCTACGCCGGTCCGGATCGCCGCAGCGGATTGCTGCTCGGATTCGGCGGCTCGGAAGAGCAGAGGCTGTTCGAGGCCACGAAGATCCTGGGCGAGATCCTGCGAACCCCGCCGTGAACCACGCGCGGATCGCAGTATCCCGCCCGTGCCACTGACATCGGCATGCGGCCGCCGCAAGATGCCGGCATTCTCGACGATGTGGCAACGATGCTCCCGTATTCGCTTCTCGATCTCGCCCCGGTCACCGAGGGCAGCGATCCCAGCCAGGCCTTCGCCAATTCGCTTGATCTGGCCCGCCATGCCGAGGCGCTTGGCTACCGCCGCTACTGGCTCGCCGAGCACCACAACATGCCGGGCATCGCCAGCGCGGCGACCGCGGTGCTGATCGGACACATCGCCGGCGGCACGCATACGATCCGCGTCGGCGCCGGCGGCATCATGTTGCCCAATCACGCGCCGCTGCAGGTGGCCGAGCAGTTCGGCACGCTCGCGTCGCTGTACCCCGATCGCATCGACCTCGGTCTCGGTCGCGCGCCTGGCACCGATCAGGCCACGGCGCGCGCGCTGCGCCGCTATTTCGACAGCGCCGATGCCTTCCCGCACGACGTGGCCGAGTTGCTGCGCTATTTCGATCCCGCGCAGCCGGGACAGGCCGTGCGCGCGGTACCCGGTGCCGGCATCGACATGCCGGTGTGGCTGCTGGGCTCCAGCCTGTTCAGTGCCCAGCTGGCGTCGATGCTGGGACTGCGCTTCGCCTTCGCCTCGCATTTCGCCCCGGCGGCGATGGAGGAGGCGCTGGCGTTGTACCGGCGCGACTTCAGGTCGTCGAAATATCTGCAAGCGCCCTACGCCATGCTGGCCTTGAACGTGGTGGCCGCCGACAGCAGCGCCGAGGCGCGGCGCCTGTTCACCACCCAGCAGCAGAGCTTCGTGCGCCTGCGCCGTGGACAGCCGGGGCTGATCCCGCCGCCGATCGACGACATCGAGGCCTACTGGACGCCGCCGGAGAAGGCGATGACCGAGGCGGCGCTGGCCTGCGCCGTGGTCGGCGATGCAGCCGAAGTGCGCGAAGGCATCGCGGCGTTCGCGAGCCGCCACCAGCCGGACGAGCTGATGTTGACGGCCAACATCTTCGATCACGCCGCGCGCAAGTATTCCTTCGCCTTGGCGGCGCAAGCGTTCCAGGGCTCGACGGCCTGACCGAAAGCGGTCTTCCGGGCCCGGTCATGCGAACATAAGCGCATGACAGAAGACCGCCTCATCGCCGCCGGCGCCACGCGCGAGGACGACGCCGTCGACGCCTCGATCCGCCCCCGGAGTCTGGCCGAATATCTCGGCCAGCAGCCGGTGCGCGAGCAGTTGGCGATCTACATCGAAGCGGCCAAGCAGCGCCGCGAGGCGCTCGACCACGTGCTGATCTTCGGGCCGCCCGGACTCGGCAAGACCACGCTCTCGCACGTGATCGCCAACGAGCTCGGCGTCAACCTGCGCATCACCTCCGGTCCCGTGATCGAGAAGGCCGGTGATCTGGCCGCGCTGCTGACCAACCTGCAGCCGCACGACGTGCTCTTCATCGACGAGATCCATCGCCTCTCGCCGGTCGTGGAGGAGGTGTTGTATCCGGCGATGGAAGATTTCCAGATCGACATCATGATCGGCGAGGGCCCGGCCGCGCGCTCGATCAAGCTCGACCTGCCGCCCTTCACCCTGATCGGTGCCACCACGCGCGCGGGCCTGCTCACCGCGCCGCTGCGCGACCGCTTCGGCATCGTGCAGCGGCTGGAGTTCTACAGCGCGGAAGAACTGACGCGCATCGTGCGCCGCTCGGCGCAGATTCTCGGCATCGACTGCGTCGCCGAGGGCGCCGGCGAGATCGCGCGGCGCTCGCGCGGCACGCCGCGCATCGCCAACCGCCTGCTGCGGCGCGTGCGCGACTACGCGCAGGTCAAGGCGAGCGGCCATATCGATCACGAGGTCGCCCACGCGGCGATGCAGATGCTCAAGGTCGATCCCGAAGGCTTCGACGACCTCGACCGCCGGCTGCTGCATCTGATCATCGACAGTTTCGACGGCGGCCCGGTCGGCGTGGAATCGCTCGCCGCGGCGCTGAGCGAAGAGCGTGGCACGCTCGAAGACGTGATCGAGCCCTATCTCATCCAGCAGGGATTCCTCGTGCGCACCGCGCGCGGGCGCATGGCCTCGCACAAGGCCTATCGGCATCTCGGCCTGCAGCCGAAGGGCCGGGAGCCGGGTGCCGGGGAGCCGGAGGCGCTGTTTTGAGATGTGTTTGCCCGTCATTCCCGCAGAAGCGGGAATCCAGTGACTTTGCCCTTCGGGAAACATGCGGCGCCGGTACGAAAGACGCCAAATTCCCCACCTTTGCCGGGATGACGGGCAAGAGGCCTTCATGAACGATACATTCAGCCACCCCGTCCGCATTTACTGGGAAGATACCGACGCCGGTGGCGTGGTCTATCACGCGCAATATCTGGCGTTTCTGGAACGCGCACGCACCGAGTGGCTGCGCGCGCGCGGATACGGCCAGGAACTTTTGCGCGAAGCCTACGATCTGGTGTTCGTGGTCCGGGCGATGCGGATCGATTTCCGCAAGCCCGCGCGTCTGGATGACGCGCTCGACGTGACGGTGAGCTTGCGCCAGTGCCGCCGCGCCAGCCTGGTGATCGCGCAGGCGATCCGTCGCGGCGACGACACACTGCTCGATGCGGAGGTGCGGGTCGCGGCGGTAGGCGCCGGCGATTTCCGCCCGCGCGGCATTCCCGAACCTTTGTACGACCAACTCAAACTTCTCGAAGACAAGATTGCGGAGTAACAACGGATGAGTGCATTGCCCATGCTGCTGCAAACCACGGCCGAGCCGCTGCCGGAGCAAGCCGCCGCCGCCGCGACCGAGCTGGCCGCCGATCCCGCCGCCGCCAACACGGCCGCAGCCGCCGGCAATCACCTCGACATCGTCCAGCTGGTGCTGCACGCCTCGATCCCGGTGCAGTTCGTGATGCTGCTGCTGCTGGCCGCCTCGATCGTGTCGTGGGTGATCATCTTCCGCAAGCGCAGCGTGCTCGCGCGCGCGGAGAAGGAAGCCGACCGTTTCGAGGAGCGCTTCTGGTCGGGCGCCGATCTGTCCAAGCTCTACACCGGCGCCACCGAGCGCAGCCGTGATATCGGTGGCCTGGAAGCGATCTTCGAAGGCGGCTTCCGCGAGTTCAACCGTATCCGCCAGCGCCGCGGCGTCGATAGTCGCATCCAGCTGGAAGGCGCGCAGCGTGCGATGCGCGTGACCACCTCGCGTGAACTGGATGGCCTGGAGCGCAATCTCGAATTCCTCGCCAACGTCGGCTCGATCAGCCCCTACGTCGGCCTGTTCGGCACGGTGTGGGGCATCATGATTTCGTTCCAGGGCCTGGCCAACGTGAAGGAGGCCACCATCGCCAGCGTCGCGCCCGGCATTTCCGAAGCGCTGATCGCCACCGCCATGGGCCTGTTCGCGGCGATTCCGGCGGTGTGGGCCTACAACCGCTTCGCCACCAAGGTGGAACGCATCGGCGTGCGTTACGACGCCTTCGCCGAAGAGTTCTCTTCGATCCTGCAGCGTCAGTCGCACCTGGATGAGTGACCGGTGTGTTGGTCAGCTGGTTTTGAAACAGCTAGCCCCGAAGCACCGCCACGCACGTTGAAGAGACAAGACACGAGGATTCCGACATGGCCCTGACCGCCACCGGCCGCCGCATCCGCAAGCGCAAGCTCAAGGCCGAGATCAACGTCGTGCCCTACATCGACGTGATGCTGGTGCTGCTGATCATCTTCATGGTGACCGCGCCGCTGATGAACCTGGGCGTGGACATCGATTTGCCGCAATCCAACGCCAAATCGATCGAGGAAAAGAAGGACCCGATCGTGGTCAGCGTCGACACCGAGGGCAACTACTTCCTCGCGGTGAAGGCCGGCAGCAATGAAGCCATCGGCAGTTCCGAGCTGGAAGCGAAGGTCGGCGCCATCGTGCGCCAGAATCCGAAGCAGGCGGTGTTCGTGGCCGGTGACGGCAGCGCCAACTACCAGAAGGTGATGGACGCGATGGTGCTGCTGCAGCGCGCCGGCGTGGAGAAGGTTGGCCTGATGAGCCAGCCCAAGAACGGCGGTGGTGGCAAGTAATGCGCGAGACCCGCGCCGACACTACCCAAGGCGTGTTCCTGGCGCTGCTGTTGCACGCGCTGCTGTTCTCGTTGATGTTCGTCGGGCTGTGGTGGTCGGGCAGTTCGTCGCCGGCCGGCGCGGCCGGCGCGCCGGTGAGCGCGGAGCTGATGGAGTTCAGCGATCTGTCGGCGGCGATGCGCCGCACGCTGCAGAAGCGTCCCGAGCCGGTGGAGCCGGAGCCGCCGCAGAAACAGCCGATCGAAGTCGATGCGACGCCGCTGCCGCAGCCGCTGCCCGAGCCGAATCCGCAGGATTCGCAGGTGGAGCCGCAGTTCCAGGCGCAGGAGCGCATTCCCGAGCCGTCCGACATCGACCAGGAGAAGGTCGAGCGCGACGCGATCTCGGCCGAGACGCGTGAGCGCGAGCAGGAAGAGAAGCGTCGTCAGGAGCAGATCGACCTGACCGAGCGTCAGCGCCAGGAAGAGATTGAGAAGAAGCAGCGTCTGGCCCAGCAGCAGAAGGATCAGGAAGAGCTGAAGAAGATCCAGGCCGAGATGGCCAAGGCCAAACGCGAGGCCGATCTGGCGGAGCAGAAGCTCAAGCAGATCGCCAATCTCAAGGCGTCGCAGGCGTCGCAGCAGGCGGCGGCGAGCGCGCAGCCGCCGGGTCAGCCGCAAGGCACCGACAACGGATTGCTGGCGCGCTATCAGGAAGCGTTGCGGGAAGCGATCCTGCGCAACTGGACGCGTCCGGACAACGTACCGATCGGTCAGCGCTGCCGCATCACCATCCGCCAGCTGCCGGGCGGTGAAGTCATCGATGCCAAGGTCGACCCCAGTTGTCCTTACGACGAGCTTGGCCGACGTTCGGTCGAAGCGGCCGTGCTCAAGGCGCAGCCGCTGCCGTATGCCGGTTTCGAGTCCGTCTTCAGTCGTACTCTGACTCTGAATTTTGAAGCGCAGGATCGCTAGGCCTTGCGCCCGGGTTTCCATCATCGCGTCGCACCGGAATGATTCGATATTCACGCCGCGCGATCGTGGGAGGCGTGCTCGTGCTTCTGTGCGCAGGACTCATTCCGTGGCACGGGGCAGGTCCCGAACCTCCGTCGGCGCCTGCGAGCGCTGATGCCGAACTGTTGAGGCGTTACATGGTCGCGCTTCATGGCGCGATCCTCCGCCAGTGGATGCGTCCGGAATCCGTTCCAACCGGAAAGCGTTGCCAGGTTCGGATCCGGCAACGTCCTCCCGGTGACGTGATCAGCATCGACATCGACCCGAGCTGCCCTTACGACGAAACCGGCCGGCGCTCGGTCAAGGCGGCCGTCCTCAAGGCGCAGCCGCTGCCCTATGCCGGGTTCGAGCCCGTTTTCAACCGCACCGTGGTTCTGAACTTTCAGGCACAGGATGACTAAAAGACGGCTTTAGGCCGCTAGATAGCGGCCATTCGAGGGTGAAACCCCCGCCTTCGCGGAAAATGGCCTGTAAAGGCATCACTTTCCGTTCAGCTTTGAAGCCTTGTTCATGAACACCCTGTCACGCTTTCGCATCCCCCGGATTCCCGTCCTGCCCATGACCCGATCCCTGCGACGCCTTGCCGCACTCTTCTTCGTCCTGTTGCTGCCGATGGCGGCCCTTGCACAGGAGAAGGGCCTGGAAATCGACATCGTCGGCGGCAACGCCTCGGCCCTGCCGATTGCCGTGGTGCCGATGCCGTACCAGGGCAGCGGGGCGGCGCCGGATACCGACGTCGCCAGCGTCGTGCGCGCCGATCTCGACCGCTCCGGCCAGTTCCGCGGCCTGCCCGTGAACGACATGGTCGAGAAGCCCACCAAGGGCAGCGAGATCCAGTATCCGACCTGGCGCCTGCTCAAGCAGGACTACCTGGTGGTCGGCCGCGTCGTCGATGGCGGCAGCGGCAGCTATCGCGTCGAGTACGAATTGTTCGACGTCGCCAAGCAGGAACGTCTGCTCGGCTTCGCCATGACCGCGCGCAGCAATGCCATGCGTGACGTGGCGCATCAGATCGCCGATGCGATCTACGAGAAGATTCTCGGCGTGCGTGGTGCGTTCTGGACCCGCATCGCCTACATCACCGCGGTCGGCACCGGCAAGGGCAGCCGCTATGCGCTGATGGTGGCCGACTCCGATGGCTACAACCCGCAGACCGTGGTGCGTTCGCCGGAGCCGCTGCTGTCGCCCTCGTGGAGTCCCGATGGCCGCCGTCTTGCCTACGTGAGTTTCGAGCGTGGCAATTCGTCCATCTACATCCAGGACATCACCACCGGCGGTCGCGAACTGGTGGCCAGCTTCCGCGGCATCAACGGCGCGCCGTCGTTCTCGCCGGATGGCCGCAAGCTGGCGCTGACGCTCTCGCGCAGCGGCAATCCCGAGATCTACGTGATGGACCTCGGCAGCAAGGCGCTGACCCAGATCACCAACCAGTTCGGCATCGATACCGAACCGACCTGGAGCGCCGATGGCGGCTCCCTCTATTTCACCTCCGATCGCGGCGGCAAGCCGCAGATCTACCAGGCCCCGGCCAGTGGCGGCGGCGCTACACGCGTGACGTTCCAGGGCAGTTACAACGCCAGTGCCACGGTGTCCTTTGACGGCAAGAAGATCGCCGTGGCGCAGGGAAGCGGCAACGTGTACCGTATTGCACTGCTGGATCGCAGCCTCGGGTCGCCGCGCTGGTCCACGCTGTCGCCGGGTTCGCTCGACGAATCGCCGAGTTTCGCCCCCAACGCCAGCATGATCCTGTACGCGGCCCGTGAAGGCAGGCGCGGAGTGTTGTACGCAGTCTCGGCCGATGGCCGGGTGCGTCAGCGCCTCGTGCTCGCCGACGGTGACGTGCGCGAGCCGGCCTGGGGACCGTATCGCACGCAACGCTGATCTGACCTGCATGCCAACCAACGCATTCTGCAACACCCCTCTTCACTGCTAAGGATTCGACGAGATGAACACCACCACCCGCGTCCTGCTTACCGCGCTGCTGTGCACCGCGGCCGTTGCCTGTTCCAAGAAGGTCAAGGAAACGCCGACCACCGGAAGCGAACCCGGCTCGACCACAGGCGGCGTCACCGACACCGGCCCGACTGCCCCCGGCGCCTACGGCCCGAACGATCTGGATACCGACGCCTGCCTGCGTCAGCGCGTGGTGTACTTCGACTTCGACCAGGACGGCCTGCGTCCGGAATTCCAGGCCGCGATGGCCTGCCACGCCAAGTACCTGCGCGACCGTCCGTCCGCCCGCATCACGCTGGAAGGCAACGCCGACGAGCGCGGCAGCCGCGAGTACAACCTCGGCCTGGGCGAGCGCCGCGGCAATGCGGTCTCCTCCGCGCTGCAGGCCAACGGCGGTTCGGGCAGCCAGCTCACCGTGGTCAGCTACGGCGAAGAGCGTCCGACCTGCACCGAATCGACCGAAGATTGCTGGGCCAAGAATCGTCGCGTCGAGATCGTCTACACCGCCAAGTAAGTCTTGACGGCTGAAGCATGAAGTACCGCATCGTTTCCACGATGACAGGCACAGCGGTGTTAGCGGCGGCCCTCGTGGCCGCCGCGCCCGCGTTTGCGCAACGTGCCAGCCTTGCCGATCGCGTCGCCGCGCTCGAGCAGCAGGCCGCCAACAACCAGGGCAACGTCGATCTGCTCAACCAGATCACGCAGCTGCGCAGCGACCAGCAGGCCCTGCGTTCGCAGATCGAGGATCTGCAGCAGCAGGTCGAACAGCTGAAGTCGACCAACCGCAGCCAGTACCTGGATCTCGACGGCCGCCTCAACCGTCTCGAGGGCGGGGCGCCCGCGTCACCCGGCCAGCCCGCGCTCGATCCCAATTCGGTTCCCGCCGCTTCGGTTCCCAGCACGCCGTCGCAGCCGGCCGCGCCCACGGCACCGGCGGCACCCGCTCCGACCGACAGCGCGCCCACGATCCACGGCGATGCCGGCGCGATCGCCAACCGCGCCGACGAGCGCGGCGCCTACGAAGCCGCGTTCAATGCCTTGAAAGGCGGGCAGTACGTGGATTCGGCGCAGCTGTTCCAGAGTTTCCTGCAGTCCTATCCGAACGGTGCCTACGCGCCGAACGCGCTGTACTGGCTGGGCGAGAGCTACTACGTCACCCAGAATTACAGCTTGGCGCAGCAGCAGTTCCAGGCGCTGCTCGACCGCTATCCGACCCACGACAAGGCGCCGGGCGCGCTGCTCAAGGTCGGCCTGTCGCAGTACGGGCAGAAGCAGTACGACGCCGCCGAGAAGACCCTCGCGGATGTCTCCGCGCGCTTCCCGGGCACCGACGCCTCCCGCACCGCCGAGGATCGGCTGCGCGCGATCCAGCTGTCCCAAGTAAAATAACCGTCCCACCTTGAGAATCCGCGGCCTCGCGCGCGGATTTCCGACACGCATCATGCACGCCGTAACGACAGATGCGGCCGCCGCCGCGGCGCAGCGGCTGCGCATCACCGAAATCTTCCTCTCGCTACAGGGCGAAGCCCGCGACGCGGGATGGCCGACCGTGTTCGTGCGCCTGACCGGCTGCCCGCTGCGCTGCCAGTATTGCGACACCGCCTACGCTTTCCACGGCGGCGAATGGCGCGAGATCGACGCCATCCTCGAAGAGGTCGCCAGCCATGGCGTGCGCCACGTCTGCGTCACCGGTGGCGAGCCGCTCGCGCAGAAGCGCTGCCTCCAGTTGCTGCAACGCCTGTGCGATGCCGGCTACGAGGTCTCGCTGGAAACCTCCGGCGCGATCGACATCGCCCAGGTCGATCCGCGCGTCTCGCGCGTGCTCGACATCAAGACGCCCGGCTCGCGCGAAGTGGAGCGCAATCGCTGGGAGAACCTGCCGCTGCTCACCGCGCACGACCAGATCAAGTTCGTCCTGTGCGGACGCGAGGACTACGAGTGGGCGCGTGACCTGATCGCCGAACAAAAGCTGCATGAGCGCTGCGACGTGCTGTTCTCGCCCAGCAAGTCCGAACTCGATGCCCGCGCGCTCGCGGACTGGATCGTCGCCGACCGTCTGCCGGTAAAATTCCAGCTCCAGCTGCACAAGATCCTCTGGAACGACGAGCCGGGGCGCTGAGCGCGCTCGTCCGATCCAGTGTCCGAATTTCCGAGTCCGGTTCCTCCGATGAAAAAAGCAGTCGTCCTCGTGTCCGGTGGCATGGATTCCGCCGTCGTCTTGGCCATCGCCCGCGAGCAGGGGTTCATCACCCATGCGCTCAGCGTCGCCTATGGCCAGCGTCATACCTCCGAGCTGGCCGCCGCCGCGCGCGTGTCCAAGGCGCTCGGCGCCGTGCAGCACAAGACTGTTGACGTCGACCTGCGCAGCATCGGCGGCTCCGCGCTCACCGACGACATCGACGTGCCCGTGGATTCCCATTTGAATCCGGACAGCCCGGCCATTCCCGTTACCTACGTGCCCGCGCGCAACACCATCATGCTGTCGGTGGCGCTCGGCTGGGCCGAAGTGCTGGGCGCCACGGACCTGTTCTGCGGCGTCAACGCGGTCGACTATTCGGGCTATCCGGACTGCCGCCCCGAGTTCATCGCCGCCTTCGAGCGGCTGGCCAATCTCGCCACGAAGGCGGGCGTGGAGGGCGCGGGACTGCGCGTCCAGGCGCCGCTCCAGCAGATGAGCAAGGCCGACATCGTGCGCGAGGGGCTGCGCCTGGGCGTGGACTTCTCGCAGACGGTGTCCTGCTATCGCGCCGATGCCGAAGGCCGCGCCTGCGGCCATTGCGATGCCTGCCGCCTGCGGGCCGAAGGCTTCGCCGCCGCCGGGGTCGACGACCCCACGCGCTACGTCGGTTGAGCCGATTGCCACTCGGGAAACGCGCGGAGGATGTGCGTTTCCCGACAGGTTGCTAGAATGCGCGTCCCCCGGTGCAACGCCGGGCGCAACAACTCGGGTCGTTAGCTCAGTCGGTAGAGCATCGGACTTTTAATCCGCTGGTCGATGGTTCGAATCCATCACGACCCACCATCTCTTCGCGCCGCTCCCACCCCGCCTGCCCCAGGCCGGGAGGCGCCATTCCCATTCCCGCCACGCGACCAGCGGCCAAATCCCGCCGCCAAACGGCGATGTCGTTCACGCGTTTGTGCGCTATATCACACTTTAATGGAGTGCAAGGGCCAGGGCTATTTCCTGAACGTCTTGGCAGTCCAAATTTGCCGTGTGCCTGAGTGAAGTGTGACAGACATCCGTATTGATGTTAGATTGATGTAAGTACAGAGCATTATTTCTCACCATTTCGTGAGATTTCGTGCTGGGGAATAGCTGTGGGGGAGACAGCCGGCTACGCAGCCGCTGTCGAAAAAACGTCTCTGGGGAGCAGTCAGCGTGTTCGCATTCGGTCATGGCTTTGCCGCGGCAAGTCGTCGCGTCGTCCTGTCTCTGGGATTCTGCCTGGCAGCGCTCGGGGCTCCCGTCGCTTTCGCTCAGAACAACAATGCGACCAACGTCGCGACCATCACGCCGCCATCGGGCGTCACCAATACCGGCGCGGCCTGTATCGCCGCCAATGGTGCCGGCGCGTTCAACAGCACGACCGGCGTTTGCACCGCGACCGATAGCGATACGGTCGTCACTCCCCAGCTGACCTTCACCAAGACCCATGCCGGCAATTTCGTCGTCGGCACCAACGGCACCTACACGCTGACGGTCAGCAACACCGGCACCGCGCCGACTTCGGGCACGATCACCGTCACCGACACGCTGCCCGCTGGCCTGACTTTCGTGTCGGCCACCGGCACTGGCTGGACCTGTTCCTTCGCCTCGCCGACGGTCACCTGTACCAGCACGACCGTGATCCCGGCCGGTTCGGCGGGCTCGCCGATCACGTTGACCGTGGCCGTGGGCGCCGCTGCCGCGCCGAGCGTGACCAACACCGCGCGCGCCAGCGGCGGTGGCGATCTGACCTGTCCGGCTTCGGGCACGACCGATCCGCGCTGCACCCCGAGCGACCCGACCACGGTCAACACGCCGGCGAACATCGCCGTGGCGAAGACTGGCCCGGCGGCGGTCACGGCGGGCACGAGCTATCAGTACACGCTGGCCGTGAGCAACAACGGCCAGACCGCAAGTGGCACCAATGTGATCGTGCAGGACCAGTTGCCGGCCGGCGTGATCGCCACGGCGGTGACGGGCGCGAACTGCGGCACGCTGCCGAGCGCGGCGGGCGCACTGCTGACCTGTACGATCCCGGGCCCGATCGCGGCTGGCGGATCGGTGAATGTGGTGCTGACCGTGACCGCGCCGGCGACGGGCGGATCGATCACCAACTACGCCGCGACCAATCCGACCGGCACCGGTAATCCGGGAACGCCGCCGGGCCCGGGCTGCGCGAACAACGCGACCACCAACTGCAGCAGCGCAGGCACCACGGTCAATGCGCCGCAGCTGTCGTTCACCAAGACCCATACCGGCAATTTCGTTGTCGGCACCAACGGCACCTACACGCTGACCGTCAGCAATACCGGCACGGCGCCGACTTCGGGCACGATCACCGTCACCGACACGCTGCCGACCGGCCTGACCTTCGTGTCGGCCACCGGCACTGGCTGGACTTGCTCCTTCGCCTCGCCGACGGTCACCTGTACCAGCACGACCGTGATCCCGGCCGGCTCGACGGGCTCACCGATCACGCTGACCGTGGCCGTCGGCGCCGCTGCCGCGCCGAGCGTGACCAACACCGCACGCGCCAGCGGCGGTGGTGACACCACCTGTCCGGCTTCGGGCGGCACGCAGGCACGCTGCAACCCGAGCGATCCGACGACAGTGACGGCGTCCGCCGACGTGTCGGTGACCAAGACGCTGACGACCGCGGGTCCTTATCTGATCGGTCAGACGGTGTCGTTCGACATCGTGGTGAGCAATGCCGGTCCGTCCGCCGCGACCAACGTGCAGGTGACCGACACGCTCACCAACCTGACGCTGGGCACGGTCAGCGGCGCCTGCACGGCGTTCCCGTGCACGATCGCCAGCATCGCGTCGGGCTCAACCGCGACGATCACGGTCACCGGCACGATCCAGGCCGACGGCGCCTTCAGCAACAGCGCGACGGCGACACCGACCGAGACCGACCCGAACACCGGTAACAACACCGGCACTGACGGCGACAACACCACGCCGACCGCCGATGTCTCCGTCGCCAAGACGCTGACGACCGCGGGTCCTTATCTGATCGGTCAGACGGTGTCGTTCGACATCGTGGTGAGCAATGCCGGTCCGTCCGCCGCGACCAACGTGCAGGTGACCGACACGCTCACCAACCTGACGCTGGGCACGGTCAGCGGCGCCTGCACGGCGTTCCCGTGCACGATCGCCAGCATCGCGTCGGGCTCGACCGCGACCATCACGGTCACCGGCACGATCCAGGCCGACGGCGCCTTCAGCAACAGCGCGACGGCGACACCGACCGAGACCGACCC
>NZ_JBXAPK010000004.1:0-381743 GCF_058803905.1 Luteimonas sp. GW821-FHT14E02 | reverse complement strand
AAAAGCGTTTTTCTTTGGTTCGTTTCTTTTGACGCTTATCAAAAGAAATGAACTCGGCCGCGTAGCGGACGAAACGCGTTTGACTTTGCCTTAGTCACGGCAGAAGCAACATCCAAATGGATCCCAGCTTCCGCTGGGACGACGATCAGAAGCAACGACAAGGTCCATGGATGACCAGCCATTACCGCGACCGCACCCGCGTCACCGCCAGCACGCCCAGCAACACCAGCACCGTTCCGGCCACCTGCCACGACCCCATCGGCTCGTGCAGGATCAACAGGCTGAGCACGATCGTCGACACCGGCCCGATCATGCCGATCTGCGACGCCAGCGATGAACCGATCCGGGCCACGCCCATCATCACCGCCAGCACCGGCAACACCGTGCAGGCGGTACCGTTGAGCAGCGACAGCCAGTAAACCTCGACCGGCAGCCGCAAAGCCTGCAACGGTCGCGTCAGCAGGAACTGGGCAATGCACAGCACGCTCGCCACCACGCTCGCATACGCGGTCAGGCGCACCGCGCCCACGCGCGCGACGATCTCGCCGCTGCCAAACAGATAGATCGCGTAAGCCAGCGCACTGCCGAACACCAGCGCGCTTCCGAGCACGATGCTGCCGCTCCCGGCCTGCAGGTCATGACCGAAGGCGAGCAGCACACCGGCATAGCTGATCGCCAGCGCCAGCAGCTGCAACCGCGTCGGACGGCGCCTGGCCACCACCACGCCGATCAGCAGCACCAGAGTCGGCGTGAGATAGAGAATCAGGCGTTCCAATGTCGCCGTGATGTATTCCAGTCCGGCGAAATCGAGAAAGCTGGCCAGGTAATAGCCGAAGAAGCCCAGCATCAGGATGCGCCAGCGATCGCCGCCCGACAGCGGCTGTGCGCGCCGTGCCGCCCACACGCCCATCAGCAGGAAGAACGGCATCGCCACCAGCATGCGCAGGGCCAGCAACGTCACCGCGTCGACGCCGTAGCGATAGCCGAGCTTGACGATGATCGCCTTGCCCGAGAACGCGATCGCGCCGAACGTCGCCAGCAGCATGCCGACGGCGTCGAGATGATGCGCGACGGCCGGTGTCGCGCCGGGCTGGCCGGGGGATTTCGCCCGAGGCTCCTCCGGCCGGGTCATGCCAGCGGCCACTTCATTCCAGCGTGGCTTCCAGCAGTCGACCGATCAGCTTTTGAAGTTGTTCCGCGCGCTCGGGTACCCAGGCGAAGCTGTCCTCGTCCATGTAGTTGAGCTGCGCCAGTTCCAGCTGCACGGCCTGGATGCCGGCCGCCGGATTACCGTAATGCCGCGTGATGTAGCCACCCTTGAAGCGGCCGTTGACGATGTGGCTGTAGTCGTCCTGGCCCTTCAACAATTCCGTCAATCGTTCCTGCAGTTCCGGCGAGCAACTCGTGCCACCGGCGGTGCCGAGATTGAGATCGGGCAATCGTCCTTCGAACAGGAACGGCACGACGCTGCGGATCGAATGCGCCTCCCACAGCACGACGCGACCGTGCTCGGCCAGGAGGCGATCGAGTTCCTCGCGCAACGCGACGTGATAAGGCCGCCAGTACGTCTCGACACGGGCGCGCACTTCGTCTTCCGAAGGCGCCTGTCCTTCGCGATACACCGGCTCGCCGGTGAACTGCACCACCGGGCACAGGCCGGTGGTGTTCTGGCCGGGATACAGGGATACGTCGTCCTCGGGGCGATTGAGATCAACGACGTAGCGCGAATGCGTCGGCACGATCATCGACGCGCCCAGCCGCTCGCGCGCGACCGCATAGAGATCAGCCACGTGCCAATCGGTATCGGGCACGCGGCGCGCGCTGTCGGTCAGGCGCGCGGCGATGTCCGCGGGCACCTGCGTGCCATTGTGCGGAATGCTGATCAACAAAGGCGCGGTGCCGCGATGCAAATGGAAGATGGGGTCGGTCATGATTCAAAACTCGCCAGATAAACGCCGTCGGACAGCAGCCGACTTGCAACCGGATCGCACGGTGCGGAATCGAAATCCTGTCATTTCATCAACACCACTTCTTCCGCCGAGGTGGGATGGATCGCCACCGTGTCGCGCAGATCGTCGAGCACGATGCCGCGCTTGAGCGCCACGGCGAAGCCTTGCAGGATCTCGTCGGCGCCGTCACCGAGCAGATGGATGCCAACCACGCGCCGCTCCGCACCCACGCAGACCAGCTTGAACAGGCTGCGCTGCGGCGAATCGGCCAGGGCATGCAGCATGGTGCGGAAATCGGCGCGATACGCATGCACATCGTCGCCGTGACGCGCGCGCGCCTCGGCTTCGGTCAAACCGACGCCGCCTAGCGGCGGATGCGCGAACACCACGGTCGGCACATTGTGATAATCGAGCCGCGACTCGGCTTTGCCACCGAACACGCGATCCATCAGGCGACGCGACGCGGCGATCGCCACCGGCGTCAACGCAAGACGGTTGGTGATGTCGCCGATCGCATAGATGCCTTGCACGCTGGTGTTCTGCCAATCGTCGACATGGATATGGCCGCCTTTGTCGAGTGCCACTCCGGCGGTTTCGAGGCCAAGGTTCTCGCTGTTCGGTGCGCGGCCGGTCGCGAAGATCAGGACATCGAAACCTTCCGCGGCCTTGCCGCTGCCAGCCGTGATCTTGATGCGGCCATCCGCGTCGCGCTCGACGCCGGCCGGCGCGAATCCGTGATGCAGGGTCACGCCGGACTGGCGGTAGTTTTCTTCCAGGCGCGACGCCAGTTCGGCCTCGAAATGACCGAGCACGCGCTCACCGCGCACGAACAGTTCCACGCTGCTGCCCAGTGCCTGCAACACGCCGGACAACTCCACGCCGATGTAGCCACCGCCCACGACAGCCACGCGCTTCGGCGCCTCGACCAGGTGGAAGAAATCGTCGGACACCAGCCCGAGTTCCGCGCCCGGAATCTGCGGCCTCTGCGGATGTGCTCCCGTGGCGATCACCACGTGCGGCGCCGACAGGCGCGCGCCATCATCGGTCACCACGGTGTGCGCATCGGCCAGCCGTCCACGCGCCTGGATCGTGACGATCCCGCTGTTGTCCAGGCGGCGCCGGTAGCTGGCATGGATGTTGTTGATGTAGCGCTGGCGATGGGCGACGAATTCGCACCAGTCCAGCTGCGGCCGCGCGACCTCGAATCCCACCTGCTGTGCCAGCTCGATGTGTTCGGACAGCTGCGCCGCCAGCCACATTGCCTTCTTGGGAACACAGCCGACGTTGACGCAGGTGCCGCCGAGTTCGCCCGGTTCCAGCATTGCCACGCGCGCGCCGTGCTCGCTGGCGCGAAAGGCCGCGGCGAGGCCGCCGGAGCCGCCGCCGATCACGATCAGATCGAAATCGAAGGCGCCGCCATTCTTTCGTGCGCTCATGCGAAACGCTCCGGTGCGTAGGGTTTCGGATCGAATCGCGGCGTGCGGCCGCAAATCAGGTCGGCGACGAGCTCCGCGGTGCCGGTGCTCATGCTCACGCCCAGCATGCCGTGCCCGGTGGCGAGCCAGATGCGATTGCGGCCCGGCGCCCGGCCGATGATCGGGATATCGTCGGCGGCGATCGGACGCCAGCCGAACCATTCCTCACGCTTCACCGGCCCGACCGGATCGTGCAGGTACTCGCGCGCCCCGCGTTCGAGCGCATCGAGGCGGCGACGGTTGAGCGTGTCGTCGTAGCCGGAGAATTCCATCGTGCTGCCAAGGCGATAACCGCTGTCCCACACGGTGACGCAAACGCTGCGCTCGTACAGCACGATCGGCTGCTTCGGCGTCAGCGCCGGACGATCGTAGGTGATCGAGTAACCCTTGCCCGGCTGCAGCGGAATTCGCGCCAGGCCCGTCGTTTTCGCCAGCAGCGGCGACCAGGCGCCGGTGGCGACGATCAGTTCGCGGCCGTCGAACTCGCCGCGCGACGTGGCAGCCCGCACACGGTCGCCGGCCTCGCGCAGGCCATGCACCTGGCATTGTTCCTCGATCACGCCGCCGGCCTCGCGCACCGCGCGGGCCAGCTCCGCCACGTAGCGGTCGGGGCGCAGACGCGCGTCGCCGGGAAAACGGATCGCTCCGCGCACGCCCTCGCGCAGGGCGGGTTCGTTGCGCAGGTAGGCGGTGCCATCGATGACTTCGGAGACGATGCCCAGTTCGGCCAATGACGGCAGTTCCTGCGCCAGATGCTCCAGCGCATGCGCATCACGGAACACGTAGTCCACGCCCTGCTCGGCGTATTCGCAATCCAGTCCGTAACGCTCGATCCATTGCGGCAGCGATTGCCGGGACGCTTTCAAGATGGCCGCGCGCGCGATCATCGCCGCGCGCCAGTCACGCGCGTTGCAGCGCGAGGCGAAATGCAGCGCCCACGACCACAGCGCGGAATCGAGCCTCGGCTTCAGATAGAACGGCGCGTCCGGCGTCAGCATCCAGCGCAGCGCCTTGGTGATCGCGCCGGGGGCCGCCAGCGGCGCGGCATGGCTGGGCGTGATGGTGCCGCAGTTGCCGTGCGAACTGCCGCTGCCCACGGTCTTCGCTTCCAGCACGCGCACGCTGCGGCCGGCGTCGAGCAGTGCCAGCGCGCTGGTCAGCCCGATCACCCCGCCGCCAATGATCAGGACGTCATCGGGTTGGTTCATGACACCAGTTTAATGGGCCGCGTGGGAGTTTCGCCGTTCATTCGCGCATCGCTGCGTATCGCCCCGCGGTGACGGCTGCGTGCGGCCAAGACCGGCCGGGTGCGGAACCGGCGGTCGCGAAGGGGATTTTGGCCATCGTGCCGCCAGGTGCGCTGGCATTCGTGGGCTTCACCGGGGCTGCTGCGCGCGCAACATGACAGACGTCTCAGGATTGCCCTAAGGTCGATCGGGCTTGGCCCTCCCATCGATCCACGCCTGTTTCACAGGCATCTGGCCAAGGCAATCCCCGTAATACAAGCACGAACGCGACCGCAACGTATCGCCGCGCCGATCGCGAACCGCATGTCCCGCATCACTCTGCCGAAGGAGATTCCCATGCACATGCAAGTCCGCCCGCTCAAGCTCGCCATCCTGACCGCACTGGCACTGCCGCTGTCCGCCGTCGCCACCTCGCCCGGCATGTCGCCCGCCGCCGCGCAGCGCGCGCAGGGGCTGATCGGCGTTCCCGCCAACACCCGGGTCCTGCAGCGCGCCGACGACGACGGCTTCGTCGCCAGGGACACCGTCGTCGACGCCGACGGCACCGAGCACGTGCGTTTCGACCGCACCTACCGCGGCCTGCGCGTCATCGGCGGCGACACGGTGGTCACCTCGCAACGCGGCCTGATGAAGTCGGCGCAAATGACCTTGCGCACCAAGCTGCGCCCCTCGCTGGCCGCGCGCATCGGTAAGGACGATGCCGCCGTGGAAGCCGGCGCACGCTTCAATGGCAAGGTCCAGCAGGTCTTCAGCAACGAGCTGGTGATCTACGCGCGCGGCGCCAAACCTGTGTTGGCCTACGAGGTGACGCTGCAAGGCGATGACACCCGCCGGCACTCGGGATTCGTGACCTATTACATTGATGCGAACAGCGGCAAAGTGCTCGATCTGCAGGACCAGATCCAGACCGCCGCTGCGGTCGGCACCGGCAAGTCGTACTACTACGGCAACCTGAGCATCTCCACCGACCAGAAGAGCACGACCAAGTACGATCTCATCGACACCACGCGCGGCGGCGGCAGCGTCTACGACGTCAAGGGCGCCACGATCTCCAACGTCTTCGACATCCTGCTGGCGACGCTCGGCGCGACCCTGTTCACCGACAGCGACAACGTCTGGGGCAACAACACGACCAGCGACCGCGCCACGGTCGCCACCGACATCCATTACGGCGTCGGCGCCACTTGGGACTACTACAAGAACGTCCACGGTCGCAATGGCCTCTACAACGACGGCAAGGGCATCAAGAGCTACGCTCACGCCACCTTCCGGACGGCCAGCGGCGGCACCTCCGGCGTCAACGCCGCCTACGTCGCCCTGTTCAAGTCGATGTTCTACGGCGACGGCGACGCCTCGCGCGGATATGGCCCGGTGGTCGCCATCGATGTCGCCGGCCACGAAATGTCGCATGGCGTGAACGCCGCCACGGCCAACCTCGCCTACTCCGGCGACGCGGGCGGTCTCAACGAGGCCAATTCCGACATCTTCGGCACCCTGGTCGAGTACTACACCAACAACGCCGCCGATCCTGGCGACTACCGCATCGGCGAAACGCTGCGCACCGATGGTGGCGCGCTGCGCGACATGTACAACCAGGCCGCCGACGGCAGGTCGTTCAACTGCTACATCACGGGCGGCTTCGATCCGAATCAGTCCGACGGCGCGCACAACCCGCACTACACCTCCGGCGTCGCCAACCGCTTCTTCTATCTGCTCGCCGAAGGCGCGGTCGTGCCTGCCGGCTCCGGCCTCACGCCATCGCAACTGGTCTGCAACGGCGACACCACCATCGCCGGCATCGGACGCGACAAGGCCGGCAAGATCTGGTATCGCGCCCTGACCACGAAATTCACGTCGAGCACCACCTATCCGCAGGCGCGCGCACTGACACTGGAAGCGGCGAGCGAGCTGTATGGAACGGGTTCCGCCGAATACAACACGGTGGCACGTGCCTGGAGTGCGGCCAGCGTCAACTGATCACTTTTCTTCATTTCCTCATGCGTAAAAGACGGCCGGCATTCGCCGGCCGTTCTTTTTTTGCACGGCCATCGCCTCGCATGCGAATGCAGCCGTCGGAAACAGAACAAATGCATGCGTTGCTGCGTCCGCAGCACGGACCGTCGCTGCTGCATTCGCAACATGACAGCGATCGATCGTTTCTCCTAAGTTCGTTACCGCCGAAACCAAGACAAGCTGCTTCGTGAGCAGAACACGCTTGACGCAGGCAACCCCAACGCAATGCATGCGCGGCCGTGACGTGCAGCTCTCGGGCACGGGTCGCGAACGGCATGTTCCTCGTTCTTCTTTCACAGGGCCTACGAAATGCAAATGTCAGTTCATCCGTTGAAGCTCGCCATCCTGTCCGCGATCGCGCTGCCGCTGTCCGCCTTTGCCGCGTCCCCCAACGTGCATTCCGCGGTTGCGCAACGCGCGCAAGGGTTGATCGACAGCCCCGCCAATGCCAATGCTCTGCAGCGCGCCGATCAGGATGGCTTCGCTGCCAAGGACACCATCATTGACGCCGACGGCACCGAGCACGTGCGCTTCAGCCGTACTTTCCGTGGCCTGCCGGTGATCGGCGGCGATGTGGTGGTGCACTCCCGGAATGGCAGGTTCAAGGAAGCCAGCCAGGCGCTGAAAACCAAGGGACGTCCCGACGTGACGCCGCGCATCGACGCCGACCAGGCCAAGGTGGAAGCCGGCGCCGACTTCGACGGCAGCATCAGCGGCATCAGCAGCAAGGGCCTGGTGGTCTATGCGGGCGGCGAAAAGCCGGTGCTCGCGTATGAAATCAATGTGCGGGGCGTGTCGAAGTCGCAAGGCGAATCGGACATCCGCTACTTCATCGACGCACAAAATGGCCGCGTGCTGGATGCGTGGAACCAGATCCAGACCGCCGCCGTCACCGGCGTCGGCCAGAGCCTGCTCCTGGGCGACATCAACATCACCACCGACTCGACGAGCAGCGGCTATCAGCTGGTCGATCCGACCCGCGGCGGCGGCTCCACCTACGACGCCCACGACTCGGACACGCTCACCGGCGCCACGCTGTTCACCGATGCCGACAACAACTGGGGCAACAACACCACTTCCGATCGCGCCAGCGAAGCCGCGGACGCGCATTTCGGCGTCGCCACCACCTGGGACTACTACAAGAACGTGCATGGCCGTAACGGCATCTTCAACGATGGCGTCGGCGTGAAGAGCTACACCCATGTCGCTTTCGCCGCGTACAGTGGCGTCAACGCGTCCTGGAACGGCTCCTACATGAAGTACGGCGTCGGCAATGCCGCGCAGGGGATTGCCCCGGTCGTCGCCATCGATGTCGCCGGACACGAAATGACCCACGGCGTGACTGGTGCCACGGCCAACCTGGCCTACAACACCAAGGACTCCGGCGGTCTGAACGAAGGAACGTCCGACATCATGGGCGCACTGGTGGAGTACTACGCCAACAACAGCGCCGATGCCGGCGACTACCTGGTCGGCGAGAAGATCTATCTCAACAATCCTAACGGCACCAAGGCGCTCCGCTACATGTTCAAGCCGTCGATCGACACCAGATCCTCCGACTGCTATCCGAAGCGCGGCTTCACCAACACCAACAATCACTACTCCTCCGGCGTCGCCAATCACTTCTTCTACCTGCTGGCCGAAGGCGCGGTGGTACCGGCCGGCTTCGGTTCGGGCACGAGCTACAACCTGACGGCTTCGAGCCTGGTGTGCAACGCCGACACCACGATCACCGGCATCGGACGCGAGAAGGCCGGCAAGATCTGGTATCGCGCCCTGACCGTCTACATGACGTCCACCACGAACTATCCGGGCGCCCGCACGGCGACGCTCAATGCCGCGCGTGATCTCTACGGCACGGGTTCGGCCGAGTACAACGCGGTGGGTCGCGCATGGAGCGCGGTCAACGTCAACTGATCACTTTTTTCACTTCTACATGCGTCGAAAACGGCCGGCATTCGCCGGCCGTTTTTTTCGTACTGCAAAACACAACGGACTCCATGCATCGATACGCCACAACGTGAAGACTGCGTGACGATTCGTGCGCGACACAAGTCATCACTGCTGCGCACGCAACATGACAGCCGCCATCGGCTTCTCCTAAGGTCGGACGCGCCAGAACCGAAGCACTTCGATCCTAAATCAATGCGCGCACGGTGCAGGCAATTCCACCGCCGTAAATGCGGTCGCGATATGAACACGCCACTCCCACGTCGATCGCGAACGACATGTCCCCCCATCTTTCACAGGGCATAAAAATGCAAATGCAAGCCTCTCCCCTCAAGCTCGCCATCCTGTCCGCGATCGCGTTTCCGCTGTCCGCCATTGCCGCCCCGCCTGCCCTGCACTCCGCCGTTGCGCAGCGCGCGCAAGGACTGATCGAGGTTCCCGCCAACGCCAAGGTCCTGCAGCGCGCGGACTACGACGGCTTCGTCGCCAAGGACACCATCGTCGATGCCGATGGCACCGAGCATGTGCGTTTCGACCGCACCTATCGCGGCCTTCCCGTGATCGGCGGCGATGTGGTGGTGCATTCCAAGAACGGCAAGCTCAAGCAGGCTCGCCTGATCGGCACGAACAGTGTGTCCATCCCGGCCAGCCTGACCTTGAAGACGACCTCGCGCCCGTCGGTGACACCGAAGATCGGCCGCGACGAAGCCGTCGAGATCGCCGGCGCGGCCTTCCCCGGCACAGTCAACGAAGTGCGCGACGCCAGCCTTGCCATCTACGCGCGCGAGGACAAACCATCGCTGATCTACCAGGTCCGCCTGCTGGGCGACCGTCCCGCCAACCGCGAGCTTCCGGTCGGTGACATCATCTATTACATCGACGCCAACAACGGCAGGATTCTCGCCGAGGACGACCAAGTCCGCACGGCCGCAGCGGCGGGCACAGGCAAGACGATCAGTCTGGGCAACGTCGGCATCACCACCAACTCGGTCACCGGCGGATACGAACTGACGGATCCCTCGCGCGGCAACGGCACCACCAAGGACGGCAGGAATTATTCCTATACCAACGCCGCCAGCAATTCGGTCAAGTTCTCGGATACCGACAATATCTGGGGCAACAACGCCACTTCCGATCGCGCCACGGCCGCCGCCGAAGCACACTTCGGCGTCGCCGCGACCTGGGACTATTACAAGAATACCCATGGCCGCAACGGCATCTTCAACAATGGCTCCGGCGTCACCAGCTACGTGCATGTCGGCAACAGCTGGCAGAACGCCGCGTGGTACAACGGCGCCATGTACTACGGCGACGGCAACAGTGCGTCCACTTACCGCCCGCTGACCGCGCTCGACGTCGCCGGCCACGAGATGAGCCATGGTGTGAACTCGGCCACCGCCAACCTCGGCTACTACAACATCAAGGATTCCGGCGGCCTGAACGAGGGCAACTCCGACATCATGGGCACGCTGGTCGAGTATTCGGTCAACAATGCCAGCGACCCGGGCGACTACCTGATCGGCGAGGAGATCTACGTCTCCAATCCGAACAACACCAAGGCACTGCGCTACATGTTCAAGCCGGATCTCGATGGCGGCTCCTATGGCTGCTATCCCTCCAACGGCTTTACCGCAAGTCAGACCTACCAGAACGGCCCATACGATCCGCACTACACCTCGGGCGTGGCCAACCGCTTCTTCTATCTGCTGGCGGAAGGCGCGGTGGTGCCGGCCGGCTTCGGCACGGGCACGAGCTACAACCTCACTTCGTCCAATCTGGTCTGCAACGGCGACACCACGATCACCGGCATCGGTCGCGAGAAGGCCGGCAAGATCTGGTATCGCGCGTTGACCGTCTATTTCACTTCTTCCACCACCTATCCGGGCGCCCGTACCGCCACGCTCAACGCAGCCAGCGATCTCTACGGTTCGGGGTCGGCCGAGTACAGCGCGGTCGCCCGTGCCTGGAGCGCCGTCAGCGTCAATTGATCCATCCGCCCTGCGGTAGCGCGCAAAAGAAAACGGCCCGCGCGAGCGGGCCGTTTTTTCATTCGCTGGAGGGTCGGCTCAGTGCGCGTGTCCGCCGTCGCCATGCACGTGGCCGTGCTCGAGCTCTTCCTGGCTGGCCTCGCGCACGTCGACGATCTCGATGTCGAAATGCAGGTCCTTGCCGGCCATCGGATGGTTGAGGTCGACGTCGACCACGCTCATGCCGACCTTCTCGATGGTGACCGCGCGCGGGCCGAAGTTGGTGTTGAGCACGACCTGTTGGCCCGGCGCCAGCTTCTGGTCGCCGAAATGCTTCTTCGGCACGCGCTGGGTGAGTCCATCACGGCGCTCGCCGTAGGCTTCCGCGGCGGGGACGTCGACGCCGAAGCTGTCGCCAGCCTCGTGGCCGTCGAGGGCGTTCTCCAGGCCAGGGATGATGTTGCCGTGGCCGATCAGGATCGCCAGCGGATCGCGCTCCTTCGAGGTCTCGAGCGGCTCCTGCCCTTGCTCGGACACGGTGTAGTGGAAACGGACGACGCTGTCTTTCGCTATTTTCATGGGCAGGCAACTCGCTGAGGCGGCGCAACCGCCGCTTGTGAACGTGAAGGGGATTCGGCCAAGATGCGGCCGTGACGAACCATGCCGCGCATTATCCCGGCTCCGCCGACCCGACGCCAATCCTCACGGACCAGGGCGGCATGCAAGGGGCTCCCGCACGCCGCTTCCGCTCGTCCTTGTCTCGACTTCTCAGGTGGCTTCTTGTCGGCACCATGCTGCTGGCGCTGGCCGGTTGCGGCGGACACAAGCAGATCCGCAAGGCGCGACCGCACGCGCCCCCGCCGCCCTCGCGCACCTGGGCGACCGTGCAGCCGGACAATCCGGTCGCCGCGAACGCCGTGCTGATGCGGGCGCTGGGGCTAGTGGGCACGCCCTATCGCTATGGCGGCAACACGCCGGAAGGCGGTTTCGACTGCAGCGGGCTGGTCAACTACGTCTATCGCGACATGCTCGACCTGCGCCTGCCCCGCACCTCTCGCGACCTTGCCGCCTACCAGGGCCCCCGCATCCCGCCCGAGCGGCTGGCCAGTGGCGATCTGGTTTTCTTCGGCAGCGGCGGGCAGGTCAGCCATGTCGGAATCTACGTCGGCGAGGGCCGTTTCGTGCATGCCCCGAGCACCGGCGGCACCGTCCGGCTGGACTATCTGGACGGCTACTACTGGCGCGACCATTACAGCGGAGCTAAACGGGTGCTGAAGTAATTTTATTACATTTTGACACCCCGCTTTACATATTTATAACGAATTTTGAACCAAATCAACGGTTTGCTAAGGCACTATCCCTGCTCATCGATTCATTCATTAATTGCGCGTGACGACTATCGACCCATCCTCAGGCCGCCGCGCCGTCTCGACTTCCCCCCTCGCGAGAACATTTCCCCTCTTCCTCATCGGTCTTCTGGCCGCCGCGCCGGCTATGGCCAGCACCGGCCTGACCGGTGACTCGGCCGATCAGCCGCCCCCCGATACCTCCCTCAGCCAGACGGCCACTGCACCGGTTCCGGTGCTGCAGGCCGCCGCGCCCGACCGTGGCCTGTTCGCGAACGACGTCAGCCGTCAGATCGCCGCCACCCAGTCCAGCGCCGTCACCCCGGCCCTGGCCGGACCGGCCGAGACCGGCGGCCGCGTGCAGAACGTGCTCAAGCGCGCCCTCGCCCTGCTCGGCACGCCCTATCGCTGGGGCGGCACCTCGACCGAAGGCTTCGACTGCAGCGGACTGGTCGGCTACGTGTTCCGCAGTGCGCTCGGCATCGAGCTGCCGCGCGTCTCGCGCGAGATGGCGGCCAGCGGCGAGAAGATCGACCGCGACTCGCTCACCGCCGGCGACCTCGTGTTCTTCAGCCGCCGTGGCCGTCGCGTCGACCATGTCGGCATCTACGTCGGCAACGGCAACTTCGTGCACGCCCCGCGCACTGGCAAGGACGTGACGATCTCCAGCCTCACCGAAGGCTACTGGAGCCGCAAGTTCATGCAGGCGCGACGCGTCTCCGGCATCTGAATTCCGCCGCGACCGCAGCATCGAAAAAACCGCCCTATGTGGCGGTTTTCTTTTTTCCGCCCTTTTATGCTCCGGCTGCTGTGCGATGGATGCAGCCCGGCCGCTCCTGCTTTCCATGGGCGCGCCGAGGTGTAGGTGAAACAAATCGTTGAATCATCTAACCGAAGGAGAAGCAGCATGAGTCGAATGAAGAAGGTTGTCGCGTTGAGCACCTTCGCAGGGGGGATCCTGGTGTCGCTGGCCTGCTGGGCATATCCGATGCCCGGACCGGGACAGGAAACGATCGTCACGTATTACGGCGATGCCGCGCGCACGAACGTCATCGGCGTCAGGAACGTGGCGAGGGGCTCGCAGTGCCAGATCTATCACACCACCTGGGGCGCGCAGAGCTCTCCCTATAGCACCGTCGAGGTGTTGGACTGCCCGAACACCAACGGAGAACCGCCGGTCGAATAATCACGGATGAAGCCGTGAGATCCGGCAGGGTCGCCTGAAACGGCGGCCCTGTTTTCTTATTCACCGCCGTTGCGATAGCGGGCGACGGTCTCCTCGATGTCCTTGCTCAGCGCCATCACCTGGATGGCGTATTCGGCCAGACGCCGGTCCTCGTCGTTCTGCGGCGCCCAGGCCGGCACCGGCGTCGGCTTGCCCTCGACCGCATCCATCGCGACGAACACGATCACGCAATGCGTGCACAGGCGGTCGCTGCCTTCGTGCATGGGGTCGCGGGCGCGCACGTCGATGGAAAAATGCATGCTGGTCGTGCCGGTGTACACCAGCTTGGCCGAGACGGTCACCAGATCACCGATGCGGATCGGCGCCACGAAGCGGATGCCGCCAACGGCGACCGTGACGCTGTAATGCCCGCTCCAACCCACGGCCGCGGCGTAGCCGGCCTGGTCGATCCACTTCATCACCACGCCGCCGTGGACCTTGCCGCCGTAGTTGACGTCGGCCGGTTCGGCGAGGAAACGGAAATTGAGTTCGCGCTGACGACCGCTCATGCGGGCTCCGGGATGCGGCGGGGGATAGCCGCGCTGTCATTGTGCAGGCTGTCACTGTGCATGCCGTCATTGTGACGGATGCACGCAATCGCCGACAGCCTCGGCCGGTGCCGTGCCGCCAGGACGCACCGACAGAATCGGCACCAACACCAAACAGTTGCCAGTTCGACCCGTGCGCGCCATGCTTATGAAGCAATCAACGCAGAGGAAGCGCGATGCTACGCACCACCCTGGGGATTCTGGCCGGCGTCATCCTGGCCGCGCTGGCTTTGTACGGCGCGCAGTACGGCTACGCCTATTTCCATCCCTCCCCGCCTGGAACAGCGCCGGGCACGCCTGAAGCGGTGGCGTCGTTCATCACGAACGGGAGACCGAGCGACGTGCTGAATTACGTCAACACGGCGCCGACGGAAGCCCTTTCCCTCCTGCTCACCGGCTGGGCGCTGGCGGCCCTGCTCGGCGGCTGGCTCGGCGCGGCCATCGCCAGACCGCATCGTGGCGGCACGGCGACCCTGATCGGCGCGCTGCTCACCGTGCTCGTGATCGTGTACGGCACGCTGATTCCCGGACCGCCCTGGGTCACCGTCCTCGGTGTGCTGCTGCCGATGCCGTTCGCGTTGCTCGGCGGACGCCTGGCGATGCCGCGGCACGAGTTCTGATCGCCTCGCACATCACGCGACACTTTCGTCGTTCGCATCGTCTTCGCGTGTGATGCAGGTGACGGCGGTTACGTCGCGGATGCGGCGACGCAGGACATCGACACTGGCTTATGCGCCTCGCGACCGTCGACACTAGCGCTCCTTTTCGCGCACACGTCTCCGTCGCACATGCCCAGACTCTCCTCGTTCCTCGCCGCATGCGGCCTGTTGTTGGCTTCCTCGTTTTCCCTCGCCGCCGAAGCGCCGCTGCCGCAAGGCCAGCGCTATGAAACGGATGAATCGTGGCGACAGCCGGTCGCCCCCGTGCGCATCGCCGATCACACCTGGCAGATCGGCACGGCCGCGATCACTTCGCTGCTGATCAAGACCGATGCGGGCGCGGTCCTGATCGACGGCGGCCTGATGCAGGCATCCGACATGCTGCTCGCGCACATGCGCGCACTCGGTGTCGAACCCGGCGATCTCAAGCTCATCCTGCACAGCCACGCGCACGGCGATCACGTCGGACCACTGGCCGCGATCAAACGCGCCACCGGCGCACAGCTGCTCACCAATGCCGAATCCGCCGTCCTGCTCACGCACGGCGGCACCGACGACATCCACTTCGGCGACGGCATCCTCTATCCGCCGGTGCAGCCCGACCGCATCCTCCAGGACGGCGAAACCGTCACGCTCGGCAGCACCACCTTCACTGTGCATTTCACACCCGGACACACGCCCGGCAGCATGAGCTGGACCTGGACCGACACCCGGGACGGCAAGCCGGCACGCATCGCCTACGTCGACAGCCTCAGCGCTCCCGGCTACCAGCTGATCGGCAACTCGCGCTACCCGCATATCATCGACGACTTCCGCCGCAGCTTCGCCACCGTGCGCGCCCTGCCCTGCGACATCGCGATCACGCCGCATGCCGATCTCAGCGGCTGGGATTTCACCAACACCGCCCGTCCACATCCGTCTCCGATATCCTGTCGCACTGTCGCCGACAATGCCGAGCGCAAGTTCAACGCGCAGCTGTCCGAACAACGCAAGCAAGACAAGCCCTGATGCCCTATACCCCGATCGTCGCCACCCTCGGTTATGTGCTTTCGCCCGACGGCAAGCGCGTGTTGATGCTCCACCGCAACACGCGCGTCGACGATCACCATCTCGGCAAGTACAACGGCCTCGGCGGCAAGATCGAGCCGGACGAGGACGTACTCGCCGGCATGCGTCGCGAAATCCTGGAAGAAGCCGGCATCGAATGCGAGGCGATGTCGCTGCGCGGCACGATCAGCTGGCCGGGATTCGGCAAGCATGGCGAAGACTGGCTCGGCTTCGTGTTCGTGGTGACGCGCTTCTCCGGCACGCCCTTCGAGCGCAATCCGGAAGGCACGCTGGAATGGGTTGCGATCGAAGATCTTTCCACCCTGCCGATGTGGGAAGGCGACCGCAACTTCCTACCGCTGGTCTTCGACGACGATCCGCGCCCGTTCCACGGCGTGATGCCGTATCGCGACGGGCGCATGGTGTCGTGGCGGTACTCGCGGGCGTGACGCCCGACATTCGCTCCGACGGTCAGATCCGCAGCACTTCGATCAGTGCCCGCAAAGCCCCCGGCACTTGCCGACGGCTGGGGTAATAGAGCACGAAGCCCGGAAAAAACGGACACCAGTCCTCAAGCACGCGTACCAGACGGCCCTCCTGCAAGTGCTGGGCCACATACGCCTGCGTGGTATAGGCCAGTCCCGCCCCGGCCAACGCCGCCGCGATCATCAATTCGGGATCGTCGAGGATGAAAGCGCCCGGCACGGGAATGGCGATTTCCTCCCGCTGCTTCTCGAACTCCCAGCGATAGAGCGCGCCGCTGGCGACCTGGCGATAGCCGATGCAGCGGTGATGCGCAAGATCGAAGGGAGTCTGCGGCGGCGGACGATCGGCAAGATACGCAGGCGATGCCACCACGGCAATGCGCTGATCGGGCGAGACCGGAACCGCGATCATATTGGCCGCAACGCTTTCGCGCAGCCGGATGCCTGCATCGAATCCCCGCTCGACGATGTCGACGAAGCCTTCCTCGAGGGCCACTTCCAGGATGACGTCCGGATAATCGCAGGCGAAGCGCTCAAAGGCCGGAGCAAGAATCATCATCGCGGCCATGCGCGGCACGCTCAGGCGCACGGTGCCCGCCGGGGTCTCGCGAAAATCGTTGACCGTTTCGACCGCATGCCTGACGTCGCGCAGCGCGGGCGCCAATGTCAGTAGCAGGCGCTCCCCGGCCTCGGTCGGCGACACGCTGCGTGTGGTGCGGTTGATGAGTCGGACGCCCAGGCGCTCCTCCAGATCCCGCAAGCATGGCTCAGCGTCGACGGCATCAGGCCAAGCCGCGCGGCCGCTCGCCGAAAGCTGCGCTCTTCGGCAATCGCCACGAAGGCTGTCAGCTCCGCGAACTCGAATCCGCGCATTAATGGCCTATTGGCATCAATCTATGGGGAGAATCCTAGGTTATCACTGGCTTTTATCCAACTATAGTGCGCTTCGTTCGAGACCGCGCAAGCCACGCCACCTCGAAATATCCGCCGGAACTCGATGAATCAAGGCGGCCACGCCCTCCCAGGACGCGATAGGAGCCATCCGACATGCGGAACCTGACTTGTCTTCCCACAGCAGCCATCGTGCTCGCCCTGTGTACGGCAGCGGCCCATACGACGGCGCGAGCGGAGAACACCTCGATGCATCAAACGAAAAGACCAGCTGAATCCAGCGACTTCACCCAGACCAGCGCTAGCGCCACCGTATTCGCCACCCCCCTCTTGCGCGCGCAATCGGGCAAGGCTGAGCAACTCTCGGCGCGACTGCAATCCATTCAACGCGCCACCCGTGCCGAGGAAGGAAATCTTGCCTACGACATCTTCCGCGCGGTCAAAACTCCGGACACCTTCATCGTCATCGAAGCCTGGCGCGACACGGGAGCGCTGCAGCGGCATATCAAGACTCCGCTGATCACCGACTTCGTTGGCCGCGAGTCGCACGAGACTTTACAGGGTGGCCGTTTCGACGCCATCGTGCTGCGTCCGATGGACGATCTCGTCTTCGACACCCTCCGGCCAACAGGCAAAACCAATGCCGCCGACAGGGCCAAACGCGTCTATGCCCAAGCCATTCTGCTCGCCAAAGAAGGCAAAGCCGAAGCCCTGCTCGACCAGCTACGCGCCATCCGCAAGGGCACGCGTGGCGAGCCCGGCAATCTTGGCTACAACATCTATCGCTCGGCGGACAATCCCTTGCAATTCGTTATCTTCCAGGGCTTTGTCGATCAAGCGGCGTTCGACCAGCATGTGAAGGAACCCCATATCGCCACGTTCACCGCGCAACTCCACGACACGCTGGCGAAGACGGATTACGACTGGTTCCTGCTCAAGGCCATCGGCGAAACGATGTACGACGAGCCAACGACTTCCCGCGGTGCCGGTCAATAGGCAAGCGCCTGCAATACGAGATATCAAACGCAGATCGGGCCGCTCCGCACACGCCCGCCCTCCGGGTTTCGCTTCGCTTTCCTCCACGTGTGGTCTATCTCGCGACGGGCGCATGGTGTCGTGGCGGTGTCCCGCCTCTGACGGAGGCCTGTCGGCGCGTCAGGAATATCCCGGGCCGCTGAGGCGCTTTCCGCCCGTGCCCATCACGTATTCCATGTTCACCGAATGCGGCGCGGTCTCGACGAAGCCGAACTTGGCGTAGAGATGCTTCGCATCGCCGTCGGCGACCAGGGTCACGTATGCCGATTCGGGCACATTGGCCCGCAACCACGCATCCAACGCCGCGAGGATGCGTTTTCCCAGGCCTCTGCCCTGCAACGCGGGCTGCACCGCGATGTCCGCCACCGTGAACACGGTGCCGTTGTCGCCGATGATCCGGCCCATGCCGACCACTTCGTCCTCGCGCAGCAGGCTCACGCCGTAGAGCGTGTTGGGAAGTCCGCGTCGTGCCGCTTCCAGAGTTTTCGGCGACAACCCGGCCGCCACGCGCATGCGGCAATAGGTTTCCGCATCGGGAAACCGTTCGATCAGCACGATCTCTTCCAGGCTCACGATGCTTTCCTGTCCGGATCGGTTTGATCGCCTTCGACCAGACCGATGTTGCTCGACGCCGCGTCGTACACCTGCCGGTCGAGCAATCCGGTTTCCTTCGCCACCAGCACCGGCACCAGCATCTGGCCGGTGACATTGGTCATCGTGCGCATCATGTCGAGGACACGGTCGATCGCGTACAGATAGCCGATCGTTTCCAGCGGCAATCCGGCCGCGCTCAGCACCACGGTCGCCATCACCACCGCCGTGCCGGGAACGCCGGCGGTGCCGAAGCTGCCGAGCACGGAGGCAATCAGCACGATCAGATATTGATCGGCGGTCAGTGGCGTACCGGTGTACTGCGAGATGAAGACCGCGCATAGCGCCGGATAGATCGCGCCGCAGCCGTCCATCTTGATGCTGGCGCCGAGCGGCACGGCGAAGGACGCGTAATCCTTGTTGACGCCAAGGTTGTGGGTGACCGAACGGATCGCCGCCGGCATCGCCGCGAAACTCGACGAGGCCACGAACCCGACCTGCATCGCCGGCGCCGCGCCACGGAAGAACTTCAGCGGGTTCAGCCCATGCGCGAGCAGCAAACCGCTGTACACCACAATGATGTGCAGCGCGCAGGCCAGATACAGCGCGAACACGAAATTGCCGAGCGGCAGCAGCTTGCCGAAGCCGTAGGCGCCCACCAGCCCCGCGATCAGGCCGAAGGTGCCGATCGGCGTCACTTCGAGCACGAAGCGCGTGACCTGCACCATGATCTCGCTCATCTCCGCGGTGAGCTTGCGCGCGCCGGCCACGCGATCGCCGAGCTTGACCATGGCGAAACCGAGCAAGGCGGCGAAGAAGATCACCGGCAGGATCGAGCCGCGGCCCGCCGCCAGCACGGTTTCGCCCGCGGCATTGGTCTTGGTGCCGATGCCGGCCAGGGCGTAGAACGGGTTCGACGGCACCACGTCCAGCAGCACTTTCGCAATGCTTGGAACGTCACGCGGCGTATAGCTGGCATCGACACTCAGATTCATCACGCCGACGCCCGGCTGCAGCAGCGTGCCGATCGCCAATCCCACGGCAACGGCGAAGACGGCGGTGATCACGAACCAGAGGAAGGTGCGTCCGCCCAGCGCCGCCACTGACTTCTGCCCGTGCAGCGATGACACGGCATTGATCACCGCGAAAAACACCAGCGGAATCGCGATCATCTTGATCAGCGTGACGTAGAGATCGCCGAGCGGTTCCAGCCACGTCTTCGCCGCCGGCCCGAGCAGCCAGCCGGACAGCGCGCCGAGCACGAAGCCGGCGACCACGCGCTGCCAGAACGGGATCCTCAACCAGGCCGAGACCAGCTTCATCATTCTTGTTTCCGCACACCGCACAGGAGACGCCGCACGATAGCGCAGCCTCGGCCCCGGCGCAGCGTTGCGGGCGCGACACAGCGTCCAAAAGGCCGGAATGTCATCTCCAGGCGGCATAATGGCGCGCTCGCAATCCAGGACCCTTGCATGCGCCCGCTGCCGATCGCCTGTCTCACCACCCTGCTGGCCGCCTGCAGCGGCAACGTTCGCGAAAGCGGTCCCGCGCCGGCCACCGCCAACGTGGCGGCAATCGAAGTCCCGGCCGTGAAGCACCCGCAAGGCGAGACCCCGGCCTGGTGGTATCGCAACGGCGCGGCGCGCGCGGTGGCCAACGGCGCCATGCGCGGCCGCGCCAAAAACGTGATCCTGTTCCTCGGCGACGGCATGAGCCTCACCACGGTCGCCGCCGCGCGCATTCTCGACGGCCAGCGCAAGGGCCAGTCGGGCGAGGAGAGCCAGCTTTCGTGGGAACGCTTCCCGGCGACGGCGTTCAGCCACACCTACAACACCGACGCGCAGACGCCGGATTCGGCCGGCACCATGAGCGCGATCATGACCGGCGTGAAAACGCGTGCCGGTGTGATCAGCGTCGACGGCACCGGCAAGCGCGGCGACTGCGCGACGGCGCTGCAGCATCCCAGGCTCACCTGGCTGGAACTGGCCGACAGCGCCGGCCTCAGCACCGGCGTCGTCACCACCACGCGCCTCACCCATGCCACGCCTGCCGCCACCTACGCGCACGTGCCGGAGCGCAACTGGGAGAACGACGCCGAGATGCCGGCGACCGCGATCGAGCAAGGCTGCAAGGACATCGCGCAACAGTTGCTGGCGCCGCGCTTCGGTTCGGGCCCGACCGTGGTCATGGGCGGCGGACGCGGCGAATTCGCGCCCGCGACGCTGCAGGACGCCGAAGACGACGACAAGGTCGGCCAGCGCCTCGACGGCCGCAACCTGATCGAAGAGTGGCAGCGCGCACATCCGCAGGGTCGCTACGTCTGGAACGCGAAACAGCTGCAGGAAGCGCGGGACGCGCCCTCGCTGTTCGGCCTGTTCAACTACGACCACATGCAGTTCGAACACGACCGGCCGCAAGACAAGGGCGGCGAACCCAGCCTCGCCGAGATGACGCGCAGCGCCATCCACATCCTGTCGCGCAATCCCAAGGGTTACGTGCTGATGGTCGAAGGCGGCCGCATCGATCACGCCAACCATTACGGCAACGCCTATCGCGCGCTCACCGATACCATCGCGCTCTCCGAAGCGGTGCGGGCGGCGGCCGATGCGACCTCCAGCGATGACACCCTGATCATCGTCACCGCCGATCATTCGCATACGCTGAGCTTCGTCGGCTATCCGGTGCGCGGCAATCCCATCCTCGGCAAGGTGCGTGGCAGCAGCGGCGAGGACGACAACGCCGGCGACTATGCGCGCGATGCCACCGGCCTGCCCTACACCACGCTCAACTACAGCAACGGCCCCGGCAACACGGGCGCCAGCAACCAGCAGCCGGCCGGACCCAAGCGCTACGACCACGTCGCCAGCAGCTTCGAGCCCGTGCAAGGCCGCCCCGACCTCACCAACGTCAATACCGAGGATCCCGACTACCTGCAGGAAGCGCTGGTGCCGACCAAGGCCGAATCGCACGGCGGCGACGACGTCGGCATCTGGGCACGCGGCCCGGGCAGCGACGCGGTGCGTGGTTCGGTGGAGCAGAACACGATCTACCACTTCATCGTGCAGGCCATGCCGACGCTGCGCGCGCGCCTGTGCGCGGCGGGCGGCTGCAACGCCGATGGCGTGCCGGTGGAATTGCCCGAACCCGCCAGCTTCACGCGCGACGGGAAGTGAAACGAACCGTTGCGTGCATGCCGGCAACCCTGACGGCCCTTGAACATCCATGCTCCTAGGCTACGCGGCCTGAACCCGCGGCCTAAACCCGCAGCCTGAATCCTAAGCAGTTCGTCATTCCGTTCGGAGAACTCCCGATGTCCCGTCTCGACAACAAAGTCTGCCTCGTCACCGGCGCCGCCAGCGGTATCGGCAAGCGCATCGCCGAGGTGTACGCCGCCAACGGCGGCAAGGTGGTGATCGCCGACCTCAAGCTCGACGCCGCCGAAGCCACGGCCGCCGAAATCCGCAACGCCGGCGGCGACGCGCTCGCGGTGGCGATGGACGTCACCGACGAACAGCAGGTCGTGGAGGGCGTCGCCAAGGCCGTCGCGCACTACGGCCGCGTCGACGTGCTGGTGTCCAACGCCGGCATCCAGATCGTCAACCGCATCACCGACTTCAGTCTCGCCGACTGGAAGAAGATGCTCGCCATCCATCTCGACGGCGCCTTCCTCACCACGCGCGAATGCCTGAAGGACATGCAGAAGCGCCACACGCAAGGCAACGGCGGGGGCGGCGCGATCATCTACATGGGGTCGGTGCATTCGCACGAAGCCTCCAAGCTGAAGGCGCCCTACGTCACCGCGAAGCATGGCCTGCTCGGCCTGGCCCGCGTGGTGGCCAAGGAAGCCGCCGAATATGGTGTTCGCGCCAATGTCATCTGCCCCGGCTTCGTGCGCACGCCGCTGGTGGAGAAGCAGATTCCCGAACAAGCCAAGGAGTTCGGCATCAGCGAACAGGAAGTGGTGAAGAACGTGATGCTCAAGGACACCGTGGACGGCGAGTTCACCACCGTCGACGACGTCGCCAACACCGCGCTGTTCCTGGCCGCGTTCGAGACCAATGCGCTGACCGGGCAGAGCCTGGTGGTCAGCCACGGCTGGTACATGCAGTGAAAAAACAGGCAATGGACACTCGCAAGGCCGCGAAAGGCCGAGCGACGAAAGCTGTCGCGGCGAAAGGCAAAGCTACGAAAGACAAAGCTGCGAAAGACAAAGCCACGAAAGAGAAAACCGCGAAAGCCGCTTCCACGGACAGCAAGACGGTGAAGAAGGCCGCGCCGCCACGCGATCCGCTCGCGGCGGTCTGTGCGTCCGTCGCGAAATATCCTTCCGTCGCTCTCGTCCTGCAAGGCGGCGGCGCGCTCGGCGCCTATCAATGCGGTGTCTACGAAGGCCTGCACACGGCCGGCATCCGTCCCAACTGGTTCGCCGGCATCTCCATCGGCGCGATCAACGCGGCGATCCTCGCCGGCAACGCCCCCGAGCATCGTCTCGACCGGCTGCGCGAATTCTGGGAACTGATCTGCCGGCCCACCGGCGCGCTCGGTCTGCCCGCCGATATCATTCGCGTCGCGCTCGGTCTGCTGCCCAACAGCATGTCGCCGAGCAATGCGCAGCACGATACCTGGATCGGCTGGATGAGCGCGATGGCGGCGCTGCTGCAAGGGCAGCGCGGATTCTTCATCGCGCGCCACCTGCCGCCGTTCCTCTATCAGGACGGCAGCGATGCCGCGGTAAGTTTCTACGACACCGCGCCCCTGCGCGAAACGCTCGAACGCCTGGTCGACTTCGACCGCATCCACAGCGACAAGACCGTGCGCCTGACCGTCGGCGCCACCGAAGCCGACACCGGCAACTTCGAATATTTCGACAGCGCCAGCACGCGCATCCGGCCCGAGCACATCATGGCGTCCGGCGCGCTGCCACCCGCCTTCGCCGCTGTCGAGATCGACGGCAAGCGTTACTGGGACGGCGGCCTGGTCTCGAACACGCCGCTGGAACGCGTCCTCGGCGAATGGCCGCGGCAGGACACGCTCGCGCTGCAGGTCGATCTATGGAGCGCGCGCGGTCCACGTCCGCAAACCATCATGGATGTGCTGGAACGCGTGAAGGACATCCAGTACTCCAGCCGCACCCGCCGCGGCACCACGCTCGTCGCGCGCATCCAGCAACTGCGCGCGGCGCTGACGGAACTGATCCAGACCCTGCCCGACGGCAAGGCGCCCGAACATCTGCAGGACACGCTCGCGCCCTATCTCGACGATCGCGTCTACAACATCATCCAGCTGATCTATCAGGCCAAGCCGCTCGAGGAACAGTTCAAGGACTACGCCTTCGCCACCACCACCATGCGGCAGCACTGGGGCAGCGGCCTGCAGGACATGACGCGGACACTCGAGCACCCGGCCTTCTTCGCCCTGCCCGATCGCAGGCGCGGCGTCGCCACGCACGACGTCCATCGCGTGATGGACCGGCTGGAGCAGAACGGATCGGCCTCGGCGAACGGCGGCTGATTCGCCGCCGCCAGGCCACCCTTCCCCTCATTTCACTAGGGTCGGCCCCAGATTACGCGGGGTGAGGGATCGCGGTAGGTTCACGGCATTCCACGCATCCGGGTGCCCGCCATGTCCGTCCCTCCGAGTTATTTCCCGCAGCAGCCGCCTCCGCCCCCGCCTGCGCCGCCCCCGCGCGAGGATCCGCCCGCCAGCCCCTACGCGCCCGGGCTCAGCCCCAGCGACGACGTCCAGCGTGGCGACAACCAGTTCCAGCTCGGTATCGAAGGGCCGGATCCGAACCTGGCCGTCGGCGGCAGCCATGATCAGCAGGAAGGCCAGCGCGACAAACTGCTGGCGCTGGCGACGCTGGCGCTCGGCAGCTACACCACCGGCCACACGCCCGCCACGCCGCGCGTGCCCAACGATGGCCAGGTCGAGGACATCCTCGACGGACTCAATCCGAACCCGCCGATCGGCACGGATGGCGAAGAAGTCACCCACGCGGTCTATCAGAGCCAGATTCCGAATGCGACCGCCGCGGAAGGCTACGACCATTTCGTCAACAATCCCGGCGAAGTGTTCGGCGCTGGCGGCATGGAAATCCGGCCGCCGACCGAGCGCCTCGAGGATGGCGGACGCTACATGCTGGAGATCGGCACGCCGGTGCCGACGTGGCTGCCGGTGCAGATCAATCTCGATCCGGCCAACAACGCGATCAGCATCCAGACGCTCGACGGCCACGTGCTGCGCGGCGAGCAGACCTTCACCTTCACCGACGATGGCAACGGCGGCGCGGTGCTGACGCAGGACGCCCGCTTCCAGGCCAGCTCGCAGCTGCCGGAGGAACTGCAACAGATCACGCCGATCGCCACCGGCCAGCACATCGCCTGGCAGAACGCGCATCAGGAAATCTACGGGCAGTTCAACGGCGATCCCGACTTCAAGGGCATCGGCACCGATTTCTCGGCGAGCAACCTGCTCGAATCCTGGGGTCAGGCCCTCGGCAACGTGATCAAAGACCCGGGCAATGCCGCGGATGTCGGCGTCGATGTCGTCGGCGAACTCACCAACTTCGGCGTCGACGGACTCGGCAGCGGCATCGATGCCGCGTTCGACTATCTCAACATCCCTGGCGGCGACACGATCCAGGATGCGTTTGATTCCGCTGGCGACCTGATCAGCAATGTCGCCGACAAGATCGGGGATGGTGCCGAAGCCGTCATCGACTTCGTCAATCCGTTCGATTGATGTTTTCTTTCCAGACCCGCGCCGTCGTGTCGGCGCGGGTTTCTTTTGCCTGCCCGAAACGCTGCTCAGAACGGCTTGGCGAGCACCAGATAGATCACGACCAGCACCAGCACCACCGGCAGCTCATTGAACCAGCGCAGCGTCTTCGACGACGGCAGTGACTTGCCCGCGGCCGCACCCTTCAGCCAGCGCCCCGCGAAGATGTAATGCCCCAGCAGCAACACCACGACCGCAAGCTTGGCATGCAGCCATCCGCCGGTGACGTGGAAATACAGCCACAGCACCAGCCCCAGCACGACGGCGAAGCCGAACATCATGTGGCCGAAGCGGTACAGCCGCCGCCCCATCAGCAGCAGGCGCTCGCGCACCGCCGGCGAATCGCCGATCTCGGCCAGATTGACCAGGATGCGCGGCAGATAGAACACCGCCGACATCCAGGCGATCACGAACAGCAGATGAAAGGTTTTGACGAGGAAATAGGCGTGCTGCATGGCGGCTTTCCACAAAAATGCGTGCATTAGCATGACATGAGCCGATCTGCGCGGTCGTGCACACCATCCGCATCGCGCCGCATCGCAATCGACGGACCTGCGGATCGGATCGTTCCAGCGATCGTCCTTTACCTCAAGCGCACTTGAGGTCACAGAATGCCACGCATCGTCAGGACCACGCGTCTTCCGCCATGCATCCCATTGCCATGAATTTGCGCAACAACGCCCCGATCCCCGCCGCCCGGGCATCCGGGCCCGCGTCCGTGATTGTCGCGCGCACCGACTGGACCGCCGTCGCCACGGTGTTCGTCGCCGGCCTCGTCGCCGCGCTGCAGGTCGGCAAGACCGCGATCGCGTTGCCCGCGCTCAGTGCCGATCTCGGCCTGGATCTGCGCGCCGGCGGCTGGGTGATGGCGGTGTTCGGCGTGCTCGGCCTCATCGCCAGCGTGCCCGCGGGTGCGCTGGTGGCGCGCCTGGGTGACAAGACGTTGCAGGTCGTCGGTCTGCTGGCGATGTCCCTAGGCAGCCTGCTCGGCAGTTTCGCGCACACACTGATGACACTGCTCGCCACGCGCGTGCTCGAAGGCGCGGGCTTCCTGCTGTTCGCGGTGGCCGGCGCCAGCGTGCTGCAACGGCTGTCGCGGCCGGAGGATCGCAATCTCGTGTTCTCGATCTGGAGTTGCTACATGCCGGCCGGCATGGCGATCGCGCTCGCCACCGGCGCCCTGCTCGAGGGCTGGCGTGGTTTCTGGGTGATCAACGCGGTGCTGTGCGCCGTCGCCGCCGTGCTGCTCGCCTTCGGCGTGCGCGCGCAACAGGCCACGATCGTGCCGCCACGCTGGCGCGCGATCGCCCGCGACACCCTCGCCGTCGCCACCGCGCGTGGCCCGCTGCTGCTGGCGCTGGCGTTCGCGATGTACGCGCTGCAGTTCTACGCGATGCTGAGCTTCCTGCCGACGCTGTTGATGGAACGCATGCAGGCCTCGACGTTCACGGCGGGACTGCTGAGCGCGATCGCCGTCGGCTCCAACGTGATCGGCAATCTCGCCAGCGGACTGCTGCTGCGTCGCGGCGTGCCGCGCTGGTCGCTGATCGCCATCGCTAGCGTAACGATGGCCGTGTGCGCGATCGGCGTCTTCGCCTCCGGCCTGCCGCCGATCGCCCTGTTCGCGCTCGCCGTGCTGTTCATGGCGGTCGGCGGAATGCTTCCGGCCAACGTGATGGGCGGTGCGGCGCAGCTGATGTCGAGCCCGGCGCTGGTCGCGGTGGCCGTGGGACTGGCGATGCAGGGCAACTATCTCGGCCAGGTCAGCGGCCCGGCGCTGTTCGGCAGCATCGTGCAGAGCGCGGGCTGGCCGGCGGCGTCGATTCCGGTCGTCGCGGCGGCGGTGATCGGGGTGGCGGCGGCCTTCGGATTGCGGCGCTCGTTCGCGGGCACGCAAAGCCCGCGATAGTCCGGCCGCGCGATAACGAACCCGCGCGACAAGGTATCTTGTCGCGATGACCAAACGCTACGACCGCAACTACTTCGATCGCTGGTACCGCCACGGCGGCATCGGCGGAAAACAACGCCTCGCGCGCAAGGTGGCCGTGGCCGTCGCCACCGCCGAATACCATCTCGAACGGCCGCTGCGCACCGTGCTCGACATCGGCTGCGGCGAAGGCGCCTGGCGCGCGCCGCTGCTCAAGCTGCGGCCGAAGGCGAACTACCTCGGCTTCGACAGCAGCGAATACGCAATTGCCCGCTATGGGCGCCGCCGCAATCTGCGCTTCGCGCAGTTCGGCGATTTCGCGCAACTGCGTCCGTGCGCGCCGGTCGATCTGCTGATCTGCAGCGACGTCATGCACTACCTCGATACGCGCGAACTGGCCCGCGGCCTGCCCGGCCTGGCCGAGCTGTGCGGCGGCGTCGCCTTCCTCGAAATCTTCGCGCGCGAAGACGAGACCGAGGGCGACAACCACGACTACCAGCCGCGCCCGGCTTCTTTCTATCGGAGGCATTTCGCCGCGCTCGGATTCAAGCCGCTCGGCTCCCATTGCTGGCTCTCGTCGACGCTGGCGGAAGGCGCCACGGCGCTGGAAGTGCCGGGCTGAAAGTCCTGACAGGTTCCTGGAAGGGCGGACAGTGCGATCCTGTCGGCATCCGACCAACCTGAATACGACTCCCCAGATCCGCGACATCCCGGACCCGATCCGCTATGCTGCGGCGCAGCATCCGCCAAAGAGTTGCCCATGCTCTATCAGCTGCATGAACTCAACCGCGCCTGGATGGCCCCGCTCACCTACTGGGCCGAAGCCAACGCACGCGTGTTCTCGGCGCCCGACAGCTGGCTCTCGGCCCTGCCCGGCGCCTCGCGCATCGCCGCCGGCAACGAGCTGCTGTACCGGCTGGGCAAGGATTACGAGAAGCCGGAGTTCGGCATCCACGCCGTCAAGGTCGACGAGTTCGACGTGCCGGTGATGGAAAAGGTGGCGCTGGAAAAGCCCTTCTGCCGCCTGTTGCGCTTCAAGCGCTACACCGATGACGTGTCCAACATCAAGGACATGAAGAACGATCCCACGGTGCTGGTGGTGGCGCCGCTGTCCGGCCACCACTCCACCTTGCTGCGCGACACCGTGCGCACGTTGCTGCCCGAGCACAAGGTCTACATCACCGACTGGGTCGACGCGCGCATGGTGCCGAAGGAACACGGCACGTTCTCGCTCGACGACTACGTCGCCTACATCGAGGAATTCATCCGCTTCATCGGTGCCGACGGCCTGCACGTGATGAGCGTGTGCCAGCCGACCGTACCGGTACTGGCGGCCGTCTCGCTGATGGCCGCGCGCGGCGAACCGACGCCGAACTCGCTGGTGATGATGGGCGGCCCGATCGATCCGCGCGAAAACCCGACCGCGGTGAACAACCTCGCCACCGAGAAACCGCTGTGGTGGTTCGAGACCAACGTCATCCACACCGTGCCGGCCAACTATCCCGGCCGCGGACGGCGCGTGTATCCGGGCTTCCTGCAGCACGCCGGCTTCATGGCGATGAACCCGGAACGCCACTTCCAGTCGCACTGGGACTTCTATCAGGATCTGGTGAAGGGCGATCTCGAAGACGCCGCCTCGCACCGCCGTTTCTACGACGAATACAACGCCGTGCTCGACATGCCGGCGCGCTACTACCTCGACACCATCCAGACCGTGTTCCAGGAATTCAAGCTGCCGCGCGGCACCTGGGACGTGAATGGCGAACGCGTGAAGCCGTCGGCGATCCGCGGCACCGCGCTGATGACCATCGAGGGCGAACTCGACGACATCTCCGGCCAGGGCCAGACGCGCGCCGCGCACAAGCTCTGCACCGGTATCGCCGAGGGCGATCGCCTGCACCTCACCGCGAAGGGCGCCGGGCATTACGGCATCTTCAGCGGCCGCCGCTGGCGCGAGCAGGTCTATCCGCAGGTGCGGGAATTCATCGCCGCACATTCCTCGCAGCCCGCGAAGCGGCAGGCCGCGAGTGACGATGGCAAGGTGACGCCGATCAAGCGCAAGTCTGCGGGCTGACTCGGCCGCCCCCTTCCCCATCATCCCAGCGAAAGCTGGGATGACGGATTTTGGAATGGTTGAGACTATCGCTGAGCCTGAATCCTCAGAGCTTCACCGTCTCCACCGGCTTCATCTCTTCATGCGCCCACGCGATCGTCCGCTCACGCGCGCACCAGCAGATGCTTGGCGATCAGGCCGTGCACCTTGCCGATGCCGCGCGACAGATGCAGCGTGAGGAAGAACAACAGCACACCCACGACCAGGCACAGCGGCAGCATCCAGGCCGCCAAGGTCGTGGTCACCCCTTCGCCCGAGAAGAGCGCCAGCGGCCAGCCGCCGCTGGTGTCGATGGAACCAAAGCCGACCCAAACCAGCACCGGCACCGCGACGCAGGCCAGCGACAGGGCGATCAGCGTGATCGCGACAGAGAAGTAGAGCGTCCCCAGCGGCTGCATCAACAGGAAATACAGCATCGTCGTCCAGGTACGCGGATCGGTGAACATCTCGCCGATGCGGCTCAGCAAGGACTTCTCGCGATCCACATAGACCGGACGCCTCGGCATGCGTTCGCCCAGCATCACCTCGACGATGCGCCCCTCCACCAGCGACAGCACGCGCACCGAAGCGAAGAACAGGATCACGAACGGAATGCCGATGATCAGGATCGCCAGTCCCAGGGACAGCGCCGCGCCCGTCGTCACCCAGGTGAAGTAGAAAATACCGGTCACCAGCGACAGCAGCATGTAGAACAACGCGGCATAGGCGCGCGGATCGGCCACCACGCCGAAGAAGCGACCGAGCAGCGAGCGCTGCTTCGGCGGACGCGGCGGGCGCAGCGCCGCCTGTACCTTCACTTCGGTGTCGCGATAGATGTCCGCGACTTCCTCCGGCGCGCCATAGCTCGAGGCGACCGCCGCGATCACCTCGGCTTCCGACTTGCCCGGGTTCTCGGCCAGTTCCGAGCGCAGATATTCCTCCGCGTCGTACAGCGCATCCTGTAACAGTGCCGGATCGGCACCGGCCAGCGCGTGGCGCAGCTGTTCGAGATATTCGGGGATGCTCCTCGGCAGCGGTTCGCCGGAAGGTGTCGAGTTGGCGGTGTTCATGGAATCAGTTCCCCAAGAATGGAATCGACGGAATCGCGGGTCGCGCGCCAGGCTTCGGCCCAATCATGCAAGGTGCTGCGTCCTGCGTCGGTGATGCGGTAATAACGGCGCGGCGGGCCGGACAAGGACGGTTCGACGAAGCTGTCGAGCAAACCGGCCGCGCCCAGATTGCGCAGCACCGGATACAACGCGCTCTGCTTGCCGCTCAGCACCCCATCACCGAAACGTTCCAGCCGCTTGGCGATCTGGTAGCCGTACATCGGCTCGCGCGCCGTGCCCAGTACCGCGAGCAAGGCCAACGACACAGTGCCGGCGCTCAACTCCTTCTGGAACTTCTTCAACTGGCCGTCGGCTTCGCCCATGTCCCTCACCCAGCCTGCCCCTGTCAGGCTTGGAGAGGATGCTATTGCTAAGTTCGGTATAGCGAATGTGCCGGTAGTCATATCAGCGACTTAGCCGTCGATTCCGGGCCTCAAGCCCCAATTCGGCCCCCGGCAGGCCGGAGCGACGCGTTTCACCGGGCGCTGGCGCGGCGTTTACACTCGCCAATCCTCACAACCCGCAATCCGAGGTGCCGCCGATGCGTTTCGCCCCGCTCGCTTTGCTGATCGCTTCCCTGCTGACCACCACCTCGGCACTCGCACTTTCCCCTGAGGAAGCGCCGCCCAAGCCGAAGACCATGCAGGAGCTGCTTGAAGCCTCGAAGCCCGGCGACTGGCGCACGCTCGACCCGGCGCGCACGCTGTACCTGGAACTCGACAGCGGCCGTGTGATCATCGAACTGGCACCCGACTTCGCACCGGAACACGTCGCCAACATCCGCGCGCTGGCGAAGGAACACTACTGGGACGGCCTGAGCATCCTGCGCTCGCAGGACAACTACGTCGTGCAATGGGGTGATCCCGCCGAGGAAGGCCAGCCGCACAAGTCGCTCGGTGGCGCCAAATCGCATCTGCCGGCCGAGTTCGAGCGTTCCAGCGACGGCATCGCCTTCCACGCGTTGCCGGACAAGGACGGATGGGCGGCGCAAGCCGGGTTCTCCGAAGGCTTCCCCGCCGCCCGCGACCCGAAGGACAAGAAGATCTGGCTGACGCACTGCTACGGCGCGGTCGGCGCCGGTCGTGACGTCGCCGCCGATTCGAGCACTGGCGCCGAGTTGTACGTGGTGACGGGGCAATCGCCGCGCGCGCTCGATCGCAACATCACCCTTGTCGGCCGCGTCGTGCAGGGCATGGAACTGCTCAGCGTGATGCCGCGCGGCACCGGCCCGCTGGGTTTCTACGAAAAGGCCGAGCAGCGCGCGCCGATCAAGGCGGTGAAACTGGCTTCCGAAGTACCGGAATCCGAGCGCACGTCCCTCGAAGTGCTGCGCACCGACACGCCTTTCTTCGACAGCGTGGTCGAATCCCGCCGCAACCGCCGCGACGACTGGTACAAGCGCCCGGCCGGCCATATCGACCTGTGCAACGTGCCCATTCCCGTGCGCACCCCGGTACGCAAGCCGCCCGCGTGAAGAATCGTCGGCGCCTCAGGCGCCGCGTTTGTCGCCCGTTCCGTTGAGCACCTGGTGCTGGAACAGGCACATGCGGATCACGCTGTGGTAGCGGCCGTCGCTGAAGAACTCGTCGATCAGCACGCCTTCCCGCTGGAAACCGCATTTCTCATAGATGCGGATCGCGGCGACGTTGTCGACGTCGACCAGCAGATACAGCTTGTAGAGATTGAGCACGCGGAACGCGTAGTTGATCGCCAGCCGCGTCGCCACGCTGCCGTAGCCGCGGCCCTGCCGCTCGGGCGCGATCATCACCAGGAACTCGGCGCGTCGGTGCAGATGGTCGATCTCCACCAGTTCCACCATGCCGGCACGCTCGCCCTCGCCGCCCATGCCCTCACCGCGCTGACTGCGCGGTTCAAGCTCGACGATGAAGCGGCGTTCGCTCTGATCGTGGATGTGCTTGCTGTAGAGCTGCTCCAGCTCGACGAAGGATTCGTAAGGCTCCTCGAACCAGTAGCCCATCGCGCTGCGGTTGTTGTTGAGCTCGTGCACGAAATGCAGATCGCCGCGTTCCAGCGGCCGCAGCGAGATCTTCGGAGCGATGGCCTTGCCCATGCCCGCCACTCTAGCGCAATGCCGTGACGGCTTGAAGAAAGCCGCGATATTTCAGCGTCGGCAGTCCGGCGGCCAACCCTTCCGTGGATTCGGTTCGAGATCAACGAGAAAGAATTCGCCCGACCTCTCCCCTTCGGCCTGTGCGAACAGAAGCCGGTCACCGTTCGGAGACAGCAGTGGCCCCACCTGGAAAACATCGCCACGCGCCGGGACACGCCCCCGCTCCACCCATGCCCCCTTGCGCAACGTGAAGTGATACAGGTGCGAGCGATCGCCACGATCGGCCACGACCACCATCGTGCGTCCGTCGCGCGAGACTTCCGCTTCGTATTCGTAGGCGGACGTGCTGATCGGCGCGCCGGCACTGGTGACCGTCCATGTTCCGTCGGACTTTGGCGTGGCGAAGTAGATGTCGCCCTGCCCCAACCCGCCCGGACGGTTGGAACCGAAAATCAGGCGGCCATCCGCGAACGCACGCGGCAGCAGTTCGGAACCCGGCGAGTTCACCGGTTCCGGCAGGCGCCGCGGCTCGCCCCAGGCACCGTCGCGTCCGCGCTCGACATACCAGATGTCCAGGTCCTCGCCGCCGCTCGCCGCATGGTTGTGTCGCGACGAGACGTAGTAGAGCCGTTTGCCGTCCGCGGTCACGAACGGATCGGATTCGAGGATCGGCGGTTTCGCGGCGAAAGCCGGCGCCACCGGCATCGACCAGGCGCCGTCGATACAACGCGACCACAACAGATGGTAATTGCCGAAATTGCGATCCGCGCGAAAGAAATACATCTCGCGCCCATCCGGCGTGAATGTCGGCGTGGATTCGTAGTCCGATGTCGAAATCGCCAGCGGCGTCCATCGCTGCGCGGCGGCAGACGTTTTCTTCTCCGCATGCAGCGATCCCGCGGTGGCGATGCACGAAAGCATCGCCACCGCGAGGAGTTTCGCCCGCTTCATCCGAGTCTCCCGATGAAACGCCTTGCCAATACCGTCAGAACTTGTACCAGAAGCGCGCGAAGTAAGCCCGGCCGTTGAGACCGAACTGCACACTCTCGTAGACATGCCCGTTGTCGGTCTCGTTCGGATCCTGCTTGGTCGGGAACACATCGAAGATGTTGGTCGCACCGACCGTCAGCTTGGCGCGCTCGTTGAAGGCATAGGTAAGGCTGAGATCGGCTGACGTCTTGGCCTCGTAGCGCTGGTTCGGCACCCCGCCCGACGTGCCCGAGAACGTACCGAGCGTCTGCGATCCGAAGTAGATCACCTTCAGGTTCGGATTCCACGCGCCGTAGGTGTAGTCGAAACCGATCACGGCCTTGGTGCGGGGGGCGCCGTTCTCAATGAAGAGACGGTCACGCTCCGGCAGGAAGGTATCCTCGCGCCCGGCCAGCGCCGCCGGCAGGTTCACCTTGGTCACTTCAGTCTTGTTGTAGCTGGCGCCGAGATAACTGTTGAGTTTGCCACCCCACAGCTCGGTGTCGTGCGTCAGCGTGAGGTCCACGCCCTGCGTCTTGGTGTCCACGGCGTTGGCGAAGAAGCGCGCCGAGCCGACCTGCAATTCCTGCAGGATCGGCGCAATCGGATTATCCGGATCGTCCGCCCTGAAATCACCACCCAGCACCACGCGATCGTCGATGTCGATGCGATAGGCATCCAACGTCAGCGACAGGTTGTCGCTGGGCGTCCAGGTGAAGCCGAGCGTGGCGCTCTCGGAGGTTTCTTCCTTGAGTTGCGGAAGACCGGCCAGCCGCACCAGTTCGCTGTCGTTGGCCGCGATCACGATGTCCTCCGGCGTGCCGCTGGCGAACTCGGTGATCGTCGAGGAGAAATACTTCTGCTGCAACGACGGCGCGCGGAACCCGGTGCTCACCGAACCGCGCAGCAACAGGTTGTCGGTGGCGCGGAAGGCGAGTGCCAGCTTGCCGTTGACCGTGGAACCGAAGTCGCTGTAGTCCTCGTAACGCGCTGCGGCTGCGATCAGCAAGCGTTCGGTGACATCGAGTTCGACGTCGACATACCCCGCCCAGCTGTCGCGGCTCTTGTCGGTGACATCGCCCGGCTGGAAGCCCGGAAACCCCTGGCTTCCAGGATTGCCACCGCCGGCACCATCGTAATCGGCGTAGGAACCCGGCACGCCGGCGCGAATGCGGTAGTTCTCCTCGCGACGCTCGACGCCGAAGGCCACGTTCAATCCTTTCAGCACACCATCGAAATAGCGGGAGACGTCGAAGTTGGTGGTGTTCTGCTCAAACGAGAACCCGCCTGCGTCGAAGCTGTCGGGGCTGATGCCGCGACCGCCGTTCTGCAGATCGAGATTGGCGATGGAGGCGTTGATCGTGTGGTTGATGGTGTAGCGCAGTTCGTTGTAGCCGTAGGTGTGCGACAGGTCCCAATGCCAGGCACCGGCGTCACCGCGCGCGCCGAGGATGGCGTAGCGGTCTTCCAGATCACCGTCGATAAAGGGCACGAAGCCATCGGGATACATCGCCGCCGAATTGCGCGAAGGGATGTCGTCGGAACCGATACCGCCACGCGCGAACGCCGCCGAGGAGGCCGCGCGGCTCTGGATGCCGACAGTGAAGTATGCCTCGCTGGATTCACCGAGCGGCATGTCGCCGTTGAGGTAGACGGTTTTGTTCTTGACCTTGCTGTCGCCGATGATGCGCAGCGGATTGACGTCGGTCGAGCGGTTGGAGCGGCCGCGATCCTGCCATTCGCCGGTCACCGAGAGACCGCCGCCCATCGAGAATTCCAGGCCGCAATACGCAGACGCCAGCCAGTTATCACCGTCGCCGCGCGAATACTGGCCCCAGCCGACGATCGTCTCGCATCCGGGCCGGCGCTTGAGCGCGATGTTCATCACGCCAGCGATGGCGTCGGAACCGTACTGCGCCGCGGCGCCATCGCGCAGAATCTCGACACGCTCGATCGCCAGCAGCGGAATCGCATTGAGATCGGTGCCGGTATTGCCGCGATTGCGCGCGCCGTAGATGTTGACCAGCGAGACGGTGTGGTGGCGCTTGCCGTTGACCAGCACCAGCGTCTGGTCGGAGCCGAGGCCACGCAGGGCGGCGCCGTCGATCAGGTCGGCGCCATCGGCGCCGGTCTGGCGGGTGGAGGTGAAGGAAGGCGCGGTGTACTGCAGCGTCTGCGCCAGATCGAACTGCGCGCCCTGCTCAGCCGCCTTCTCCATCGGGATTACGTCCACCGGCACCGGTGTTTCCGTGTCCGAGGAACGTTGCACGCGACGCGAACCCAGCACGCTGACGGTGCCGAGCGTTTTCGCCTGCGTCTCCTCTCCCTGCTGCGTTGCCGCGGCCGCGGCTTCCTGCGCTGCTGCCGGTGCCGCCATGGCGGCGGCGATCAGTCCGAGGGTCAACGTTCCCGCCCCACGGCCCGTCTTGCGAATCGACCTCATGCCACTCTCCCCGATGGAAAAAAATCCCCCCGGGGATGCAGCCTAACGAAATTTTTGCAGATTGTCCCGGCGTGGCCGTCCACACGGCCCGCCATCACACCGACTTAGCCCCACCGTGCCTAGCCTGCGGCCATCCCACGATGGGCGAGGTCAGAACATGTCCCTGCTCCGTATCCGACTCACCGGCAGCGACGATGCCGTGCGCGCGGTGATGAACCTGCTGCAGAGCCTGGACGGCATCGAGCACGTGGAGGAGATCGACGATCTGATGCCGCACATGGACGATGTCGACTCCAGTTCCGCCGGACTCAGCGATGTCGAAGGACCGCAGGTCCACGAGATCGAAATCGACGTGCCGAATCCTTCCACCGAGCGCAGGGTTCGCGACGCGGTGGAAGTGCTGGCGTTCGATCTCGATGCGCTGGTCGAGTTCGAGGACGATGAGGACGAATAAGCCCGGGAGGATCGACACGCACCTCCTGGGCCATCCGAGCCCGCCGCACATCACCTCGGCGAAACCCGAGTGACGTGTGACGAGTCTCGCTTATTGATGCTTGCGCCTGCGCATCCGCCGCACCACGACCACGAGCACGGTCAGCAGCACCGCAAGCGGAATCAGGAACGCGAATGCGCGGATCAGCCATGCCGTGCCCGAGGAGAGGATTTCTCCGAAATCGCGGAACGCCTGTCCGATCTCGCTGCGACCGCTCTCCCCGCCTGGCGGCTGGAAGTTCAAGGTCAACAGCTGCGTATCGATCCTGCGCTTGTGCTGCGCGCCTTCCTGCTCGGCCGCTTCCAGCTGCGCTTCGGATTCCGCGATCTGCTTCGACAGCGCGATCATGTCGGCGACGGCGAGATCGCGGCGCTCCTGGAATTCCCGCAAGCGTTCGAGTTCCTTGCGCAGCCGCGTCTGCGCGACATTGTTGTCGCGCACGACCACGGCGAGATCCTCGGCACGCGTGCTGCGATTGCCCAGTTCGGCGTCCGCGCTGGCCAGCTTGATCATCGGTTCGACGCCCGCCGGCACGATCCGCACTGTCAGGCTCCCGCCGGGCAACGCGTCACCTCCGCGCTGGCTGACATTGAGCACGACGCATTCGCCGAACTTGCTGTTGTTGCAGGCGGCCTGCGCGGCCTGAAGGCGGGCCGGAATCTCGCCGGCCGGCAACCGGATCTCGACATCGTGTTCGTAGGCCAGCATTGCCCTTTCGCGAGCGGCGCTCGCCGCACCGTTCGCGGCGGCATCCGCCATCGCCACTTCACGCATCGGAGCGGAAGCCGCTGTCGCATACCCGCCCCCCAGCACTGCCGCTTCCTCATGCTTGCTGCAGGCGGCGAGCAAGCCCATCGCCAGCAACGGTACGGCCCACTTCACGGTGTCGCGCATTTCGTTCTCCCGAAGTCCACGCCTGATGACGTATCGCCGCTGCCAACGCTCGACACCGGCAAACGGGGTTATCCGCGCCTGTTGGCCCGCATCGGCCAATGGCCATCTGCGCCCTGATCGCTGCCGCCTCTCCCGCAGGGATATCGGGTCAACCAAACGGTATTTCCGTAATGCTAGTAACTGGCGCCATCGAAATGCGTCACCTTCACGGCCGACAGATCGACATCCGGCAGGCAACGCAGGTTCACCATCGTCATTTTCGCGCCCGTCGTCGGATTCTCGGCTTCGCTGAAAGGCGCGACACCGCATTTCGGGCAGAAATGATGCTGGATGTGATGCTTGTTGAAGGTATAGGTGCCCATCTCCGCTTCCGGTGTCGTCAGCGTCAGGGCTTCACGCGGGAACGCGGCGAGCAAGGCGCCTTTCCGGCGACACATCGAGCAATTGCAATCGATCGCTTCATCGACCTTGCCAGCATCGCCGTCGAGATCGAAAGCGATCGCGCCGCAATGGCAGCTCCCCTGATATTTCATGATGCGCTCTCCAGCAAGTCATGGGGCTTACAAGATACGCTTTCGGACTTCCGGTCGCACCTATTGCACTTGCGCGCTGCGCATGCGCTGCCGCAGGCTATCGGCCGCGCGCCGGCGCTCGCGTCCGCGCCCCATTCGTCGCTTCCGGAACCCGCAATGCATAAACATTTGTTGCCCCTCGCCCTTCTGACCGTCGCGCTGGCCGCTTGCCAGCCGCAATCCCAGAATGCCGCGCCCGCCGACAGCGGGAAGCCCGAATCCGCCACAGCCACGCAGCCTTCGCAGGCCGATCGCGCTTTCGCCGACCTCTCCAAGCGCTGGCTCGAAGGCTGGCTGCAGCTGAACCCGATCAACGCCACACAGGTTGGCGATCATCGCTTCGACAGTGAAGTCGACGACCTCAGCGCCGCTGGCCGGCAGAAGGCGCTGGAGTTCAACAAGAAACTCCTCGCCGAGCTGGATGCCATCGACGCCAAGCAACTCTCGCGCGAGAACCAGGTCGACGCGCTGATCCTGCGCAACCAGCTGCAGGGCGACATCTGGAGCACCGACACCCTGCAGAGCTGGGCCTGGGATCCGCAGATCTACAGCGGCCTGGCGGGCGGCGCGATCTACAACCTGATGGCGCGCGAATTCGCACCGATTCCGGAGCGACTGAAATCCGCGACCGTGCGCATGGGCAAGATCCCGGGATTGTTCGCACAAATGCGCGAGAACCTCGATCCGGCGCGCGTACCCAAGATCCACGCCGAAACCGTGGCGAAGCAGAACAACGGCCTGCTGGAACTGATCGACCAGTTCATCACGCCGAACGCCGACAAACTTTCGGGTGATGACCGCAAGCAGCTCGACGACGCAGTGGCCGCCCTGCGCAAGGCCGTCGCCGAACAGCAGACCTGGCTCGACAAGACGCTCGTCCCCAACGCCAAGGGCGACTTCCGCATCGGCGCGGCGAACTACGACCAGAAGCTGAAGTTCTCGCTCAATTCAGCGCTGTCCCGCACCGAGATCCGCCAGCGCGCCGAAGCCGAGATGAAGCGCGTGCGCGAGGAAATGTACGGCATCGCGCAAACCGTGCTGAAGGACAAGCCCAACGCGCCCGAGATGCCGGCGCAGCCCACGCCCGAGCAACAGCAGAAGGCGATCGAGGCCGCGCTCGAACTGGCCTACCAAGAGCATCCCAAGCGCGATCAGGTCGTCGATTTCGCCAAGCAGACGCTGGCACAGGCCACCGCCTTCACGCGCGAGAAGAATCTCGTTACCGTGCCGAACGATCCGGTCAAGATCATCCTGATGCCGGAATTCCAGCGCGGATTCTCCGTGGCCTACTGCGATTCTCCTGGACCGCTCGACAAGGGCCTGGACACTTATTACGCGATTTCTCCGATTCCGGATGACTGGAGCGATGAGCAGGTCGAATCGTTCCTGCGCGAATACAACAACCGCATGATCCACCTGCTGTCGATCCACGAGGCGATGCCCGGGCATTACCTCGAGGGCGCGCATTCGGCGCAGTTCCCATCGACACTGCGGGCGGTGCTGCGCTCGGGCCTGTTCGCGGAAGGCTGGGCCGTCTACACCGAGAAAATGATGACCGATGCCGGTTATCTCGGCGGCGATCCGCTGTTCAAGCTGGTGCAGCTGAAGTTCTATCTGCGCACGATCTCCAACGCCATCCTCGACCAGGGCGTGCACGTGGACGGCTGGACGCGCGAGCAGGCGATGGAACTGATGACCAAGCAAGCGTTCCAACAAGAACGCGAAGCGGCCGGCAAGTGGGTACGCGCGCAACTGTCGTCGACGCAGCTGCCGACGTATTTCGTCGGCGTGCAGGAACACTTCGATACGCGTAAGGCCGTCGAGGCCAAGCTCGGCGACAAGTTCAACCTGAAGGCCTACAACGACAAGGTACTGTCCTACGGCGCGCCGCCGGTGCGGTTCGTGCGGCAGCTGATGCTGGATCAGCCCATCGAGTGAGGGGTAGAACCTGCACTGCCCCAACCCCTCTCCTGCTCGCAGGAGAGGGGTTTTAGTGATGTCGTTCTTGTTTCAACCCTTGTCCCGCTCGCGGGAAGAGGATTGGGATGTAGCCTCGATGAATCGCAGCCCCACTCCGGGCTCGGTGGCGATATAGCGCGGCGACGAAGCGTCATCTCCAAGCTTCTGCCGCAGTTTCCCGACGAGGATACGCAGGTAATGCGTGTCCTCCTGATGCGTCGGACCCCAGACCTCGCGCAGCAATTGCGGTTGCGTGACCACGCGGCCGGCATTGCGCAGCAACAGCGATAACAACGCAAATTCCTTGCGCGTCAGGGAAACGGCCTCGCCCGACAGGCGCACCTCGCGACGCGCCAGATCGATATGCAGCGTGCCATCGTCGAACTGCGGCAGCGATTCGGACGGCGCGGCATGCAGGCGCAGCAGATTGCGCACGCGCGCCATCAACTCCTGGATTCCGAACGGCTTGGTCACATAATCGTTCGCACCGCCGTCGAGCGCGGACACCTTCTCCGCCTCGCCCGCGCGCACGGTGAGCATGATCACCGGCACCTGCGACCATTCGCGCAGCGTGCGCAGGACTTCATGCCCGTCCAGATCGGGCAGGCCGAGATCCAGGATCACCAGGTCCGCGCCGTGCGTGGCAAGCGCGGACAGGCCGTTCTTGCCGTTCTCGGCAAGCTCCACGCCATATCCCTGCGAGCGCAGGCTGATGTCGAGAAAACGTCGGATCTGCGGCTCGTCGTCGATCACCAGGATGCGCGCCGGAGGCACGGAAGCAGTGGTTTCATTGCTCATGCGGCACCTCGAAGCACATGCTTTTCCTGCTTGCCGGGGAAGGACGATTCGCTTGCGGAACTTTACTGATCTCCATGCGGCAGTCTGTCTTGTTCCTCGGAGCGTGGCGGCTCGATCAACGGCAATGTAATGCGGATGATAGTGCCGCGCCCGTCAAGGCCAGGTAAGGCCTCCACCTCGCCGCCATGCGCGCCAATCATGCCACGCGTGATCGTCAATCCGAGGCCGGTACCCTCGCGACCGCGATCGCCACGCTCCACGCTGTAGAACATGTCGAAAATGCGACGGCGTTCCTCTTCCGGAATGCCAGGGCCGCGATCGCGCACATCGATGCGCAGGATCTGTCCCGTGCCCCATCCTGTCGCCTGCGCGGGATTCGCCACAGAATTCACCAGCCGCGCCTCGACGCCGATCGCTTCGCCAGGCGGCGAGAACTTGGCCGCGTTCTCCATCACGTTGAACAGCGCCTGCTCGATCAGGGCCGGATGCACCCAGATCGGCCGCAGCCCGTCGGCGAGAGCGACATCGAAACGCACGCCGGGCTGATAACGCTGCAGGCGCGTCATCGCCGATCCGATCAGTTCGTCCACACCGATCCAATCGCGGTTGAGCGACAGGCCGCCGTGACCGAGGCGCGTCATGTCGAGCAGATTCTGGATGTAGCGATCCAGGCGCTCGCCTTCCAGACGGATCGTTTCGAGCAGGCCATGGCGATCCTCCGGCCCCATCGCCTCGCCATAACTGTCGAGACTGCTGGCCGCGCCGATGATCGAGGCCAATGGCGAGCGCAGGTCATGCGATACCGACGACAACAGCGCCGAACGCAAGCGTTCGGTTTCCTCGCTGACCCGCGCCGCTTCCAGATCACCGACCAGATGTGTGCGCAATACGGCTTGCGCGATGTCGTCGACCATCGCCTCGGCAAGCCGGCGGCGTTCCGCGCCAAGCGTGGCCGCGTGTTCGCCGAAGCGCAGTCCGACCACGCCCTGCGCTCCAGACAAGCCACGCCCCTCGTGTTCGCCCGGCAATGGCAGGAACCACCAATCCGACGCCGAAAGCGTGTCGGTGAAACGCCCTGCCGGCTGGCGATTGCGCAATGCCCAGTCGGCGGCGGCGCGATCCTTGTCGCTCGGCGCGGGAATGCCAGAAGGAATGTCGTCGCGCTCGCCCAACCGGATCCAGACAGCGGCATCCAGTGATCTGCGGAAAGCCGCGCGCGCGGCCTGCATCACCTGTCCCAGGTCGGCGGCGCTGGCCAGTTGCCGGCCCAACTCCTGCAACGCGATCGCATGCGCATTCGCCGCACGCAACGCGATCACCTGCTGGCGCAACCGCGATGCCAGACGTCCGGCGACAACGGCCGCCATCAGGAACAGCAACACCGTGACCAGACCCTGGCGCGCACCGATGAAGAACGTGAAGCGCGGTTCGATGAAGAAGAAGTTGTAGGCGAGGAAGCACAAGACCGCGGCCAGCATCGCCGAACGCATGCGCGTGCGCGCGGCCACCAGCAGCACCGCGACGATGAACACCATCGACAGGTCGTCGAGCCCCACCCAGCGCTCGGCCAATGCCGCGAATCCCGTGGCCAGGGCGCTTCCCAGCACCGCGATGGCGGTATCGCTCCAGGTCGACTTGCTCACGCCGATGCGGTCGCGCAGCCGGCGCCGCGACTGCGCTCTCGCCTCCGGCGTGCTGATGATGGTCAGCTCCAGATGCGCACCGCGCTGCAGCAGCTGCTGCGTCAGCGTGCGGTTGATCATGCGCGCCCACGGGCGCTCGCGTGTGCGGCCGAGCACGATGGTGGAAGCACCGTTCTGCCCGGCGTGATCCAGCAACGCGTCGACAATGCTGTTGCCGTGCAGCACCACGGCCTCGCCGCCGAGCCTGCGTGCCAGTGCGAAAGCGCGATCGATTTCGCGTTGCACGTCCTCGCCCTGTGCGCGGCCACGATTCACCGTCACCACGATCCACGGCGCCGCGCGCCGCTCGGCGATGCGCCGCCCCACTCGCACCAGATATTCGGACTGCCCATGACCATCGACCGCGATCATCACGCTGCGGCGCAGGCTGACACCCGGGAGGCCGCGCGCGACTTGCGTCTCACGCAGATCGCTGTCGACGCGATCGGCCGCGGTCTGCATCGCCAGTTCGCGCAGCGCGGCCAGATTCGAGGGCGAGAAGAACGCCTGCAACGCCTGCAGCGCCTGCTCGGGGACGTAAACCTTGCCGTCCTTCAGGCGTTGGATCAGTTCACGCGGCGGCAGATCGACCAGTACGATGTCGCGCAGGCGATCGAACACGCTGTCCGGCACCGTCTCGCTGACACGCACGCCGGTGATGCGGTGCACGACATCGTTGAGGCTTTCCAGGTGCTGGATGTTGATCGTGGTGTAGACGTCGATCCCGGCGTCGAGCAACTCGTTCACGTCTTGCCAGCGCCGCTCGTGACGGCTGCCGGGCGCATTGCGATGGGCGAGCTCGTCCACCAGCACGACGGCGGGCTTTCGCAAGATTAGTGCGTCGAGATCGAGTTCCTCCAGCGTAGTACCGCGGTGGGGAATCTTCTTCCGCGGCATCTGCTCCAGACCGTCGAGCAGCGCGGCGGTCTCGACGCGGCCATGCGTTTCGATGATGCCGGCGACGACATCGACGCCCTGCTTCTTCAGCTCGCGCGCGCGCGACAGCATGGTGTAGGTCTTGCCGACACCGGGCGCGGCGCCGAGGAAGATCGTCAGCCGACCCGCGCCCTGGCGGCGGAGTTCACCGACGAGGGCGTCGGCCTGGGCTTGGCGCGGGTCTGTCATGGGCTAATTGTGCGCTATTCGAGCCCCTCTCCCGAAGGGAGACGGGAAAGCGTCACCGCCGGGCATCCAGGGCAAGATTCAGTTCGAGCACATTGACACGCGGCTCGCCCAGCACACCGAACTGCCGCCTGCGCGTATGTTCATCGACCAGCTTTGCGACGACGTCCGGCGCCAAGCCGCGCGCCTTGGCGACGCGCGCGATCTGCACCCGCGCACCGGCGGGCGAGATGTCGGGATCGAGACCACCGCCCGACTGGGTCGCCAGTTCCGCCGGCACATCCGCCGCGACGATGCCTTCGCGTGCCGCCACCGCGGCCACCGTCTCCTCGATGCGCTTGCGCAGATCCGGATTGGTGCGTGCCTGGTTGCTACCGGCGGCAGCCATCGGATCGTAGTTCGCGGCGGAAGGACGCGGCTGGAAATAACGTGCATCCGTAAATGGCTGCGCCACCAGCGCCGAACCAACGATGACGCCATCGCGCTCGACAAGGCTGCCGGTCGCCTGCGCGGGAAACAGTGCGCGGCCAAGGCCAGTTCCGGCCAGGGAATACAGCAGGCCGGCGCCGATCAGTGTGGCGGCGGCAAGAGCGACCGACCCGCGCAGCAGGCGGCCATCATCCAGCGATTGAAGGGAGGGATTCATAATCAGGCTCCAAACAGGACGAGCAGCATGTCGATCAACTTGATCGCGGCGAACGGCAGGATCACGCCACCGACGCCGTACAGCAGCATGTTCCGGCGCAACAACACCACGGCGTTGGCGGGCTTGAAGCGCACGCCGCGAAGCGCCAGCGGGATCAGGGCCGGAATGATCAACGCGTTGAAGATCAGCGCCGCCAGCACCGCATTCGACGGGCTCGACAGACGCATGACGTTGAGCGCGGCGATCTGCGGCAACGCGGCCGCGAACAGCGCCGGCAGGATGGCGAAATACTTCGACACATCGTTGGCCAGCGAGAACGTGGTCAGCGCGCCGCGAGTGATCAGCTGCTGCTTGCCGACCTCGACCACGGCCAGCAGCTTGGCCGGATCACTATCGAGATCGACCATGTTGCCGGCTTCCTTCGCCGCCTGCGTGCCGGAATTCATCGCCAGGCCGACGTCGGCCTGCGCCAATGCCGGCGCGTCGTTGGTGCCGTCGCCCACCATCGCCACGAGGCGGCCGCGGGCCTGCTCCTCACGGATCTTGGCGAGCTTGTCCTCCGGCTTGGCCTCGGCGATGTAATCGTCGACACCCGCCTCGGCGGCGATCGCAGCGGCGGTGAGCGGATTGTCGCCGGTGATCATCACCGTCTTCACGCCCATCGCGCGCAGCCGCGCGAAACGCTCCTTCACGCCATGCTTCACCACATCCGACAGTTCCACCACACCGAGAACATGCTTGCCTTCGGCCACCACCAGCGGCGTCGCGCCGCCGCGCGCGACCTGGGCCACGCGGCCCTCAAGCTCCGGCGAGACAACGCCACCTTGTGCGAGCACATGCTTGCCGATCGCATCTCCCGCGCCCTTGCGGATCACGCGATCCCCCACGTCCACGCCCGACATGCGCGTCTGCGCCGTGAACTGCATGTAGTCCGCCCGCTCGGGCTCCGCCACATCGCAGCCCTGCTCTCGAGCCAGCTTCACGATCGATTTGCCTTCCGGCGTTGGATCTGCGAGCGAGGACAGCAACGCCGCCTCGCGCAGTTGCTCGATGTCGATGCCGGCCATCGGATGGAACGCGGTGGCCTGGCGATCGCCGTGCGTGATCGTGCCGGTCTTGTCGAGCAGCAGCACGTCGACGTCCCCTACCACTTCCACCGCCTTGCCAGATTTCGCCAGCACGTTGGCGGACAGCGCCCGATTCATGCCGGCGATGCCGATCGCTGGCAAGAGGCCGCCGATCGTCGTCGGAATCAGGCACACCAGCAGCGCGATCAACAGCAGCGGATCGACCTTGACGCCAACGAAGGCGCCGATCGCCGGCAGCGTCACCACCACAATCAGGAAGGTGAGCGTCATTGCAGCCAACAGCATCGTCAGCGCGATCTCGTTCGGCGTTTTCTGCCGATTGGCACCTTCCACGAGGGCGATCATGCGGTCGAGGAAGCTCTGACCGGGTTCGGCCGTGACCTTGATCAAAACCTCGTCGGACAGCACCTTGGTGCCGCCGATGACGCCGGAACGATCGGTGCCGGCCTCGCGCAGCACGGGTGCGGATTCGCCGGTGACGGCGGACTCGTTGATCGTCGCCACGCCCTTGATGATCTCGCCATCGGCGGGGATCAGTTCACCCGCCGAGACGATCACCAGATCGCCTGGACGAAGTTCCGCCGCCGCGATCTTGCTTTCCTTGCCCGGAAGCTTGGTATCGACGCGACGCGCGATCAGATCCTTGCGCGCACGGCGCAACGATGCCGCTTGGCCACGACCACGCGCCTCGGCGATCGCTTCGGCGAAATTTCCGAACAACACCGTGACGAACAGGATCAGCGTCACCGCCCAGCCGAAGCCGGCCGGCGCCTGCCCCGCGATCGTGATGATCGCGGCCAGTAGCGTGCCGCCGAAGACCACCGCCATCACCGGGCTCTTGACCAGCGCGCGCGGCGAAAGCTTGAGGAAACTGTCGCGCAGTGCGCTGCGCAGCGCGACACTGTCGACCAGTGCCGGATGGTCGCGGCGTGTCTTTTGCTGTGGAGAAGTTGTATTCATGGCGTCGTTACTCAATGCACGGCAAGCGACAGATGGTCGGCGACCGGCCCCAGCACCAGTGCCGGCATGAACTGCAGCACCGTGAGGATGGCGATCACCGCGACCAGTGTCAGCGCGAAGGTCGGGGTTTCGATATGCAGGCTGCCGGCGCTTTCCGGCGCCTGCCGCTTGCGGGCAAGCTTGGCGGCCACGATCAGCGGCACGATCAGCGCGGGATAACGGCCAAGCAGCAGTACCGCGACGCAGCTCAGGTTCCACCAGTAGGTGTTATCACCCAAGCCCTCGAAACCGGAACCGTTGTTGGCGAAGGCCGAGGTGTACTCGTAGAACACCTGGCTGATGCCGTGGAATCCCGGGTTGGAGTTGCCGGTGATCGACGGAATCGCCAGCGCTATCGCGGTGAATCCGAGTACCACCAATGGCTGCAGCAGGATCAGCAACGCCAACAATCGGACTTCCGGCGCCTCGATCTTGCGGCCGAACAGTTCCGGCGTGCGGCCCGTCATCAGGCCGGCGAGGAACACGCTCAGCAGCAGGTAGACAATGAACTGCTGTAGACCGCAGCCGATTCCACCCCAGATCGCGTTCACCAGCATGTCGACCATCGCCACACCGCCGGTGAGCGGGCTGAGCGAATCGTGCATAGCGTTGACCGAGCCATTCGAGGTTTGCGTGGTGACCGCCGCCCACAACGCCGAAGCATCGGCACCGAAGCGCGTCTCCTTGCCCTCCATCAATGCGATGTCGGTACTCGTTGCGGAATGGGCTTCCGACCAGATCGCGATCGAAGTCGACAGCACCGACATCAGCAGCATCGAACCGAAAACCAGTACCGTGAACTTACGCCGCCTCGTGAACGGCCCGACCATGAAGGCCACCGCTATCGGGATCAGGATGATCGCGAGCGTTTCCAGCAGATTGGACAGCGGTGTCGGATTCTCCAGAGGCACCGCGCTGTTGGGGCCATACCAGCCGCCGCCATTGGTGCCGAGCTGCTTCACCGCCACCATCGGCGCCACCGGGCCAAGCGGAATCTTCTGCTCCTTCATGCCCGCGCTGGTATCCACGGGAACGGCGCTTGGCCCACTCTGCAACGTCGCGGGCACGCCCTGGCTCGCGAGGAGGAGGCTCCACACCAGACAGATCGGCAGCATGAAGCGCACCGTCGCGCGCACCACATCGACAAAATAGTTGCCGACATCGACATCGCCACTGGTTTCACGATGGCCTTCCTCGGCCTTTCCGTCAGCGGCACGCGAATCGCGTCCGCCAAACAGTGCCCGCAGTGTGGCCACGACGAGGGCAAGCCCCATCATCGGCGTCACCACTTGCAAGCCGACGATGCCCACCATCTGCGACAGGTACGACAGCTGCGCCTGCCCCGAATAATGCTGCTGATTGGTGTTGGTGAGGAACGACACCATCGTGTGCAGCGCCAGATCCCAGCGCATGTTCGGAACGGCATCCGGATTCAGCGGCAGCCAGACCTGGGTCATGAACTGCGCCCAGACGACCAGGCCCACGACCAGATTGCTGATCAGGAAGGCCAAGGCATAGCCGCGCCAGGACATGCCGCGGGCATGGCCGTTCGCATCGAAGCGAATGCCCAATAGGGCGTACAACGGTTTTTCGATGAACCCGAATACGCGATCGATGCGCATCGGCGTACCACGCATCACCGCGGCCAGGTAGCGCCCCAAGGGCCAACCCAGCACGATGGCGAGCGCGAAGATCAATACTGCTTCAGTCATGACGGAATCTCATTGGAGACATCCTTGTTCCCGGCGCTTCGCTCAGAAGCGCTCGGGGAACAGGATCACGAACAGCAGGTAGGCACCTGCGACGATGACGGCAATGCCGCACAACAATGCAAGCCAGCCAGGCATGGCACTACTCCTCTCAGAATGACGCTTGCAGGGCCGCTTCAATGCGGCTGCCTGCGTATTTGTCGCCGAAGAAATCCTTTGCTTTCGAATCGGTCCCGTGCGCGGTCAAACGCGCTTCGATGAGAGGACCGGAGTCGGCTTTGGCGAAGGCCCAGATCGCACTCAGCGAGCCGTGCGTGTAATCGTCGTCACGGCGATCATCGTTGAGATCCTTGAGCGCGTAGTGCGCCAGCGTGGCTTCGAACCGCAACCGGTCGTTGACGGGCAGGCGCGCGCCGACAAGACCATAGACCCCGCTTTCGTCGTAGCCGAGCGCCTCATTGGATACTCCGAGCGAAGCCCAATAGTTGTTCTTCCAGGTGACGGTTCCGTTGAGCTCGGTCCAATTGAGATCCGTGGTGGTCGACGGATAGGCGTAATGCAGGACGTTGACGTCGAGCGCCCAATCCTCGGCGACATTGCCGCTCCAGCCGACCGTGAAATCGAATTCGCTGCTGGCGTGGGTCTCGGGCGCGAACTCGACGTTCGAGCCCCAGACCGAACCATAGAAGCCGGAATCGCCGGCGATCTTGAAACCGGCCTGTATCGCCGGGTCACCCTGGGTCTGGGTGGTGCCGCGCCACACGTAATCGGTGGTCAGCGCGGCAGTGCCGCTGACGGTCACCGCATCGGCGCGAAAGGCAGCCGAGAACGACAAGATACCTGCACAAGCCACTGCGAGCGTCATTGGAGCGACGCGGCGGCCGGAAAATGTCTGGGACAACATGCTTGTTTCCGAATGAAAACTGCCCCGATCGGGCACGGTGAAATTTTCGTTCGGACGCACGTAAAGCCGATATGTGCCGCACCATCCAGCCCCGTAAATTCGGCGTAAATCCTTGGCCGTTTCGCGTAATCTTCAGCCGGGAATCAAGTTCCCGGCTCCGGAATCCTCAGGCCTCCACCGCCACGAACCCACCTGTCTGGCGCCGCCACAGGCGCGCATACAGACCATCCCGCTCGATCAACTCGGCATGCGTGCCGGTTTCGACGATGTGTCCCTGATCCATCACCACCAGACGATCCATGCGCGCGATGGTCGACAACCGGTGCGCGATTGCGATCACCGTCTTGCCTTCCATCAACGTGTCCAGGTTGTCCTGGATCGCGGCCTCGACTTCCGAGTCGAGCGCGGACGTTGCCTCATCCAGCAGCAGGAGCGGCGCATTCTTCAGCAGCACGCGCGCGATGGCGATGCGCTGGCGTTGCCCGCCCGACAGTTTCACGCCGCGCTCGCCGACCATCGCTTCGTAGCCGGTATGGCCCTCGCCATCGACCAGCGAGGCGATGAAGCTCTCTGCACGCGCGCTTCGCACGGCGGCCTCCACTTCGGCCTCGCTCGCGCCCGGGCGGCCGTACAGCAGGTTGTCGCGAATGGAGCGATGCAGCAGTGACGTGTCTTGCGTCACCACGCCGATCTGTCCGCGCAGGCTTTCCTGGGTGACGCCGGCGATGTCCTGCCCGTCGATCAGGATGCGGCCGGCCTCCAGGTCATACAGCCGCAGCAACACGTTGACCAGCGTCGACTTTCCGGCACCCGACGGCCCGACCAGGCCGATGCGCTCACCGGGTTTCACCGTCAGTTCGAGCCCCGCGATCACCCCACCCCTGCTATCATGGGGCATGCGGCCGTAGTGGAAATGGATATCCTCGAAACGCACTTCGCCGCGCGTGACCTGCAGTGGCTTCGCATCTTCCCGATCGATCACCGTGTGCGGCTGCGCCACGGTCTGCATGCCATCCTGCACCGTGCCGATCGCCTCGAAGATGCCGTTCACCACCCACATGATCCATCCGGACATGTTGTTGATGCGGATCACCAGGCCTGTCGTCAATGCAATCGCGCCGGTGGTGATCGCGCCCTTGCTCCACAGCCACAGCGCCAGGCCGGACGTGCTCACGATCAGCAGTCCGTTGAGACAGGTGATACTGAAATCCATGGCCGTGGTCAGGCGCGTCATGCTGCGCAGCTTGTCGGCGTTGTCGGCAACGGCCTCGGCCACATAGGCATCCTCGCGCTCGACGTGCGGGAACAATTTGAGCGTGGCGATGTTGGTGTATCCATCCACCACGCGCCCCATGAAACGGGAGCGCGCCTGCGAAGCCAGCCACGACCGCTCTTTCGTCCTCGGCACGAAGAATGCCAGTAGCGCCACGTAGCCGACCGCCCACACCGCCAGAGGCAGCATCAGCCAGGGATCGGCCTGCGCGAACAGCACCAGCGCGGTTCCCGTGTAGATCAGCACGTGCCAAATCGCATCGACCACCTGCACCGCCGATTCCCGCAACGACGCACCGGTCTGCATGATGCGGTTGGCGATGCGTCCGGCATAGTCGTTCTGGAAGAACGACAGGCTCTGCCGCACCACGTAGCGGTGTTGCTGCCAGCGCACGCGCGCGGTGAATCCTGGCACCAGCGCCTGGTTCACCAGGAGGTCGTGCAGGCTGAACAGGATTGGCCGTGCGATCAAGGCGACGAAGGCCATCCACATCAATTCACGGCCATGGCTCGTGAAGAAATCCTCGGACGGCGCGGCGTTGGCGAGATCGATCAGCCGGCCGAGGAATTCGAACAGCGCGACTTCCACCAGCGCGCCGAAGAATCCCAGCACGCACACCGTCGCGAGAATGCCCTTCACCTGCCGCAGGTAGTGCCAGTAGAAGCGCCACACGCTGCGCGGCGGCATCTCGTCGCCGGTCTTGGCGAAGATGTCGATGAGGGACTCGAACCGGCGGAAGATCATGTGCGACTCCTTTGCAGCCCCGGATTATCTCATCCAGCGCACACGTATCTCCTGCGTTTCATGCTTTTTTGCATGGAACGCGCATTTCCGGCAACTATTCCTTGCCGCCGTCGGCCGATTTGGCCGGAACCAGCCGCAGATCCTGGAAATCGAAGCTGAAATCGGTCAGCGGCGAGATCGCCTGCATCCGGGCATCGACGATCTTTCCATCCGGATCGAGCGCGAAGCTCAGGAACGCATCCGCGTTGAGGCTGCGGTCACGCCAGCGCACGATGAAAGTATCGTGCTGCCAGTGCTCGAGATCGCCAAGCAACTGTGCGGTTTTTGCAAATTGCAGCTGCAGGCCCTTTCCGGATGAGGAGATCACCACATCCCCGTACCACGCATCGTGGTAGGTCCCCGCGTACTTCATCAGCGGCAGCGAAGGTTTGGATGCGGCATCACGTGCAGCGAGATGCTTCTTCCAGCTCTCGTCGGCATCGCCCTTGGCCTTCGCCACGGCAGCGACATAGGCGGCCACCCAATCGGTTTTCGGCGCATCCAGATAGGCATCGAGCGCGCGTAGCGTCACCGCGTTGAAGGCGGCGCCGACCTCCTGGTTGGTCAGAACGATCACGCCGAGCTTCTTCGACGGCACCAGCGTCAACCGCGACACCATGCCGGGCCAGCCGCCGGTATGCCAGACCAGCTTCTGCCCGCGATAGTCGCTCAGCTGCCAGCCTTCGCCGTACCCGAGGAAATTGGGCACCGCCGCCGCCAATTCGGGCACGGCAGGCTTCGGAATCGGGATCGGCGTGATCACCGATGACATCTCGCGCTGCCGCTTCTCGCTGAAGAGGCGCTTGGTGGTGTCGCCGCTTCCTTCGATCACGCCGCCGTCGAGCTGCACACGCATCCATTTGCTCATGTCATGCACGCTGGAGTACAACCCGCCGGCACCCGCCACGTTCGACCACGTCAGCGGCGCCACGGGCTTGAGATCCTTGAAATCGAACAGCGCGTGGCCGGTGGCGACGTTGTCGCCGGGCTTCACGTAATCGCTGTTGAAACGAGTTTCGGCCATGCCCAGCGGCCCAAGAATGCGGGTACGCAGGAACTGTTCGTAGGACATGCCACTGACCGTCTCGATCACCAGCTGCGCGACGCCGAAGAGGATGTTGTCGTAGGCGTAGCGGTCGCGGAATCCATTCTTGATCGGCACGTCGCGCAGACGCTCCACGACCTCGCGCGTGCTGTAGGTGGTTGCCGGCCAGAACAACAGATCCCCCGCCCCAAGACCCAGGCCGCTGCGATGCGCCAACAGGTCGCGTACCCGCATCTCGCGGGTGATGTAGGGATCAGACATGCGGAACCATGGCAGATGATCGACCACGCGATCGTCGAGCGAGAGCTTGCCCTCGTCCGCCAGGATCGAGAGCGACGCCGCTGTAAAAGCCTTGGTGTTCGAGGCGATGGCGAACATCGTGTGCTCGTCGACAGGTGCGTTGTCGCCGATCTTGCGCACGCCATATCCCTTCTCGAAGACGATCCCGCCGTCCTTGACGATGGCCACCGCGATGCCGGGAATATTGAACTGCTTGCGCACCGATTCGACGTAGGCGTCGAAGTCGAGCATCTGCGCGGGCGGCAACGGCTCGTTGCCTTGAGCCGGCTCCGGCCGCGCTTCCGCCGCCGAGGCGGCGAACGCGACCGAAACCTGCAGGAGAACGACACAGCACGAGCGCAACAGCAGCGGCATGGCGGACATTCCCAACCCTCATCCGGACGTAAAGAATCCATTGTAGTCCCGGCCGGATGCTGCGGCGCATCCATCGGATCCTCGCCACGCGAGTATCCTGTCAGCAGACCAGCGCTCCAGCGCCATGGAGGTCCCCATGTCCCAGGCTGCCGACACCGTCGCCACCATCATTCCGGCGATGCGCTACCGCGATGCCCTGAAGATGATCGACTGGCTTTGCGATGCCTTCGGCTTCGAGAAGCTAGCCGTCTACGCCGACGGCGATACCGTGATGCACGCCCAGCTCACTTTCGGCAACGGCATGATCATGCTCGGTTCCGCCGACAGCGCCAGCGAATGGGGCCGGCAGATCGCGCAACCGGACGAGATCGGCATGCGCGAAACGCAAAGCGCCTGTGTCATCGTCAAGGACACCGATGCGCATTACGCCCGCGCCAAGGCCGCCGGCGCGCAGATCTTCATGGACATCGCCGACCAGGATTACGGCGGCCGCGGCTATTCCTGCCGCGATCCGGAAGGCCATCTTTGGTGGTTCGGAAGCTACGATCCCTGGAAGGCCTGACGATTGTAGGATTCGACTTTCGCCACACAAGCGTGCCCCCATGCGTGTCCGTGCCCTGCTGAAGGGAGCCGTGCTTTGCCTGGTCCTGGCCGCTGCGGGAGTATTCGCTGTCGTCCAGCCGTTGGCGCGGCCCATTGCTTCGCGACCGCCGCCCGCCGACCCCAAACGGCTCGAAGCGCACACTCGGCATCTTTCCGTCGACCTGTTCCCGCGCAGCTTCGATCAGCGGCAGCAGCTCGATCTCGTGGCCGACTACATCGAGGCGAGGTTGCGCGAAACGGGCACGAACATCTCCACCCAGGAAGTCCTGGTCGAAGGCGAGAAATACAGGAACGTCATCGCCAGGTTCGGACCGGACACCGGACCATTGCTCGTGATTGGCGCTCACTACGACTCCCACGGCGACGAAACTGCTCCTGAAGTCACGCCACAAAGCCATACTCCTGGTGCCGATGACAACGCGAGCGGCATCGCCGGCCTCCTCGAACTGGCCCGCCTTCTCGGCAGCAACCCGCCCACCCGGCCGGTCGAACTCATCGCCTATACGCTTGAAGAGCCGCCGCATTTCCGCACGCGGCACATGGGAAGTGCCTGGCACGCGCACTCGCTGCGCACCGGCAAGCGCGAAGTGGAATTAATGATCTCGCTGGAAATGATCGGCTATTTTTCGGATCAGCCCGGCAGCCAGCGCTATCCGGTTCCTGCGATGTCCCGCCTCTACCCGGATCGCGGCAATTTCATCGCCATCGTGGGCAAGCTTTCCGGCTTCAAATCGACACGGCACGCCAAGGCCATCCTCTCGGGAGCAACCGATCTGCCCGTGCATTCCATCAACGCGCCCCCGCTGTTGGTGCAAGGGATCGATTTCTCCGATCACCTGAGCTACTGGCGGGAAGGATTCCCGGCAATCATGATCACCGATACCGCCTTCCTGCGGAACCCGAATTACCACCAATCCGGCGACACCTACGACAAGCTCGATTACGAGCGCATGGCGAAAGTCGTCCAAGGCGTCTACGCACTTGTCCAGAACTACTGAAATGACCGAACTGTTCGATTCGACTCCGCGCCCTGTCCAAGGCATCCGCACCGGCATCGGCGGCTGGACCTACGCGCCCTGGCGCGGCGGCGCCTTCTACCCGCAGGGACTGGTGCAACGGCGCGAACTGGAATACGCCAGCCGGCAGCTGACCGCCATCGAGATCAACGGCACCTACTACGGCACGCAGAAACCGGCGACGTATGCGAAATGGCGCGATGAGACGCCGGCGGGCTTCGTGTTCTCGGCCAAGGCGCCGAAACGCATCGCCGAGTCGCGCAAGCTCGCGAGTACGCGCGTGCAGGTGGAGGACTTCATCGGCGGAATCGTCGAACTGGGCGATCGACTCGGCCCGCTGGTCTGGCAATTCGACGTGGGGCGCAAGATCGACGCCGATGATTTCGCCGCCTTTCTGGACTTGCTGCCCAAGCAAGCAGATGGACGCAGCCTGCGACACGTCCTCGACGTGCGCGATGGCGATTTCGTCAATCCCTCCTATCTCGCTCTCGCCCGCGCCCATGGCATGGCGACGGTGTTCACCGACTCCACCGAATATCCTTCCTTCGCGGACGTCACCGCCGACTTCGTCTATGCGCGGTTGATGCGCTCGCGTTCCGATATCGCCACCGGATACGAAGCCTCCGCGCTCGCGCAATGGGCGAAGCGGGCGCACGCCTGGGCCGCCGGCGGTGAACCCGACGATCTGCCTCGCATCGAGCCGAAACTATCGACCGCGTCTACGCCACGCGATGTCTTCATCTATTTCATCAGCGCCGCCAAGGAACGCAATCCGGTGGCGGCGATGGCGCTGCACACCTTGCTCTGAGCCTCGCGCGCCGCCCGACTCAAGTTTCCGGCAACGGCCGCCGCAACAGCACGAGCGCCACGATGGCACCGATCACGCAAGTCAACGCGACGTAGTGCGCGGGCGCCACGCCGCCCAGCACCTGCGACAGCCATCCGACCAGCGGCGGCGTGATGCCGCCGAAGATGGCATAAGCGACGTTGTAGGAGAACGACAAGCCTGAAAAGCGAACAGAAGGCGGAAACGCCGCCACCATCACCGTCGGCACCGCGCCGACCGTGCCGGCGAAGAAGCCCGCCAGCGCGTACAGCCCGATGAAATGCGCCTGCGATCCGGAAGCGAGTTGTGCGTACAACGCATAAGTGCTCACCGACAATCCAACCGCCCCTACCAGCAACGCACGGGTCACGCCGAAGCGGTCCGCCGCCCATCCGAACACGAGACAGCCAATCGCCAACGCCGCCGTGGCGACGCTGTTGCCGTGGAACGCCAGTGCCGCGGGCAAGCCGAACGAACGCTGCACCAGGGTTGGCGTCATCAGGATCACCACCACGATCGCCGCGGTCAGCATCCATGACACCAGCATCGAGATCGCCACGCCGCCACGATGACGCGCCAGCACTTCCCGCACCGGATAGCCTTCTGCGAGCTGCCGCCGCTCGCGCATCTCGGCGAACACCGGCGTCTCGCTCAGCCAACGTCGCAGGTACACGGCGATGAAGCCGAAGGCGCCGCCGAGCAGGAACGGAATGCGCCACACCCAGGCTTCCACTTCCTGCTCGCTGTAATGCGTGTTGATCCACGCCGCCAGCAGCGAACCGATCAGGATGCCGACGGTGAGGCCCGCGGTGAGGCTGGCGCAGGCGAAACCGATACGGTTGCGCGGCACGTGCTCGGCGACGAACACCCACGCCCCCGGCACCTCGCCGCCCACCGCGACGCCCTGCACGATGCGCAGCAACAGCAGCAGGATCGGCGCCAGCACCCCGACTTGCGCGTAGGTCGGCAGCAGCGCGATCAGCAGCGTCGGCACCGACATCAGGAAGACGCTTAGCGTGAACATGCGCTTACGCCCGACCAGATCGCCGAAATGCGCCATTACGATGCCGCCGAGCGGCCGCGCCAGATAGCCGGCGGCGAAGATGCCGTAGGTTTGCAGCTGCGCCAGCCATGCCTCGGTATCGGGCGGGAAGAACAGAACGCCGAGCGTCTTGGCGAAGAAGACGAAGACGACGAAGTCGTAGAACTCGAGCGCCCCGCCGAGCGCGGACAGCGCCAGCGTCTTGGCGTCGCCGCGGTCGAACGGCCGATGCGTGGCGGCGAGCGGCGCCGCGCCGGATTCAGTTGCCATGACGACTATTGTCACCCGCTGGTACGCGATAATGCACGCCCCTCAACTAGCGCTTCGACATGACGCCGGTAGCCAAAGCCCAGTGGCAGATCCACCTCTGCGTCGTGCTGTGGGGGTTCACCGCCATCCTGGGCAAGCTGATCACCCTGCCGGCCCTGCCATTGGTGTGGTGGCGCATGCTGCTGGTAACGGCCGCGCTGGCGTTGCTGCCTCGAGTCTGGCGCGGACTGCGCGCGCTCCCGCCACGCCTGATCGCCGCCTACGCCGGCATCGGCGCGCTGGTCGCCCTGCACTGGCTGACCTTCTACGGCTCGATCAAACTATCGAACGCCTCGGTCGGCGCCACCTGCATCGCCCTCGGCACACCGATGACCGCCCTGCTCGAACCATGGCTGGCACGACGGCCCTTCTCCTGGCGCGACGTGCTGCTCGGGATCGCGGTCCTGCCCGGCGTGGCGCTGGTGGTCGGCGGCGTGCCCGCCGGCATGCACCTCGGCATCGCGGTGGGCGCATTGTCTGCGCTGCTGGTGGCTTTGTTCGGCTCGCTCAACAAGCGTTTTGTGGAACATGGCGACGCGCTCACCGTCACCGCGCTGGAACTCGGCTCCGGTACTCTGCTGCTCACCTTGTGTGTGCCGCTGATGCCGTTCGTATTCCCGGCGTTCGCCGGTGATGTCTTCGCGCTGCCGGACCTGCACGATTTCAGCCTGCTGCTGGCGTTGTCGATGGCCTGCACGCTGTTCCCGTTCGCGCTGTCGCTGGTGGCCCTACGCCACATGAGCGCATTCGCGGCACAGTTGGCGGTGAACCTGGAGCCGATCTACGCGATCCTGCTGGCAATCGTGCTACTGGGCGAACAGCGGGAACTCAGCCCGCAGTTCTACATCGGTGTGGCGATCATCCTCGGCGCGGTGCTGGTGCATCCGCTGCTGACGCGGCGGCGCAGGATCGAACATCCGGAAACGCTCGCGACCGCCGAAGCCAAAGGCATCGTCGAGTAACTCAAATCCCACGCCAGCCTTCGTAGGCGGTGAAGACGGCGGTCGCGACCAGCAGGCCGCCCACTAGCCGCGCGAGCAACGCATCCGCGCCCGGGCGCGAGGCCAGCCAACTCCTCACGCGATCCCCCGCCAGCGCCATGCCGCCGTACACGCCAGCCTGCGTGACGGCGATGATCAGGCCCATCACCACCGCCTGGACCCACAGCACTCCGTATTCCGGCTTGATGAACTGCGGAAACACCGCGAGCATGAAGAGATAGGCTTTCGGATTGAGCAGACAAGTCAGCATGCCCTGCCGGAACGTCGCCAATTTCGAATGTTGCCGCGACTGCAACGGCAACTCACCGAGCGTGACGCGGCTGCGTAGCAGCGACCAGCCGATCCAGGCGATGTACAGCGCGCCCGCCAATAGCACGCCGTTGAACGCCGCCGGCACCAGCCGCAATACCGCCATGATGCCAAGCGCGCCCATCGCCACATGACAGACTCCGCCGGCGATCACGCCCGCGGTCGCTACCAGTCCGGTGCGGCGTCCGCCCATCAGCGCGCTCGCCATCACATAGGCCATGTCCAGTCCCGGCAGCAACACCACGCCGAAGACCATGACGAAGAACAGCCACAAATGCGCGGTGTGTTCCATTCCCTGCTCCCTTTTTACGAATGCCAACGTTTTCGTGATTCAACGGAAGGGCGTGCGCGCGAAATCCATCACCCAGTTGGTTTCCCAGGTCTTGCCGCCGTCTCCCGAGAACGCCTGCTCCCAACGTGGCGTGGCGGTCGTGATTCCTGTCCACAGCTGGCGCACGAGTATGGGCTTGCCTTGCAGAGTATCCTCGCCCTCGAACCTGCCCACGCCATCGACGAAGCGGCCATGCACCGGCGGTTGCATCACGCCGTCGCGATGGGCGATCCAGTAGTCGCTCCATACTCCGACCTGCTTGTTGTAGAACCGGACCGAGACCCCCAGTGCGCCGGTCTCATCGGAACGCAACTCGTCGTAATTGCCCATGCCATCCAGCAACGGCACGCCAATCAGAGTGCCGGTGGACGTCACCCACTCATTCGATCCTTGCAACTGCTTCGGAAGTCGCCTGTTGCGCACGTACCAATGCCCGCGCAGGAAATCGAAATCGCGAACGGAAGCCGGCTGACCCGGCGCGACGGCTTGTGGCGCGGATGCTTCCATTTGTGGCGCGGCCCCGGCAATTCCGGCGACGGCAAGCAACAACATGGCGGAAACGACAGCCCCGGCAAGGCGGAACGAATGACGCATGAGAGCGACTCCTGTGCGTGAACCTTCGAAGGAACGGGATACGGCACCATCAGCAGCAAGCCCCCGGCGCCGTAATGGGAACAGACTAAAATCCAATTAGGCTGATCTAAGACCTAATTTGTTGCTACGCTACCGTCATGGAGCACCCGACCCTCCGCGTCCTCGCCGTGCTCGAGCTGCTGCAGGCCCATGGCCGCATGTCGGGCTCGGAACTTGCGCGCCGCATCGACGTCGACGGCCGCACCTTGCGCCGCTACATCGCCATGCTGGAGGAGATCGGCATCCCGATCGTGGCCGAACGCGGGCGCTATGGCGGCTATGCCCTGGTGGCCGGATTCAAGTTGCCGCCGATGATGTTCACCGACGACGAGGCGCTGGCGCTCTCGGTCGGACTGCTGGCCGCGCGCGGCCTTGGGCTTACCGACGCCGCGCCCGCTGTCGCCAGCGCGCAAGCCAAGCTGGAGCGCGTCATGCCGACCACGCTGAAGCGGCGCGTGCGCGCCATCGACGAAACCGTCTCGCTGGACCTGTCGCCCGGAACGGCCGTGCCGGGCAGCAGCATGGCACTGATGACCTTGAGTTCCGCCGCGCAGTTACGCCAGCGCGTGCACCTGCATTACAGCACCACGCAGCGCGGCGCCACCGAGCGCGATTTCGATCCCTATGGCCTGGCCTGGCGCGGCGGACGCTGGTATGTGGTCGGCCACTGCCATCTGCGCCAGGACGTGCGTTCGTTCCGTCTCGACCGCATCGAAGAGGTTGGATTGCTGCCGAGAAGCTTCAGACGCCCGGAAGGATTCGACGCGCTCGGCTATCTGGCCTTCTCCCTCGCCTCGCTGCCGCGTGCCTATGCCGCCGAGGTGCGCCTGGCTGCTGATCTGGCCACAGTGAAAGACGCGCTATTCGAGACGATCGGCATCTTCGAGCCCGACGGCGATGGCGTTACCCTGTTCGCGCAGATCGATGATCTGGACTGGTTCGCGCGCGAACTCGCACGCCTGCCCTTCGATTTCGAGATCCGCGCACCGGCGGCGCTGCGCAATGCCTTGCATGATCAGGGCGCACGCCTGCAGCGTCTCGCCAATTCCGGAACGTCGCCGCAGCCGCGATCAGAACCAGCCCGGCGCCAACGCACAGGCCGGCGCCAGCAATAAAACCCACGGCGCGCGACGCGCATCGAACGCGTGCGCGAGCACCCACGCCAGCGCGCCAAGGCACAACAGCACCGTCCACAACACCGGACCGAATTCCCAGCCATCGCGACGCACCAGCAGCACGAACGATGCGATCTGCAGCAATACGCCCATCGCACCGAAAGCACGGCCACGCAAGCGACCAGCCTCGCGACCGAACGTCGCCAAATGATGCCGAGGCTGCGCAAGACTGATGCCTGCCCAACCGGCGATGGACAGGCCGGCGCAAAGCCAATACGGATTCATATCGATGCCTCCGCGCGGTTTCGGACAGTCTCCTGCTGCCTGTCTTCGACTCGACTCGCACGCCGTGCCAGCCATGCAAAAACGACACCAAACGCGAGCAGCACAAAATCCACAGAAGCAACCGCCCACGCGCCCGCCGGAACGACATGCAGCAACGATCCTTCCGGCGCCACCACCATCGACAACAACGGAAGGCCAAGACAAAGCAGCGCCGTCACGAAGAACAGCTCACGCCACGGATTGCCGCGCCTCAGGCGCAGGCATGCCCACAATGCGGAAACGATCCACGCCGCGCAGAAGATCCGGACCTCCTGCGTTGCACGCTCCGCGATCCCATCCGGCAGCAGGCGATTCGCCCACAGCATCGAAACGACCGCCAGCGGCATGCCCGCCACCACACCAACGTTAAGCGCGCGTACCAGTCCATAGCCGGACACGACACCCGCCTCGCGCACGCGTCTGGCGCGCTTCTCCAGCCAAACCTGCATGCCGCATGCCAGCATCACGCATCCGGATAATCCGAGCAGGAAATACAGCCAGCGAAACAACATCCCGCCGAACTGCACCATGTGCAGGCCGCCGAGGAAGGTATAGGTGTGATAGCCCCCGCTCGGCTTCTGGCCTCCGGCCATGTACGCACCAGTGATACCGTCGTAATAGACGGAGCGATAATTCCACGCCACGTGACGGCTGTGATCGAGCGCGACGTTCACCACGGTGGAGGCATCGTTCGGATGCTCAATGGCGATGATCCAGGGATCAGCGCCCAACCGCTTGCGCGCATCGTCGATCATTGGTTGCAAAGGCGCGCGTGAAGGCGGAGGCCTGTGCATTTCCTCGCGATGCGTATAGGGCGCCGCCTCCTTGTAGAACTTCTCGGCGTCGCCCCGATAACCGGCCTGCAATCCAGCCGTCATGTACGAGACCACGAAGATCGCGACACCCGTGTAGGCGATCATCAGGTGGAACGGCAGGCCGAGCACGCCGGTGATGTTATGACCGTCCAGCCAGGCGCGCTGCCCGCCGCCCCGGAAACGGAACAGGAAGAAATCCTTGAAGATGCGCTTGTGGATGACGATCCCGGTCAGGATTGCCACCAGCATCATCATGCCGGCCACTCCGACCAGATACATGCCGATCGTGCCGGCATGCAGGTTGTAGTGCAGCGTGAAGAAGAACTCGCCGCCGGCGGTGTCGCGCAGCCTCCTGCCGGTCGCCGCATCGTAGGCATGCATCTCGAAGCGGCCGTCATCGTGATAGGCGCCGGCCTTCATCGCGGGGAAACGTGCCCTCGGCAGATACAGATACCAGGCGTGCGCTTCCGGATCGGTTTTCTCCAGCTCGGCGACGAGCCTGTCGACGGCCGGTCGCGCAGGCGCTTCGACAGCCATGCCGGGGCGCATCCAGCGATCGAGTTCCGTATCGAAGCAGGCGATGGTGCCGCCGACGAAGATCACGAACAGCATCCAGCCGACGATCAACCCAGCCCAGGTGTGCAACCACGCCATGCTCTGCGAGAAGCTGTTCTTCACCGCCTCACCTTCTCGCATCCGGCTCGCTTGTTCGTCTGGATCATGGCCGCATCGCCTGCGTACCGAAGGCAAGCGCGATCGCATATAAAACGCCACCGATCGACAGCAATACCCACCACACCCGCCAGTTGCTGCGCGCGGCGAAGGCGTACATCGCCGCCGCCACCCAGATCGCGAAGCACAACAGGCTGGCCGTGATCACACGATTCGGTCGCGACATCGGCAATACGAGCGTCAGAAATGCGGTACTGCCCCAGGCCACCCAATATCCGCCGATCAGCGCAGCCAACACGCGCGCGGTCGCGGTCCACGGATGCACGCCACGGCGTTTCTTGCGATCCGGAACGAAAGGTTTTTGTGCGTGGGCGGCATTCACCATCGATAGCTCGCCCCTAGATCAAGCCGGCGGCCATAACCGCGATAGCAGAGCGTGAGGTTGCAGTTGGTTTCATATTCGCGGTCGGCGAGGTTGCTGCCGGTGAGCGAGAACGTCCAATTGCCCAACGGATAGTGGATGCCCGCGTCGACCAGGGCATAGCCAGGCGTCCTGACGTCGCGCTCCCCAGCCACGTTGACGGTGCTGCCGACGTAGCGCACGCCGGCACCGACATCGAGCCCATGCAGGAGGCCACTGCTGATGCTGTGACTGACATACAGCGAGACCGAGTGCTTCGGGATTCCCGCCAGGCGCGATCCGGTCGGCTGCGAGGCATCACCGTTCAGCACCTCGGTATCGAGATAGGTGTACGCCGCCGTCAGTTGCGTCCCGTCAGCGATCCGGGTGTTGGCTTCGGCCTCGAACCCGCGTGAACGCACCTCGCCGAGCTGATGCTTGAGATTGGGATCGCGCACATCCGTGATCACCATGTTCTGCTTGCGCAGATCGAACAGGGAGGCACTGATCAGGACTGCACTGCCCGTCGGCTGCCAACGCGCGCCAAGTTCGAATTGCCGGCCGGTTTCCGGCTTGAATGGACGATTGGTGGTGGCGTCGGTGCTGTTGAGCGGCTGGAAGCTCTCGCTGTAGCTGAAATAAGGCGCGAAACCGCCCTCGCCCACATAAACCAATCCGGCACGGCCCGAAAATGCCTCATCCTCGAAGTTTCCGACACTTCCTTGCGACTCGATCTCGCGCCGCACCTTGTCGTAGCGACCACCCAGCAGTAGCACCCAGTGCTGGTCGAACTTGATGTGATCCTGCAGATAGACCCCGGCCTGACGTGCGTCGGTGATCCTGCGCGTCTGCATCTGCGTGGGCGGGGGTACGGGACTGCCGTAGATCGGATCGAACAGATTGATGCTCGTACCCGAGCCGAAACCATCATTCTCGTTGTTGCGCAGCTTGCGGTAGTCGATTCCCAGCATCACCGTGTGGTTGACGCGATCGCCATCGATCCTGGCCTGAACGGAAGTATCGACGAGCAGGCTCCTGGTGCCCTCGTCCACGACCATGTTCGATCGTGGCGCCTCATTCGGATCGCCGTTCTCGTCGAACATGCCCAGATAGTGCAATCTGTAATCCAGCGACATCCGCTGATAACGCGCATTCTGTCGCAGCGACCAGACATCGTTGAAACGGTGCTCGAACGTCCATGCGAACGAGCCGTAATCGGCATCGTAATGATCGAAACCTGGTTCACCGAGATACAGGTCCCTCTCGATTTCCTGCTCGTACCCTTTCGCCCGCAACTGCCGCAACAGCGTCCGCGACAACGTCGCGGATGTTCCGGGCGCCGTCAGCCTGAGGCGCTGCCCTGTCGCCTGCAGTTCCAGGGAGGTTTCTTCGTTGCTCCAACGCAATGACGGCATCAGCAGATAGCGCTTGTTGCGCTCGAAATCGATCTCGCCCTCGCTGTCACTGGCCGCGCCGACGATACGATACAACCAGCCGCCGCCGAGCGATCCGCTCAAGTCGCCGCGCAGTTCGCGACGATTGTAGGCACCAATCGATGCCGCGATCTCGTTGTCGAGATCCTCGCGTGGCCGTTTGCTGACGAGATTGATCAGGCCGCCGGGACTGCCGGCGCCATACATCACACCGGATGGCCCCTTCAGCACTTCCACGCGCTCGAAGGCATAGGCATCGAGGCGCGGAATCGTGTAGTCGCCGCCAATCTGCGACAGCCTGTCCCGGTAGGTGTCGTACAGGGCGTCGAAGCCGCGAATGAACAGCCAGTCGTAGCGCGCGTCGTTGCCCCAGGGCACGGCCAGCCCGGCCGAATAGCGCAGTGCTTGTTCGATCGTCTGAACGCCGCGCTCGTGCATCTGTTCAAGCGTCACCACGCTGATCGATTGCGGCACCTCGCGCAACGGCACGTCCATCTTCATGCCGATGCGGCCGCCCTCGGCATCGTCGATGCGCACGCCGGTGACGGTCACGGTGTCCAGTTGTTTGGCCTGATCCGTTTCCGACGCCACGGACGCGGTACTCCACGCGACGGACAGCGTCAGGACGGAGAAGAGCGGCAGACGCTTCGGCGACAAGGCCAGAGATGTCGCGATTGAAAACATCGGCATGGAGGTTCCGGGTCAAAGGATGCTGACGCCAGGTCTGGCGACGAATCGGCTGGCGTTGACCGCGGGCTGGATGGAATTTTAACGATATTGATTCTCATGCGCAAATGACCCCACTCCTCGGAAGCCGCCCGTGATGCGGCCCTGTGACAAACCGTGCCCCCATGCGAATCACGTTTCCAAGCAAGCACAATCACCAGGACCACGCGCTCGATGGAACAGACCGCCGCCATGACGACCGACGCCAAGGAACGATTCGGCACCCTGCTCGAAGAGCATCGCGGCATCGTGCTCAAGGTGGTCGGCACCTATGCCTTTGGCCCCGACGACCGCGCGGACCTGACCCAGGAGATAGCGGCACAGCTTTGGCGCGCGTACCCCCGCTACGACACCGCGCACACCTTTTCGACATGGATGTACCGCATCGCGCTGAATGTGGCGATCTCGCACGTCCGAAGCAGCACCTACCGCAACAAGCACTCCGTCGCGCTGGATGATGCGCTGCATGACATCGTCGATGACAACGGCATCGACCTGGAGTCCGGACAACGCGTGCGCGCCCTGCATCGCTTCATCAGACAGCTGCCCAGGCTCGATCGCGCGCTGATGCTCTTGTACCTGGAAGATCGCAGTACTCGCGAGATCGCCGAAATCCTGGGCATTGGCGAAAGCAACGTCACCACCAAGATCAGCCGCCTCAAGCAACGCATCCGCAACGAACTCTGACCGGACATCAGCAATGGAACTCGACGAATTGAAAGCCACCTGGCAAGCCCTGGATCGCCGCCTGCAACGTCACGACGCGATCAATCTTCAATTGCTCCGCGACAGGAAACTGGAAAAGGCGCGCTCCGGCCTGCACTTGCTGCTGGGTGGACAGATCGTGCAGATCTTCTTCGGTGCGTGCTTCATCCTGCTGGGAATCTCGGTGTGGTTCCCGCTCTGGGAGACTTCACATCTCCTGATCGCGGGCGTGCTCGTCCATCTCTACGGCATCGCGATGATCGCGATGGCCGGCATTTCCATCGCCATGATCGCCAGGATCGATTACGCGGCCTCTGTCCTGGATATCCAGAAGCAGTTGGCCACCGTGCGCAGGTTCCGCGTCGTCTACGGCACTGTCATTGGCCTGGCCTGGTGGTTGTTGTGGGTGCCGGTACTGATGGCATTGGCCGGCCTCGTCGCCGTGGATCTGTATGCCAGGGCGCCTTCCGTGATCTGGGGCGGCGTAGCGATCGGGATGGTCGGCCTGCTGGCAAGCGTCTGGTTTATCCGCTGGTCGCATCACCCCCGTCGCGCGCGGTTCGGCAAGTGGCTGGACGACGAAGCGGCTGGCGGCGGCATCCGCAAGGCGCAGCGCATCCTGGACGAGATCGCTGAATTCGAGCACGAATAGACCCGCATTCGTCCCGGCAATGAAAAAGGCGGAGCCATCACGGCTCCGCCTTTCCCTTGCGACGGTCGCAGTGATTGTCAGCGCAGGCTGTAACCCGATACGCGCCAGGTCTTGTCCTCGTCGAGACGGAAGGACACCAGCTCGCGCACCGGCTGCTGCGCATTGGCGAACTTGGTCGGCACCGCGATGTTCAGATACAGCCCTTCCGGCACGCGATCGCCCGCCCTGAATTGCGAGCGCGTCACCACGGCCTGTCCTCGTGCGGCGGGCTTGCCGAGCTTGTTGCGATCAATGGTGACCTGCTTGACGAACTCGTCGCGCGTCACCGCACGCTTCATCGTCGCCGAGGCGGAATCCCAGATCTCGCCGACGCGATTGCCATCGACCATCTGGATGACCTGCTGCGCGGCCTGGGTCATCTGTGCGTTCTGCTTGGCGAGCTGCGCCTGCTGCTCTGGAGTCAATGCGGGCTGCGCGGGCTTCGCCGCGGCGCCCTGCTGGCCCTGTGTCGGCGCCGGACGCGAGGGCTGGGCCTGCTGCGCGGAAACGCTTCCGATGCAACCGAGCAGAGCCAGGGGCAGGAGAAGGCGGCTAAGCTTCATGAACATTCCTTGCGAAAGGGTGCGGAGGTCAGCGAGTCTACGACAAGCCCGCCGACCGCGCCCACGTGAAATTCGTCACACATTGCAGAAATAACCGCTACCGATGTCTTTTCGTGCATCCGGCGCGGTGCACTGCGACACTGTGGAATCCATTCGCCTTTCTTCCTTTCCATGCACCACATCGATTTCCAGCTTGACCGGGATTACGTCGAGCTCAACCAGCTGCTGAAACTCGCCGGCCTCTGTGATAGCGGCGGTGCCGGCAAGGCCATGGTCGCCCAGGGGCTGGTGCGCGTGGACGGCGCGGTCGAGCTGCGCAAGACCTGCAAGATTCGCGCCGGGCAGACCGTGCAGACCGGCGACACGGAGATCCGGGTCAGCGGTTGATGCTTGTGGCGCTTGCTGGCTGCAGCGGGATCACGGCCATCGGACTTTCCGCCAGGCACTTCTCATCGGGGAAACCGTAGCGTTCGCGCAGCGGCTGCGCGCATGACTCGAGGCTCTGTGGAGAAGATGGGTCCGCCGCCGTGCATTCGGTGTCGTAGGCGCGTTGATAGGCATCCCTGCGTTTGACGAAGTTGTCCCCGCAGTGACGCGCAAGGCGGATGCGGTCGAGATCGTCCTGCACCGCGTTGGCGCCGGAAAGCCCGTACTCCTTCAGTTCGGTCTCGGTGAGCAGGCGCAGGCTGCGATTGGGTACCGTCATCATCAGATCGGCCACGGCGGCGGAAGCGCCGTTGCGCTCGAGATAGTCCTTCATCTCGCCATAGACCTCGCGCAATTCCTGGCTCAGCTCTGCGCGCGTGTCCGCCTTCGAGCCGACGCGGATCATGCGATGGATGCCGATGCGCCCTGCGATCTGGCGATCGTCACCGGCGGCGAGCACCAGCACGCAGGCGCTGTGGCAGATCGCGTTCTCGCGAATGCGGATCGTCCACTGCGATTCGGCGATGGCATCGCCCGCTGGCATGGCGTCCTCGACGCGACCGCCGGTGGAATCGATGTCGAGAATGCGGCGTCCGATGTGCAGGCGATCGGCCATCGCCGCCACGCGTTGCACGAGCGCGGTAAAATCGCTGCCGATCTTGCCCTTGTAACGCACGCGCACCTGGCCCGTATCGCGGCAGGACGTCATGGTCTCCGAAACGCTCTTGAAATCAAGATCGGTGAGCAACCCTGTCGGCGGTGCGATTGGTTCTTCGGTGTCTTCCCTCTCACCAGCCGTGCCGCCTTCGGCCTTTTTTTCATCATCGGCGGTCGCGGTTTTCGCGTCCGGCTTCGGTGTCGACGCTGGCGCCTCTTGTTCCTGCACAACGCCGGGCGGTTCGATCTTGATTTCCGGCAGCGGATCGTCGGCCTCGCAACTGATGGACGCTTCTCCCGAAGTCACCCGGATCGGTGGCCAATCGGTGCCCTTGAGCACATCCACGCGCGCCGCCTTGGCCGGCTTGGCGTCGCTACTCAGTGCGCCGCTATCCTCACCGCTGTTGGCCGGCACCGTCAGCGGCTTCTGCAGCGGTATGGGCGCAGGCACCTGCTGCCGACAGCCGATGAGAATCAGGCCGGCCACCAATGGGAAAAGGAGCTTCAGGGTACGCAAGCGAGCTACCGGGACAGGGCCACGATGCAGCGGCCGTGATGGGAGAGAGACTCAAGTGTATGGCGAAGCGGATTCGACAATGCCAACCGCTGGTGAATCCGCTAGTTTCGGAGCTTCAGCGCCGTCTACCGGCATGCACGAGCCGGCGACGATACTATTTCTGCAACCGGGTAGCGTGGCTGGCGACCATCTTCCAATGCCCGTCGCGATAAACCCAGGTATCGGTAAACTGGAAATCGCCCGAGAACTGGGTGTCGCCGGAACGCCCCTTCACCGTGGTGATGCCGGTGACGATGGCGGCGTCGCCGTACAGGCGGATGTTCTGGCCGTGATTGCGGAATTCCGTATAGAGCGGATCGCGCTTCTCGACTTCGGCGAGGTTCTGCGACAGGTCCGTGACCACGCCGCGCGAATCGGTCAGCGTGAACGTTTCGTCCAGCGATTTGCGCAAGGCCTTCGCGTCGCCCTGCTCGAAAGCGCGGCACAGCGCGGCTTCCACGCGCAGGATCTCGGATTTGTCCTGTTCCGCATCGCGCGCCTGTGCGGCGGCGGCGGTCGTGGCGAGTACAACGGCGAGCATCAGCGTCAATGGCTTCATGATCACTCCGGTCTTGAGGAAGAGATCGCGACACGGCCGCGGCCTCGTGGACATGTCCCAGCGTCGCGCATCTTAGAGGGAGTTTTCCGCGAACGCATGGGCCGACCGGCCTATGCCACGGCACGAGGCCCGCGAACCGGAATCCGTCCCCTGGAAAGGCGGCCGCAGCGGCTACCCCTTGGGACGAGGTCCTATGCCTTCACCGCACTCCTGCCGGTCGCCGCCGCACGTCGCGGGCGGGCGCTCGCCTCCTCGCCCTTGAGCAAGTGCGTAGCCAGTTCACGCGCCGAGGCGCGCAGCTCGGGAACGGCCGTGATCTCCCAGAGCCGGCTGCGCAGCAACGGCCCCAGGCAATACAGCCCGGACACGGCCCGGCCGGCAGCATCCACCACCTCGTACCGAGACGACGTCTCCACGCCCAGTCCGAATGCATCGGCGCGCGCCAGGCCCGATTCGCGCAGATGCATCATCAGGGGATGCGTGGTGCGGGAGATGTCCGTGTCCAGCCCGGTCGCACGGATCAGATAATCGTAGTGCTCGCTGTTCATGCGCGTCTGCCCGCGATCGCGGATCAAGGTGTCGACACCGCTCCCGTCGGTGGAAAGTCCCGCGCGCAACAGGCGCCCTGCCCTGATCCGCAGCTGGCCGCTCACCTGTAGCTCGTCCAGCTCCGCGGCCACCTGCGGGGCAAGGCGATGGCGGAAGATTTCCCAGTACGAGCGCACATGCCGCACGAAACGCCCGCGCTGCGCCAGTGACAGGCTTGTCCAGAACGCCTGCGTGTGCGGCCGCAGGGCATCGATCACACTGCGCCAGTCATGCACCACAGGCGCCAGCGAGCGGATCGCACGCAACAACTGCCCGACGTCGCGCGTCGCCAACGCACGTCGCAGGTGTGGAGGCAGCTCGATCGCGGGGCTCGGCTCGGGCAGATGATGTTGCGGCAGACGGCCATGTCGCGAAACCGCCGTGATCGCACCGCGATGTTCGCGGCGTCGCAGCGTCGCCACCACGTCCGCCATCGTCAGGCCGGTGCCCACGATCAACAGCCGCGCATCGGACGGGATACGGTCGATCGCGCCATCCTGCCACGGCCAGCCGATGTAGCGCGCATGCGCGGCCAGCCGCGGCCCAACCCCGGCCAACCGCTGCGGCGGCAGCGCGCCCAGCGCGAGCACGACGCGATCACTGAAGAAATCGCTGCCGTCAGCGAGATGAATGCGGAAGCCGCCCGGCTGCCGCTCGATCATGATCGCCTCGTACTCCAGGCAGGTCAGATTCGACGATAGCGCCTGCGCCGATTGCAGGCGGTCCTGTAGGTATTCGCCGTACGCCAGTCGTGGCAGGAAGCTGTCACGTCCGCGTTCGGTGAGGTTGAGCCAGTCGGCGAATTCGCCCGGATTGTCCGCGCTCGCGCCCAACTGCCGCGCGCGCACATTGAGAAGATGTTCCGGCCGCGATTCGCCATAGGCCACACCGCGTCCGAACGTATTGCGCACGCCGACCAGACAGACGTCGAGATCGGAGTCGTTCGGCGTCGCCAGTTCCGTCGCAAGTGCGGTTCCACTGAAGCCGGCTCCGATGATGCTGATGCGCATGACAGACTCCCCGCGTGAAGTGGCGCAACTTGTAGCAGGGCGATTTGCACGGCATGTAAAAAGCGGGTTAGTGGAAAAACCGCGCGCGTCAAGAATTCGAAAAAATGCATTTGTAACGCGATGTAACTTTCGGATTCGGAACGCATGCGTCATGCATTAGGCAAGACATGACGAACGGTTATCTTCAGATGCCGGAACGGCGTTGCCATTCCGCAGCATCACGCGATCGCAAGATTCTCCTGCGCTTTGCAGAAACGATCGTGCAGCTTCCGGACTTCGTCCGCCTTTTCATCGATTGCACCATTCCCCGCTTCGCCAACGTAGCGGCATGCCGCATAAGTAACGGAAGCATGCTCGTATTCACGAATCCAGCGACGGCGTCCCTCCATATGTTCCGGCTTGACCGGCCAGACGCCGGGGTGAGGCCGCATGTGGAAATGAATGCCGATGCGCCAGGGTTTCGGAGTCAATCGCGCCCGGAAACACGATTGCCGCTTGCACATCAGCGCATAGATGCCGTCCGCGCCCAGCGCATCGAAGCAGGCTTGCACCGCGGGTTCATTCGGCGTGAACGTGCGATGCAGGGCCAGGATCCGCAAACCTGCCGGCGTGTTGTACTTGGCTACGCGCCAGTCCGGGTTCGACTGCAGGAATGCGTCCAATCGTTGTTGTGCGCGTTGTTCCGGCCCGCCTTCCCTGGCCCACAAGCTACGTTGCACACGAACCGCGATACCCTGACCGATCAGCAGGGCTGGAATGGTCAAGATCACCGGGAGCAAGATCGACCCTCTCCAGATTCCGATCGCGATCGCGATCATGACCATCGACAGAATGGACCAGCCATACAGACGCGCACTGGGACCCGGATCCTCGAAATCGATGTCGGCGAACAGAACATCCGGCGTGTTGAGACACAGGGCGCCGTAGCTGTTGCGAGTAATGACCACATCGCCATGCCGGTCCACGGTCTCCTCGCGGATGGGCAAACCTTCGGCACCGTTGTAGGAAATCTTGTGATCGCGACGCCGCATTTCCTTGCCGGCCAGTACCTGCTCCATGGCTTCACGCACTCGTGCATCGGCATGTACCTGCGCGGCTTCCTGACTCTCGTCGGACCAGCCGAACCGGCGGACCGTGACTTGCTGTTTCCCCTTGCGCTGCTGCAACCTGGCTTCGGCCCAGTACTGTGGAACGATCATCCCCCCTCCTTGTGATCATGGACGCATGCCATTGCAGCGATGCGGCTAAATGAGGTCTGATTCTATCGTTCTGCCAGTCTCACAGACTGCGCCAAGCAGACCCGATCCCCGTAGAATCTCGCCCCGACATCGTATTCGCCTGAGGCCTGTCCATGCCCCCTCGCGATGACCGGATCACCGCCTACATCTCCAAGTCCGCGCCCTTCGCCCGCCCGATCCTCGAACACTTGCGCGCCATCGTGCACGAGGCCTGCCCGGATGTCGAAGAGACCATCAAATGGGGCTTTCCGCATTTCACCCACGGCGGCAGGATCCTGGTCGGCATGTCCGCGTTCAAGCAGCATGCCGCGTTCGTCGTGCCCATGCTGGGCGCCACCGGCGACGGCAAGACAAACCAGGCGACGGACAAAAGCGGCGAGGCCATGGGCCACTATGGGCGAATCACCGTGATTTCCGATTTGCCATCCAAACGCGCCCTGATCGCGCAACTCAAGCAGGCCGCCAAGGCCATCGATGCCGGCGCGAAGCGCCCCGGCACCAAAAACCATAAGCCGAAGCCGCCGCTGCAAGTTCCCGACGATTTGACCAAGGCACTGTCGAAGAACGCCTCGGCCCAGGCGCACTTCGCCAAGTTCCCGCCTAGCAAGCAGCGCGACTACATCGAATGGATCGCCGAGGCCAAGCGCGAGGAGACCCGCGAACGGCGTGTCGTGCAGTCCGTCGAATGGATCGCCGAAGGAAAAGGCCGCGACTGGAAATACGAGAAAACCTGAAGCGACAACTCAGTCCATTGATCGAATGACGAAGGCGAACTCATGGCTCGCCTCCGTGATCAGCGCTCCATCGGCAATTTCAGTCCTTGTTCTTTCGCGCACTGCTGCGCGATCTCGTATCCGGCGTCGGCATGCCGCATCACACCGGTACCCGGATCGTTCCACAGCACGCGTGCGATACGCTTGTCGGCGGCCTCGCTGCCGTCGCAGACGATGACCACGCCAGCATGCTGGGAATATCCCATTCCCACGCCGCCGCCGTGATGCAACGACACCCAGGTGGCGCCGCCAGCGACGTTGAGCATTGCGTTCAACAGCGGCCAGTCGGAAACGGCATCACTGCCATCCTTCATCGCCTCGGTTTCACGGTTGGGCGATGCGACGCTGCCGGAATCGAGATGATCGCGGCCGATCACGACCGGCGCCTTCAGTTCACCCTTGCGCACCATTTCGTTGAACGCGAGGCCGAGTTTGTGGCGCTGCCCCAACCCCACCCAACAGATGCGTGCCGGCAGCCCCTGGAAGCTGATGCGCTCCCTCGCCATGTCCAACCAGTTGTGCAGATGCTTGTCGTCGGGAATCAGTTCCTTGACCTTGGCATCGGTCTTGTAGATGTCCTCCGGATCGCCGGACAGCGCCACCCAGCGGAACGGGCCGACGCCGCGACAGAACAACGGACGCACGTAGGCCGGCACGAAACCCGGAAAATCGAACGCGTTCGCGCAGCCTTCGTCCTTCGCCATCTGACGGATGTTGTTGCCGTAATCGAACGTCGGCACGCCCTGCTTCTGGAAGGCGAGCATGGCCTCGACGTGCACGCGCATCGACTTCTTGGCGGCATCACGCACCTTTTCCGGATGCTGCTTCTGCTCGATGAGCCATTGTTCGACAGTCCAGCCGATCGGCAGATAGCCATGCACGGGATCATGCGCGCTGGTCTGGTCGGTGACCGCATCCGGCCGCACGCCACGCTCCACCAGCTGCGGCAGGATGTCCGCGGCGTTGCCGAGCAATGCGATCGATTTCGCCACGCCGGCTTTCGTGTATTTCTCGATGCGTGCGAGCGCGTCGTCGAGATCATCGGCCTGCTCGTCGACGTAGCGTGTCTTGAGACGGAAATCGATGCGCGACTGCTGGCACTCGATGTTGAGACTGCTGGCGCCGGCCAGCGATGCCGCCAGCGGCTGCGCACCACCCATGCCGCCAAGGCCGGCGGTGAGAATCCACTTGCCGGTCAGGTCGCCGCCGTAATGCTGGCGCCCCATCTCGACGAAGGTTTCGTAGGTGCCCTGCACGATGCCTTGCGAGCCGATGTAGATCCAGGAACCGGCCGTCATCTGGCCGTACATCATCAGCCCTTTCTTATCCAACTCGTTGAAGTGCTCCCAGGTGGACCAGGCCGGCACGAGGTTCGAGTTGGCGATCAGGACACGGGGTGCGTCCGAATGCGTCGGGAAGATCCCGACCGGCTTGCCTGATTGCACGAGCAGGGTTTCGTCGTCCCCGAGTGTTTTCAACGATTGCAGGATGGCGTCGAAGCACTCCCAATCGCGCGCGGCGCGACCGATTCCGCCGTAGACCACCAGCTCGGCCGGATTCTCGGCCACCTCGGCGTCGAGGTTGTTCTGGATCATGCGGAACGGCGCTTCGGTGAGCCAGCTCTTGCAGGTCAGCGTCGTGCCGCGCGGGGCGCGGATCTGGCGGGAAGGATCGATGCGAGTGCTCATGGAATCGGGTCCGCGAAGTCGTGAACCGCAATTATGAGTGCCTGTCCGCGTCGCCGCCAAACCACCGCGAATATTCGCCACGAGAGAACTGAACGCATCCGAGGTTTGTCACAGGTTCCGGTACGCCCCGAATCAAGCGCCACCGGGACGCTCGAAACAGGGCATCGGAGAGCCGCATGAGCCTCATCGGAAGACGTTTCGCCTGCACCCTGCTCCTGTTTCTCGGCGCAAAGCGCGGCCGATCCCACGCCGCAAAGAAAACGCCCGGCACGAAGCCGGGCGCTGGAGGTGCGGGAATCGCGAATTTCAGCGAATCGATGGATCGAGCTGACGCAGCGCCGAGGCGATATCGGTCTGACCGGTCCGATCGATATCTTCCTTCGAGTACGAACGTCCCGGCGAGTTGGCGCATTCGCGCTCTTTCTTGCCCGCCTTGCGGGCCTTCGCATTGGCGCTGGCGGTGATGCGCGAGCCGGTGTCCTGCAGGCAGTTGCGGCTGTTGACGTTGTCGGTGGCGCTCGTGCCAATGGCGGTGACGGCTGCAGTCGCGCCATCGTCGCCCGTCGTCGCCGGAGCCGGCGTCTGGGCGGCGGCCATGCCCGCGAAGCCGCCGATCAGGATCAGGAGAAGCAGTTGTGGAAAAGCTGGTCGTTTCATTTCGCACCTCGCATCGATGTGGAGGAAAGGCACGGCGGCAGCGCCGCCGGATGACTTGACGCTACGCCCGGCCCGCACAACGGCGGCTGAGCGGACACAGAGGATGAGCGCGAGGACGTGCGCTCAGTCACGCACGCGGACAGGTCGCTGGCAATGCGGCCTTGAGGGCGGCGATCTCGGCCTCGCTGGCAGGCTTGGCCTCGTTCCCGCCGCCACCGTCGAACAGCACGTGCCAGATCCCGTTCGCATCGCGTTTCCAGGTGGAGATGAAGCGGCCGCTGCGATAGCGCGGATCAGCGCCGGGCCGCGGGTCTTCCAGCCAGTACGGCCCCATCGACAGGGCGATGTCCGGATCACCGCCGATGACGACCTGCTCGGGGTGCCAGCGCAGCCGCACTGCCTCCCCTTTCACCAGCGGCGCCCAGCCTTCGGTCACCGCCTTCGCGCCGCGCAGCGGCTGCGGCCCGCCGATGAACACGCTGCCAGGGTGGAGATGCTCGGCGAACGCGGCCGCATCGTGATCGGCCACCGATTGCGCGAAGCTGCGCTCGCGCATCCAGACCTCGCATTCGGCGGCGGACATCGTGGCGATGGCTGGCGGTGGCCCAGGTTCGGCGGCGGACACCTCCAGCCCCCAGACCATGCCGGTCAGGATCACGCCAGCCAGGGTCGGCAACCACTTCGCCTCGGTTCGCATCGCCGGTCTCCGCATGATCGGTACTGACGACTGTCCTCCGCGCGCCGCGCGCGGGCATGCGGCGGAAGTCATGCCACGCCCAGGTTCTGATGACGACACCTGTCTCCGGACCGACATCCGGCAGCGTTTATCATGTCGCGATGAACTTCCTTTCCCGCCTGTTCGCGACCCTTCTCCTGGTCGCGGCATCGGTCTCGGCGTGCACCACCACGCCGCGCACCGCCGCCACTCCTGCCGCCGACACCGTACTGCTCATTTCCATCGATGCGTTCCGCGCCGACTATCTCGAACGCGGCATCACGCCCAACCTCGCGCGCATCGCCAGCGAAGGCGTGCGCGCGCAGTGGATGAATCCGTCCTACCCGTCGCTGACCTTCCCCAACCACTACAGCATCGTCACCGGCCTGCGCCCCGATCATCACGGCATCATCCACAACACGATGCGCGATGCGGAACTTGGCGGCTTCAAATTGTCGGATCGCAAGGCCGTCGGCGACGGTCGCTGGTGGGGCGGCGAGCCGATCTGGGTGAGCGCCGAAAAAGCGGGCATCCGCAGCGCGACCATGTTCTGGCCTGGCAGTGAAGCGGCGATCGGCGGTGTCCGTCCGTCGCAGTGGAGGCCGTTCGAGAAGGAAACGCCCGCCGCCGCGCGCGTCGATACGGTACTGGGCTGGTTCGACCTGCCCGAGACGCAGCGTCCGCGCGTGATCACGCTGTATTTCGACAAGGTGGACACCGTCGCGCACGAAAACGGCCCGGATGCGCCGGAAACGATCGCCGCCATCCGCGAAACCGATGCCGCGATCGGGCGTCTGCTCGATGGGCTGACCGCGCGCGGACGACTCGATCGCACCAATCTGATCGTCGTCTCCGATCACGGCATGGCCACCATCGCGCCCGGACACGTGATCGCGGTGGAAGACATGGTGGCGTTGCAGGAAGCGGCCGTCGTCTCGATCGGCCAGGTGACCGGCATCGCGCCGAACCCGGGTTTCGAGCATGCCGTCGAACGCAAACTGCTCGGCCCTCACGACCACTACGATTGCTGGCGCAAGGGCGAACTCCCGGCCCGCTGGCATTTCGGCACGCATCCGCGCATTCCGCCGATCATCTGCCAGATGCGCGAAGGCTGGGATGCCGTGCCGCGTGAAATGATCGCCAAGCGCGCGAAGGAAGCCGCGCATACGCGCGGATCGCATGGCTACGATCCGGCATTGCCATCGATGCATGCGTTGTTCCTGGCACGCGGGCCGGCATTCAAGCGTGGCGCGCTCATCGCACCGTTCGACAACGTCGACGTGTATCCGTTGCTGACGAAGCTGACAGGCATCGCGCCGGCGTCCAACGACGGCGACATCACGCCGCTGTTGCCTGCACTGCGCGTCGAAACGCGGCGCTGACGGCGCCTCGCTTCCCCGTTCGCGACAGCGGTCGCAGGGCGCCTGTGCCCATGTCCGAATCCGGCGAGTCCACTCTCCGGAGCGGTGCTAACCTGCGCGCATGACCACGCCCGCCCCCGACACGCTCCCGCCCGAGCACGTCTGCGAACAGGCCCGCCTGAGCCGCGATCCGCGCTTCGATGGCCTGTTCTTCACCGCCGTCCTCAGCACCCGCATCTACTGCCGCCCCGTCTGTCCGGCGCCGTGGGCCAAGCGCGTCGTCTACTACGGCTCGGCGGCGGCGGCGGAAGCGGCCGGCTACCGCCCCTGCCTGCGCTGCCGTCCGGAACTGTCACCTTCCGACGGCGCATGGCGCCGTGGTGACGCCGCGCTCGCGCGCGCCCTGAAACTGCTCGACCAGGGCTTCCTGGCCGACCAACCGCTATCGGCCCTGGCCGAACGCGTGAACCTCGGCGAACGCCAGCTGCGTCGTCTGTTCGTCGAGCGCTTGGGCGCGGCGCCGGTCGGCGTACACACCACGCGTCGGCTGTTGTTCGCCAAGCAACTGCTCACCGAAACGCATCTACCGATCACCGACGTCGCGCTCGCCGCCGGGTTCGGCAGCCTGCGCAGATTCAATGCCGCGTTCAAGGATGCCTACCGCATGGCGCCACGCGATCTGCGACGCAAACCCGCCGCGGCGATCGAATCCGGCAACGAAACCCTGATCCTGCGCCTCGGCCTCCGCCCGCCTTATGACTTCGCTTCGATGCTGTCCTTCCTGCGCGGGCGCGCGTTACCCGGCGTGGAAACGGTGGATGAGGTCAGCTATGCCCGCGCCATTCCCGCCGAAAGCGCGGGCGCGCCGCCCGGCTGGCTGCGCGTCAGCGCGTGGCCCCAGCGCGGCGATGTTCGTGGCGATGCAACCGATCATGCTGTCAAAGAGCATGCGCTCAAGCTCGAACTGCATGCACCACTCGCCTCGCGCCTGCTCGACATCGTCAACCGTCTACGCCGCATGTTCGATCTCGACGCGGACCCGCATGCGATCGCCGATGCGCTGTCGCAGGACCCGCGCCTGGCCCCCTTGCTGCAAAAGCGACCGGGACTGCGCCTGCCAAGCGGCTGGGACGGCTTCGAGATCGCCGTGCGCGCCATCCTCGGGCAACAGGTCAGCGTGGCCGCCGCGCGCACGTTCGCCGCGCGAACAGCGCACCACTTCGGCACGCCATTGCCGGCCGAGCATGCCGCGCATGGCTTGACGCATCTGTTCCCGACGCCGGAGATGCTGGCCGATGCCGATCTCACCGTCATCGGCCTCACGCGCACGCGCGCCGAGACCGTGCGCACGCTCGCGCGCGCACTGCTCGATGGCCGCGTCGATTTCCGTGTCGACCGCACGCTCGAGGATTTCGTCGCACGCTGGACCGCCCTGCCCGGCATCGGTCCCTGGACCGCGCACTACATCGCGATGCGCGCGCTCGGGCATCCCGATGCGTTTCCCGCTGAAGACCTGGTACTGCAGAAAGCCGTCCCGACCGACGGCTCACGCATGAGCGCGCGCGCCCTGAGCGCACGCGCGGAGGCCTGGCGCCCATGGCGCGCCTACGCCGTCATCCAGCTGTGGCGCGACAGCATGCCGGTGCCGATCACCGACGCCATCGCGAAAACCTCCGCCGGCGACGAAGCGGCTCCCGCATCGAAATCCACGAAGAAATCCCGGAAGGCGGCATGATCACGCCTCAATACATTACCTATCAGCACATCGATAGCCCGGTGGGACAACTTCTGCTCGCCAGCGCGGACGACGGGCTGCGCATGATCGAGTTCGAGCACCCCTGGCATCCGTTCAAGCGCGACAAGCGCTGGCACGAGGGCGATGACGACGTCCTGCGCGCCACCCGCGCACAGCTCGGCGAATACTTCGCCGGCAAGCGCCGCGACTTCGACCTGCCGCTCGCCCCGCACGGCACGCCATTCCAGATGCAGGTCTGGCGCACACTCGCGGAAATCCCCTGGGGCGAAACCTGGAGCTACGCGCAGATGGCGCGTCGCATCGGCCAACCGACCGCCACCCGCGCGGTCGGCGCCGCGAACGGGCGCAATCCGATCCCGATCGTACTGCCCTGCCATCGCGTGATCGGCAGCGACGGCTCCCTCACCGGATTCGGCGGCGGTCTGCCGACCAAACGCTTCCTGCTGACGCTGGAAGGCGTCCTGCGCGAGGATGACGATCTCTTCGCACAGGCGCACTAGGAAATCAGATCGAGGCTCAGGACGCGCCTAAGTCCATCGGACTGATTGCTTTGCCCGTCGCTCCCGCGAAAGCGGCAATAACGAATCATTCGAGCAGTCTCTAGGGCGACTCTCCCGCTTGTTCTCGTGCGGCACGCTGCACGCCCCCGCCCTGATGCAGGACCACGGCAACGACACGCTGTTGCGTATCGCGTTCGAACACGAGTTCCGCGTCCACGACTTTGTAGAAGAAATGGTCACGCTCGCTCGCGAACAAGGGCAGGAATGACTGCCCGGTGAGTTGCGCCTGCAATTGCCCGCCCCCCAGCTTCACCGTCAGCGCTACCTGCGGCGCGAAGCGGTACTTGCCGACATAAGATCGCAGGACATCCGGTTCGAGAGTGACTTCACGGCGCAGCGTGGCCTTCGCAACGTCTCCAGTGCGCGCGAATGTCTGCGTCTTTCCGTTCTGCACCACCTCCACCGCTCGTACCCGGCCGCTCTCGCGAACGACATGCAAACTGGCATCCGCCTCCGATAGCGCATACCAGTCGCCGCTGAGCGGGTGCAGCCGCAATGCCGGCTGCCCCGCCAGCTGCGTCATCGGCAGACCGTCGCGCTCGAAGATGCCAAGGCCAACCGTGTCCAGCGCATATTGGCCGGTCACGTCCCGCTCGATCGTCCGCGCTTTCGGCGCGACGGATTTCACGCCCAGTGAAGCCAACCCGATCGCAGTGGGATCAGCATCGCCGCTGACAAGCACGACGATGCCGCGCTTCTCGTCAGGACGAAACCCGACGAAACTGTGGAATCCCGCGGTCGCACCGTCGTGCCAGTACACGGGCGCCCTTCCCGCGCGCCCGACATGCCAGACGCGGCTGAGCGAAAAGCCGTCGGCCTCTTCGACCACGATATCGAGGTCGCGCCGCAAATTCTGGTGCAACGACGAACGATTCGTCCCAAGAAACGCCTGCAGCAGTCGCGCGAGATCGCCGCCGCTGCTCCAAAGCGCGCCGGCACCGGACAGCGCATCAATATGCCAGACCGGCACCGGCTTGCCGCCGCCGATGGCGATCGCGGCATTCTCGCCCGGTGCAAAAGCGGTATGACGCAGACCAAGCGGCTCGATCACTCGATCCTCCAGGGCCTTGCGATAACCCTCGCCATCCACCTCGCCCAGCAACCAGCCAAGCAGGCCGGCACCGAAGTTGGAGTAAGCGTAGAAATTCCCTAGCGGCTGACCTTCGCGCGTCGTCTCCACGCCGGCTCGCAATGCGGCATCGTCATAGTCGGCGTAGGGATCCTGCGGATCTGCAGGCGCCAGATTCGCGGGAAGACGCGGCAAACCGCTGCTGTGCGTGGCGAGCGCATCCAGCGTGATCTTCGCGACTTCCGGGTTCCGGAATTTCCATTCCGGCTGCAGCGATCCGATCGTGGCGGCCCTGTCGACCTTGCCTTGCGCAGCCATTTCCGCCAACAGCATGAAAGTGAACACCTTGGTGACGGAGCCGATCTGGAACTGTGTGTCGGCACCCGGCTTTGCATCCGCCCCAGGACGAACAGCACCAAAGCCATGCGCGGCGACATCCTTGCCACGCACCTCCATGACGACCGCCGCCGCGAGGCCACCCTTGTCCTGCTGCTCACGGGCCCAAGCCACTGCCTGATCGTCCGCGGCTGCGGCACAGCAGGTGAACCCGTACAAAAGAAGGAATGACAATCCGGTCATGTGTTTCATTTCACGTCCTCCGGTGAAAGCGATTCGAGGTGGCGATCGAGTTGTTCGGCCCTCGTTCGCAGTGTTGTTCGTGCCACATACCTGTTGAGCCAGGCGACGCCGACACCGAGCGCGATCACACCAGCGATATAAGAGAAAAAGACGAGGCGAATACCCATGCCGACCATGTCGTCCTTCACCGTCCACACGGCATCCGCATGCGACAGGGTCAGGCCGATCACACCGACCATGCATGGCATGACATACCAGAGCCACGCCCGCTCCAGCATGCGTGCCTGTGCCAGCAGCATGTCGCGCTGGCGGACGAGGTAACTCCGCAACGGCAAATCGTGACGCGGCTCCGGCGCATCGCGGCGGGTTTTGCGCAATTGAAGCGGCACCCAGAGTGCCCACAGCACCAATTCCACCGCAAAAGCAGCGCCCATCCAGGCATGGCGGCCCGCCTCGCTCCAGGCGACGTAGCCGAAGAACAGCGCCACCACGATGGCCACCACGGTTTCTCTCCGGTCCCGCGCACGGATCTGCTTCTGCAGCACGCGATCCTGCGCCTGCACTTCGGCCAGCGACATCGCGGGAGCCGTGGAGGAATCGCGCCGCCATTGCTGCCGGATCCGGCTCCAATCCATCGCTTTTCCGTTCATCATCGATCCTCCAGGAATCGCGCCTCGAACGCCTGGCGCAGCCGCGTCATGCGAATGGCCACGGCATTGGGCGTCAGCCCCATCACGTCGGCGATCTCCTCGCGCGACAGGCCTTCCAGATCGAGCATCAGCACGCCGCGCTGCACCGGGTCCAGGCCGGCGAGGAAGGCATCGAGCACGCTCATCGGATCACGCGGATCACCGTTGTCGCCGTGCTCGGCCGCTTCCTCCAACGGCTGATGCTCGCGCCGCGGTTTGCGCGCATGGCTGAGCGCGGTATTGAGCGCCACCCGATACACCCAGGTTCCAAGCTGCGCACGGCCATCGAATCCGGAGAAGCTTCGCCACAACTGCAGATGCATCTCCTGCAGCAGGTCCCGATAGTCCTCCAGCCCGGCATAAAGCCGCGCCAGCCGCACCAGTGCGGCCTGGTTGTCGCGCAGCATCGCGGCGAAAGCCTGCTCGATGTCGGTTTCGGTCATGACGACGCGTTCTGGGGCCCTTTCTCCATTGGTCGCGGGCAGGCGCGATTTTTTTCAGGCGGCCCTTTCGCCACGGCCAGCCGCATGGGCTGGCCGGGTCGTTACCCCATCAGGCGGCGCATCGCATCTGCATAGCCGGCCGCGACGGCGTCGCGATGACGATGGCGTCCGTCGGCGACGACCCGCGCCCCCGCGACCGTGACCTCGCGCACAGGGTTGCGGTTGCCGCTGAAGATCCAGCGATCGACGGCGTCCTCGGAGGTGGCGCCCGCGAATTGCGGTGATTGCGCGTCCAGAACGACGACATCATCGATGTCCTGGAATCCTGTCGCGTTCGCCGCCGTCTTCGTCACCTCACGCAACAGGGTTTCGCCGACACTCTGCAAATCATTGCCAACGGCGATATTGCGATGCCGTGTCGCCAGGCGCTGGCCATATTCGAGCCAGCGCAATTCCTCCACCGGCGACACCGAAATGTGCGAATCCGAACCGATGCCCCAGGCACCGCCCGCATCCAGGTAATCGCGAAGGGAAAACAGGCCATCTCCGAGATTGGCTTCCGTGGTCGGACACAGGGCCACGGTCGCACCGCTGCGGGCGATCCCCTGCACCTCGTCAGGCGTGAGATGAGTCGCATGCACCAGCGTCCAGCGCGTGTCGACCTCGGCATTGTCCAGCAGCCATTCCACCGGGCGCGCATCGCGGACGGCCAGGCAATCCTGCACCTCGCCGATCTGTTCCGCGATGTGGATGTGCACGCGACTGTCTCTCGGCAAGGCCGCCAGCACCGCCCGCATCGCATCCGCCGGCACCGCGCGCAGGCTGTGCAGGGCGCAACCGATACGCAAAACGTCGCCGGCTTCCGCGCGCAATCCATCGAGCAGCCGCAGATAAGCCTCGACATCGTGACCGAAACGGCGCTGCCGCTCGGTGAGTGGACGCCCGTCGAATCCACCGCTCATGTACAGCACCGGCAACAGCGTCAGGCGGATGCCGGTGTCGCGTGCGGCACGGATCAGCGCCCGCGACATCGCCGCCGGATCGTCGTAAGGCCGGCCATCCGGCGCGTGATGCAGATAGTGGAACTCGCAAACCGTGGTATAGCCCGCCTCCAGCATCTCGACGTAGAGCTGCGATGCCACGGCATGCAGCGTGTCCGGATCGAAGCGCGCGGCGAAGCGGTACATCGTCTCGCGCCAGGTCCAGAACGAATCGTGCGCGTCGCCCGGGCGGGTCGGTCGTGCTTCGATGGTTCGCCGCTCCGCCATGCCCGCCATCGCGCGCTGGAAGGCATGCGAATGCAGGTTGGTGATGCCGGGCAGCTGCCAGCCAGCGGCGTCCGGCGCATCGGTCCAGCCTCGTGGCGTCCAGCGCTGCGGCGTCGGCATGCTTGCTCCTGCGTTTGGGGAACGGATGGATTAGGCTAACGCTTTCGGAGATCGCGCACACCCATGACCGCGGCCCCCTCACTCCCGATCCTGATCGTTTTTCCGGTTCTGCTCATCTTGTTCTTCGTCTTTCTCGTGCGTCATGCCCGCACGCAAGGCAGGCGGTCCGATGATGGTGGCGACGGTGGCGGGATGGATAGCGGCGGCTCCGGTGAACACGACAGGCATGAATCCGGCTTCATGAACGACAGCGGGTTTGACAACAGTGGAGACAGTGGCGGTGATGGAGGCGGCGATGGCGACTGAACGCAAGGACGGCCTGATCGTCAACGCAACCCTGGTCACGCTCGACGGCGACGCCGGTTACGGCACGATCGAGGACGGCGCCCTGGCCTGGCGCGATGGCGTCCTGAGCTTCGTCGGCCCCCGCTCCGCATTGCCCGCGGATGCCGTGCCGAACGACGCCACCGCGATCGATGCCGGCGGCGATTGCATCACGCCCGGCCTGATCGACTGCCACACCCACACGGTGTTCGCCGGGGATCGCGCTGGCGAATTCGAGCAGCGCCTGCAAGGCGCGAGCTACGAGCAGATCGCGCGCGCCGGCGGCGGCATCCTGTCCACCGTCCGACATACGCGGGAAGCCAATGAGGACGCACTGCTCGCGCAATCGCTGCCGCGCGCCCGTGCGCTGCGCGACGACGGCGTGACCACGCTCGAAATCAAATCCGGCTACGGCCTGGACTATGAAAACGAGCGCAAGATGTTGCGCGTCGCCAAGCGCGTCGGCCGCGAACTCGGTATCGGCGTGCGCACGAGCTTCCTCGGTGCACATGCGCTTCCGCCGGAATTCTCCGGACGCGCCGACGCCTACATCGACGCTGTCGTCGACTGGCTGCCGCGCCTGCATGCCGAAGGCCTGGTCGACGCCGTGGATGGCTTCTGCGAACGCATCGGCTTCAATCAGGAGCAGACACGGCGCGTCTTCACCGCCGCGCGCGCGCTCGGCGTGCCGGTGAAACTGCATGCCGACCAGCTCAGCGACGGTGGCGGCGCCGAAATCGTGGCCGAATTCGGCGGCCTGTCTGCGGATCACGTCGAATACACTTCGGCGGCCGGCGTCACCGCGATGGCGCGCGCCAGCACCGTCGCGGTGCTGTTGCCGGGCGCCTTCCACGTGCTGCGTGAAACGCAATTGCCGCCGCTGGAGGAATTCCGAGCGCAGGGCGTGGCGATGGCGGTGGCCACCGACTGCAATCCCGGCACCTCGCCGTTGCAATCTCTGCGGCAGGCGATGCAGTTAGCCTGCACGCATTTTCGCCTGACGCCGGAAGAAGCGCTGCGCGGTGCCACGGTCCATGCCGCTCGTGCGCTCGGCCTGGACGACCGTGGCGTGCTGCGTACCGGCCTGCGTGCGGATTTCGTGCGTTGGCGCATTCGACAACCGGCCGAGCTGTGCTACTGGCTCGGCGGCAGACTCGCCGTCGGCGTCTATGCCGATGGACGCCTGCTGACCTCTTCTTGATTTGGGAACTCGCCATGCATCGTGCGTCTCTGATCGCTCTCTTTTTCCTCTTTCCCGCCGTCTGCTTCGCGACCGACGATGCCGCGACGGATGCGGCGCGCGCGCTGGCGCAGGATGCCGTGATCGTCGACACCCACATCGACGCGCCCGGCATGCTGACCGAGCACTGGATGGATCTGGGAACGAGTACCGACAAGCCCGGGACGAAAGGCCGGGAATTCGATTATCCGAAGGCACGCGAGGGCGGACTCGATGTCGCCTTCATGTCGATCTACACCTCGGCCCAGCAGGATGTCGACGGGAGTGCCTGGCAGATCGCCAACGCCATGATCGACTCCGTGGAAGCATTGGTCGAACGCCATCCCGACAGGTTCGCATTGCTTCGCTCGCCGAAAGACGTCGATCGGTTGCGTGCGGGCGATCGCGTGCTGCTGCCGCTTGGCATGGAGAATGGCGCACCGATCGGCGATGACATCGGCAACCTCAAATTATTCTTCGATCGCGGCGTCCGCTACATTACCCTCGCCCACAGCGCGGCTAATCGGATCGCCGATTCCTCGTATGGCGTGGAGCGCAAGTGGCACGGCCTGAGCCCGTTCGGCAAGCAGGTGGTGGCGGAGATGAACCGGCTTGGCATCATGATCGACGTCTCGCATATTTCCGACGAATCGGCGCGCGATACGATCGCACTCAGCCGCGTGCCGGTGATCGCCAGCCATTCCGCGTTCCGGCATTTCACGCCGGATTTCGAACGCAACATCAGCGGCGAGCTCGCGAAGGCGGTCGCGGCGAAAGGCGGCGTGGTGCAGATTCCCTTCGGCATCGCATTCGTCAACCCGAAAGGAGCGGCCGACACGCAGGCGCACTTCCGCGCGATCAATGACTTCAACAAGCGCAATGCCGAACTGAAGGCGGCCGGCAAGCCGGAAGAGGATCGCGATGCCTTCGAAAAGGCCTGGTCCGCCGCGCATCCGGCGCCGGCGACGAAGATCGATGCCGTGCTCGATCAGATCGACTACGGCGTCAAGCTGATCGGCGTTGACCACGTCGGCATCGGTTCCGACTTCGACGGCGTCGACGGCGAACTGCCGGACACGCTGCGCACCGCCGCGGACTACCCCAATCTTGTCGCCGGATTGCAGGCACGCGGTTATGCCGATGCCGATATCCGCAAGATTCTAGGCGGCAATCTGCTGCGGGTGTGGGCGAAGATCGAAGAAGGCGCCGGGAAACCATAAATCTGCGCATGACACAGGACGCCGCTGTCGGGACTAGGCGCCAAAAAGCTTAACGCGCCGGCAGATGCCGGGGGACTTTCGCTTCCAACAATTTCACCAGCCTCTCCTCCATGTATTCGTATTCGTCGGGAATATCGAGGCAGATGATGCGTTTGCCGTTGAGGCAGGCGCGGAATTTCTTCGAGAGTTTGTTGCGATGCGCTTGTTGCATCACGAATACCAGATCGGCCCACTGCAAGAGTTCCGGTGTCAGCGGGTTGTCGGCATCGTGATCGAGTCCGGCGGACGCGGTTTCCACGCCGGGCCAGTCGGCGAACACCTGTTCCGCCGTCGGGCTGCGCAACCGGTTGCGGCTGCAAATGAAAAGAATTTTGCGCACAGCGGACTCGCTTGTCGGCGGCAAGCATCGAGAGACGAATCATCCCGCACAAAAAAGCCCCGCGGCGCGGGGCTTCTTCACTACCGGCTCGACCGAGGCCGAAACCGTTACTCCTTGGCGGCAGCCTTCTTCGCCACGACCTTCTTCGCCGGCGCCTTGGTCACCGTCTTGGTGGCGGTCTTCTTCGCGGCCGGGCCCGAAGCCGTGCCCGCGACCTTCTTGGTCGCCGTGGTACGGGCGTTGCCGTAGCTGGAGTTGTAGCGCTTGCCCTTGGCGGTCTTGCGGTCGCCCTTGCCCATGTTCGTGCTCCGAAGTTCGTTGGAAACGTGCTGATCAGAAACGGCGAAGTCTAGCATGACGCCCAGGATTTCCCGGCGCCATGACCTGGCTGGAGAAGAGCCCCCTTAGTAAGGGGGCGCGGCGAAGCCGCGGGGATTGGAAGCCGCGCCTCGGGGCCCGAAGTTTGCTCCGCAAACTTCGGGATTGATTTCAATGCAAATCAATGCGCGCAGGTCGCGTCGTGCACGTGCCCGTGGTTGAGCCGCAGATTGAGCAGATGGGCCAGCCCGATCAGGGTGCCGCCGAAGGTCATCACCGCCGCGTGCATGGTGACCGAGCCGTGATGCCAAGGATCGTAGAGCAGGCCGGCCCACAGCGCCGCCAGGCCAAGCAGGAGCACACCCAGAGCCCGAATCTTGCGGTGACGGCGATAGCCCCAGATCAGGCTGAAAGCGCCCATCAGCGTGGCGAACAGCACGAAGCTCCGCTCGAACCCGTCGCCCAGCCACACCGACAGTCCCAATGACGGGATCGCCGCCAGCGCCAGCGGCAGGAGAGCGCAATGCAGCGCGCAGATCAGCGAGCCGGTGGCACCGAAGCGATCGAGCAATGCTTGGAAACGGGCGGACATGACGGTTTCGTAATGGATGACTTCCGGCACGGGCCGGCGTTGCTTTTGGTTATGTTATAACATTTTAAACGCGCTGTCTCTCCCTCCTCGGAACCCTACTTGATGTCCCGCCCTCTCTCTTCCCCGCTCCGCAATGGCCTCACGCTTGCCCTCGCCGCCGTCCTGACACCCGCCTACGCCGCCGACCTCCCCTCGACCTCGACACAGGCTGACGAAGGCGCCTCCCCGCCCAGTGACACCCGGCATGCCCAAGATGCGGCCAAGGGCCGTCACGTCAAGGACCTGGATTCGGTCATCGTCACCGCCAGCCCGCTGCGCGACACCGCCGCCCAGCTGAGCAAGCCGACCGACGTCCTGGCCGGCGAGCGCCTCGACGAAAACCGCGCCGCCAGCCTGGGCGAGACCATCTCCAGCATTCCGGGCGTGCAGACGTCGAATTTCGGCCCCGGCGTCGGCCGGCCGATCCTGCGCGGCCTCGACGGCCCGCGCGTGGAGGTGCTTAGCAGCGGCATGTCGACCGAGGACGTGTCCACGGTCAGCCAGGACCATTCACCGGCGGTGGAATCCTTCCTCGCCGATCAGATCGAGGTGCTCAAGGGCCCGTCCACCCTGCTCTACGGCACGGGCGCGATCGGCGGCGTGGTCAACGTCGTCGACGGCCGCATCCCCGAAGCGCCGATCGAGGGCGGCTTCAGCGGCCGCGCCGAAGCACGCTTCTACGGCGGCGACCAGAGCGGCAGCACCGACATGGCGCGCATCGATGGCGGCAACGATCGTTTCGCGTTGCACGCCGACGCCGTGTATCGCAACGCCAAGGACTACGACACGCCCGACGGCAAGCAGCCCAACTCCTTCATCGATACCAAGACGGGCTCCGTCGGCGGCTCGCTGCTGGGCGACTGGGGTTTCGTCGGCATGTCCGTTTCGCGCTTCGAGGACGACTACGGCAATCCCGGCGAAGCCGGCGATCTCGCCGCCGGCGAACGCGGCGTGCATTTGCAACTGCGGCAAAACCGCTACGACCTCAAGGGCGGCCTTACCGATCCGTGGGGCGAAGGCAGCGGCCTGCGTTTCAGCTTCAGCCACACCGACTACAAGCACATCGAATTCGAAGGCGACGAACCGGGCACCACGTTCAAGAAAGATGCCAACGAAGGCCGCGTCGAAGCCTCATACAGCGCCAGCAATGGTTGGAAGGGCGCGGTCGGTCTGCAAGGCAGTGACGGCACGTTCTCCGCGGTGGGCGAGGAATCGTTCGTGCCGAGGACCACGACGCGCGCGCTCGGCGTGTTCGGCGTGGCGCGCAAGTCGTGGGAGATCGATTCGGGCAAGGAATTCCAGCTCGATCTCGGCGCGCGCGTGGACAAGGTGAAGGCCGAGCCCGATGGCCTGGACAAGCGCGATTTCACGCCGGTCAGCCTGTCGGTCGCCGGTGGTTTCAAGCTCGACGAGAACTGGCGTCTGACGGTCAACCTCGACCACGCCGAACGCGCGCCCGCCGAGGAAGAACTGTTCGCCGACGGTCCGCATCTGGCCACGCTCGCCTATGAAATCGGCAATCCCGATCTCGACAAGGAAGCCGCGAACCAGATCGAGTTCGGCCTGCAATACAAGTCGGACTTCGTCGACGCGAAGGTGTCGGCCTACTACAACCGCTTCAAGGACTTCATCTATCTCGTCGATACCGGCGAACAGTGGCACTTCGAGGAAGAAGACGAATTCCTGCCGATCCGGCAGTGGTCGCAACGCGATGCGACGTTCCGCGGTTTCGAAGGCGAAGCCACCTTCCATCTCGCCGACAACGACAATGGCAAATGGGATCTGCGCACGTTCGGCGACACGGTGCGCGCGACGCTGGCCGATGGCGGCGGTAATGTCCCGCGCATCGCGCCTTCGCGCCTGGGCGCGCAGCTGCGCTGGGAAAACAACGGCTGGCGTGCATCGCTCGGTGCAACTCGCTACAACAAACAGGACAAGGTCGCCGCCAACGAAACGCCGACCGACGGCTACACCCTGGTCGATGCGCACGCCGCTTATCACTTTGACGGTGGCCGGCTGGCCTGGGAACTGTTCGTCGACGGCAGCAATCTCACCAACCAGGAAGCGCACGTGCATACCTCGTTCCTGAAGGATGTCGTCGCCCTGCCCGGGCGCAGTGTCAGCGGGGGTGTCCGCGTCTTCTTCTAATTTTTATTCATGCAAACAGCGCTGCCATCCTTGGCGTGACGCCATCGGCTTCGGGCCGTCCAGCCCGGCCATCCATGGCCGGGCGTTCGGTGCCGTAGCCGATGCCGATAGGGCATCGCCTAAGCACGGCCCCTCACCCGCGGCAGTTCTGGGACCGGTATCTCTCGGCGGTCCCGGAGCTGACCGCGGTTCTTCTTGACGATATAGGTGCATATACACATAAAATGCGGCCATCGAAGCCGAGACCTCGCCGATGACGCCCACTCCTCCCAGTCACTGCACCTGCTTCCTGCTGCGCCGCACCGCGCGCCAGGTGTCGCAGTTCTATGATCGCGAACTGGCTCCGCTGGGACTGAGCCTGAACCAGTATTCGATCCTCAAACGCGCCGCCAGAGAGCCGAAGGTGCTGGGCGAATTCGCCGAGGAACTGGGCATGGACCGCACCACCCTCACCCGCAACCTGAAGCCGCTCTACGAGGCCGGATGGCTGCGCGAGCGCCGCGCCGAGGACGATGCGCGCCGGCGCGTCATCGAAATCACGCCGGCCGGCCGCAAGCGGATCGATGCGGCATTGCCGCACTGGCGCCGCACGCAGAAGCGCGTGGAAGCATTGTTCGGCCAGGACGGAATCGAACGTCTGCATCACGACTTGAACGCGCTGCACGAACGCCTGTCGACGGCCGCGGAGCACGCATCGTGAGCGCGTCCACGAGCGTGGGCGCGCACGCGAAGCCCGATGCGCATTGGGGCCTGTTGCTGGCCGCCAGCGCGATCCTCATGCTCACCATGGGTGCGCGTCAGACCACCGGCTTGTTCGTCGCGCCGATCCATGACAGCAGCGGTCTCGGCATCGCATCGATCAGCTTCGCGCTCGCAGTCGGCCAGTTCGTCTGGGGCGCGGTGCAGCCGGTATTCGGCGCGATCGCTGATCGCCATGGTCCCGTGCGCGTGGTGTGGGCCGGCACCTTGTTGCTGGCTGCGGGGCTCGCGCTCACGCCATTCCTGCAATCGCAATGGGGATTGGTGATCACACTCGGCGTGCTCACGGCCGCGGGTGCGGGCGCTGGCAGTTTTTCGATCCTGATCGGCGCCACGGCGTCGCGCCTTCAGCCTTCACGGCGCTCGTTCGCGGCCGGTGTGATCAACGCCGGCGGTTCGCTCGGGCAGTTCGTGTTCGCGCCGCTGGTGCAGATCGGCATCACGGCCGCGGGATGGGCGGCGACGATGTTTGGTCTCGCGGCGTCTTCGCTGCTGGCGCTGCCGTTGGCGTGGTCGTTGCGCCGCAAGCCATCGCAAGCGGCGGTGAATGCTCCGACCGGCTCGTCCGCGACACCAGAAACCGGACACGATCTTTCCTTGCGCGCGCAGTTGCGCATCGCGCTGCGTGATCGCAGCTATTGGTGCCTGCACATCGGCTTCTTCACCTGCGGCGTGCACATCGCCTTCCTGGTCACGCATCTGCCGGGCGAAGTCGCGCTGTGCGGGCTGCCCGCCAGCGTGTCGGCGGCCGCGCTCATGCTGATCGGCGCGTTCAACATCGCCGGCAGCCTGATCGTCGGCTATCTGGGACAGCACTACCGCATGAAGTGGTTGTTGGCCGCGATGTACGGCAGCCGCGCGCTGATGATCGCGCTGTATCTGATCTCGCCACCGACGCCGATGACGTTCTACGTCTTCGCGGCGGCGCTCGGATTCACGTGGCTGGCGACCGTGCCGCCGACGGCCGGGCTGGTCGGCAAGCTGTTCGGACCGCGCCATCTCGGTACGCTGTTCGGCCTCACCCTGCTCTCGCACCAGATCGGCGGTTTCTTCGGTGCCTGGCTCGGTGGTGTGGCGCTGGAAACCTTCGGTGATTACACGTGGATGTGGTACGCGGACATGGTGCTGGCATTGCTGGCGGCCGTGGCGAATCTGCCGATTCGCGAGCAATCGCCGCGGTTGCAGGCGGCGACGGCCTGATGCGGCCACCGCGTGCCGCAGATTCAAAGCAGCGCAGGAAAATCGGGAAAGCCGTCGTGCCAGCGCAAGCTGGGGTCCACTTTGATCTTCGCTGAAGATGTGAAAATCAAAATGGGTTCCAGCTTGCGCTGGAATGACAGATTTTTTTCAATGTGCTGTTGAAAACCTGACCAGCGCAGTTTCAACCAGCGCAACGCTCGCAGAGCCCATGCACTTCCAGCGTCTGCGCCTGCGGCCGGAAGCCGAGCGATTTCGCGCGTGCTTCGAGCTGCGCGACCACGTCCAGATCTTCCAGCTCCACCGCCGAATGACAGTTGTCGCAGATCAGGAACGGCACCGAATGCTGCGCGGTGTTCGGATGGTGACAGGCGACGAACGCGTTGACCGATTCGAGCTTGTGGATGAAGCCGTTGGCGAGCAGGAAATCGAGCGCGCGATACACCGTCGGAGGCGCCGCCGCGCCGGCGCCTTCGCCGTCGTCGTTGTTTCCCACCCGGATCAGTTCGAGCAGGTCGTAGGCCTTGATCGGCTGACCGGCATCCGCGACCAGGCCGAGCACGCGCGCGCGGATCGGCGTCAGGCGCAAGCCACGTTCGTGGCAGGCGCGCTCCACCGCCGCCACGAAGCCGCGGGCGTCGTGGACGTGGTGCCTAGGGTCGATGCAGGCGGGCTCAGCCATATCCGGATGATGGCGGCGATGGCGTGCGAACTCAAGCCGCGCCCGAGTACGGGATCATGCCAAAAGTCCCCGAAAAACCGGTTTCGGATCAATCCGCGGCGGCGGGAATCCGCTGCAGGGCGGCATCGATGCGCTTCAGCGCCTCGCCCTGCCCTGCCAGGTAAACGGTATGTGAAATGTCGGGGCTCACCTGGGTCCCGGTGATCGCCACGCGCAGCGGTTGCGCGATTTTGCCCATGCCGATGCCGAGCGCTTCGGCGGTCGCGTGCAGCGCCTCGCTCACCGTCTCGGCGCTCCAGGTACCCAACTGCGCCAGACGCTGACGCGCCTCGGCCAGCGGCATGCCTGCGGCGGGCGTCAGGTGCTTGGCCACGGCGGCATCGTCGTACTGCTCGAGCGGCTGATACCAGACCGCGGCGCGCGCGGCCATCTCCTTCAGTGTCTGCACACGATCGCGCAGGGCGATCACCACGTCGGCAGGCGCAGGCCCCTTGGCAAGGTCATAACCCGCCTCGTGCAGATGCCATTCCAGATGCTTCGCCACCGCCGCCGGATCGTCGCTCTTCAGGTACTGCTGATTGAGCCAGCCGAGCTTGGCCGGATCGAGCCGCGAGGCCTTGGCGTTCACGTCCTTCAGGTCGAACAGGCGCGTCATCTCCTCGATCGAGAAGATCTCCTGATCGCCGTGCGACCAGCCCAGACGCACCAGATAGTTCAGCAGCGCGTGCGGCAGATAGCCCTCATCGCGATACTGCATCACATCGGCCGCGCCGGTGCGCTTGGAGAGCTTGGCGCCCTCGGGATCGAGGATCATCGGCAGGTGCGCGAAATGCGGCACCGACGCGGACACGCCGCTTTGAATCAGCGCCTCATAGATGTTGATTTGCCGCGGCGTGTTGTTGACATGGTCGTCGCCGCGCACGACGTCGGTGATCTTCATGTCGAGATCGTCGACCACGACGGCGAAGTTGTAGGTGGGATAGCCGTCGGAGCGGAAGATCACCAGATCATCGAGTTCGCTGTTGCTGATCTCGATGCGGCCCTTGACCTTGTCCTCCCAGGCGACGCTGCCCTCGAGCGGATTCTTGAAGCGGATCACGCGATTCGGATCGTCGCGGCGCGCCTCATCGAAGCCAGGTTCGTTGCGATCGCGATAGGCGCCGTTGTAACGCGGCTTCTCGCCCTTCGCCATCGCCGCCTCGCGCATCGCCTCCAGCTCTTCCTTGGTCTCGTAGGCATAGTAGGCGTGCCCGGCGGCGACCATCTGCTCGGCGACCTCGCGATAGCGCGCCAGCCGCTGCGTCTGGTAGATCGGGCCCTCGTCGTAATCGAGGCCGAGCCAGTCCATCGCCTGCAGGATCGCGTCGATCGCTGCCTGCGTGCTGCGCTCGCGATCGGTGTCCTCGATGCGCAGAATGAACTGCCCGCCCCGCCGCCGCGCTTCCAGCCAGCAGTAGAGCGCGGTGCGTGCGCCGCCGATGTGCAGGTATCCGGTGGGGCTGGGGGCGAAGCGAGTGCGGCAGGTCATGATCTGATGCTGTTCTTCGTGAGATTTGGAATTTTACCGCACGCAAGGGATGCGCTTGGTCGTCTATTGCACGATGCCCCCCAACCGAAGGAAAGCCCCCCTTTAGTAAAGGGGGCGCCGCGACAGCGGCGGGGATTTGGAGATAAAAAGCCTGGGACCCAAAGTTTGCAGCGCGAACTTTGGGGCTTTATCTGGCGCTAACGCCAGATAAAGCGGCTTAGAATCAGCGGATGACCACGCTTTTCATCTCCGATCTGCACCTCGATCCGGTGCGCCCCGAGGTCACCCGGCTGTTCGGCGAGTTCGTCGACAACGAGGCCCTGCAGGCCGAGGGGCTGTACATCCTCGGCGACCTGTTCGAGGCCTGGGTCGGTGACGACGATCCGTCCGAGACCGGCGCCTTTGTCGCGGCGAAGCTCAAGGCACTGGCCGAGAGCGGCGTACCGGTGTTCTTCATGCACGGCAACCGCGATTTCCTCGTCGGCGAGGACTATGCGCGCCGCGCCGGCATGACGCTGCTCGCCGATCCGACGCCGATCGACCTCTACGGCAAGCCCGTCCTGCTGATGCACGGCGATCTGCTGTGCACCGACGACACCGCCTATCAGCAGTTCCGCACGATGACGCGCAATCCCGCCTGGCAGCAGCAGTTCCTGTCGCAGCCACTGGCCGCGCGCCTGGCCTTCGCGCAGCAGGCGCGCGCCGCCAGCCAGGCGCGACAGGGCGAGCTGCGCGAGGCCGGCACGATGGAGACCATCACCGACGTGTCGCCGGAGACCGTGGCCGACACGTTCGCGCGCTACGGCATCGACACGATCATCCACGGGCATACGCATCGCCCGTCGATCCATCGCGATGGCGCGCACACGCGCATCGTGCTCGGGGATTGGTATGAGCAGGGCTCGGTGCTGCGCGTCGATGCCGATGGGATGGAACTCGCCAGGCTGTAGCCCCTTCTTCGTGGAAAAGGGGCTAATCCGTTAGCTGCTGCAAGGCACGCAACTCGTCTTCGCCGAAGCCGGCGGCAGTGCGCGCCTCGATGTTGAACGGACCATGCAGCACGGCGCGCGCGTACTCCGCGAGCAATTCCCGGAACTTCGGCTCGGGCCGCACACCCACGCGCTCGCAATGCCAGCGGAACCAGCGGCTGCCGGCGGCGACGTGCGCGATTTCCTCGCGCAGGATCACTTCGAGGATGTCGGCCGTGGCATCGTCGCCAAGCGCGCGCAGCTTCACGATCATGCCGGGCGTGACATCGAGCCCGCGCGCCTCCAGCACGCGCGGCACCAGCGCCATCCGCGCCAGGCCGTCGTGGGCGGTCTTCTCGGCCATTTCCCACAATCCGTTGTGCGCATCGAAATCGCCGTAGTCGTGGCCGAGCTGTTGCAGGCGCTCGCGCAGCATGACGAAATGCCGGGCCTCGTCGTTCGCCACGCTCACCCAGTCGGCGTAGTACTGCGGCGGCATGTCGCGGAAACGGTAGACGGCATCCCAGGCGAGATCGATGGCGTTGAACTCGATATGCGCGATGGAGTGAACGAAAGCGGCGCGGCCTTCCGGCGTGCCGAAGCCGCGCCTGGGCAGATCGCGCGGATGCACCAGCAGAGGCCTTTCAGGCCGCCCCGGCATGCGGATCGGTTCGGGCGGTGATGTGGTGTCGTCGGAATGGAGTTCGCCGCGACCGTAAGCCTCTGCGGCAGCGAATGTCCGGGCGACTTTGTCTTCCGGAGCGGCCGCCGCCAGGCACTCACTCGCGGCTTGCTGGAGGCTCGCCATTTCCCGGCTCCGAAGTTGCTTTCTCCGCCGCTGCCCTCGCATTCGCCTCATCGAGTCGCTTGCGCATTTCCTGTTCGCAAGGATTGTTCTTGTCGTGAAATTCGCAGCGCATCCGATTGACGCAGACCGCCTCGAGAATCGCGACCTGCCCGGCATGCTCGGGCCAGGGCGTGATCGCCGTCTGCACACCGACGCCGCGTGAGGCGGCGTCCAGAGTACTTCCCGCACCGGTCATTCGCAGCCGCCGCGTGCGGCATTGCACGGCGTAGGCCGCGTAGGGGTACGAAAGCGAGCCCCGCGAATGGATTGATCGCGCCAGGTATACCTTCACGATATCCGGCCCGAGACGTGTGGCACCGAGCACTTCGGGGCCGCCATGGACAGGGAAGAAATTTTCATCGGTATAGGCGTAGGTGGGCGGGTACAGCACCACGCTACCGACGGGGTCCCCCTGCACTACGCGCGGATCGTCAAGCTTCGTGACCGGGGATGCAGCCTCGCCTCCATTGCGATGGCATGCGGCAATCGCCGCCACCACCATCGCGACGGCGATCGGCTTGCGGAATCCCCGCTTCACGAAGCCAGGCGCCGCTTCTTCTTCGCCTCGTCGGAACGCAGCTGTTGGAGGCGCTCGAAATAGCCTGTCTCGATGCCGGTGACGTATTCGCCACTGAAGCAGGAGCTGTCGAACTTGCGTCCGACGAATTTCGGACCGGCCACGGCGGCCTCGAGATCGGCCAGGTCCTGGTAGATCAGCCAGTCGCAACCGAGGAACTGCTGGATCTCCTGCTCGGTGCGGCCATGCGCGATCAACTCGTCCGCCGACGGCATGTCGATGCCGTAGATGTTCGGATAGCGCACCGGCGGCGCGGCGGAGGCGAGGTAGACCTTGCGCGCGCCGGCATCGCGCGCCATCTGCACGATCTGCTTGGACGTGGTGCCGCGCACGATCGAATCGTCGACCAGCAGCACGACACGGTTGCGGAATTCCAGCGGGATCGGATTGAGCTTGCGCTTCACCGACTTCGCGCGCTCGCCCTGCCCCGGCATGATGAAGGTGCGGCCGACGTAGCGGTTCTTGATGAACCCTTCGCGATATTTCACGTTGAGCGTGTTGGCGATTTCCAGCGCGGAATCGCGCGAGGTGTCGGGAATCGGGATCACCACGTCGATATCGTGATCGGGACGCTGGCGCAGGATCTTCTCGCCCAGCGTCACGCCCATGCGCATGCGCGCCTTGTGCACCGAGATTTCCTCGATCATCGAGTCCGGACGCGCGAAATACACGTATTCGAAAATGCACGGCGCGTGCTGCTGCGGCCCGGCGCACATCTGCGTGTGCAACTCGCCGCGCGCGGTGATCACGATGCCCTCGCCGGGCTGCACGTCGCGCAGGCGTTCGAAGCCGAGGATGTCCAGCGCCACCGATTCCGAGGCAATCACGTATTCGTCGGGGCCTGCGTCGGTGCGCCTGCGGCCGAGCACCAGCGGACGGATGCCATACGGATCGCGGAACGCGACCAGGCCGAGACCGAGCACGGTGGCGACCACGGCATAGCCGCCCTTGGCGCGCCGGTTGACGCCTTCGATCGCCTTGAACGCGGCCGCCGGCGTCAACGCATGCTGCCGGTCGAGCTCGTGCGCGAACACGTTGAGCAGCACTTCCGAGTCGGATTCGGTATTGATGTTGCGGCGATCCTCCTCGAACACCTCGCGGCGCAGCGCGTCGGTGTTGATCAGGTTGCCGTTGTGCGCGAGCGCGATGCCGTAGGGCGAGTTCACGTAGAAAGGTTGGGCCTCGTCGCTACCCTCGCTGCCCGCGGTGGGATAGCGGCAATGGCCGATGCCGACGCGGCCTTCCAGCAGGTGCATCGCCTTCGCGTCGAAGACGTCGCGCACCAGGCCGTTGCCCTTGTGCACGCGCAGCTGCGCGCCGTTGGCGGTGGCGATGCCCGCCGCGTCCTGTCCGCGATGCTGCAGCACGGTCAGGCCGTCATACAGCGCTGCCGCGACCTCGGTGGTTCCAACGATGCCGACGATGCCGCACATAGGTTTGATCTGCCTGAAATGAAACGTTGACTACGGTGACGAGCGATCCGTGCGCTTAGGGATGCGGGCGGACCATCCCGTCCGCTCCGGTTTTCGTCTTGATCTGCGCCTTGAGGCGGTCGGCGTCGGCACGGTTCACGACCGGGCCGGCAAGCACGCGGGTCAGCGAGCCCTTGTCAGTCTTGACCGTTTCGACGAAGGCGCTGAAACCGGCGGCGCGCAGTTCGTCTCGCTTCTTGTTCGCCTGATCCGCGCTGCTGAAGGCGCCGAGCTGCACGGCGAAACCGACCGACGATGCGCCGGAGGGCTTCGGCGCGGGTGCGGGCGTCGGTTTGGCCGGCTCGGGCTTGGCGGGCTCGGGCTTAGTAGGAACGGGCTTGGTCGAGGCGACCGGCTTCGCCGGTTCCGGCGGCAGCGGCTGCGGCTTGGCCGGCGTTGGCTCGGGCTTGACCGGCGCGGGCTTCGACGCACTCGCCATGGCGGGCGTCGCGGCGTCGGCCGCGTCCAACGCCACCACGCGCGAAGTCGACTGCTTGCCGATTTCGTTGACGCGCAGGCGGGCCGTTTCGGCATCGGCGCGGGTCGCATACGGGCCCACGCGCACGCGCCAGACGGACTTGCCGCTCATGGTGGTGGTTTCGCGGTAGGCGGGCAGCTGCGCGGCGTGCAGGCGCGACACGACGGTATCGGCGCTGACGCTGCTGGCGTAGGCGCCGAAGTGCACCGCGTAGTCGCCGCCCGCCACGCTCGGCGGCAGCATCGGCTCCGGCTTGGCCAGGTCGGCGGCGTCGGGCGAGGGTTCGGGCTGGCTGGTGGCCGGTCCCGCGGTCGTGGTGTCGACGGTGGGCAGCGTGTCGCCGCCATTGCTCGAAGCGTCGGGGGCCGGCATCCCGGTCGCGCCGTTGGCCGGGGCCTCCTCGGGCGCCACCAGCGGCAGATCGCGGGTCTGCATCTCGCCCTGCGGCGCTTCCGGGGTCTTGAGCGGAACGTCGGACACCCCGCTGTCGGGCGCCGGACCCTTGACCAGCATCGGCAGGAAGATCACCGCAAGCGCGACCAGTACGGCCGCACCGATCAGACGCTGTTTGAGTTGGGATTCCATCGAGACTCGCGGAAGCGGACAGGCCCCCAAATTATACCCGTGCGGGTGAGGCAGGGCCCGCGCACGCCACAGGCCGTGATCGCCCGTGCAGCCGCGCGTACAGACGCCGTACATGCCGGCTTTCACGAGAATCCGTCGCGATTCCGTGCCGAAAGCTAGGGTGATCCCCAGTACCGGCCGCGACGGTGCGCACCTAGACTTGCGGTCATCGAAACCGGCAATGAGAGACCGCATGGTCATGCTCGTCGATGGTCGCGCCCCCTACGTTCCGCCGCCGCCCCCTCCTCCGCCGCCAACCCCGCCGGAGCTGACGAAAGCCGACCCGGCCGTCGCCAACGCGGCCATCGAGCAGATGACGCCGGCGCAGGCGACGCAGCTGAAGTCGGATGTCGAGCAGATGCCGATCGGCGACCGCACCGACTTCGTCAACGATCTGGCGACCAAGCTGGAAGCGCCGCAACTGGTCAAGATCGAAGGCGTGTTCGGCCAGGACACCGTCGCCAACGCCGTGGAGACACGCAGCCCGCTCGCCGTCCGCGACGAATACGCGGCGCTGTCCACCGGCAAACCAACCGATACGGCGCCCGCCAACGGCACCACCCAGACCACCGAACGCATCGGCGCCAACTCTGTCACCTGGACCAACGACAGCCAGGGCCGCCCGATCCACGTCGAAGCCGATCTGAGCGAAGTCTTCGAGGGCATCGACCGCAGTTCCGCCGAGACGGACGCGCAGCGCGACGCCGCCGATCGCGGCATCGAGGGTGACCAGGGCGGCCATGTGATCGGCCATCGCTTCGTCAAGGATCAGGGCCTGAAGAACCTGTTCCCGCAGAACGGCAACTTCAACGTCAGCGCCTACAAGACGCTGGAGAACGAATGGGCCGACTGGATCGACAGCGGCAAGGAAGTGCGCATCACCGTCGACCTGACACCGGCCAACGTGGATCGCCCCGACAAGGTGCGCGTGTCCTATGAAGTCGTCGATCCGGCCAACGGCAGCGTCGTGTACGATCAGCGCGTCACGTTCCGCAACGAGGCCGGTCAGACCTACGATCGCGTGCCTCGCGGCGACATGGACAAGTTCTGAATAGGCAAGTTCTGAATGGACAAGCTTTGAATCGCCAAGCGCTGATTGTTCCCGAGGTGCCGCAACGTGGATAAGGACGCTTTGATCGTCGAGATCGGCCGGCTGATCGCCACCGACACCAAGGTCGCCGCGCAGCCCTGGGATCGGTACGCACTGGTGGCGTGGTACGGCGATGGCGTGTCGAAGCTCAACGGCTTCCGCTATGTCGGCGAGGAAGCCGGACAGCCCGCGACGCCCGCAGCCCCCGAACTTGAAGATCGCCTCGACGAGCTGCGCGACGCCACCCGTGTCGACGGCAAGGCACCGTGGCATGCCTGTGTGTTCAGGCTCGATCGCGGAACCGGCAAGGCCACCGTCGATTTCGAGTACGAGCATCCCGAGCGCTGGCACGTGACGCCGGCGACGGCGGCCGAGATCGCGCAGCGCGCGCGTCCCTGATAACGCGTGTGGTTCTCTCAGTCCGTCCTTCCCGCGAAGGCGGGAATCCATGGGCTTTCGTCAAGACTGCAATGATCGGACCAAACATCCTTGGATTCCCGCCTTCGCGGGAATGACGAAAAAATCGCCTACTGCAGAACCGAAAGCGCCGCGGCGACGGTGAAGAAGGAACCGAACACGAGAATACGATCCCCCTCGCGTGCCTGCGCGCGCGCCGCCGCGAGCGCGGTCGCGACATCGGCATGCCGCTCGGCTTCCGCCGCTGCGGTGCCGGCGAGTCGCTCCGCGAACGCATCGACATCGAGTCCGCGCGGCCCGGACTCTTCCAGCCCCGCGATGTACCAGCGCGCGATGCCTTCCCGCAGCGCTGACACCACGCCGACGATGTCCTTGTCCGCGAGCGCCGCATAGACGGCGAAGGTGCGCCCTGCGGCGACATCCGCACGCAACCACGCGTCGAGTTCGCGCGCCGCCTGCGGGTTGTGACCGACATCGACCACGATCTCGACACCATCGCGCTCGAATCTTTGCAGCCGCCCCGGCAGGCTCGCATTTGCTACACCCTCGACGAGCGCTGCATCTGGAATCTCCACATCCAGCGCGCGCAACGCGGCGATTGCGGTCGCGGCATTGCGCAGCTGCGCGGGCGCCACCAGCTTCGGCAGCGGCAACGCCACCTCATAACCCACTTCACGCCATTGCCAGCTGGCATCGTCGATGCGTTCGAAGAAGAAATCGTTGTTCGCCCGCCAGGTCGAAGCGCCGATCGCGTAGGCATGACCGAGCACGCTCGACGGCGGATCGTCCTCGCCCAGCACCAGCGGCTTCCAGGCGCGGGCGATACCGACTTTCTCGAAGCCGATCTTTTCGCGGTCGTCGCCGAGATAGTCCTGATGATCGAGATCGACCGTGGTGATCACCGCGACATCGGCATCGACGATGTTCACCGCGTCGAGGCGGCCACCGAGACCGACTTCGAGGATCGCCAGATCCAGATCGGCGCGCTGGAACAGCCACAGCGCCGCGAGCGTGCCGTATTCGAAATAGGTCAGCGGCGTGTCCGCGCGCGCTGCCTCCACGGCTTCGAACGCCGCGGCCAGCATTGCGTCATCGGCATCACGGCCGTCGATGCGCACGCGTTCGTTGTAGCGCAGCAGATGCGGCGAGGTGTAGGCACCGGTCTTCCATCCGGCCGCGCGCGCGATCGCTTCGGTGAACGCCACCGTCGAGCCCTTGCCGTTGGTGCCGCCGACCATGATCACGTGCTTCGCCGGCTTGCCCAGCGACAAGCGCCCGGCCACTTCGCGCACACGCTCCAGCCCCATCGCGATGGTCTTCGGGTGCTGGCGCTCGATGTAGGCCAGCCAATCACTCAGCGATTTCATGACACTCACAAAGCGCGGTGCACGGCTTCGCCGAAGAACAGGGTGTGATGCGAGCAATCGTTGAGGCGCACCACGTCAAGATGATCCACGTCCGCGCCTTCGAGCAGGTTCAGCGTGGTCGGCGCCTGGCGGAACGTCCACAGCTTCGAGAACGGGATGCCCAGCACATGGCACAGGAGAACGCGGTTGACGGCGTCATGCGCCACCAGCAGCAGCGTGTCGGCGGGCTGCAGGCCTTCGCTCGCGCGCACGAGCGCGGGCCAGGCGCGATCGAATACCTGTTGCAGCGACTCGCCTTCCGGCATCTGCACGCTGTCCGGCGTGTCGCGCCAGGCCTGCAGGCGCTGCGGATCGCGCTCGCGGATTTCGCTGGCCAGCAGGCCTTCCCAGGTGCCGTGCGCGATCTCCATCAAGCCCGGATCGGTCGTCAGCATCGGCACCCGTGAAGCCCCCAGCGCCAGCTCCGCGGTGCGCCGCGCACGCGACAGGGGCGAGGCGACGGCGCGATCGATCTTCACGTCGAACAAACGCTCGCCCAATGCAGTGGCCTGGGCTTCGCCGATCGCCGACAGCGGAATGTCCTCCTGTCCCTGGTAGCGGCCTTCTGCGTTCCAAGGCGTTTCACCGTGACGGGCGAGCAGGATTTTCATGCGTGGGGCGAAGAGTGATGGTGGCGCGGCAGGTTATCAGACCTGCCTCACATTTGGTGCGCCGCATCGTGCATATGCTCCGTCGTCAGGCGAATCTCTCGATTCGTTCCAAGGGGGGACTCCAGCACGGACGCACCAAGTGCAATCCACTCGACCAGGAGAATCTTGATGCGAAAGACACCTCTGGCCCTGCTGCTGGCTCTGGCATCCGCCACCGCCGCAGGTACCGCCCTCGCCGTCGCCGCGGCGGGCCCGGATGGGCCTGGGCAGATCTACGACTACTACGACGATACCGGCCAGCATGTCGGCCACTTCGCCATCGATTGCGACGGCAACATCGACAAGTGGGGCCATGGCACCAGCCACTACGAGGTCGGCTACTACATCTGCGACCCCGATCCGCGCTGATCACGCTCGCGTCGGATGACCGGCGCATGCGCCATCGCGCGCATGCATCGTCCAACTTCAAAAAAGAGAGAGAACAACATGCGCAATCCCCTCATCCTGGCCTTGGGCCTGGCTGCCTCGCTCGTCGCCACTGTCGCCCTCGCCCGCCCGCCGGGTCCCGACGAAATCGGCGAGTTCTACTTCTACTTCGATGCGAACGGCGAAATCGTCGGCGAGGCATCGATGGACTGCAACGGCAACCTCTTCGAGTCCGGTATCCGCACCAATTCGTACAGCAGCGGCCACGCGATCTGCCCGCAGGATTGACCGGTCGCCCTGACTTCAACGCGGCCGCGCATTCGCCCGGCCGCATCAACACACCTCATCGGAGCAGATCCATGCGAACCGCACTCGTTCTGAGTCTCGGCCTCGCCGCCGCGCTTGCCGCCGGCAGCACCTCGGCTGTCGCGCCCGATCTCGGGCTGGGCGAATTCGTTTACTACCTCGACGCTTCCGGCAATGTCGTCGGCTACCGTGCCATTCATTGCGACGGCACGCCGGAATCCTGGGGATTCATCACAAAACGCAGCGAAGGCGGCGTTTTCCTCTGTGAACCCGACGTCTGACGGTCATCGCGACCGATCGTTTCCCATCGTTACTTAAACAAACATCAGGAGTCTTCCAATGCGCAAGAAACTCGTCATCGCCCTCGGCCTGAGCGCCGCTCTCGTTGCCGGCATCGCCCTCGCCCGTCCGAACAACGGCGACATGGGCGTCTATCTCGATGACAGCGGCAACGTCGTCGGCACCTGGGTGATGAGCTGCGACGGTGTCTTCAGCTATTCCGGCACGCGCACGTCGTACTCGGTCACCAACGGCCATCTGGTCTGCAACCCGCGCTGATGCGTGGCGAAAAAAGGAGAACCCGATATGCGCAAGACATTCACCATTGCCCTCGGCCTCGGCGTCGTCCTCACCGCGAGCGCGGCCTGGGCGGTGCTGTATCCCTCGCAACCAGGTGACTACGTCTACTATCGCGACGCCGACAATCAGGTCGTCGGCCAGGCATGGATTCCCTGCTATTCCAGCGAAGTGCGGGAATGGGGCGAGAAGACCGCCAATGCAGTCAAGACGCACATGAACTGCCCGCCGCCCGTGGACTGAGCGGTGATCCATCGGCATCCGGAAGCGGCGGCGGAACATCCCCGCCGCCGCTTTCTTCCCGGAAGAAACCGGCGGTTGATCGAATTCTCTTGCCGGTTCAAAAGCGTCGACACCGTCGTCGACATGGATGGAAAAGGAGTTTGAACATGCTCAAGAAGAAATTCGCACTAGGCCTCGTGCTGGCCGCGATCACCATGACCGCGGCTGCAGCAAAACTTCCTCCCCCGCGCCAGATTTACGGTTACTACCAGGATGGCGTGCAGGTCGGCTGGGCCGTCAACGACTGCCAGGGGAACATCACCGTGCACGGCGTGACCACCGGGGATGTCCGATTCCTCGGCGAGGTCGACTGCAGCCAGTAGGCACGTCGCACCGACACGTTTGAACGAAGCGGCGGTGGAAACCTACCGCCGCTTTTTCTTCGCAGGCTTGCCGGCCGGAGTTTGGCTAGGTGCGATGTTCATCTCGCGCAGCAACTGCGGCGCCGGATAGACCTCCTGCATGATCCAGCGCACGTAGCGGCCATCGACCGAAATCATCCGCGTCATCGCCGGATCGAACACCCAGTTCGACACCACCGCCTCCCAGTTCATGTCGAACGCGAGTCCGACCAGCCGCCCCTGTCCGTCCAGCACCGGAGAACCGGAGTTGCCGCCGGTGATATCGAGATCGGAAAGGAAATCGACCGGAAGCGTACCCAGCGCGCGATCGGCGAGCTTGCCGTAGCGCTTCGCGGCGATGGCATCCAGCAACAGCTTGGGCGCATCGAACGGCGCCTTGCCCGTGTTCTTCGCCGCCACCTGCTCGGCCGTCGTGAACGGCAGCTGCGCCGCGCCGCTGAGCTTCGTGTACGGTTTGACGTTGCCGAAGGTGATGCGCAGCGACGAGTTGGCATCGGGATACACCGCCTCGCCCTTGCTCTTGCGGTAATCGGCGACCGCCTGCAGATACACGGGGCGTGCGATCAGATCGTCGCCGGCGCGCGTCTTGCGCACGCGCTCCTGTTCCAGCAGCGTCGGCATCATCGCGACCGCGTACTGGATCGCGGGGTCCTTGCTGCTTTCGAACGCCTTGCTGTCGGCGGTGAACCACTTTGTGCGTTCGGCGGAATCCCCAAGCCTGGTCTTCGCCAGTTTGTTGACGGCACGCGTGATCGCCTTTTCGTTGCTTCCGCCCAGCCATTTGTCCACCGGCTCCAGGCGCTGTTGTTTGGTCAGATCGATGTATTGCGTCAGCCAATAGCGCTGCAATCCGCTGTCCATGCTGGCCACATAGCGGCGATCCATCTGCTTGAGCGCGCCCTCGATCGTGGGCAGATCGCGCTCCTGATAACCAACTTCGCGCTCGGCATCCGGCTTGGCGCGTTCGAGACTGAGGCGGTACAGCGTGATCGCCGTACCGATGGCGCCGGTATTGTTGAACTGGCCGAGGATCGCATCGCGATCGCGCGTCGTCTTGGCCTCGTTCGCCAGCGCCACCAGACGATCATGCGCCTCCAGGGCCGGTTTCCCGGCATCGCCCTGGCTGCGCAGCCAGTCGAGCACCGCGTTCTCCTCACTGTGCTTGCGCGCGGAAGCACCGATGCGCTTGAAGCCTTCGATCTGTCCGTCGTAGTTCTTGGACACGTTCTCCCAGCTGCGCACGGTGTTGGCGTATTTCACGGCGATGTCGGGCTGCTTGGCGCCCTCGGCCTGGACCAGCGCGATCACCTGCTTGAGATGGCGCGAGATCGTCGGATACGACCAATCGGCGGTGTTGTCGAACTCGTCGGCCAGCGCATAGCGGTTGGTGACGCCCGGATAGCCCGCGACCATGACGAAATCACCGGCCGCGAGCGGCTTGTCGGCGAACTTCAGCCAATGCCTGGGCTGATACGGCACGTTGTCGGCGGCGAACGCGGCCGGCTTGCCATCCTTGCCGATGTAGGCGCGATAGAACGAGAAATCGCCCGTGTGCCGCGGCCACATCCAGTTGTCGATCTCGCCGCCGTAGTTGCCGATGCTGCCGGGTGGCGCATAGACCAGGCGCACATCGCGAATCTCCAGATTCTTGAACAGACGATATGCATTGCCACCCGAGAAGCTGTAGAGCTTGCAGCGATAACCGCCCCCCTTCTCGCAGGCACTCACCAGTTGCTTTTCGATGTTGTCCTGCGCCTCGGTCCGCGCCAGCGCGTCGGGCGCCGCCGCGATCGCCGCCTTGACCTGCCCGGTCACGTCCTCGATCGAATCCAGCACGTAGATGCGCGCATTGGGGCCGGCACTGAGCTCGTCACTACGATTGGCGGCGTTGAAGCCGCTCACCATCAGATTCTTCTCGGGCGTCGAATTGAGCTGGATCGCACCGTAGGCGCAATGGTGGTTGGTCACCACCAATCCCTGCGGCGAAACGAAGCTCGCCGTGCAGCCGCCCAGCGAGACCACCGCGCCGACCGGATCGCCGGTCAGATCGGCGAGCTGCTTCGGATCGAGCTTCAATCCGGCTTGTTGCAGCGCCGGCGCGATCTCCGGCAGCTGTTGCGGCACCCACATGCCTTCATTGGCGCTCGCCGTCGTCGTCAGCAGCAGCGTGCTGGCCAGCCCCAAGTGAAACATACGCATAGGCACGGATTTCCTTTTGACCAAAAACCGGACCATAGACACAGCCCGAGCATCGCGGCAACTGCCAGCGGTCATGAACGGCACCTCGCCGCGCGGACGGCGCGGCTCGATGCGGCGCGGACGATGCGGCGCGCTGCCCCACGAAGGCGCGGCGGTACAATGGCGCCCTCTTTCCGACTTCGCCGGCCCACCATGTCGCAGACCACCCTGCAATCGACGTCCTCGCAGCTCCCTTCCAGCATGAAAGCGCTGGTCAAACGCGAAGCGGCCAAAGGCATCTGGATGGAAGAGGTGCCGGTGCCCTCGCCCGGCCCCAACGAGGTGCTGATCCGGCTCGAGAAAACCGCGATCTGCGGCACCGACCTGCACATCTATCTGTGGGACGAGTGGAGCCAGCGCACGATCAAGCCCGGCCTCGTCATCGGCCATGAATTCGTCGGCCGCGTCGTCCAGATCGGTCCCGGCGTCAGCGGCTACACGATTGGCCAGCGCGTATCGGCCGAAGGCCACATCGTCTGCGGTCATTGCCGCAACTGCCGCGCCGGCAAGCAGCACCTGTGCCCGAACACCGTCGGCATCGGCGTGACCCGCAATGGCGCCTTCGCCGAATATCTGGTCATGCCGTCCAGCAACCTGTGGCCGATTCCGGACCAGATTCCGAGCGAACTGGCCGCCTTCTTCGATCCCTACGGCAACGCCGCGCATTGCGCGCTGGAATTCGACGTGGTCGGCGAGGATGTCCTGATCACCGGCGCCGGCCCGATCGGCGTGATGGCCGCGGGCATCTGCAAATACATCGGCGCGCGCAACGTGGTGGTCACCGATGTCAACGACTATCGCCTCAAGCTCGCCGCCGACATGGGCGCCACGCGCGTGGTCAACGTCTCCAACCAGTCGCTGAAGGACGTGATGAGCGACCTGCACATGGAAGGCTTCGACGTGGGCCTGGAGATGAGCGGCAATCCGCGCGCCTTCGGGGACATGCTCGACTGCATGTACCACGGCGGCAAGATCGCCCTGCTCGGCATCCTGCCCAAGGGCGCGGGCGTGGACTGGGACAAGATCATCTTCAAGGGGCTCACGCTGCACGGCATCTACGGGCGCCGCATGTACGAGACCTGGTACAAGATGACGCAACTAGTGCTGTCCGGCTTCCCGCTCGGCAAGGTGCTCACCCACCAACTGCCGGTGGACGAATTCCAGAAGGGCTTCGATCTGATGGAATCCGGCAAGGCCGGCAAGGTGGTCCTGAGCTGGAACTGACGGAGGCTTCGCGATGGCGACGTCCGGCGACAATCGACTCGATGACGATCTTGATGGAATGACGCGCGAGGCACTGATCGCGGAGGTTCACAAACTGCGACACGGCATTCGCGCGCATCGCGACAGCACCGGCCACGAGCTGTGCTGGCACCATCCGGACCTGTGGACGTTGCTGCCCGAACGCACCGATCCGGCACCCGTCGTACCGATCTGGCCCGAATTCATGCGCGGCTGCATCCGTTATCGCCAATCGCTCGATCGGCAACTACCGGATGCGCCTCGCAGCAACGAACCCTATACGGGCTGACACACACAATTCCGCATCCGCGGCCGCAGACGAGCTTTCCATGTCATTGACGCAACGCTACACCGATACCCTCGAAGACATCCGCGAACAGGGCCTGTTCAAGTCCGAACGCATCATCACCAGCCCGCAATCGGCCGAGATCACCCTCGCCGACGGCCGCAAGGTGCTGAACTTCTGCGCCAACAACTACCTGGGCCTGGCCGATCATCCCGACGTCATCCAGGCCGCCAAGGATGCGCTCGACACGCACGGTTTCGGCATGGCCTCGGTGCGCTTCATCTGTGGCACCCAGGATCTGCACAAGCAGCTCGAGAAGACCATCGCCGATTTCTTCGGCACCGAGGACACCATCCTCTATGCCGCCTGCTTCGACGCCAACGGCGGCCTCTACGAGCCTCTGCTGGGCGAGGAAGACGCGATCATCTCCGACGCCCTCAATCACGCCTCGATCATCGACGGCATCCGCCTGTGCAAGGCCAAGCGCTTCCGCTACGCCAACTGCGACATGGCCGATCTGGAAGCACAGCTGCAGGCCGCCGACGCCGCCGGCGCGCGCACCAAGCTGATCTCCACCGACGGCGTGTTCTCGATGGACGGCTTCATCGCCCCGCTCGACGAGATCACCACGCTGGCGAAGAAGTACAACGCGCTGGTTCACATCGACGAATGCCATGCCACCGGCTTCCTCGGCAAGACCGGCCGTGGCTCGGCCGAAGTGAAGGGTGTGCTGGACAGGATCGACATCTTCACCGGCACGCTCGGCAAGGCGATGGGCGGCGCGCTTGGCGGCTTCACCACGGCGAAGAAGGAAGTCGTCGAACTGCTGCGCCAGCGCTCGCGGCCGTACCTGTTCTCCAACTCGCTGCCGCCGCATGTGGTCGCGGCCGGCATCAAGGCCTTCGAGATGCTTGACGCCGCCGGTGATCTACGCGAGCAATTGGCGGAAAACACCGCTTATTTCCGCGAGAAAATGGCCGCCGCTGGTTTCGATGTCAAACCCGGCACGCACCCGATCAGTCCCGTGATGCTCTACGACGCACCGCTGGCGCAGAAATTCGCCGCGCGCCTGCTGGAGGAAGGCATCTACGCCATCGGCTTCTTCTTCCCGGTGGTGCCGAAGGGACAAGCGCGCATCCGCACCCAGATGAGCGCTGCGCATACGCGCGAGCATCTCGATCGCGCCATCGATGCTTTCATCCGCATCGGTCGCGAGCTGGGCGTGATCAAAGGCTGAGCATCGCCGTAAAAAAGAAAGGCCGCGATCGCGGCCTTCCTTGGTCCGTGTAACGATACGGATTACTGCGCCGCGAGCATCGCCTGCTCGAGCTGCAGCATGTCCATGTTGAGTTGGACCCTCTTCATCTCAGCCTGGATCAGCAGCTGCTGCGAAGTCGGCGACTGCACCAGCATCGACATGTACAGCTGGAGAACGTCGGCATCCAGGCTTGCGAGGCTGTTGTAATCGATCGCCATGTCCTGCATGTTGCAGTCGTTGCACTGCCCCTGCTGCAGGGTATCCACGTTCTCCGCGCGAAGATTCAGCAGGTCCATCGAGACCATTGCCGCCTTCACATGCGCGGACAGGAAATACTGCTGCGCATTCTGCGCCTGGCCGATCTGGGCATACGCCTTGCCTTGCTGGTAGTACGCGTTGAACAGCTGGTAATCGAGCTTCGTAACTTGCAGGATTTGCCCCGCGATGGCCGGATCGGCCGAGGCACCTTGACTGCACAGCATTGCCATGGCGAGCAGCAGGGCCTGGGCGCCGGCACGAAAACCGCGGCGATTGTTTGTGACAACGGGAATTTCTTGAGACGTCATGTCTTTCCTCCATGAATGTTTGTGGTGGTTTTTTTACTTCACCCACATGCCCCCTCATGCGGTATCGAGCACTGCCACGGGCAATCAATGCATGCCGTGCGACGTGACAGGCGTCGAATCTTTGGCTGTCTATAGCTTGCCGTCAGGCTTTCTCCAAATCGTCGGCGCAAAACGAAAGGCCGCGCGTGCGGCCTTTCGCGATCTCGGTGACGCGGATCACTGTGCCGCGTGTGTGTAGTACTCGGCCTGCTGCAGGTCCAGATCCAGCATGATGATCTGATAATCAGCCTGGGACATCGACGCCTGCGAAGTCGGCACCTGTGACAGGTTCATCAGGTGATACCGCAACACCATGGAATCCACTTCGGCGAATTGGCTGTAGGTGACCGCCTGCTGTTGCAGGTTGCAATCGTTGCACTGGCCGTTCTGCAGACTATCCGCATTCTCCAGCGACAGCTGCTGCAGATCGACATTGAGCATCACAGCCTGCAAATGCGCGGACATGAAATTCGAACGCGCCGCATCGATCTGGCCGTTCGAGACCAATTGCTTGCCGGTCTGATAATAGAGCTTGAACGTCTGGTACTGGATATGGGCGAACTGCAGTGCCTGATCGGCCTGGGCCGGATCCGCCGAAGCGGTCTGACTTCCCATCAACGCGAGCAGAACCAGCAAGGTCCTGCCACCAGCGAGAAAACCACGCCATTTGCGCGGACGCGCGGCGGTATCGACAGCGAGAATCGCTCGAGACATCGTCTTCCTCCTCCATGGACGAACATCGGCATCGCCGGATATCCGGCGAACCACTTCCTGAAAACTCGGCGAACGCTATCAGCCGCACGTGATGGTCACGTGAAAGCTATTCCGACTTAAGCTGGATTCGGACTCCTGCCCGAATCGACGATCCGCTACTTCTTCGGCGGCTTCGGAGCCTCGGCCGCGGGAGCCGGCGTTGCCGGAGCCGGTTGCACGGGCGGCGCCGCGACAGCCGCCGCCGCACCGTTGCCCTTGGCCACGCGCACACCGCGCGCCTTCATCCAGGCATCGAATTCCTCGGCCGTCATCCGCTTGCCGTTCTGGCTCATGTCGAAGCGCCAGGGCGTGTTGTCGAATTCGGTCTGCGGCTTGTAGGCCGCCGGATCGTTGGGGTTGATCGCGCTCGGCGCGGGCATGGCCTTGGCGATGTTCGCGCAGCCTTCGATGCGCAGGCGCAGCAGCACCTGATCCAGCGACTGTGTTTCGTCATAGGCCTGCGCCAGCACGCTGCCGGCGCTGCCAAGGCGGTATGCGGGCGTGGCCAGGTTGGCCGAGATCGGCGCTATCACCGTCGCCTGCACCGGCGCACGCACGTTCGTGTTCGAGCAATCGATCGCCTGCGCAAGTCCGGGGGCGGCGAAACTCAGCAGAACCAGCAACGTCTTGCGCATGAACAATCCCTCACAAATGGTCCGGGGAGTGTAGGCGGCAACGCAGTGTGCGGCAAGTCTTGCGCAAGCTTGCTCATGTATTACTTGAAGTTCCGATCGCCGAAACCGGAATCGATGGAAAAAAGAAACCCGGCACTAGGCCGGGTTTCTTCGTATCGCTGCTTCCTCGGCGTTCGGCCGTGGCCGAACGCTTCGGAAGTTGTCCAACTTAGTTCTGGACGTTCAGCTCGGTGCGACGGTTCTTCGCACGGCCTTCCGGATTGTCCGAACCATCCGGGTTGGTGTTCGGAGCAATCGGACGGGTCTCACCGTAGCCGACCGGGCCCACCAGGCGACCGGCGTCAACGCCGTTGCTGGTCAGGTAGTCGTACACGGCCTTGGCGCGACGCTCGGAGAGCTTCTGGTTGTAGGCGTCGGTACCCTTCGAGTCGGTGTGACCGGCGACTTCAACCTTCAGATCCGGATAGCGCTTCAGGATCTCAACGGCTTCGTTGAGGATGGAGACCGCGTCAGGACGCAGCGTCGACTTGTCGAAATCGAAGTTCACGCCCTTCAGGTCGATCGAGACCGGGACCGGGCAGCCGTCCGGACCGATGGTCTGGCCAGCCTGCGAACCGGGGCACTTGTCGTCGCAGTTGTTGACGCCGTCACCGTCGTCGTCCTTATCCGCGCAGCCCGGCTCGGCGGCCGGAGCCGGAGCGACCGGAGCGGTCGGGGCCGGACCCAGCGGGATCACGACGCCCACGGAGGCGAGCAGGTCACCGAACCAGTCTTCATCATGACCGTGCTGGGTCGGGGTGAAGCTCTGGTCGTCGAAGTCGGCGCGGTAGGCCACTTCGGCGCGAACCGCAACGCGCTTGGTGAAGGTGGTCTGCAGACCGACACCCACCTTGGCGGCGAGGTTGTTGTCACGACGCTGACCGGGGGAGTTCGGGTCAGGCGTGGTCTCGAACTCTTCTTCCACGCGCTGCAGGCCCAGGCCCATCAGGACGTAGGGGTTCCAGCCGCGACCTTCCTTGATGAAGTGGTAGCGGGCGTCGAACGAGATGCCGTACTGGCTCCAGTTCAGGTCTTCACCGTAGTTGACCTTGCCGGAGTCGAAGTTCGGGTTCTGATAGTTCAGTTCGCCGTCGAGCGACCAGTTCGGGCTGATGAACTTGCCGAGGCCGATGGTGCCGAACGGAGCATCGTCGGTGAGACGATCGTTGTCCTGGAAGTTGTAGCCGACGCTACCGGTCAGGTACCAGCGGTCGTCGAACTCCTGCGCGCTGGCCGCCTGGGCGACGCCCAGACCACACAGCAGTGCGGCACAAAGGAGTTTCTTGTTCATTGGGTTCAGCTCCTAGATCAAGGGGAAATTAAAGCGGTGTTGCAGTTTCTACTTCTTAGATTGAGACAGCTGGTCTGCCTGCCTTCGCCGCGCAGACTATTGCCTGCCGTGTGAAGGCGTTGTTAACGCTACCATAACAGTTGGGGGAAGCCAAGCCGATGCGCCCCCCTCAACCTTAAGGTCCGTTCAACATTATTGTTGATATAGCTGAATGAAATCGGAAAGTGGGAGCGCATCCAGGGCTTTCGGATCAGCGGCAAGGGCCATCAGGCGGTCGACCTGGCCGGCCGGCAGGTGCGCCCGCAGCGCGGCCTCGCACTTGGCCAGGAGCACCGGAATGCCCTCCCCGCGGCGCTTGCGGTGGCCGATCGGGTAGTCGATCGAGACCTTGTCGGTGGCGCTGCCGTCCTTGAAGAACACCTGCACCGAGTTGCCGATGTACCGCTTGTCGGAATCGAAGTAGTCCTTCGTGAATTGGGGGTTCTCCTGGACCGTCATCCTGTCGCGCAGGGCGTCGATGCGCGGGTCGGCGGCGATGTCATCGTTGTAATCGGCGGCGGTCAGGCGACCGAAGATCAGGGGCACGGCGACCATGTACTGGATGCAGTGGTCGCGATCGGCGTAGTTGGCCAGCGGGCCGGTCTTGTCGATGATGCGCACACCGGCTTCCTGGGTCTCGATCACGATCTTCTCGATCTGGTCGATACGGTCCTTCACCTGGCCGTGAAGCTGCATCGCGCATTCCACTGCGGTCTGGGCGTGGAATTCGGCCGGGTAGCTGATCTTGAACAGGACGTTCTCCATCACGTAGCTGCCGAACGGGCGCTCGAACTGGAATTCCTTGCCCTTGAAGGCGATGTCGTAGAAGCCCCACGTCTTGGCCGAGAGCGCGCTCGGGTAGCCGACCACTTTCTTGTGCGCGGCGTTGATGGCGTGGATGACGGCACGACGGCAGGCATCGCCAGCCGCCCAGCTCTTGCGCGGACCGGTGTTGGGCGCGTGGCGATAGGTGCGCAACACACCGTTGTCGATCCATGAATGCGAGACAGCGGTGATCACGGCCTCCTTGTCGCCGCCGAGCATGGCGGTGGCGACGGCGGTCGAGGCCAGGCGCACCAGGATGACGTGGTCGAGGCCGACGCGGTTGAAGGAGTTCTGCAGCGCGTACACGCCCTGGATCTCGTGCGCCTTGATCGCCCAGCCGAGCGCATCGCGCACGGTCAGGCCCTTGCCGCCTTCCTTCTCGGCCTTGCGCGAGAGGTAGTCGCCGACGGCCAGGATGGTGCCGAGATTGTCGGAGGGATGGCCCCACTCGGCGGCCAGCCAGGTGTCGTTGAAGTCGAGCCAGCGCACCAGGGTGCCGATGTTGAATGCGGCCTGGACCGGATCGAGCTCAAAACTGGTGCCGGGCACACGCGCGCCGCCGGGCAGTTCGCCGCCGGGCACCAGCGGGCCGAGATGCTTGACGCAGTCGGGAAACTTCATCGCCAGCATCGCGCAGGCCAGCGAGTCGAGCAGCATGTAGCGGGCGGTGTCGTAGGCCTCGGCCGAATCGATCTTCGTGTCGATGACGTAGTCCGCGATGTCGACCATCGGTTGGTCGGGTTTCGGGCGGACGGCGGAACGGATATCGGCGTGGCTCATCGGCGGCTCTGGTCGTGGGCGGAGGGAAGTCGCGTATTTTGCCAGAGCGCAGTGGATGAACCGTCGTTTCCCCCGCCGATCGGTGCGATCCCGGCAACGTAGAGGCCCACCCATCGCGCTTGTGGCGGACCGGTCCGGGCAGCATCGTCGGGGCATGAATGCGATTTCTCCCCTTCCCTCACTGTTCCTGTCGCATGGCTCGCCAATGCTGGCGGTCGAGGATTCGCCCGCCGGCCGCTTCCTGGACGGCCTGGGCGAACAGCTGCCGCGACCGCGCGCGATCGTGGTCGTCTCGGCCCATTTCATGGCGGAGGCTCCGGTCATCGGCGCGGCGGCGCATCCAGACACCGTGCACGACTTCGGCGGCTTTCCCGCGACGCTGTACAGGATCACCTATCCCGCGCCGGGCGCGCCGGAGCTGGCCGCCGAGATCGCGACCCGCCTCGAAGCGGCCGGACTGACGCCCTCGCTACGCCCGCATCACGGGCTCGACCACGGCGTCTGGGTGCCGCTCAGGCGCATGTATCCGGAAGCCGACCTGCCGGTGGTGCCGGCCTCGGTCAGCCCGCACCGGGACGCCGCCTGGCATCACGCGCTCGGGCGCGCACTCGCGCCCCTGCGCGCGCAGGGCGTGCTGGTGATCGGTTCGGGTGGCTTCGTGCACAACCTCGGCGATCTCGACTGGCGGCATCGTGACGCGCCGCTGGCGCCCTGGTCGCGGGATTTCAGGGACTGGATGTCCGACCGGATCGCGGCGAGCGACACCGACGCCCTGCTCGACTGGACGCGCCAGGCGCCGAATGCACGTCACGCGCATCCGACCACCGAGCACCTGATGCCGCTGTTCGCCGCCATGGGCGCGGGCGGCGAAACGGCCAAGGCCCGCCACCTGCACGATTCATACGAACTGGGAACGCTGGCGCTGGACGCCTTCGCGTTCGACTGAACGACGACGGCCGGCTTGTTGGCCGGCCGCCGCGAAACCCACTCCGGCTTACGGCCTGCGAGCGAGCGCCTCAAGGTCCTTCGCTTTCGGCATCAGGTCCTGCTTGGTGACCTTCAGGAACCCCATCGTCAGCAGCGGACAGGCAATGAAGATCGAGGAGATGGTACCGATCACGATGCCCATCATCTGCGAGATCGCCATGCCTTCCAGCGAGCCGCCGCCGTACAGGTACAGCGCCAGCACCGTCAGGAACGCCACGAACGAAGTAATGATGGTGCGCGAGAGCGTCTGATTGACCGAGCGATTCAGCACCTCGACCGGATCCACGCGCAGGTTGCGGAAGTTCTCGCGCACACGGTCGAACACCACGATGGTGTCGTTGATCGAATAGCCCATCACCGACAGCAGACCGGCGAGCACGGTGAGGTCGAATTCGCGCCCGGTCAGGGCGAAGAAGCCGGCGACGACGAGCACGTCGTGCAAGGTGGTCAGGATCGCGGCGATCGCGAATTTCCACTCGAACCGGAACCAGATGTAGAGCACGAAGCCGACCACCACGAAGGCGAGCGCCCAGCCCGCGTTCCTCGCGAGTTCACCGCCTACCTGTGGGCCGACGAATTCAGAGCGCGCGATCCGAGCCGGATTCTCCGGCGTGGACACCACCTTCAGCACTTCGTTGGCCACGGTGTGGCTGGCCGCGGCCGTTGTCGCGCCTTCACGCGATTGCAGGCGAATCAGCAGATCACTACTGCTGCCGTAGCTCTGCACCTGCGCGCTCGTATAGCCAGCCTTCTCGATGCGCTCGCGCACCGGGTCGATGTCGATGGGCTTGTCGAAATGCAGCTCGACCAACGTGCCACCGGTGAAATCGAGCGCGAAATTGAAGCCTTTGAAGGCGATTGCCCAGACCGCCACCAGCGCCAGCGCCGTGGCGACGGCGAGCGACACCCAGCGCAAGCGCATGAAGTTGATGTTGGTGTCGTTCGGGATCAGGTGCAACGGGAAAAGTTTCATGATGGTGCGCTCTTCTTTGGAAAGTCCGCACAAGGATGTGCGGGCTCTTGCGAAGGGACTCGCGTACTAGATGGCCAGGGTCTTCAGTTTCTTGCGGCGGCCGTAAAGCAGTGTGGCCAGCGCGCGCGAAACCGTGACGGCGGTGAAGACGGAGGTCAGGATGCCGACGATCATGGTGATCGCGAAGCCCTTCAGCGGACCGGTACCAAAGGCGAACAGGGCGACGCCTGCCAGCAGCGCGGTCATGTTGGAGTCGAAGATCGTGCCGGAGGCCTTGTCGTAACCCGTGGCGATGGCCGTCTTCGGCGGCATGCCCGCACGCAACTCCTCGCGGATACGCTCGTTGATCAGCACGTTGGCATCCACCGACATGCCCACCGACAACGCCAGACCGGCGAAGCCGGGCAAGGTCATGGTCGCGCCGAACAACGACATCACCGCGATCACCATCAGCAGGTTGAGCAGCAGCGCCACACAGGTGATCAGGCCGAACATGCGGTAATAGATCAGGAAGAACGCCAGCGCGAACAGGAACGAGTACATCACCGCGGTGGTACCGCGCTCGACGTTCTCCTTGCCGAGACTGGGACCGACCACGCGTTCCTCGACGAAGTCCATCGGCGCGGCCAGCGAACCGGAGCGCAGGAGCTTGGCCAGATTATCGGCCTCATCCCGCTTCAACCCGGTGGTCTGAAAGTTGCGGCTGAAGACGCCCTTGATCTCGGAGGGTGAAAGAGCCTCTTCACTCACTCTGACACTGCGCACTTCCTTGCCATCGACGATCTTGGTTTCCGGCACACGCTCGATATACACCACTGACATCAACTTGCCGACGTTCTGGCTGGTGAAGTCGAACATGCGTTGACCGGCAATGCTGTTCAGAGTGATGTCGACGGCCGGCAAGCCATTCTGGTCCACGCCAGAACGGGCATCTACCATTTCGTCGCCGGAGGCGATAATACGTTTGCTTAGCAGGATGGGTTGCGGCTTGCCGTCAAGGTCTAGGCGATCACGCAGATAGTAGACACGCGCCTCCGGGGGAATCTTGCCGGCGGCGATAGCATCCGCAGCGTTACCGTCGATCACTGCCCGGAACTCCAGCGTCGCCGTGGCGCCGATCAGCTGTTTCGCCCGCGCCGTATCCTGAATGCCGGGGAGCTGCACGACCACACGATCCGTCCCCTGCCGCTGCACGATCGGTTCGGCGACGCCGAGTTGATTGATTCGGTTACGCAACGTACCGATGTTCTGCTCGATCGCGCCGAGCTGGATACGATTAATCTCGCTGTCGGATACGCGCACGACGATATTGCCGTTTTCCACCGACTGCTCCAGCCCGCTGGTGGTGGCACCTGGTGCGATCACCTTTTCGCTCAGCACTTTTTGCGCTGCGGAAATGTTCGCGCCGGACGTGAGCGTGACCAATATGCTGTTGTCAGTGCGACGATTGACGGACTCGTAGCCGACGCGGCCTTCTCGCAATACCGCCCGGATGTCGTCTGCATAACCGTTGAGGCGTTTGTCGAGCGCGGCTTTCTGATCCACCTGCAACAGGAAGTGCACACCACCCTGCAGGTCGAGACCGAGCAGCATCGGACGCGCGAACAGCTTCTCCAGCCAGGACGGCACGGTCGTGGCGAGATTGAGCGCGACCACGTAGTTCTCGCCGAGCGCGGGACGCAGGGCATCCGCGGCCTTGGTCTGCACATCCAGCACGGGCAGGCGCACCAGCAGGTTGCCGTCCTCGACCGCGACGGACTTGGGCGTGATGCCCGCGGTCTTGAGCGTGGTTTCCACCTTCAGACGCAAGGCGTCGTCGATGGTGGCGCCCCGGCTCGCGGTGATCTGCACCGACGGGTCTTGCGGATAGATGTTGGGCAGCGCGTACAAGCCGCTGATCAGCACCACCACCAGGATCAGGATGTATTTCCAGCGAGGAAATTCGAGCATCGGAACATTTCCATGGCGCCACTCCGGATCGGATCAGGCGCCTGCACGACGAACGGAATCAATTCCGGCCACGGCGTTTCCGCGGCCGGAAGAACGGAAGATCAGGCGGACTTCAGCGTGCCCTTCGGCAGCACGTTGCCGACGGCACCCTTCTGCACGCGCACGCGCACGTTGTCGGCGATCTCGACGGAGATGAAGCTGTCGCCGATCTCGCGCACCACACCGGCGATGCCGCCGTTGGTGATCACTTCGTCGCCGGGGGCGAGCTTCTCCAGCATCGCGCGATGTTCCTTCTGGCGCTTCATCTGCGGGCGGATCATGATGAAATACATCACCGCGAGCAGGACTAGCGGCAGAACGAAAACGCCGAAACCACCACCCGCGGGGGCCTGTGCGGCGCCCTGCGCATGGGCGGGGGAAATCACGAGGTCAAGCAGGTCGAGCGGGCTCATTCACTGGGTTCCACTGGCTGTATTGGGAAAGTCCGCACATCGAGCCGCGCCGTCAGCGCGGGGAGGTGTGCGAGCTTTTGCGGAGGGACCCGCAAACATCGAAGTATGCCATGCCGCCCGGGGGATTGGCTTCACGGGACGGGGGAGCGCCCCTGCGAACGATCTCCCTCCGCCGGGGAACCGCCCCCCGGCCTACCGGCTTCTGGCTCGGTAGAAAGACTCCCGGAAGTCCGCAAAGGTTCCCGCCTCGATGGCTGAGCGCATCTGCGCCATCAGCCGCTGGTAGTACCAGAGGTTGTGCAGCGTGCCGAGGATCGGCGCCAGCATCTCGTTGCAGCGGTCGAGGTGGCGCAGGTAGGCGCGGGTGTAGCCGTGGCTGCAGGCGTAGCAGCCGCAGCCCTCCTCGATCGGCCCGGTATCGTGCTCGTACTTGGCGTTGCGGATGCGCACCGTGCCGAAGGAGGTGAAGTAATGGCCGTTACGGGCGTTGCGGGTGGGCATCACGCAGTCGAACATGTCCACGCCGCGGGCGACGGCCTCCACGAGATCCTCGGGACGTCCGACTCCCATCAGATAACGCGGCCGATCGTCCGGCAACTGCGGACAGGTGTGTTCGAGCATGGCATTGCGCTCGGCCTCCGGTTCGCCGACCGCGAGTCCGCCGATGGCGTAGCCATCGAAGCCGATCTGCTTCAGCCCCTCCGCCGAACGCGTGCGCAAGCCGTGATGCACCCCGCCCTGCACGATGCCGAACAGCGCCGCGTCGTTGCCCTCGTGCGCGCGACGGCTGCGCTCGGCCCAGCGCAGCGACAGTTCCATCGACTTGCGCGCGACCTCCTCGGTGGCAGGATACGGCGTGCATTCGTCGAAGATCATCACGATGTCGGAATCGAGCGCCTTCTGGATACGCATGCTCTCTTCCGGCCCGAGGAACACGGTGGAGCCATCGGTCGGCGCGGCGAAGGTCACGCCGGCCTCGCTGATCTTGCGGCGATGCGCCAGCGAGAACACCTGGAAGCCACCGGAGTCGGTGAGGATGGGGCCGTCCCAGCGCGAGAAGCCGTGCAGACCACCGTGCGCCTCGATCACATCCAGTCCCGGCCGCAGATAGAGATGGAAGGTATTGCCGAGAATGATCTCGGCGCCGAGCGCGCGCACCTGTTCCGGCAGCACGCCCTTCACCGATCCGTAGGTGCCCACCGGCATGAAGGCCGGCGTTTCCACCGTGCCGCGCGGAAATGTCAGGCGGCCACGGCGCGCGACTCCGTCATTGCCGAGCAGCTCGAACGACATGCAGCTCATGCCGCGCTTCCCGGCCAAAGCAGCATCGCATCACCATAGGAAAAGAAGCGATAACGCTCGCGCACCGCATGCTCGTAGGCGGCGAACACGCGCGCCTTGCCGGCGAACGCCGAAACCAGCATCAACAAGGTCGACTCCGGAAGATGGAAGTTGGTCAGCAGCGCATCGACGGAACGGATGCGGTAACCGGGAAAAATGAAGATGCGCGTCTCGCCTGCGAACGGCAGCAACTCACCCTGTTGCGTGGCCTGGCTTCTAGACAAAGCTGATTCGAGCGCGCGCACCACCGTCGTGCCCACCGCGATCACACGTCCGCCGGCGGCACGCGTGCGACGCACCTGCTCGACCAGTTCGGCGCCGACGTTGAGCCATTCGCTGTGCATGTGGTGCTCGCGCAGATCCTCCACGCGCACCGGCTGAAACGTGCCGGCGCCCACGTGCAGCGTCACATGGCCGAACGCGACGCCACGCGCGCGCAGCGCTTCGAGCAAGGCATCGTCGAAATGCAGGCCGGCGGTGGGCGCGGCGACGGCGCCGACCTGGCGCGCGAACACGGTCTGATAACGCTCCACATCGTCAGCGCCCGGCTCGCGACGAATGTAGGGTGGCAACGGCAGGCGCCCGACGCGCAGCAACCACGATTCGAGCGCATCCCCGACATGGAAGCGCAGGTGATAGAACTCGCCCTCGCGATGCAGCACTTCGGCTTCGCCGCCGCCGTCCAGTTCGATCACGCCACCGGCCTTCGGCGATTTGCTCGCGCCGACCTGCGCGCGCGCCTCGTTGTTCGGCAGCAGGCGCTCGATCAGGATTTCAACGCGGCCGCCGCTGCCCCGCTTCTGCCCAAACAACCGCGCGGGGATCACGCGCGTGTCGTTGAACACCAGTAGATCGCCGGCGCGCAGCTGCGACGGCAGATCGCGCACGTGGCGATCCACGAAGTCGCCCTCGGGCGGCACGACCAGCATGCGGCTGGCCGAGCGCTCGGCGAGCGGCGCCTGCGCGATCAGCTCGGGCGGCAGCGAGTAGTGGAAATCCGATTTTTTCAAGAGGATCAGGGACGATCGGGCTCGGGGAATCGGCTATTTTAGACGTTTGCGCAAGGCGACACCGGTCCGCCGATCATCGTTCGAACTTGGTGGAGAGAATCAGCGCCGAGGTCGTCCGCTCCACGCCGTCGATGACACCGATGCGATCGGTGAGCACGTCCATCTCGCCCAGCGTGGACACCACCCCCAGGGCGATCAGGTCGTAGGCGCCGGTCACCGAATGCAGCAGCCGCAGCTCCGGCATGGCCTTGAGCGCCTTGGTGACCGCGATCATCTGCTTGGGCTGCACCGCGATCATGATGTGCGCGCGGACTAGGCTGCGCTCGAGGTCGCCGGGCACCCGCACGGTGTAGCCGGCGATCACCCCCTGGCGTTCCAGCCGCTCGATCCGGCTCTGCACGGTGGTCCGCGACAGCCCTAGGCGACGCGCGATTTCGGCGGTCGGCGCCCGCGCGTTCTCGCGCAGCAGGGACAGGAGTTGCTGGTCGAGAGCAGTGATCTTCATCGGGACCTTGAACGTCTGGCAGATTCATTTTCGGCGATTCGCCGAAATATAGCGGCATTTCTATCAGATCGCCTCTGTTAAACGACGAAACAATCCAGATAATAGTCACTTACCCCCGCAACGGGAGGCCGGGAGGCCGCCATGACGACCCTCATCAACGCACTCGCCCCGCTCCGCGCCCATCAGGGCCGCCGCCGCACGCAGGGGCTGGATGACGCCACCATTCTGAAGTTCGCCACCACGCATCCCGACCTCGGTGCCGCCGTCGAGGCCGCCGTCGCCGAATACGCGCGCATCAAGGGCGAGTTCGCCGATCTGCTCGATCTCGACGAGGACGCGCAGGCACGCGCCGTGCAGGCCGGGTTCGTCAATTTCTATCCGCAGGATGGCGTGAATCCCTATGTGGCGCTGGCCGCTCGCGGCAGCTGGATCGTCACGCTCAAGGGCGCCGTGGTCTACGACACCGGCGGCTACGGCATGCTCGGCTTCGGTCACACGCCGCAGCCGGTGATCGATGCCATGTCGCGCCCGCAGGCGATGGCGAATGTGATGACGCCGAACCTGGCGCAACTGCGCTTCGAGCGCGCCCTGCGCAAGGAGATCGGACACTCGCGCGCCACTTCGACAGCGGGCGACGGCTGCCCCTACGCGGCCTTCATGTGCCTCAACTCGGGTTCCGAATCGGTGACGCTGGCCGCGCGCATCGCCGACATCAACACCAAGACCATGACCGATCCGGGCGCCAAGTACGCCGGCCGGCAGGTCAAGCGCCTGGTGGTGAAAGGCAGCTTCCACGGCCGCACCGAGCGCCCCGCGCTGTACTCCGACTCCAGCCGCAAGAGCTACATGCAGTTCCTCGCCAGCTACCGCGGCGAGGACACGGTGATCACGATTCCGCCCTACGACATCGACGCACTGAAGCAGGTGTTCGCCGACGCCGACCGCAACGGCTGGTACATCGAGGCGATGTTCCTCGAGCCGGTGATGGGCGAAGGCGATCCCGGACGCAGCGTGCCACCGGCCTTCTACGCCGCCGCGCGCGAACTCACCAAGGCGCATGGCGCGCTGCTGCTGGTCGACTCGATCCAGGCCGGCCTGCGCGCACACGGCGTACTGTCGATCGTCGACTATCCCGGCTTCGAACAGCTCGAAGCGCCGGACATGGAAACCTATTCCAAGGCGCTCAACGCCGGCCAGTACCCGCTGTCGGTGCTGGCGGTGAGCGAGCGCGCCGCCCACATCTACAAGCGCGGCACCTACGGCAACACCATGACCACCAACCCGCGCGCACTCGACGTGGCCTGCGCGGTGCTCGAACAGCTGACCCCGGAACTGCGCCGCAACGTGCGCGAGCGCGGGCGCGAAGCCGTGGAGAAGCTGGAGACACTGAAGGACGAACTGGGCGGCCTGATCAAGAAGGTCCAGGGCACCGGCCTGCTGTTCTCCTGCGAACTCGACCCGCGCTTCAAGGGATACGGCGCCGGCTCCAGCGAGGAATGGCTGCGCGAGCACGGCATGGGCGTCATTCACGGCGGCGAGAACTCGCTGCGCTTCACGCCGGTGTTCGCAGTGAGCAGCGAGGAGATCGACCTGATCGTGACGATGGTCAAGCGCGCACTGCTCGAAGGTCCGCAACAGCGGCATGCCGACGAGAATCGGGCCGCGGCAGCGTAAAATCGGGAACGAATAACGACCGGGACATGGAGGAAAAGCCAATGGAAGCCATCACAGCATCCGGCGCATCCTCCCTGCTGACCCGTCTGTTCCAGTACAAGGCCTGGGCCAACGATGCGTTCCTGACGGAGTTCCGGGCGCAGAGCCCGGCGATCCCCGAAGCGGATCGCCATCTCGCCATTCGTCTCCTCAACCACGCCCACGTGGTGGATCGCATCTTCGCCGCGCATCTCGCCGGCAAGGCGCATGCCTACACGGGCACGAATACGCCTGATACGCCGACGCTCGAAGCCTTGCACCAGGCCATCGCCGAATCCGATCGCTGGTATCTGGATTACGTCGACGGCATCTCGCCGAAACGACTTTCCGAGGAAATCGCCTTCGATTTCACCGACGGCGCGAAGGGACGCATGTCCCGCGAGGAGATGCTGATGCACGTGGCGCTCCACGCCGGCTACCATCGCGGACAGGTCGGCCGCATCCTGCCGCAGCTGACCTCCGCGCCGCCGCAGGACACCTTCACCACCTACCTGCACAAATTCGAACCCGACCGCCGCCGGCGGGACGACCCCTAGCCCTAAGCACAGGCTGCAATGAAAATCGTCGAAGTCCGCCACCCTCTCGTGCAGCACAAGCTCGGTTTGATGCGCCGTGCCGACAACAGCACCAAGACCTTCCGCGAGTTGTCGGCGGAAGTCGCCACCCTGCTCACCTACGAAGCCACCGCCGATCTCGAGACCGAGGAAGCGGAACTCGAAGGCTGGGCCGGCCCGGTGCGCGTGCGCCGCATCAAGGGCCGCAAGATCACCCTGGTGCCGATCCTGCGCGCCGGCATCGGCATGCTGCCGGGCGTGCTGGAACTGATTCCCGCGGCGAAAGTCAGCGTGGTCGGCATCAAGCGCGACGAAGCCTCGCTGGAAGCGATGCCCTACTACGAGAACCTGGTCGGCGACATGCAGGATCGCATCGCGCTGATCCTCGATCCGATGCTCGCCACCGGCGGCACGTTAATTGCCACGGTCGACATGCTCAAGGCCGCGGGTGCTGCGCGCATCAAGGGACTGTTCCTGGTCGCCGCGCCGGAAGGCCTGCAGGCGCTGGAAGCCGCGCATCCCGACGTCGAGGTCTATGTCGCCTCGATCGACGAGCGGCTCAATGAGAAGGGCTACATCCTGCCCGGGCTTGGCGATGCCGGGGACAAGATCTTCGGTACCCGTGTCGAATGAAGCATTACTTCAAACGTCGCTGGGAGGAATCCCGTGGAGATCAGCACGATGCTTGGGGAGCGTCATGGTGGTTCTTTGAGACCGACGATGAGTTCTGGCCAGATCGACAAATTGAAATTTATGATGCCGGACAAGTGTTGTTCTACCACCGCCATCATCTAAACGATATCTATGGTGGTCTTGGCGAATGTGCGTTGGATTCGAGTGAATTTGAGGCCTTTCGGATCACGCAAGCCGAGTTCGAATACGAATGGAGCACTCACAAGCCTTTGAATGAATTGCTTCCAGACCTAAAATTAAGCAAGGACTAATGCATGATCCAGGCCAATTCAGCGCCCGGATCACTATGAAGCATGGCGAACAATCAACCAAAAGCTAGCAAAAGCCATCGCGGCCATGGTCAACCAGGTTATTCCCGTCCCGTAGAAGCGTCCGAACGTCTTGCCGCTGCTGCGCGAAAGTCCGATCGCATGCATGACGCGTCCCAGTAACAACGCGCTTCCGAATCCCCATAGCCAGGCAGTGGGCAGGCCCGCCAGTTCCAACACCAGCAGCAACAGCAATCCCATCGGAACGTATTCGATGAAATTGGCATGCACGCGAATGCGCCGTATCAGCAGCGCATCACCTCCGTCGCCCATGTCGATCCGGTGCCGCATGCGGTAGAGGGAGACTCGTGCTGCCAGGACGACCAGCAGCAGCACATGCAGCGCTGCGAACAGCAACGAAATCTTCGGCATCGTGCGCCCCTTCTGCCTGTCCACGACCGTGCCGGCGTCTTCGCTGACAGGATCTGCCGGCAACACGGCCAACGTCCAACGGCCATCGTGTTCGAGAACTAGCCTGTCGTCCAACGGCGGCAATACCAGTTCGCGCCAGGTGATGCGCAGATCGCCGATCCGCGGCGCCAGCGGATTGTCGGCGCTGCCGAGGCCCTCGCCTTCCGGCTGGAAGGTCGCGGCCATGTTGCCGGGCAATGCCGAGAAGCTCGGCCGCATGCTCCGCCACTGTCCCAGTTGCGCCACCAGAGCGTCATCGAGCGGTTTGCCCTCCAACGTCAGCTGCGCCCGCCATTCGCGGCTTTGCAGCGGCATCGATTTCGGATTGTCGTGCCCAGGCGCGAACTCGCTGGAATCGACCGGCGTGTCGCGCCAGGATTGCCGGTATCCGCCGCCGTCCCGCGTCCATTGATACATCTCGACGTGGCGCTCCAGCGCGGCCTGATGCGTCCCGACACCGAAGTCGACATCGCGTGGCGCCTTGACGATGCGCGGCGGCTCCTGCGGCGCGGTCTGTGCGAATGCGAAGCCCGGGCACACGGCCAGCGAGCACATGACCAGGAGCACGGCGCACGCCTGCGACAGCCACAAGCGACACCGCCGCCCCCCGTGCGAGAAGCGCATTACCCGAGCGTCCTCGCCTGCAGCTCCGCCACCTCGTGCGCGGTGCCGAACCGGCCCTTCGCATCACGCACCACCTGCGCGAGCGCGCACGCGGGATCGTGCGTGAAGAACAGATGCACGTTGCGCGCGAGCTTGTCTTCCAGGAACGCGCGCTTCTCGTCGATCAGCAGTTCGGCATTGCGGTCATAACCCATCGTGATCGGCACATGCACCCAGGGCTTGCCTGGCACGAGGTCGGCGCAGAACACGACGCCGCCATGCGGTTCGCCATCGATGATTTCCGGCCCGACGATCTCGGCCAGCATCAGGCCCGGCGTATGTCCGTCGCTGTAGTGGAAGCGCACCGTGTCGCCCAGCGTGTTCGAACGGTCGCCGTGCACGATTTCCAGACGGCCGCTGGCTTCGAGCAAATCCGGAAGCTCGGCGATGTAGCTGGCGCGATCGCGCGAATGCGGATGGCGCGCACGCTGCCACTGTTCCGCGCCAACGAGAAACACCGCATTGGGGAACAGCAGTTGCGGCGCGCGCCCTTCCGCCCACGGCGCCAGCAGGCCGCCGGCATGGTCGAAGTGCAGGTGCGAGAGCACCACCACCTCGATGTCCTCGTGCGTGAATCCGGCTTCGTGCAGCGAGTCCAGCAGCACGTGACGCTCCTCGACCACGCCGTAGCGTTCGCGCAGCTTCGGTTCGAAGAACGCGCCGATGCCGGTTTCGAACAGCACAGTCTTGCCGTTCAGCGGGCTCGCCAGCAATGCGCGGCAGGCAAGCGGAATGCGATTCTGCGCATCGGGTGCGAGCCAGTGCTCCCACATCGCGCGCGGCGCGTTGCCGAACATCGCACCGCCATCGAGGCGCTGGCTGTTGCCGAGAAGGGACCAGAGTTTCATGACGACAGGATACGCCCTGGGCGTTAGGGCGTCGTTGAACAAGCCGGAAACAAAGCGACTTCGACGCGTGCTACTGCGCGCTTGCCGCCGTGGCGAAATGGAAGACGAAAGTGCCGGCCCGCCCGTTCTCGGCCTGAACACGGATCGGCGCCAGCGGGCTGTCAGCGGTCAGCATCGCGCTGCCACCGGCGAGCACCGCCTTGCCGATCACGCCGGGCGAACGGCCCGTGACCTTGATGAGCATTTCCTGCCCGGGCACCAGCACCACGCGCGCCATCGAGGGGTCGCTGCCGCGCGGTGTCACCACACGTTCGGCTTCGCTGTCGCTGTAGTCGCGCGGCGCCAGTTCGAACAGCGACTGCCCGCCGGCTTCCACCGCGAACGACCAGGTGGTGGTGCCGTTGCTGCCGTCGTCGAGCACTTCGATCTTCTGCAGGGTCAGCGTCACCGCGGTTTTCTTCGGCGCCTGCGAGGCGGCCACGGCCGGTTCCGGTTTCGCCGGCGCCGCCGCGGGTGTCGTCGTCGCGGGCGCCGGCTTCTCCGTCCACATGTCGCTGACGTTCTTGACCAGCGTGGTCAGAGCGACGAGGAAAGCGACCCCGGCGGCGGCCAAGGTCGGCACACGGGTGTACCAGGGTTTCTTGGACTCGTCGGTCACGGGGAGTTCGTCGCGGCGATGTGTTGACGGACGTGCAATCTACTGCAAGCGCAGGCAACTGCAAATCTTGCCCGGCGCCACGGCCTCAGCGCGCGAGTTCCACCTTGGCCGCGCCGACCGGATTGCGTGGATCGCTCCCGCCGGACAGGACGCCCCGCGTCTTGTCCCACTCCACCGTCTGCAGGTTGCCCCAGACGTGGCTGGAGCCCACTCGATTGGAGCCGCGCCCGCCGGCGGCGCTGTCACCGGGCAGATCGAGCTTGTGGCCCATCGCCTGCAAGGCCGCCGCGGTCTGTGGCGAGAATGCGTTGCTTTCGGCCTCGATCTCGTCCGGCAGCCACTGATGGTGGTAGCGCGGCAGCGCGGCCACGGCCTGCGCGTCGAGGCCGGCGTCGTAGCCGAGTACGCCCAGCAGCACCATGGTGATGATGCGGCTGCCACCGGGAGTGCCGAGCACGGCCACCTTGTCCTTTGATTCCATGAAGGTCGGCGTCATCGAACTCAGCATGCGCTTGCCCGGTTTCGGCGCGTTGGCGTCGAACCCCATCACGCCGAAGGCGTTGGGCGTACCGGGTTTGAGCGCGAAGTCGTCCATCTCGTCGTTGAGCAGCACGCCAGTGCCGGGCGGGATCAGGCCGGAGCCGTACAGCAGGTTCACCGTCTGCGTGGCGGCGACGCGATTGCCATCCTTGTCGATGATCGAGAAGTGCGTGGTCTCGTCGTCTTCCAGCGGCGTCTGCTTGCCCGAAAGCAGATCGCTCGGTGTCGCCTTGTCGGGATTGATGGTGGCGCGCAGGCCGGCGGCGTAATCGCGGCTGGTCAAGGTGCGCTGCGGGATCTTCACGAAATCCGGATCGCCGAGATAGAAGGTGCGGTCGCGGTAGGCGCGCCGCATCGCCTCGACGACCAGATGCACACGATGCGGCTCGTCGAGCTTGGCGAGATCCCAGCCTTCCAGGATCTGCAGCATGCTCGCCAGCGCGATGCCGCCGGAGGATGGCGGCGGCGCCGTGGTGATCTTCCAGCCACGGTAGTCGAAGCTGATCGGCGCGCGCTCCTTGATCTGATAGCCAGCAAGCTCGTCGGCGGTCCAGAGCCCGCCCTCGGCCTTCACGCCCTTGAGCAGCTTGTCCGCGACTTCGCCGCGATAGAAGCCATCGAAACCTTTGTCGGCGAGCGCCCGCAACGTGCGCGCCAGATCGGGCTGCTTGAACAGGTCGCCTTCCTGGATCGGCTTCCCGTTCGGTGCGTATACCGCGCGCGTGCCGGGATAGCGGTCCATCACACCACGGCGCGAGGCGTAGCCTCTGGCCATGCGCGCGTAGACCGGAAAGCCTTCCTCGGCGATGCGAATCGCCGGCTGCAGCGATGTCTTCAGCGGCAACCAACCGTATTTGCCGGCGAGTTCCACCAGCGCCGCCGGCAAGCCGGGAATGCCGGCCGACCACGGGCCATTCTCGGCACGGTCGGAATCGAGATCGCCGTTCTTGTCGAGATAGGCCTCCGGCGTGGCGGAACGCGGCGCGATCTCGCGGGCATCGAGAAAAACATCGCGCCCGCTCTTGGCATCGTGCAACAGGAAGAAACCGCCGCCGCCGAGCCCCGAACTGATCGGCTCGACCACGGACAACGTCGACGAGACCGCCACCGCCGCGTCGAAAGCATTGCCGCCTTCGCGCAGGATTCGCAGGCCCGCATCGGTGGCCAGCGCGTGGCCGGAAGCGATGGCCGCGCCCGGCGGAGACTTGCCACCGGCCTCTCCTCCCGCCTGCGCCAACGCCAGAGAAGGCGCGAGAACGAACGAAACCAACAACAGCAACAACTTCGATTTCATGCGAATGAACACCAATGCGGAAACCTATCGCTCTTGAAGCGCGAGTTTGGCGCCGAGCCCGAGATAGATGGTCCCCACCACCTTGCCCTGCCAACGGCCAATCCCGCGATTGCGGCCGATCCAGCCGCCGAGCGCGCTGCCAGCCATGGCGACGAGGGATGAATAAATCGCGCTCAGGAGCGCGAACAGCAAACCGAGTTCGGCGAGTTGCAAAGTCACCCCGCCCTGTTCCTGATGCACGAATTGCGGCAGGAAGGCGAGGAAGAACAGCGCCGTCTTCGGATTGAGCATTTCGGTCAGCGCGCCCTGCCGAAAGGCCGTCCAACCGTCGACCTTGCGGGCATTGGGCAGATTCAGCTCGCCGGTCTTCTCGAAGATCGCCTTCAGGCCGAGATACACGAGATAGACGACGCCGGCGTATTTCACGACGGCGAATGCCGTCGCCGAGGTCATCAGCACGGCCGACAGTCCGAAGGTCGCCAGCAGCGCATGCACCAGATCCCCGCAGGCGATGCCCAGGCCGGTCAGGACGCCGATGCGGCGGCCTCCGCTGGCGGCTCGTGCGAGCGTCATCAGGACCGCCGGCCCTGGAATCAGGAACAACGCCAGCACGACCAGGACGAAGGAAAACAGGACGGGAAGTTCGATCACGGGCCCTCCTTACCTGACAGCACTCTCAGGACTGACCCGCATCTTGCTGCAGCCGGCGCAGCTTCGCCAGCAATTGTTCCTGGCTCTCGGGAAATGCGGGGTCCGGATCGATACATTCCACCGGACACACCACCACACACTGCGGCTCGTCGAAATGGCCGACGCATTCGGTGCAGCGCGCCGGGTCGATCACATAGATGGTCTCGCCCTGCGAAATCGCCTGATTCGGGCAGGCTGGTTCGCAAACGTCACAGTTGACGCACAGTTCGTTGATTTTCAGCGACATCGCGACACTTCAATCCATCATTCCGAAACGTGGCGTGGAATCCGCGCGTTTTCAAGCCCGCGCGGATTCCCCGCTGCGTCCGGACGACCCGTCGCGAACGACGGTTACTTCGCCTCGACGAAGACGTAATCCACACCCGCCGGCGTGACGGCTGCCTTGACGCGCTCGCCGTCGGCGGCCTTGCCGATGAACACGACGCGCACGCCCTTCATCGTGCCGGCCGGCACGTCCTTGAACGACTCCACCACGATGTCGGCGATCTTCGCCGAGGACGGCGAGGCATAGGCCAGCATGTTGCCGCTGATGATGCCGCGGGCGACGTCGGTCTTGGCTTTTTCCAGCAGGCGCTCGTAGTTGCCCTGGAAGTCCGGGGTGCTCTCGCCGGGCAGCAGGTACACATACGGCTGGTTGCCCAGATCGGCCGGGCTGTTGCGGGTGACGACGTCGGAGACGTACTCGCGCCACTGCGCGGCGTCCTCGGTGGTCGGCGCGGCGAGCGGTGCCTTGACGGTTTCCTTCGGCGCTTCTTCCTTCTTGCAGGCCGCGAACGGCAGCACGAGGCAGACAACCAGGGCGAAACGCTTCAGAGCCGGATGGGTCAGGATTTTCATGGTGATTAATTCCCCTATGGGATCAGCTTATGGAATCAGGTCGTATTGGATTGGGGCATGGAACGTTTGCGCTCTTCCTGCAACGCCTTGGCGACGGCCGGCGGCACGAAGCCGGAGACGTCGCCACCCAGGCGCGAGATTTCGCGCACCAACGAGGAGGAGATGAAGCCGTACTGCTCGGCCGGCGTCAGGAACAATGTCTCGACGTCGGGAATGAGATGGCGATTCATGCTCGCGAGCTGGAATTCGTATTCGAAGTCGGAGACCGCGCGCAACCCGCGCAGCAGCACGCCCGCGCCGACTTCGCTGACGAAATGTGCGAGCAGCGAATTGAAGCCGCGCACCTCGACATTGGAATGATGGGCGGTCGCCTGGCGCGCGAGATCCACGCGCAGCGCCAGCGGTAGCGCCGGCCCCTTGCTCGGGCTTTCGGCAACGCCGATGATCAGGCGCTCGAACAACGGTGCGGCGCGGTCGACCAGGTCGACGTGGCCGCTTGTGATCGGATCGAAGGTACCGGGATAGACCGCGATGCGGGTACGGGCCACGCTCATGGAGGGCTGGTCGTATCGTCGTTGGGAATCCCTCCCAGTGTATCAGTGCCGCCGTCCTGCCGACGGTAGAGGGCATGGCGCGCGTCACGGCTGGCCCCTTCTCGGTGGAGGCGCCAGCCCGGACCGGCATCCACGGCGTTGCCGGACGGGCTTTCGAGATAGAGCCAGGCGTCGTCCGCCAGCCATGGCGGCAGCAGCGCGAGCGCCGCCCGCCACAGATCCTGGTCGAAGGGCGGATCGAGGAAGACCAGATCGAAGCGGCCGTGCGACGGCGCGCGCAGGAAGGTCAGTGCATCGCCGCGCACCAGCCTGGCCGCATCGCCGGCCCGCAGCCGTTCGATCGTCGCCTGCAGGGACTCGGCCAGCCGTGGCTCCCGCTCCACCAGCAGCGCCTCGCGCGCACCGCGCGAGAGCGCCTCCAGCCCGAGGGCGCCGCTGCCGGCGAACAGATCCAGCACGCGCGCCCCAGGCAGCATCGGCTGCAGCCAGTTGAACAGGGTTTCACGCGCGCGGTCGGAGGTCGGCCGCAGCCCGGGAGCGTCCGCGACGGGCAGCCGCGTTCCGCGCCAGCGCCCGCCGATGATGCGCACGCTGCCCGGCGCGGCATTGCGCGCTGCGTTCCTGGCCGGAGCCGGTTTCCTCATGTTGCTTTCATAGGGGGAGTCCGGGGCCGGTGCTACCATTGCGCGGGCATTGTCCACGCTCCCGTGGGCAAAAAACACATTCCGTGCGGCCCCTGCACAAGAACCCGCACACCTCGCCGCGCCGACCGCGTGGTTCGATGCGCGGACTTCACCAAATCTACCAAACGACACCAGATGGTCAGCTTTTTCCGCCGCAAGAAGCCGAGCGAAGCCGGTTCCAGCGAGACAAGCTCGAATGCGGCGACGCCCACCGGCGAACGCGACAGCCGCATCGAGGCGCTTGCCGCCGCCTTCCCGCAATCACAGGGCGAGGCGACGGAGAGCCCACAGGCGCCCGAATCCGCCGTCAGGACTGAACCTGAGCCTGCGACGACGGCCGAAGTCCAGGAAAAGCCCGCGGCAGCTCCCGGCAAGCCGGGCTGGCGCGAACGCCTGCGCGGCAGCAGCATCGCGCGCGGCCTCGGCAGCCTGTTCTCGCGCAATCCGAAGCTCGACGACGACCTGCTCGATGAAATCGAGACCGCGCTGCTCACTGCGGATGTCGGCGTCACCGCCACCACCCAGCTGATCGCGCAGCTGCGCAAGCGCATGAAGGCGCGCGAATTCGCCGACGCCGCGGCACTGCGCATGGCGCTGCGCGCCGAACTGATCGCGATGCTGGCGCCCGTCGCCAAGCCGCTCGTGATCGATGGCGTGGCCAAGCCCTTCGTCATCCTTACCGTCGGCGTCAACGGCGTCGGCAAGACCACCACCATCGGCAAGCTCGCCAAACGCTACAAGGACGAAGGCCGCAGCCTGATGCTCGCCGCAGGTGACACCTTCCGCGCCGCCGCCGTCGCACAGCTGCAGGCCTGGGGTGATCGCAACGGTGTCGCCGTGGTGGCGCAGGGCCAGAACGCCGACGCCGCTTCAGTCGCCTTCGACGCCCTGCAGGCGGCGAAAGCGCGCGGTATCGATGTGTTGATCGCCGATACCGCCGGCCGCCTGCACACGCAGCAGGGATTGATGGCCGAACTCGGCAAGATCAAGCGCGTGCTCGGCAAGGTCGACGCACAGGCGCCACACGAAGTGTTGATGGTCATCGACGGCACCACCGGGCAGAACGCGCTGTCGCAGCTGCGCCAGTTCCATGCGGCCGCCGGCGTCACCGGCCTGGTCGTGACCAAGCTCGACGGCACCGCCAAGGGTGGCGTGGTGTTCGCGCTGGCGCGCGAGTTCGGCATTCCGATCCGTTACGCCGGCATCGGCGAGCGGCCCGAGGATCTGCGTGTGTTCGATGCGGAAGCCTTCGTAGACGCGCTGTTGCCGGAGTCGCTCAGCGCGTGATCCGCAAGCGCATTGCGCTGCTGCTCATCGCGGGCGCTGTCCTGCTGTTGCTGCTGGCGATCGCGCTGCGCATCGTCCTGCAGCCTGACCGCGTTGCCGGATTCGCGCTGTCGGCGATCGGCGACGCACTCGGCCTGGACATCGATGCCGCCGGTGCGAGCGAATACCGGTTGCTCGGCGGGCCGCAACTGGTCGTGCGCAACGTGACCGTCCGCGAGCCAAGCGTCACGACACCGTTGCTGCGCGCGCGACGCGTGCTGGTCTCCGTGCCCTGGTCGACCGTCCGCAGCCGCGGCGAGAAACTCGACATCACCCGGCTCGAACTCGACGCGCCCATTCTAGATATCCGGGCACTGCAGCATTGGTTGTCCACGCGACCATCTGGGGAGACGCGTCTCCCCACTTTCAGCAACGGTGTGCAAGTCGACAACGGACGCGTCGAAGGCGGCGGCTGGCGCATCGAGGCGCTTTCTCTCACCCTGCCGCGCCTGCAACCGGATCACCGCACCGACGCGCGTGCCGGCGGTCGCTTCGAGACTGAAACACTGTCGCTGCAATTCAATCTCGCCGTTGCGATGACTCGCCCCGCCAGCGGCGCAGGCGTCGCCGTCGTTGGCCCGATCATCGCGCAAGCGAAGGACTGGCGCCTCCCCGCACGGTTGCGCGCGTCCGGCCCCCTGTATTTCGACGATGGCGTGCGCATCACGCCACTGCGCGCCTCCCTGGTCGCGCGATACGAAAGCGGCGACACCAAACTCCCCTTCACTTTCGCCTTGAATTCGCCGCTGCGCTATCGCGACGATGTGGCGGTGCTCGCCCCCGCCGGCCTCGTCCTGCGCGGCGAAGGTGTCGTGCCGAATCTGGAAGCGGCAGGCGCGGCGGCCTACGGCAAACGCATGCTGTTGCGCTTCGACGGCCGTCTCGCGACCTGGCCGCAGGCCTGGCCGGCGTTGCCCGCGCCACTCAATGCATCGCAATCGCCACTGGCATTCTCCACACATTACCTTGGCGCCGCCGATCTTTCCGACCTCGCCGAGTTGCGCCTGCAACGGGACGCCACCCGCTTCGATGGCCGTTTCCGCATCCCCGAGATCACGCAGTGGATAGCGGCAGCCACTGGCACGGCACCGCCGCTGCCGCCGCTATCCGGGCACCTCACGACGCCGGAACTCGTCATTTCCGGCGCGCGCCTGGAAGGGATCGAGATCGAACTGGATGACGCAGAGCCGAAGGATGCCAAAGCGCCATGAGCACGAAATCGGGAAGCAGGCGATTGAAAATTCCCGCGCCGGTAAAAGATTCGCACGGCGACCAACAGGTTTCGGCGATGGATTCGAATGACACCTTTGCAGCCAAGCTGCTGAGCTGGTTCGACGTCTCCGGCCGCCACGATCTGCCCTGGCAGCATCCGCGCACGCCGTATCGTGTCTGGTTGTCGGAAATCATGCTGCAGCAGACGCAGGTCCGCGTCGTCATCCCCTACTTCGAACGCTTCGTCACCGCCCTGCCCGATGTCGCCGCACTCGCCACCGCCGAACTCGACACCGTGCTGGCGCTGTGGTCGGGACTCGGCTACTACGCACGCGCCCGCAACCTGCACGCGGCCGCGCGCGCATGCGCGGAACGGCATGACGGCGAACTGCCGCGCGACTTCGATGCGCTCGTCGCACTGCCCGGCATCGGCCGCAGCACCGCCGGCGCGATCCTGTCGCAGGCGTGGGGGGATCGCCATGCCATCCTCGATGGCAACGTCAAACGCGTGCTGTGCCGCTATCACGGTATCGACGGCTGGCCCGGTCAACCTGCGGTGGAAAAGAAGCTGTGGTCACTTGCCGAGCATCATGTGCAGAGCCGGCACATTGCACACGGACAACTGCCCGACTACACCCAGGCGCAGATGGATTTCGGCGCCACGCTGTGCACCCGCTTCGATCCGGCCTGCGTGCTCTGCCCTTTGCAGGAAGACTGCGTCGCGCTGACTACCGGCCGCGTCGCCGAATTGCCGACGCCGAAACCCGGCAAACCACTGCCCGAACGCTCGGCCTTCGTGCTTCTGCTGCGCGATGCCCAGGAGCGCGTTCTCCTGCAACGCCGTCCGCCGACCGGCGTATGGGCGTCACTCTGGTCGCTACCGCAAAGCGAAGCGCATGAGGACGCACGCGCCTGGTTCGAGAGCCACGTCACCGGCGACTACGACGGCGGCGAAACGCTCGACGCCATCGACCACGGCTTCACCCACTATGACCTGCGCCTACAACCGCTACGCTGGCACGCCGTCACTCCGCGCACCGTGGTGCGCGACAATGACGACCTGCGCTGGGCAACGCGCGAGGATCTCGCCACGCTCGGCATTCCGGCGCCGGTCCGCACCCTGCTCGAAGCGCAATTCCGACAACCTCAGGATCACGGGACCACATCGTCATGACGCGCATGGTTTATTGCGAATACGAACACCGCGAAACCGAAGGCCTGGACTTCGTGCCCTGGCCCGGCGAGCTCGGCAAGCGCGTCTTCGCCCACATCGGCAAGACCGCCTGGGCCGCATGGCTGACACACCAGACCATGCTGATCAACGAGAACCGGCTCTCACCGCTCGATCCGAAGCACCGCGCCTTCCTCGAAGACGAGATGCGGAAATTCCTGTTCGGCGGCGGCGCCGAGAAACCGGCCGGCTATGTTCCGGTGGACGGCGATGCCTGATCGCGCGCGGTCTTCTCCGCGGCCCTGATCGCCTTCACGTCGAGTGGACGGATCTCGTTGATCCGGCATGGCATCTCGATCGAGCCGCGATCGCGCGCGATGATCTTGTCGAACTTCGCGTACACCTGGTTCATCTGGCTGGTCACGCCGATCACCGGGGTGAATTCGAGGTTCTGGCACGGGCCGTACAGGCTCAGCAGATAGGCCTGATTGGGCTTGGTCCATACCGCCACCGCGCTGTCGCCGAGCGGCGTCCAGCCGTCGATACGGCCGAAGTAGTGGAAGCTCGACACCGGCTTGCCGGCATGGCTGCTGTAGAGCGCCAGTTTCTCGGAATCACTCATGCCCGTGGTCGCGCAGGCGGCCAACAGCGGCAATGCGGCACTCAGGGCGGCCGCGAAAATCATCGTTTTCATGCCCGTTTCCCTTGCCGCACGGCGGCGCTGGTGAGGTAGCACGATGATGCGCTCGGGCCGCACGCCGCCCAAGGGAGCACGCGCGACCTGTTCAGCCAGCCGCGAGCTTCTTGCTCCCTGCCGTTCAGCCCCGTATGATACGCGGCTCGCACGGCCAAGGCCGCAGCGTTTGGCCGGGTAGCTCAGTTGGTAGAGCAGGGGATTGAAAATCCCCGTGTCGGGGGTTCGATTCCCTCCCCGGCCACCACCTCATCAAAGCCCACCGCTCTCCGGTGGGTTTTTCGTTTTTAGCAAAAACCCCTTGTTTCGCAGGGTTTTTCGCGTCCATTCCCGTGTCGACGACACCACTCTCCTGCCCCTTCTCGGGCCTCATTTCTCTCTCTTTTTGCCCCTTTTCTCCCTTTTTGCACCATCCCCGTGTTTTCGTTACACGGGGTGCCCTAAAAAATTCAAAGACTTAGGGATGCGAGTTGTAATGCATAGGTGGTGTGCACCGTGTTAGAGCGAAACGGGGAGACGGGAGACGTAGAAAAGCATCGAATGACATCCAATGACAAAGAACGACATCAGGATGCAAGTCGTAAACTGCCGGCTACGGCACAAAAGCAGCTCAAATGCCACATAACCAAATGGAATGGTCGCCAGAGTCTTTGGTGATCGGAGACAAAGGAAAGCATTGGACGGCATCTAATGACAAAAGATGACATCAAAAGGCAAGCTATGCTCACGCAAGAGCGAGTGCCATGAGCTCCATTTTCTTTTGAATGGCAAGAGCAATTGAGCCAGTCCGATTCGATCAGCACATGGAGGCAAAGTGCGCACCCGAGACAAGCTACTCACCCATCTCTGGCAGCAGGTAATCAACGTCAATCTCGACCCTGCTTCTCTAGATGCAAAGATCGAGCGCTCCAAAGTCCGCCCTGATGATCCTTTTGCGGACACAGGTGCCGTATTGCAACGACTACTAGCCGCAGGCGCCGATCCCCGAGATCTCTGCCTACTTCGGCGCGACGCCGCATATGCGGCAACATTTGCGACGCTTTATGCTATTGGGGACCCTGGGGTGGAGGGAGATGATGTGTTCATGTTGTTTGAAGAACTACTCATAGCGGATCCAAGCGGCATGGAAGGACGGCCTGGATCAGCTGATGTGGTCTAACAGTTCATTCAACGATTCCGGTTCGCAAGGCGGCTAAATTGAGGCGTTAGGGGGTGCTCAATGAGCTCAAGGGAGCATGATGCCATTGACCGAACAATGGGGCTGTATACCATCTGGGATGTGCTATCTAAGTTGGAATGGGATCTGTTGCTACTGCGTGAATTGGAGCATCGAGCACCGGTCCTAACTAAGGCAGTTGAGAAGTCGATTGAGCACCCAATGGCTGCTCTGTACGCGGGCATAAATGCAGCTAGTACAGCATGGAGCCTTACCGATTGGGCGTGGCAAATCATTCGCTGTGACACAAAGAAACTGTGCTTCGCCGAGCGGGCACTGAACGAGGTGTTTGACGAAAAGGATGGCCATAAAAAATTTCGACTAGCAGTTAGGAATACATCTATCGAGATGAATCTCTGCCATCAAATATGTAATGCTACAAAGCATCGGATGCTAATAAGAAATGCAGTAACGGAAGAGCTTACAGTCGATGTTTTAGTGGATATTTATAGCGGAAGTGGGGAGACGATTTCGACCGTTGTGCACGCAGTGCCGACCCAAGAACGCAACAATGGAAGTACATCGTCAACGACGATCTATTCCGCTGTCAGGCACGCTGAGCGCTTCTGGCGCCACTTTCTCGACCAAGTTGGCGAGAGATCAATCACCAAGGTTCTCGATTAACAAACTAACCCAGGCAACTGATGTTAGCTTCTGCCCGAAATAAACATTTGCATCCGCCAGACCAGTTGTCCGACAGGAAAAGTTCTACAGGGGAGACAATTCATGCGCCTTCGTGCACCTACTTTTGACATACCTGCCGCTAGCCCGTTCCAGAACGACAAACTAGGACGACAGCCGGCTGTAGAAGCCATTGCCAATATCCTAAAAAGCACGACAGAACCGCTCGTAGTTTCTGTAAACGCGCCCTGGGGCTACGGTAAATCTACATTTTTACGAATGCTACAAGCCCATCTCACCGCGGGTGATTTCAAAGTCATCAGCTTCAATGCATGGGAAAGCGACTACATTGACGACCCATTTGTTGCACTCCTTGGCGACACAGAGGAACAGTTAAAGGCGCTCAAGGGCGGCAGAAATCGTCCGCTTCAAGCAAAAATTGATAAGGCCAAAAAGTATGGGAGCCTAATCATAAAGGCAGCTTTGCCCGCCGCGATAAAAATTGGCACCGCCGGGATAGTCGATCTCGAAGAACTTGCAGAAGCTGCTTTAGCTGACGCTGCGGAGAAGTTCGCGCAAGAGCGGATTGATGCCTATTCTGAGGCAAAAAAATCGATCTCTGCTTTTCGAAACGAACTGAATGAAATAGCACAATCACTTTATGGCGAAGGATCACAACTTCCACTAGTTTTCATCATTGATGAACTTGATAGGTGTAGACCTACGCACGCCGTCCGGTTACTGGAAATCGTTAAGCACTTGTTCTCAATTGATCGCGTGGCGTTCGTAGTCGCTTTGGATCCGGAACAGCTGGGGCACTCGGTGAGAACGCTGTATGGTCAAGGGATGGATGTCGATGGATATCTGAGAAGGTTCTTCGATCTCGAACTCAACTTGCCGAACCCAAGTACAGATGAATTTCTGAAAGCACAGTTCGGCATGTTTGGGCTGAATGATTTCTTTTCTGGCCGGATGCAGCATCACGAGACCAGGTATGACAGGGATCGAATTCAGACCATGTTCAAGCATTTGTTTCCTGGACTAGATTTTTCTTTCAGAGAACGCGAGCGAGCATTCGTATTGCTGAGTTTGGCAATTCGCGCCACCGCCGAGAATCATTACCTGCACCCACTGATGCTCGGCTGTCTGATTATCTTAAAAATTAAGAACACCAACCTTTATCGAGGCTACCTTTCCGGAAGGGCATCTGCCAAGGATGTGATGGAATATTTTTCTTCACGCCCAGAAGGGAAAGAGTTTGCTCAATCAAACTATGGCTACGCGTTGGAGGCAGAATTGATTGGCGCACAAACTCCTTATAACGAACATGATGAGTTGCTCAGACGCTACTCGCAAGAATCTCAGGATGAATCTCTTGAACCCGAGGCTAGAGCTCGCGCGGAAATGATTGTGCTAGTCATGAGGGAGAAGAGATTCGGACGACTATACTCAAATGTAAAATCCGTCGCACCCAAGATTGACCTGGTCGCCGGCGAAGACCAATAGGTCATCAGATTCGACGCAGCAAAAAACCCGCATGTTTATTTTTACTCGACGATCTATGCAATCCATGTTGGATCGTATTTCCGTCTGGATGCCCCGGGAATCCGTGTTCGCTTTAGTCACACGCTTGAATCGGCGCGGAAAAAATCGACTCCCTGATATGTGGGAACTGGTGTTCCTTGATGCCTTGGGCCAGGTAGAGGCTGTCACTCACGAACAGGCTTTGATCACCGGTGCGCGTCCGGATTTTGGGTTTGAGTTAAAAGGTGCAAACGGCGCGATACCTGTGATAGGTGATATCACCACGGTTTCCGATTCTGGCATCGATGCGCAAAACCCGTTCGAAGCTCTGATGGAAGCAATTCGGAAGCGCGCGGTAAAAGAAGGTTTTTTGGGGGGTGGCTTCCACGTTGCTGTTGAGCATGACGAGACTGGCGAGCGCACGAAACGCAAGGTGCAACTGGCAATTCCTAATGGCCCTGATTTTGATCAATTAGTTGCCCGCCACATCAAGCCGTTCGTCCAAAGAGTCGCCCGCAACCAAGACAAGCCTGATGAGCTCGCGGTGAAAGAGAATGGAGCCCGCTTCACCATACGCTACGAAGGGCCCAGCAATTTCGCAGGTGGATCGTATCGGTCCTATGACAGCGCGTTATCAGTAACGAATAACCCCATCTACAACCAGATGAAAGCGAAAGCCAAGCAACTGCGCGGCGCACCACCGGAGGCTATCCGATTGCTTATTGTTTGCGACGGCGATTGCGCAACAATGAGCCAGAGCTTCTCTCGCGAGGGGTTCAGCGCTCGACAAATTGCCGAACGGTTTCTGCAGAACACAAACTCTATAGATCTTGTGTTGTTAGCCACAGTTGAGGATCAGAGCACTGGTTCCTGGTGGCCTCGTCGAGCATTACGTGCTCGGTACGAGCTTGTTGCTGCATCTGCTCAGCACCGGACTACTCGCCTGACAGATTCTGTGCTCCATTTGTTAGAACAAACGCTTGAATTAGCAGTTGAGAAGATTCCCCAACCTGTAATGACCCCCATGAACGCGGTACGGCGCAATATTGATACAGAGGTAGGTGCCAAAATGAGCCTGGCATTCAGAGCGACAAGCAACCAGATGCGAATCTCATCGCGCGCTTTACTGGAGCTTCTGGCGGGTGTTAAGTCTTATGAGAGGTTCGCCGAGGAGCATGGATGGAGTACTGGGCAAGGCAATGTGTTCAGTGGGCAGTTCGCCAGTGGCCACCTTTTTGCCTCGGCAAGGATCGAGCCGGGCGTCAATGAGGATGACGACTGGATCGTCTTTGACTTCGGACCTCCCGATCCGTCGATAAGTCCGTTCCGCTTGCTGCCGGAGTCGAAATAAAACCAAGCAACCCTCTCCTACTCAACTAGGCGGCGCCGGCAATCGTTGGGTATCCCTCTCTCCCAGATGAGGGCGCTTCTTCATATGCAATGAACATGGGGAGTGTCGTTTGAAAATCGACACCCATCATTGATCCGTATCAAAAGGCAAGCCTGAGTCCTGGCCCACCATCAACACGTAGAGACTCAACACTGCCGGCATTAACGTGCCATGATTGTCGCAGTTATCTGAAATCGCATGTTTTCCTGCTCTCTCGCCAGAATTTGTGCGATCGCTGCCAGAGGATTTTGAACTGCCGAGCGAGTCGCTGAGCCAATGTACGCCCAACGCTAGGCGGTTGAATGCAATCGACGCTCGAAGAACCATAAAGAAGACGCGTTTGATGCCAGTTCATTCACAATAGTCCGCTAGTGGCCGATAGCGGACAACATTATCCTGCCCGCGCCAAGGAATCCTTCAAGCTGCCGATCTCTTTGGCGAGGGATTTCATCGCGCGGCTGACTGATTCCTCGACGAGTTTCAGCTCGTCGTTAGTCATCCGAATGTCCGAGTCGCGCCTCCTCACGCCGAAGTGCGGCAATAGCATGCGGTGCGCCACGTCGTTGCGTTTATCGACCAATCCCGCGAGCCGCTTTTGAAGAGCGAGGTTGTTATTGACCACCTTAAACATGCCAATAAGGCGCTCAAAAGAGGCCTTCTCAAGAGCACGATCGTCATAGTTGTAAGGGACGTAACCGTCGACTCGGGTAGCAATCAGTTTGTACGCGATTCCGATGTAGACCTTTAACGACAGCTCTACCAACTGGAAGTGCGCTAACAGGTTGAAGGCACGAGATTCCTCGTTGAAGTCGAAACCCCGCTTTGCTCCACGTCCCAGCCTTCGTATCATCGCATTTGAGTTCATCGCTCGAGCCCAAAGGTTGGTTGAACCTAGCTTAGTGTGTCTGCTTCCGATCCTGTAGGGAAATCCCTACCCCACCATGCGGCAACGGCCGATGGTCGCCGGCGAGCGCGCACTGCACCCTACCCTCGCCAGCAACGACCCTTGCGATACCCCATTCCCCTGGTCTACTCGCACCGCTCGGGCGCCGTATGGACGCGGCGCTGCTGGCAGCTGATCCATAAGCTAGACTTGGCCATGGCAACGACACAGGGGTGAGGCCATGACTTCGGGAAATCATCACGGACCTTTGCCAAAGGGGCGCTCGTCATGCCCTGCTTGGCGGCATCCCATGTCGAGTTAGGCGGGGGATGATTTATGAAGCCAATTCTCCTTGCCACAGCACTCATGCTTTGTGGTTGTACGCAAGGCAATGATGAGCATGCCGCCACCTCTCCGAAACCACGCGTGCTTATCCCCGACCATGTTCTTCGAGTGTTTGATGGCCGGCTGTTGGGAACAGATCACGGAGAATGGATTGGAAAGCTTCAGTTTCAGGACAAAGACGGCGTTCTTCATACACTTCTTAATGAGAACGTTCATGGCATTGTCAAAAACGAGGACGGCATATTTGTCTTCACAGGATTGGCCCACCTTAGCATCAACGAGGGCGCTATCTATCTAGTGGCAATGCGCACCGATAGCGGAGAATTGGAAGCACGACCGCTGAAACGACTTCCAGGATCTCCTTTCGATGTAAGACAACTTGAAAACGACATCACCACTTTCCTTGTAAATACTGGTTACAGCGGCGACCACCTTCTATATGAGTGCTATTCGCTAATTGGAAGTGCCGTGAATCGTTCATACGATTGCGCTCCCCCAAAGTAGTGCCATATGACAGCTCCCAACAACTTTGAGAATCCCTATCAAGCACCACAGGCTCAAGTGAGCCAGTTTAGGGCGTTCGGTTCACCTAAGCGTCGATTCTGGCTTAGCTGTCTTGCCTGGCTCTTGCCGATCCCTACCGTAGCAATGCTTTTGCTTTATCTCTTCCCCAACTGGTTCCTTGTCGTTCTCATAGCTCTCATTGCTCTCTGGATTCTGACGATCATATGGGTGATTCAGGCCCATCGCAGCATGGCTATGATTCATCGGGCCATTGTTGTAGTCGGCCTTACTATCGCTCTGGTTGTCTGCTTTTTCTTCGGATCGGCTTTGCTACTTATCCCAATGTTCAACAAATCCATAAATGTCACGCTTCCTCAGCGCGGCACCTAAAATTCATTCAAGCCGAAGCCGCTTCGCAGGCCGACGCAAATCAGTGGTTAGACCCGCATGAGACTATTCGGCAAGGTCTTTGGTTTTCTTCTCGGGCTGCTTCTTCTTGCTCATGGCATTGCGCTCATCGCACTCCAGTCTCCACTGATCGCAACGAGCAATAAGCACGGGGCAATTTTGTATTTCATGGCCGTCGAGAGTCTCATTGGTAAGACCGGCGCATGGGTCTTGTCCGGCCTGCTCTGGATCGCACTTGGATTGGGCATTGCGTATGCTTCCGCCATCCCAGCTAGGACAGCCCGACCTCGAAAGCCAGCTGTTGCTTCCCCTGGTCTCCCCAAGTATGGACGCAGGCGTGGTAAGCGAACCTAACATTTCATTCAAGCCGAAGCCGCTTCGCGGCTTGGCTTTATTCAGGCGTTAGGCGTCTATGACACAACAGGTGCAACCGAGAAGCGGTGAGATTCGATGGACTCGCGTCGTCGCGGTTTCAGTGGTTCTCATCGCCTGTGTCTACCTTTTGCTGCTTTGGCTTCAGCCTCCGCTACCTCCAATGCGGCTAGAGGTAGTCGAGCCTTCACCTGCGGTTGTCTCATCGCCCGCGCTTGAGGCCTCAGATGTTCCGCTATTCGTCGCGGAACTCATCACACGATACAAATCTGTCCCGCCAAGCAGCTCACCTGGCGCTGTGTGGCAATATCGCTACAAGGGTCAACTGGTGTACTACGTGCCGCGGCTCACGTGTTGCGACATTATGAGCCAACTCTACACCAGTAGTGGGGAGCTAATCTGCCAACCTGATGGGGGCATGGCAGGAAGCGGCGACGGCAAGTGCCCTAGCTTCTTCATGGAGCGTGTGGATGGGCGGCAGTTGTGGAGCGACCCAAGAGTGACGAGTGTACAGTGACACCTATCAACTCGTTCAAGCCCAGGCCGCTTCCCGCCTCGGCTCTGGCGTTAGGCGCGCATGGAACTAATCGCAATTATCGAGGATGCATGGGGCTGGACCGGGCTCAAGCCGGAGCAGATCGTCGGCGACAACGATTTCGGAAACCTCATGATTAAAGACCAGAGTGGCCGGTACTGGCGCTTGTGCCCCGAGGACCTATACTGCAAAGTCATTGCAAACTCCAAATCCGAGCTCGACCAGCTCTCGCAAGATCAAGGGTTCTTGCACGACTGGTACATGAGGGAACTAGTGCAACAAGCCCGGGAGAGTTTTGGCCCACTCAGGCCCGGCTTCAAGTACTGCCTCAAGATTCCCGGTACGCTCGGTGGCGAGTATGGCGGCGATAATCTCGCCACCATCTCACTCGGCGAGCTTGTTTCCACCTCGGGACACATTGCCCGGAAGATTGAGGGTCTACCAGATGGCACGCGAGTCAAGCTCAGCATCGCCGACTAGCGCGCCTAACAATTCATTCAATCCGAAGCCGCTTCGCGGAACGGCTTCATCCAAGTACTGTGCTTTACGGGAAAGATCATGAACTCACTCGAAGGGGTCTGGGAGCACAGGGAAGAGGTGCTTTTCCCGTCCTTGTTTAGCGAAAAGAGCGAAGGCATATTCACCCTAAGCGCTAACATCTTCACTGATATCTTTCAGCAAGAGAGCTACGACCCGAGATGGCTGTTCCTAGGAGTGATGGAATTTCGCCCATCGCCAAATCGCAATAGTTGGCTTTACGTTACATCAGGCGGAACGACCCCTTGGGAAACAGATCCTGATCAATACAACTCCGCCGAACCTTCTTGGCTTGGCACAGAGCTAGTCATCGAATCCCCCGAAAAGGCAGAGTGGCCAGTTCTCGTGTTACAACGCCTCCTCGCTTATAACGTTCTGCTATGCCATGGCATGTATGGGGATGCACGCTCACTCGACTACGGTGCACGTATTCCATTAGGTGGCCCGATAGCACCAAAGTCTGATTTGCGGTTTGTGGCGCTGGCCAAGCCTGCTCACTATCCACATACGGCTCAATTGCCCTCTGGAACCATTGATTTCTTGCATGTGGTTGGCATTACTGAGGCGGAGCGCGACTATGCAAAAGAGCATTCAACTCAAGCCATGATTGATCTATTGCAATCCGCTGGAGCATTTCCGATAACCGACCCAGCACGAAATTCGCCTGTGTAAACATTACCACTCGTTCAAACCGAAGCCGCTTCGCGACTCAGCAAAATTCCGGCACATGGCTCATGACAAAACAGTTCAAACTCACTGCAGACCAGATCAGGCCATTGGCTGAGGGATATGGTGGTTGCATTGCAACCGACAAGATCACAGTCGAGGGATATCCCGTTCGCTTCATGTACCGAGAGGCCCCGGACAATGAGATCGATAGTGGCTGGCGCTTCATGTCTGGTTTTGAGGACGACGCGTACATGGATGACCCAGCCAATCACGCAATCTATGACGTCAATACAATCGCCAACTACGATCCGAGCATTGTTCCTTTTATCAATGCTCCTGAGGGCAGCGCCTTTGAGAAGACTCCGATGTCCGAGCGATTCTTGGTAGTCACAGACTGGGCTCCAGATGAGTCCTGACAATTCACTCAAGCCGAAGCCGCTTCGCGGCTCGGCTTAATTCAGGCGTTAGGCCCCGTCATGTCCAAGATCAAGACCCATTACGACAATCTAAAGGTTACGCATGATGCCCCGCCCGAACTAATACGAGCAGCGTATAGGGTGCTATCTCAAATGCATCATCCGGATCGCCACAACGGCGACCCAGAAAAATCTAGGGTCATGGCAATCATTAACGCATCTTATAAGGTGCTCTCTGATCCTGAGAAGCGCAGAAACCATGACCAGTGGATTACCTTACAAAAGCGAGAAAACCGACCAGCTAACAGCACTCGTGATACAAATAAAGTTCGCCCGAGCGCGCAGCCGCAACCATCGCAACACGGGGAAACGAAGAAACACGAGCCTCAATCAGAGGCAGACTTGCTTGCTCGCTACAACATCTCGAAGGATGATGATCGATACGTTTACGGCTCCTATAACTTCACAAGCCTACAGAACGCTGTTAGACACGCTAAGCATGCCGAGAGTCTGCGGCGCGGGGCTTAACAATTCATGCAAGCCGAACCCGTTTCGCGGGTTGGCTTAATTCAGGCGTTAGGCGCTCATGACACATAGTCTCGACTTCGCTGGTGTCAACGAGAAGCTCTTTCTCCTGCAGCAACTCATCTTGGCCAGCCAACCATACTGTCGCATCAGCAACATCTGCCAGGGCAGCTACCCTTACGGCCACGATGACTGGAACGACTACGACCACAAGATCAAGCCCGTCGTCTGCGGATACCTCATCGAAGTTGCTGTGAAGGTCCGCATTCTTGAAGACTCATCTAAACCCCATGTTCGGCCTTCAGCCTTTGTGCATGCAAACAAGTACGCCACCGAACAGGTTTCCTTGGGCACAATTCATGCCGGGCGCTTCGAACTAACAGTTCGTGAGACATGCAATAAGATCATCCATGCAACCCATGTGGAACTTGGCTGGATTACTAGGAATGCTAAGTCACAAGATCGATACTCGCACTGGACGGGAATGGTGCACTTGCATGGGGAGCGTGGCGCGGATCCATGGCACTTGGAACTAGATGTTCATGGCTGGTCGGTTGCTGTTGATGCATACATCGATGAGATTGTTGGTAGTGATGAGACGCGGGCGCTAGATTTCGGATGAGCGCCTAACAATTCATTCAAGGCGAAGCCGCTTCGCGGCTCGGCTTAACTCAGGCATTCGGCCTCTCGATGAAATATCTCTGGCTCACCATCCTTCTAGCCCTATCAATCCCGCTTGCTCACGCCGCTCAGGGGCGATGCGTGCTTCCGGTTCCTGATGGCGCGGATATCGAGCCCTCCCCTGCCTCCTTGAGCGGCAGATTAACCCAAGTGCGGCCTGGCCGAGTCGTGGTGCGTGTTGCTCGCGGCAAGGACATTCCGGTTTATATTAACTCGAACACAAACCTCTTTACTGCCTACGGTGGTGAAGCCGAGGCGCACGAACTTAAAGTGGGTCAGTACGCATCCATCTGGCTGAAAGGTTGTGCCAATCCTGGCGGGTCTACCGCTCTAGCGGTGTACCTTGAGCTGTGCTCTCTAGCGGCTGAGCCATGCCAAAAGTAGAGTGGGCTAACAATTCATTCAAGCCGAAGCCGCTTCGCGGCTCGGCGTAATTCAGCCGTTAGAAAAACACGGGTCAGTGTTGACTTTTGCTTGTGGCCAAAAAGCGGACGCCAAACATGCGAAAGGGCGGTCCTGTAGGAAAACCCCTACCCCACCATGCGGAGCCTACTGATGGCCGCCATCAGCCGCGCGCTGCACCCTACCCTCGCCAGCAACGACCCTTGCGATGACTGCGCCGCGCCCCACGTGGGACCTATGACCTATGTCCTGATTGACTCCGTGCCCTCCTCGAAAGGGGGAGTTTTCCGCGAGTGTCATCGAGCGCGGTTCTCGACAATTTTCAGTACTGGCTTGGTTGCCGGTTTAGTGAAAGCAACACAACCACACTCTGCAAGACCGAAGAGTTTTGTTATCTGGCGCCACCAGGGCAGTAAGTGGACTCCCTGCCTAGAGTTGCACACCAGCTAGATTCAATGGGTGCCCCAACCAGACCGAAAATACCAAGCTTTGTCGTCGTAGCATCTCCGATTTTCGCTGCCTCCACCTTGTAAGCATGCCGGTGTCGAGTGCTGATCTCGCTGGTGCCGACAATCCACACCCCATTGGGGCTGATCGCAGCCGGGCGGTTATGTGGCCCACCCAGCGTCCCCAATATTTGCAGGTTGGCCGCTGACGTCCAGGAAACGCCGACTGGCGCGCCTTGCGCATCCTGGGCGCTCCCGATGACACGCCCACTGTCGGCGATCCACTCTGCCCACATGGTATCGCCGTCGGGTGCGCCAAGATCCAATCCGTCCTCCGTGGTCGGATCGTCGGTGGGCGCCCAGACAAAACTTCGGTAACTTCCGTCACCTGCGATGTAGTTTCCAGTGATCGTGCCAGCGCCGTTCATATCCGCAGCAATCACCTGTTGCCCAAGCGCCGCTTCCCGTGGCAACCCACGCAGCATCGCAGGCGCACCGCCCGAAGGTCTCCAGCGCACGGCCGCTAAATCGCCAACTGTATCTTCGCATGTGCCTGCGGTGTAGCCGCTGGGATTCACCGCTACGGCCACACAGTTTGAGCCCCCGGCAATCCGAGGCAAGGACGCGACGTTGTAGCTCCCTGCGGAATTCGGCGTCCATTTGACTGCCACCGCGCCACCCTCACGCAGATCGCAGAACCCCACTGCGGCTGGCGTCTCCGCAACACCTATGGCCGTGATGTGGCACTCGGTCACCGATGTCAACAGCGGAGGGAGCAAGCCGGGGACCGGCAGTGAAGTCGGCGTTGTTTGTCCACGCTTCCACAACACAGGGTGTTGGGTTCCGTCAGCATCGACGCTGACGCCAGCAACGGTCCCGGATCGATTGATCAATTTCGCTTCGGCGCGATCCTCTCCGATGCGTGCACTCAGCACCTGCGGGGCCGCCGAGGGCAGCGATGGTGTCATCCAGCGTACAGGAAACTGCTCGCCATCCGCCCCCAACTCACAGTTACCGGCAATCTCGTCGTTGCTGCCGATCCCTACTACAGAGCACGGACCATCGAATTCCAGCCCCGGCAACGCCATGGCCGCTGTGCCACTACTGCTCCAGAAGGTTGGTGCGAAGTCCCCTGCGGGCGTTCGACAATGGCCGACCACAGCGCCCGCGTTATTGACATCGACCGCGCTACACGTGCCGCCGCCAAGCGTTCCCAAATTGGTGAGCGCTGCCGGCGCAGGCAGTGGCACAAGGAGGATCAACATCGCAGCTGACAGAACGTATGAAGAACCGTGCGTATCCATGACATCGGCCTCCCATTGGCATCAGATGAAGAGTGTTTTAGAACTCCCAAGCGAGGCCGCATCGTATCGATGCGGCCATGACCAGTGTTGATAGGGGTCACGAATCTACATGCAGAGGGAAGTGCTTTAGCAATTTGGGATGATCGTATTCATTCGCTCAGTCCAACCATCGTATTCACAGATGGTTTGTTTCCTCTTTTTCTGGCCAACCTGATCTTAGTAGAACCCGTCATTTCCGAAAGGAAATCCGCGTGATCGCCATAGTAAACAAGGGCTGTCCGCGATCGTCCGCATGTTCGGAAACGGTAACTGGCATAAGGCCCCTTCGGATCGAAGGCTCCCATATGAAGGAAACCGAGCCAGATCTCGCGGCAACGCCCCCCCCGACTAGACAAAGCCGCACCATAAGCACTGTCGCCAGGTGCATCAATACATTGGCCACTCTTTCGCCAAGGTTTTGATTCCGCAACTAGTGTCAGCGACTCGGAAGCACTTTGTAACCGCTAAAGCGGAGTCCAGCCATGCATCCGCCTAGCTGGACTCCACCTGTTACTCACACAGATGTGACATCAACGCGGCCGTTATGTGCCCGGCGTTACAGCAGGCCATTGACGCTTGGGCTCCAGCCAGGATTTGTTGTGAACCTGAATATCCGTGCAGGTCTCAGTCGACTCCTGGTTCCTCTCAAAAAACAAAGATGAATCCGTGTGAAGTGATTTGATCATGGCAACATGCGTCGGATCTGTAGTTTTGCACCTCACATACTGCCCGCTAGCATCAGTAGCGTCGCAGGTGGCGGACATCGCGGCACCAGGCACCGCGACGATGATGCAACCAATATATTGGCTACTGTCGGCACTGTTGCTGGCGGTACCGAGTGAGCCCGACGCGTTTGCGACAGCAGCATCAATGTACACAGTGACGGGCTGTGAGGTTCTCAGCCCTGCCATGACCGGCGAGACACTGGCTGCCAATACCCATGCGATGGTCATTTTTTTGATGATCTGATTCATTTTTCTTCTCCTAATGGGATCTACCGACCGCCGAGCTCACAGCGCGCTGCTGGAGGGGCCGTTTGGGGACAACACGCGTTTGGGCTCGGTTTGAGATCCTTTCCGGACTGATAAGCGCGAGCATTGCGAATTGGCTGCCCATCCGAACTGGACGAATGAGTCTGAATCGATGCTCATTGCTAGATCAAATATCCCAGGATCTGATGTTGAGCATGATGCGTAATTCCCACTGGCATCATAGGCGGTACAAATCACCGTCTTATCGCCTCCGCCGAAGGACATTACATTGCATCCGATGCTCTCATATATGCTGTTGCTGTTACGTGCCGTGCCAAGAGAGCCGACAGCCGTCATTGACCGACTATCAATGATGACACTGTACGGAATATGCTGCCCGGCCTGCACAACACCTGCCATCGAGAACGTCCCTAAAAGGGCGAGAAATCTTATTTGACACTTCATGTGAGCTGCCTCCGTTGCGCCCGACTCCGGATGAGTTCGGGTCGAATCCTCAAACTCGGAATATGCGATCAAATCGGATCACGGCTGGCCATCAGAAGGCCCGCATTAGAGAGTCAGCCTTTTCTTACGCAACCACTGGCTGCTCACTCCCTTCTGGACGATCGTCTGTTTTGGATCGGAAGCGGACTTGGCAGGTCTTCAGTAAACGGCTCGCTTTAGCTCATGGCTACGGGCGAAGTGGCATGTCTATCCCTTTGACAAGTTTTGACGTCAATCGTTTGTCCCGCGGCTGAACCAGCCACCCCCTAGTGCACGCCCCTGATGATCCCTGCGTCAAGCGACGTAAAGCAGATTTCGTTCGAAGCGGCAGAGCGCCATGTGCGATTTAAGCCCGTGGGGTCATCCGCTTGCATATCACCCCTGCACGCATTACAGTGAACCACATGGTTCACTATCAAGCCCGCCTCGACGCAACGTTCGCCGCGCTCTCCGATGTCACCCGACGCGGTGTGCTGGAGCAGCTTGCGGGTTCAGACGCATCTATCACCGACCTTGCCGACAGGTTTCACATGACCCTTACGGGCATGAAGAAGCACGTTAGCGTTTTGGAGCAGGCGGGGCTCGTGACAACGGAGAAGGTCGGGCGTGTACGAACCTGCAAGCTCGGACTGCGCCGGCTGGAAGAAGAGGCGGCCTGGATCGAGCGGCATCGCCAACTCTGGAGCGCACGTTTCGACGCGCTGGACAAGATCGTCAAACACCTGAAATACAAGGAGAAGGCAGATGCATCGAGGAAAAGAAGGTAGTTCAAGCGCCATGAACAGCACCGTCGTGGAACGCAAGTCCGACCTCGAACTCGTCGTGACGCGAACATTCAATGCCCCAGCGCACATCGTCTTCGAAGCCTGGAGCAATCCCGAATTGTTCAAGAGTTGGTGGGTTCCGGAGTCAGCGGGCCTGACGCTGCTCTCGTGCGACATGGATGTGCGCACCGGGGGCGCGTATCGCCTCGTGTTCCGCCATCCGGCTTCTGATCTACCGATGGCGTTCTTCGGTACGTACAGGGAAGTGACGCCGCACAAGCGCCTAGTGTGGACGAACGAAGAAAGCGATCAGGGCGCTGTGACCACGGTGACGTTCGAAGAAAATTCCGGCAAGACGCTGGTCACCCTACACGAACTCTACCCCACAAAAACGGCCCTCGACGAAGCCCTTGCCGGTTCAGCGGAAGCCCTGCCCGAGCAGTTTGCGCAACTGGATGAGTTGCTCGCAGGCAGATCGTGACCACGCGGCAGGCACCGGTGCATGGAAGGGATGACGATGAAACGCACGATCACCGCCGCGCTGGCTAGTTTGGCGCCACGTGAGGACGAAAGGAGCCATCCGCTCTGCAGAACGGGACCTTGCTGACCTCAACGACCAGCACACCTTCTACGACGTGCATGGCGCCGGCAAGCCGCTCACCCTTCTTCACGGGACATTGACCCAGACAGCTTTGGGAGCAATCTGGCCGAACTTGCCAAGAGCCGGTTGGTGATCACCTTCCATCTTCAGGCGCATGGGCGAACGCCAGACACAAACGGGCCACTGTACAGTGAAACGATGGGCGACGACGTTGCCGCTCTGATCGGCCATCTGAACCTCGGCGAGGCCGACGTCATGGGCTACTCGTTAGGCGCCGGCGTCGCGCTGTAGACCGCCATCCGCCCTCCGGACGTGGTCAACCGGCTCATTCTCGAGTCCGGGGCGATGAAGCAGGACGGCTTTCTCAAAGAGAAGGGATTGGGTTTCGCGGGTTTCCTGACTGAATTTGCAAACAGTTTTGCGATGCCGCATGGCCAGCGAACCGCTCGTCTACCCAGGGCAGCATCTCGGCAATCCATACAAGCGCAGCAAGCGTATGACCGAGAGAGTCACTCTGTCCGTATTGGACGTTGACTCCGCGTGAGCAATATTCACGGGCCAGGCTCCGGACATCACCGGCTACCATGATGCCGTCTCCAGGGCCAATGCCTGGCTTGTCGCCCGGCGTACCTTCCGATTCACCACCGGCACCCTGCCGGATTTGCAAGGGCGCCGACGGCGTACCACCAGTCCCCATGATTGTGTCGTTCAATGCCTCTACAAGCTCTGGAATCTGCTCGGGAGTCTGGTACTCCGGCTTAGTGACTGATGCCCATGTGAGTCCTGGATATTGATTCAAAACGCTTAAGATCGAAGCCTCGCGTATACGCTCGTACAGACTCTTGCCATAGTCATTGAGATAAGGCCCCAAATCGATTTCGTATGCGCGCGCAAGGCCGATCAACGCCATCATCATGACGCCGGACCATTGCTGGCTTCCATCAATGTAGTGCAGGTTGTTGACTGGATGTGCGAACACACCGCCAATCGATGTTCCGATGATTCGCTTGTCCATCTCGGGTGCGTAACCCGGGGCAAGTTCGGCCGCCCACTCCGCCGCGATCGCGCCACCGGAGTAACCGATCAACGCGACCTTAGTATCACTGGGAAGACCGATCTCTGAAGAGGCGAACGCCGCCCGCAGCGAGTCCAAAGTGTTCATGCCGTATTCTTGCCCAGCCACCAGGTTCGCCTGCTGACCTTGGATATCGGGAACCACGACGGTGTAGCCCTTCGACAGAAGCGGAAGGATCAATACCGCCTCGATGTTCGGGATCAATCCACCGAGCGTCACCCCGCCGGAGATCGCATAGGACGGCTCGTCATCCGGATTCAGCGAATCGTAGGCTGACTGGTATGAGACCACTTTCTTGCGACCGAAATTGAAGGCCGGCTGGACAACTGAAGTGACGTTTACTGTCGCCTGCCCAAGCTGCCCTGTCGAGCGATACAACAGCTGCGTGGTCTTGACCGGCAGCGGAAACCCGACGACGTGATAAGGAACCGAGCGGCTCTTCAACACTGTGCCGGGCAAGATGCCCTCGAGCGGCGTACTGCCATCATACTGATAGAACGGATCTTGACTCGGAGGGAGTCGAGCCTCCGCCGAAGTCGCTGATCCCAGGAGCACCAGCGATACAACAAATACGACCAATCGCCCATGCGCAGCAGCAAGCCGGCGGCTCATCATATCTCTCATCTCGGACATTTATTCTCTCCACGGGCACATGATGACGTTGAAAACCGGCGTCGCGGGAAACAATGAACCACTCTCCAGAGAATGGCGTTTACATAACCCATGATGTGCGGAACAACACCACTCCAAGGCGGTGTCCGCAACCAACAGATGCAGCACACGATAAGCGACACCCGGGATGCTTTCAGAAAGCACGTCAAGACGACATCAACAGGTTATCGAGCAGGCGACCGCTCGAATTCGATGCCGGGCAATTCACCCATTCATCATGTCTACTCAACGCGCACACCAGCGCATCGACAGTCGCCTTAACTAACGAATCACTCAGTGAATTTTTCGGAACCTATCGCCGACCGGGAGTAGCAGCTCACGTTTCCAAACTACTCGTCCTGATGGCAGAAAATCACAGCAAGATTGAGTTGAGTCTCGGCCACTATCTGAACGGCTCAGGGGACATCACGCGATCATTCGGATGAAGTGCTCTCAAGAAGATGAGCCATCCCGCCGCGAGAATACATTGCAATCACGGGCATCTAGGCAACGTGGCGCACGGCTAACGCCACAAGAGACTTTTGGCGCTAGATCGATGCCGCGCCCTGTTCTAACCGTTTCGCCCCCCTCTTGGATCAGAAATCGTGCGACTTGTTCCGGCATCGTATCGAACATAACGGATGACCAACCCCACACGTCTCTCCCAGGCCATCCTGGTTTTCCTGTGCGTGAACGACTCAAAGACAGATCTTGTATCGGCCATGGGCAGCGGACTGCAAGGCGTCTCTGACGCGAGAGGGCACACCCTCGCCACCTCGGCAGCATGATGTTTCTAACAAGATCGAATTGCGAACTGAACTTCTGTTGGCACCTCCTATTCTGTCCAATGTCCTCACAGGATTTCACATGATGCTGCTCCAAACTCCTCCTTAATATGCTTAGAAGAGAGGGCAGGAATAGTCCCCATTAACTATTCGCTTTGCCGACATCTCTGATGATGCCGGCCCAATGCGTTGTCAACCAAACCCACGGGAGCATGAGATGTCTGAGAAGAAATCTGCGAAAAATCGTCGGCGTGCCGTCGCGCGTAAACGCGCGGCCCTGATTGCCGCGACACTGGCGATCGCAGGGGCAACCACTTCGGCCGAGGCACGGCTTCCTCCCGGCGAGGATCCGTTCTACAAGTACGACGGCAGCACACCACTGGAAGACATCGCACCCGGCACAGTGCTGAAGACACGCACCCTCCCCTATCACGTCATCGGGTTCCCGCTGCCGATCAAGACCACGCAGCTGCTGTATCGCTCGACGGGACAGCTCGGGCAGGCAACGGTGAATGTCACCTCCGTGGTCCAGCCGCTCTTGTACTTCGGTCCGAAGAAGCTGGTCTCCTACCAGTCCTTCTACGACTCGCTCAATCCCGACGATGAGCCCTCGTATGCGATCTCCGGCGGAGTGACGCTCGGCGGACTGATCCCGAATGTCGAATCGATCCTGCTCTCCCCGCTTTTGTCGAAGGGTTACACCATCGTGATCCCAGATAGCCAGGGCCAGCAGGCGAATTTCGGAGCTGGACAGGAGTACGGCTTGAACACCCTGGATTCCGTGCGCGCAACATTCAACTCCCCAACGGTCGGCTTACCCACCGACACCAAAATCGTGCTGATCGGCTATTCCGGCGGAGGGATCGCAACGGAGTGGGCTGCCGAACTGGCTCCCAGCTATGCTCCTGATATCGACAAGCGGATCATCGGATTCTCGACGGGAGGACTCCTGGTGCATCCGGCGCACAACCTGCACTACGTCGATGGAAGCCTGGGGTGGGCAGGAATTCTGCCAGCAGCTTTTCTCGGAATCTTCCGATCGTATGGCATTGATCCGAAGCCCTACCTAAACGATCACGGCAAGGCTGTTTTCGAACGGTTAGAGAAGGCCTCGATCCTCAACATCCTGTTCCAATATCCCGGACTCACCTGGCAATCGATCGCCAAGCCCGAGTACCCGACGCCGGAAAAGATTCCGGTCTACGTGGAAATCGTAAACGACCTGATCATGGGAACTGGTGGCACGCCGTCGGCTCCGATGCTGATCCGCCAGGGGGCCGGCGGTGAAGCTGAAGGCACACCGGGCAACAAGCCTGGAATTGGTCCCGGCGATGCCGTCATGATTGCTGGCGACGTTCGGACGCTGGCACGTGATTACTGCTCGCGCGGAGTCAAGGTTGAGTACAGACAGGCCGATGGCCTCAGCCATATCCCGACTACGTTTCTGTGGACTGCCGAGACAATTCCCTGGGTAGACGATCGATTCGCAGGCCGCCCGGCTGCGCAAAACTGCTCGGAGATCCCGGCCGGCAATTCGCTGGCTCCAATCATTGGTCTCTAGGTCATGGAACAAAGCCTGTCGTAAGAAGGAGCCAGATACCCGCGCGGCGTTCTTCGCCGCGCGTTCCCGATCATGCGGGATCGATCTCGAGAGCTTTCTGAAACTTCTTTCCCGCGCAAAAGACAGCGATGGTAGCTATGCGATAGAGACACGCTGGCCCATCTGAATTTTGGACGCTATCGCCGTCCGCGACATTTCAACGACATCCAAGGCCGATGATCGATCAAGGCTCCACTTCGGGACCTGCTCAAACGCGCCACATGGCGACCTACGCCAAGGATGTATCCTCAGATTAAGCAACGCCGAGTCGCTCTAGTCGGTGTGGTGTCACCGAACATGGCTGGATCGATCTCAAGGGAAAGCCATCTACAGAGCGCGCTCATGCCCTGATCGCATTGGCCGACCCACGCTTCCGCGATGAACTTCGTGACGCTGCCAAGGCACTGCACCTGATTTGATCCTCGCGCCACACCATCAATCACCACCCGGAGACAAGCATGCGCCTCTTCTATCGTTGCCTCGCATCCGCAGCCCTTTGCCTGACGGCAGCTCAAAGCTCCGCACAGGCACTCTCGTCACCGATCGCATTGAAGCGGCCGGCCGACAATCCAGCCTCCTATTCCGAGACACTGCTGCAAACCACTGGTTCGTGGGACGGGACGCCATACTTCCGATATCCCAGCGGCCAACCACAGATCAGCGTGTTGCGGATTTACATCCCCCCGCACAGTGTTCTGTCCTGGCACCAGCATCCCACGATAAGCGCCGCCTATCTTCTCGCTGGGAACCTCACGCTGGAGAAGCGCGACAGCGGGCAACAACGCACTTTCCACGCTGGAGAGGCCATTACCGAAACCGTTGATATCACGCATCGTGGACGCACTGCAGAACAATCGGCCACACTGATCGTGTTCTATGCGGGAAGCCCGGGACTCCCGTTGAGTATCCAAGTGTACTGACGAAATGGCTCGCCAAGCCCGATCAGTACCCCAAGCCTATGATTCGAGCATAGGAAGCAATGCCTGAACAGATGTCGTTTGCGCGTGAGTTCAAGCGGGAGCTGGCTCAATTGGTACAATTTTGTCTCAATCGAGACACCCCTTTGTCAAACCATCAACTGGACAGCAACAACGGTAAATTGGCTGCTGACAACACCATCTTGCTGGCACTGCCAAAGATGATCTCCCCGATTCTCGGTCGGGCCACCGCCCCCATCACTAGCAAGTCTGCATCGTGTGTCGCGCACTGCTCCAGCAGAACCTTGCCTGCGTCGTCTCCTTGATGCTGCTGAAGCTCGACATTCACGCCATGACGCGCCAGATGCGCGGCCATGTCGGCACCCGGTTCTGCGCTTAACTTTCGTTTGCCTCCCGTCTCCGGCACTACCACCAGAACCACCCTCTCGGCAGCAACCAAGAAAGGTATCGCATCCGAGATCGCACGCGTTGCTTCACGGCTTCCATTCCATCCGACCACAATACGGCGTGGAATTCCGTCGAGCGCGCAACCATCCGGCATCAGAATGCAAGGACGACCGGATGCGAGAATCAATCTTTCGGAAAGACTCAGCATGGAGCGATCGGCCTGCTGCGCCGCCGGTGCCCCGAGGATGACCAGGTCGGCATGCCGCGCATGGAGCATCAGCTCATCGCCGGATTCCTCTTCTGAAATCCTCCACTCCGAGGTGAAACTTCGCCGATCCGTCAATGCGTCGAACTCCTTGCGCATGCATCGGCTTTCCTCAAGAAAGTTCGCCTGATGCTCGTCCAGCATGCTGGAGAAGCCCGCCCCGATCGCAAAGCCCGCATAAATCTCCATCGCCAGAGGATGTGCCACAAAAACGGCGATCAGGTGAGCCTGCCAATGCTTCGCCAGCGTCACGGCGGAGGACAGGCGCTCCCGATTTCCGGTTGAGTATTGTTCGAGAAAGACGACGATATCCTTGGGGGGCACAGGGGCATTCCTCTTCATTGCGTCTTGCCAGTGTCCGTGCCCACGTCGAATACGTATTGATTTCGATCAATCCGGCACTCGGGGAACGAGACGCCCCCTGCTCCGCCATCTACGTGGAAAATTTCCACACAAGAACAAGGAGGACCCATGTCGTCCACAACCACACTGGCCGCAAGATCGATCGCAACCATGGGTTTTCCGGCACGTATCCGACGGCATGGATGAACAATCCAGATACGATTAGCAGCATGGGCATCAGAAGACCATGCTCGAAGCTCGTCAGGGCGCCCCCGCGCATCGCGGGCAAGAACAACAACCCAATCGCGCTCGCCGCCGCGAGCATCAACGAGAACGCCCGCGCCATCAACGCTCGCCCACCTCGTCCACGTGCAGTTCGTGCCAGAGCGCATTGAGAATGGCGAAACTGCAGGCCAGCGCCAATCCCAGAATCCAGCTGAAGTACCACATCACGTCACCTCCTGCTTTTCGATATGCGCCCGGGTTACCTGACCACGCATCACCCGGAACGCCCAGGCCGTGTATGCAATCACGATCGGCAATAGCAACAGCGTCGCCACCAGCATGATGCCGAGCGTTTTCTGGCTGGATGAGGCGTCCCACACGGTCAGGCCGTGGCTGGGTTCGGTCGAAGACGGCAACAGGAACGGAAACAACGCGAATCCCGCGCTCAGGATCACACCGGCCACCGCCACACCGCTGGCGATGAAACGCAAACGTGAGCCGCGTACACACGCCACCGCCACCATGGCAAGCAATGCGGCCAGGGGAATGACAATGCTCCAGGGATGTTGCCGATGATGTGCGAGCCAAGCGCCGCTGGACAGCAATACTTGTTTACCCAAAGGATTGGATGGAGCATCGGCTGCGATGCCACCGGTGATGACGGGCGCCGAAATCGCCAGCAGCCATACGCCACATGCGGCAAAGCTGACGACCGCGAACAGGCTGGCGGTATGCGCGATGCTCCGTGCTCGTTCGCCAACGACTCCTTCAACCTTCATGGATGCGAACGTGGCGCCATGCATGACGAACAGGGCGAGGCTTAGCACGCCCACCAGCAACGCGAAGGGATGGAACAGCCCCAGGAAAGTCCCGTCGTACATCGGCAGCATCCGCTCGCTGAAGTGGAACGGCACGCCCAGGAAGAGATTGCCGAACGCTACGCCGAACACCAGTGGCGGTACGACGCCTGCCACAGTCAACGCCCAGTCCCACGCACCACGCCAACGCGCTTGTGGGAGGCGGTTGCGAAAAGCGAACCCCACCGGCCGCAGGATCAGCGCCAGCAAGACCAACAGCATCGCGAAGTAGAAGCAGGAGAACGAAGCCGCGTATAACAACGGCCAAGCGGCGAAAACCGCACCGCCGCCGAGGATGAACCAGACCTGGTTGCCTTCCCAATTCGGCTCGATCGCTTCGATCGCCATCCGGCGCTCGACGTCGTCACGCGCGATCAGGCGCAGGATCGCCCCAAGCCCCAGATCGTATCCGTCGGTGACAGCGAAACCGATCAGTAGCACGCCCAGCAGCCCCCACCACACCAGACGCAGGGTGTCGTAATCAATCATCGCGGGGACTCCTGATGCGCCGCATCGCGACGCGAAGCGGAAGAGAGAGGCCATAGCCCCATGCGATCCGGGCCGCTCTTGATCGCCCGAACCATCAGTAGCACGTCCGCCACCGCCAAGCCGGTATACAGAATCATGAAGCCGACCAGGCTCGCGGCCACCTGCGAGGAACTGGTGGAAGACACGCCCAAAAACGTCGGCAGCACGCCATCGATCGCCCAGGGCTGTCGTCCATACTCGGCGACGATCCAGCCGAGCTCGGCCGCGATCCAAGGCAATGGCAGGCTCCACAAGGCCACGCGCAAGAACACGCGCCGCTCGAACCTGCGCCTGCTGGCGAGATAGAACGCATAGGCGAACAGCACGATGAAGAAGAACCCCAGCGCCACCATCACACGGAACGACCAGAACAACACCGGCACGTTGGGCACCGTGTCCCATGCGGCCCGCTCGATCATGGCCTCGTCGACCTGCGCAGCATCGGCCGCATACCGCAAGGTCAGCAAACCAAATCCGAGGTCCTCGCGCACGGCCAGGAAGCGGGCGCGCTTGTCTACATCCTTCGGATCGGCACGCAACGCATCCAGCGCCTGCATTGCCTCCAGTCCCCTCCGAATCCTCGCCCGATTCTCTTCGACCAGTTCATGGATGCCCGGCACCTGCTCGTCCAGTGAACGCGTCGCGATCAAACCCAGCGCCCATGGAATGTGGACTGCCGCATCGGTCCGCCGTCGCTCCATGCTGGGCATGCCGAACAGCGTGAAGGACGCCGGCGCCTGTTGCGTGTGCCACTCGGCCTCGATCGCGGCGATCTTCATTTTCTGGTTTTCCGAAGCCGTGTAGCCGCTCTCGTCCCCAAGAACCACCGTGGAAAGCGCGGCCGCCAATCCGAAACTGGCCGCGACCGTCATCGATCTGCGCGCCATCTCGACATTCCGGTTGCGCAGCAGATACCAGGCACTGATCGACAGCACGAACATCGCGCCTGTGACATAGCCGGCGCTGACCGTGTGCACGAATTTGGATTGCGCCACCGGGTTGAACAGCACCGCGGAGAAATCGACGATTTCCATACGCATGGTTTCGAAGTTGAATTCCGCACCGACCGGATTCTGCATCCAGCCGTTGGCGATCAGGATCCACAGTGCCGACAGATTCGCGCCGATCGCCATCAGCCAGGTGACCGTCAAGTGCTGCAGCCGGCTCAGGCGTTCCCATCCGAAGAAGAACAGGCCCACGAAGGTGCTTTCCAGAAAGAACGCCATCAGCCCTTCGATCGCCAGGGGCGCACCGAAGATATCGCCGACATAATGGGAGTAGTACGCCCAGTTGGTGCCGAACTGGAACTCCATGGTGATGCCTGTCGCCACGCCCATGGCGAAGTTGATGCCGAACAGCACGCCCCAGAAGCGGGTCATCTGCTTCCAGATCTCGCGCCCCGACATCACATACGCGCTCTCCATGATGGCGATGATCAGCGCCAGGCCAAGTGTCAATGGCACGAACAGGAAGTGATATAGCGCGGTCAAGGCGAACTGCAGGCGGGACAGATCTACGACATGCAGGTCAGGCATGGAATTTCACCTGGAAGGAAGGATGCGCCGTGCGACATCGGCGTCATCCGGCGATGCGCGATGCGATGGAGAAAAGAACAAAAGATAAAGTGCGACCAACGCTAGAAGCTTGATCACTACCGTCATGAAAACACCCCGCAGCAGGCGCGTTCTGACGGGAAATGCGGTTGCACCCGCGAATTCCGATCGCGACTTCCGGCTCGATATCGGTCGGCGCGAGGAACCGGTTCTCGCCGGCGCCTGGAGTTCGGAATCGCGGTGTCGTCGCGTCGGGCCTGTCATCGCCTTCCTGCCACGGGGCTTGAAGTGATGGGAACACGTGCCCTTGCAGCGAGTATTGATTCAGATCAAGAAGCGACTGCCGATCTGACAAGAAGTGGAATCATTTCGGATCCACGCCGATCGATGGCACAGCCTCCATGACAGTCCGCTCGGTTTCGCGCGGAGACAATGGCTCGTCGGTGGCGATGATGGTCGCACCAGGGCGAAGTGCGTCATAGAGCGATTGCAGGAAATCCTGCGACAGGGAGATGCGGCCCGACGACACGGCATCTCGCAAGGCGAAAGAGTCCGCCTCCCCATCGGGAACGGAGAGTGACATCCAGCGCAGCGCCGGACGGCCGGCAATGACTCTGCTCGGCCCGTCTCCCATTCCCTCGAGCAGGACATAAGCATGCGTGCCTTGCAGCGGGGCGCCTTCCACTTTGAGCAACGCCTGCCCGATCTGCACCGCATTGCGGATCACCACCACTTTGCGATCGCTGGTACTGAGCAGAACCGTGATGGGGCCTTCAGGGGCCAGTTCCGGATTCCAGACGTAGTCGGCTGTTGCCGGTGAATCCTCTGTCCATACCACACCCGTCGAGGTGTCTATCGGCGCGAATAGACCGGGAGACGTGACCGACGGCGGAGAGATTCCGGATGCGGCCACGACCACGACTGTCCCCGGCGCCGTCTCCGCGAACAGTCGTTCGGCGAATCCCTTCGGCAATCTTATGCAGCCGTGCGAGGCCGGATAGCCTGGCACCCGGCCGGCATGCAGCGCGATGCCACTCCAGGTCAACCGTTGCATGTAGGGCATCGGCGCGTTGTTGTAGAGATTGGAATAGTGCTCGCGATGTTTCTGCAGAATCGTATAGACCCCCGCGGGCGTCTCATGACCGGACTTGCCGGTGCTGACGGTGGACACGCCAATCCGCACTCCGTTGCGATACACGTAGGCCTGCTGCCTCGGCAGGCTCACCACTACGACCATCGGGCCGGATGGCGCGAGTTGCGGAGTCCAGACATATTCGCCCGGCCGCAGGGACTCGGCCTGCGTGGCCGGGCTTGCCGACGTCACCGTCGCCACGCCGCACAGGATCGCGAAGACGATGACGAGACACTTCAAGGACAACGATGCACTCCACCAGCTGCGTTATTGCGCAGCATGGCGCGACCGCCACAGGCGGTCTTGATCGGGATCAATCCTGTGTGCGGGCCGGAACCTACTTTTCAGCGCGTGCGCCGGACCTCATGGCGAGCGGGTTCTTGCATCCGAGCATGCGCGTACTTTTCAGCCACGCCGCGTCCGGATAGTAGGCAAACAACAGTTGCCCGCTCTTGAGGGCATCGATGACCGGCCGTGCCACGGCTTGCCGAATCGCCGGACAGCCGTAGCTTCGTCCAAGCCGGCCTTGTCGTTGCGCGAGGGTCGGATCGACATACCAGGCGCCATGCATCACGATCGCCCGGTCACGCGCATGATCGTTGAAGCCCGGCTCCAGCCCGTCCAGGCGCAACGAATAGCCGTTGCCACCCATGTAGGTTTCCGCGGTCTCGAACAGGCCAAGGCTCGATGCGTGACTGCCGTCCGCGTTGGAAAATACGGCCGCGAAGTTGTCGCCGCTTCCGCGGCCATGGGCGACGTACTCGGAAAACAACAGGCGGCCGCTGGCCAGATCGAAAATCCATAGCCGGCGCTGCGTGGAAGGACGCGTGTAATCGATGACCGCCAATCGCTGCGCCTGCACAGCCTGCCCGCTCGATTGCGCACAGGTGCGCGCTTCCAGCGCCATGGCCAGGATGTCGGGATCTGCGTCGGGCGCCGCCTTGTGCAGCGAGGCGAGCGTCACGGTCTCGCCGATCAATCCCGCCTTCGGATTTTCCGGCGTGGGGGTGGCTGCCGTCGCGATCGAGGCGGACAGCAACAACAGCGCACTGCCCACCACGTGGCGGAGATGCGCGACATGACGTCGGCGTCCCTGCCAACAAACGATGGGCTGAAGCGTCACTTCCGGCTCCGCGGACAAACTCGGACTGTAGACGTGTGGGACTCGCGGCCGGATTTCAATCCGGCCCGCAGACCCTAGCACACCCCGAGGCGACGGTGTCCGTGTGACCGGGCCGGTTCAATTCCACCGGCCCGCGATCCGAAAAGACGCGGGTTCAAACCATCAGCATTGCACGCAGGGCAACCGGGTTCTTGATCAGGATTTCCCTGCCCCCCACTTCGATCATGCCCGAGCCCGCCAGGCGCGAAAGCGCCCGCGTCACGGTCTCCAGCTGCAGCGCCAGGAAGCTGCCCAGTTCGGCCCGGGTCATGCGCAGCATCACATGCCGGGCGCTGAAACCCAGCGCGGTGAAGCGCGCGGCCAGGTCCAGCAGGAAGATGGCCACCCGCTGCTCGGCGTTGAGGGTGCTTAGCGCCAGCATCCATCGCCCGTCACGGCGCAATTCGCTGGCCAGGGTGGCGGTCACGGCGGGAAGCAAATCCATATTGCGTTCCTGCAACACCGTCAGCGGAAGCTCCCACACTTCGCTGGTGTCCAGGGCGACGGCATCGCAGGCATAAGTAGGCATGTCGAAGGAATCGATGCCCAGGAGATCGCCGCGCAGATGGAATCCGGTGATCTTCTCGCGGCCGTCCTCGCTCAGGACGCAGGTCTTGAAGAAACCGGCGTGCACGAAGAACAGCGAATGGCAGGGCTGTCCGGCGCGGAACAGGGTCTGCTTGCGCTGCAGCCGGCGGCGCGACAATGTCAGCGGCTGCAACAGCGCTTCCAGCCCTTGCGGCATCGCAGGCACCGGGGCATCCCGCGTGACGACGATATCCGGAGTGAGTGAACTTTCTTCGTATGCCGTGCGGGTATCCAACATGACCGTGTCCTCATCGAGCCTGACTGCAGGCTATGGGAGGAACGAAACGCGCGAGTGTTGATCGTGTAACGGTTTGTAACAATACGCGACGCCCCGCGACAGGACACGGCAGCAGCGCTTGCCGGTTGGGCCTTGATGCAGATCAATGGGGATCCAGGGCCGATGTCGGAAGCTGCCGGCGCCGAAGACATTCCCCGTACATTCCCGTCGCAGTCGGCAACGACGGCAGGAGCCGCACCATGAAGATTCTGTTGGCCGTCGACGGCAGCCCGATCAGCACCCGCGCCGCCGGTTTCGCCGCGAAGCTGGCATCGCAATTCGCGCAGCCGCCGGAACTGATCCTGTTCCATGCCGACCCGCCGTTATTGCAGGCGGTGGCGGTCAAGCTGGGGCTGGAGGCGGTGAAACGCTATCACGAGGAAAATGGCAACTACGCGACCAAGGCCGCACGCGCGCGGCTCAAACGCGCCCGGACCGCCTTCGTGACGAAGCTGGTGGTCGGCGAGCCCGCGCCCAGTATCGTCAAAGCCGCCAGGGCTGAACGCTGCGACATGATCATCATGGGCTCGAAGGGGCATAGCGCGCTGCAGAACCTGTTCCTGGGCTCCGTGACAGCCAAAGTGCTCGCCGAGTGCGATATCCCGGTCGTGGTCGCCCGCTGAATTCCCCCGTTTCGGAACAAGACCGGACAGCGGAACCTCTCATGACCGGCAAAGAGGCTAACATGCCCCTAATCATCCGGGTGCATCAGCCTGATGTCGGCTTCCGATACCACGCAAAACCGCCAGCTTCCCAGGCAACCGCACGTCCTCGTGGTTGACGACGACGTCGAAATCGGCGCGATTCTTTCCCGCTACCTGGGCTCGCAGGGACTGCGTGTCAGCCTCGCCGAAGACGCCGCGCACCTGCGCGTAGCCATGCAGTCTCCGGATTACGATCTGATCCTGCTCGACCTCGGGCTTCCGGATGCGGACGGCCTGAGCCTGATGCGCGAGCTGAGTGACCGCTGGCAGGGGCCTGTGATCATCGTCAGTGGACGGGGCGAATCCGTCGAACGCGTCGTCGGCCTCGAACTGGGCGCGGACGACTATGTAACCAAACCGTTCGACCTTCGCGAATTGCTCGCGCGGATCCGCTCGGTCCTGCGCCGGGCGCGCGCGCCCGCCGAGGAGCCGAAGGGCCACGCCGGCAAAGGGCTCGAGTTCGATGGTATGCATCTTGAGGTGCCGGCACGCCGCCTGACCGGTCGGGATGGTGTCGAGATCGCCTTGACCAGCGGCGAATTCGATCTCCTGCTTACCTTGCTGCAACGACCTCAACAGGTTCTCTCCCGCGACCAGCTGATGACCGCTCTCCACGGCCGCGACGCCGGCCCTTACGATCGGGCGATCGACGTGCAGATCGGGCGACTACGCCGCAAGCTGGAGATCGATCCGGCGAATCCATTGCTGATCAAGTCCGTGCGCGGCGCGGGCTATCTGTTCGCCGCCGCGGTCAAGCCGCGCTGAGGGCCTCATGTTTCCCCAACTCTTTGAGATGGTTCCCGACGCCCTGATCGTGGTCGACACATCCGGGCGCATCATCATTGCCAATCACCAGGCCGAAGCCCTGTTCGCCTACCCGCCTGACGGACTGACCGGACTGAGCGTCGAACACCTGATTCCGGAGGACGTGCGCACACGCCATCGCGGGCATCGCGCGGGCTACATGGCATCGCCGCGCATCCGCCCGATGGGCGACGGAGGCATGGCGCTGATCGGATTGCGCAAGGACGGCGCGACGTTCCCGGTCGAGATCGCTTTGAGCCCGCTACAGACCGAGAATGGCCTGCAGTATCTGGCGTCCATCCGCGACATCTCCGAAACACAGCGCGCCCGCCAGGCGCTCGTGCGGGCACGCTACGATGCCCTGGTGGCGCGCATCGGCCAGCAAGCGCTGGAGTTGACTGATGAACAGGGCGTCGTAGCCGGTATTCCCAAGCTGCTCGAAGACGCCCTGGGCGTGGAAACGGTGGCGGTGGTGCTGTTGCGCGAAGATGGACAATCGGAAATCCATGCCTCACATGGAGCCGAGGATGAGATTCTTGGCACGCCGGGAGCGCGAGGGAAAGCAGCTTCTTTCACGGTCACCAGCCAAGCCTGGATCGTGGAGGATTTGACGCGAGAGCCGCAGACATTTCCACTGACCGGCGCCAAGGCAGGAAGCGGTGCCGTCGTCCCGTTGCTGAACCGGGACCGCCCCATCGGTGCGGTGCTCGCCTGGTCGAGCAAGAAGCACCGCTTCGACCACGATGCCCTGCATCTGATGCAATCGGTGGCCAATCTGCTCTCAGCCCTATTGCTACGCCGACGCACCGAGGACCAGCTTGCACACTCACAGCGTCTGGATGCGATCGGACAGCTCACCGGCGGCATCGCGCACGATTTCAACAATCTGTTGACCGTCATGTCCGGCAGCCTGCAATTGCTGGAATTGCAATACGGACAACAACCGGAGGCCGCTGACCTGATCGCCAGCGCCCTGCGCTCGGTCACGCGCGGGGCCGAGTTGACGGGCAAGCTCCTGGCCTTCGCCAGGCGGCAACGACTGGTCCCCAGCGCGGTCGCCCCGCAGCGGCTCCTGCACGATATGGAACAGATGTTGCGGCGGACGCTGGGCGATACGATCCGCCTGAAGGTCACCTGCGCCGATACGGTGCCAGCGGCATACGTGGACGCCTCGCAGCTGGATTCGGCGCTGCTGAACCTGGCCTTGAATGCAAGGGACGCAATGCCGCGGGGCGGCGACATCACGCTGATGGCCGAGGAGCGGCGAATTCCCGAACGGGATGCCAGGCAGGATCTGCCGGCCGGCCGCTATGTCGTGTTCTCGGTGGCCGACACAGGGGTCGGCATGGCACCGGAAACCTTGTCCAGAGCGGTCGAACCGTTCTACACGACCAAGGGCATCGGCCGCGGCAGCGGACTGGGATTGAGCATGGTGTACGGCTTCGTCGAACAGAGCGGCGGCCACCTGCACATCGACAGCCGGCTCGGATACGGAACGCGTGCGGAACTGTTCCTGCCGATCGCCCACAAAACAGAGACGAAGCCGGCCGAGGCACCCCGCCCGCTGTCCGCCGGATCGGGCGAAACCGTCCTCATCGTGGAAGACGAGGCAGGCGTTCGCGAGATCGCCGCCGCGTTCGTCCGTTCCCTTGGCTACCGGGTGCAGGCGGTCGGCGACGCGCAGCAGGCCCTGGACGTCCTCGCGACCGATGACACGGTCGCCCTGCTTTTCAGCGATGTCATGCTGGGCGTCGGAATGAACGGGAAGGAGCTGGCGCAGTCCGCGCGAGAGCGGCATCCGGAACTCGCCGTTCTGCTGACCTCAGGTTACGAGGATTCCGCCAACGGCACCGAATCCGAAGCCTTCGAACTGCTGCGCAAGCCCTATCGCCTGGAGGATCTGGCGGCCGCCTTGCGCCGCAACCTCGACCACGAAGGCCGGGGAAGAACACCCGGTCATGAGAGCTCTCATTGATGCGGGTCAAGTCCTGAGAGGGCAATGCGGGCGACAGTGTCGCCATCATCGCATCGGCATTCGGGATTCTCATGAGCTTCACCACCGAGTTCGCCCACCCTCGATCCGTCGAGGTCTGGGACGCCTGGTATCGCTGGCGCGAGGACGCCGCCCTTCGCGATGTGACCGTTGACGACACCTGGTGGCGGGTCGCAAAGACTGCCGCAGCCGCCGAGACGCAACAGGGCTTGCTCTGGGCACATCGCTTCTTCAGCGCGTTCAGCCGCTGGCGCATGTTGCCGGACGAGAGGCTGCTTTGCCATGCCGGCACATCCGTGCCCGTGGAGAACCTGGAAGCCCCGGTCGCCGTCCTCAACGCCGCCGCCTTTGTGCGGATGCCCTTGCAGACTTATACCTATTTCGACCGCGATCTCTTCCTGGATATGGCAGCGCTGTCGGTACGCTTTCTGGACGATGCGCTGGAGACCTTCGACCCAAACGCCAGGACCTCCGGTTTACGTGTGGGCATCATTGGCCTGAACGATGCACTACGCCTGTTGCGACTCCCCAACGGCTCCGCCGAGGCCGTTCTGCAGGTACAAACGATCGCCGCCGCGCTGGCGGAAGGATGCCTGCGCGGATCGGTCGACCTGGCCGAGGAACGCGGCGCGACCGTGCACGGCGAGCGGCTAAACACGCTGCTGGAAATCTGGCGCAGGCGGGGAGTCCCGGGAGCGCTGATCGCGCAGGCGGAAAAATTCGGGTTGCGTTACGACGTGCTGACGGCGTTTCGTCCTTACCCCCGGCTTTCGCAGCTGGCCAACGTCATGGCCGATCTCACCGCCGCACCGGCGGCGCACCAGGAGGGGGGCGCTGGCGCCCCGCGAGGCGTCTTGCTGACAGCGATGCAGCCCTATCTGGATTGCCCCATCGAAGGCTTGGGTCGATAAAGCATCGAGATCGAGGGAATGAGCAGGTGCCGGATTCGTGACCACGACCACCGGAGAGCGCTGAAAAACAGATGGCCGCCCTCCAAGGGCGGCCAAGTGATTGGAACAGGGCTCGGCTAGAGCAGGACTCAGCGCACCTTGACCAGGTTATCAACAGTCTTCACCCCCGCTGCCAGCCACGCCGTGTCTTCGACGATCTGGCGGGCAAGCCAGTCGTCGACCTTGCCCTTGAGCGTCACGTTGCCGTCCTCATCCACGTCGACACGGATTCTCGGGTTGTCGAGATTGGCGTGCCTGTGGATCGCTTCCTCGATGGACTCCTGGACGGCCTCTTTCTTCTCGGCACTGCGAATGACGATGCCGTTGTGCAGGTCCGTAATTCCAGCCAGATGCTTCAATTCCTGCTCGGCCTCGGAGCGCTGGTAATCACAATCGACAGTTCCAGACAGCGTCAGGCAGCCATCCTTCACCGCCACCTTGATCGCCCCCTGCGGCAGGCGATTGCTCCAGTCGAGCAAGGCCACGGCACGCTTGGCAATCTCCTCGTCGCTGATGGAGGCACCGTTGGCGTGTGAGATATCGACATCGAGGATGATGTTACGCACGCCTCTGACCCTGGCAACGGCGTCGGCCAGGGCCATCTTGTCCGCGAAGCTGCGCACATGCCCGGACAGAGTCACGACACGGTCATGGACCGAGACCTCGATATTCGTCGCATCGACCTTGGGATCAAAGCTCAACTCGTCGATGACGTATTGCTTCAATTTTTCGCTGTTCATGTTGTTTCCTGCTGTCTGTCCGAATCGAAAACCAGCTGCCCGCGGCGCTAGCGGATGCGCAGATGTCCATCCACGATGCGAACACCGGGCGTGGACCACGCGGCATTCTCAACCGCCTGCCGTTCGTCCCAATTGTCGACATCCCCATCGAGACGCACGACACCGTTATTGAGGACTTCGATACGAATCCGGCTGGCTTCGACCTCGGCATGCCGCTTCAAGGCATCCTCGATGTGCTGCTTGATGTTCACGACCTGAGGGATCGGCGCGAGCTGAATATCGTTGGTGACGCCCTTCACCCCGCCGAGCTTTCGCACCTCGGATTCCGCCGAAGCTCTCTGGTAGTTCCAGTTCACTTGCCCGGACAGATTGACCCAGCCATCGGATACCCTGACGCGAATCGCGTCATGAGGCACCATGGTGTTCCAGGCGAGGATATTGAGGATCCGCTGCGCGATCTCATCATCGTTCTGCTTCTTGTCGCTCGGCAGGCGCACCTTGATTTCCTGTGCGATGCCCTTCACGCCTTTCACCCGCCAGGCCGCGCGTTCGGCTGCCATTTTCTGCGCGTAATTGCTGACGAAGCCGCTCAATGTGACCACGCCGCTCTCAGCGGCAACGCCGATGTCGGCTGCGTCGATGCTCGGCTCGAACTCAAGCTCGTCGATGACGAACTGGCGCAACTCTTTGTCGTTCATTGCCTCTCTCCTGCCGGGATAGATGGATCGATGATCATTGCGCCACAGCGGCGACGGGGCGGCTTTGATCTGAGTCAAGGGAGTCCCGGTTCATCTGCAGAAGATCCACGCTTTCGCGATACTCCGGAACACTCGCGTCCCAATGCAGACCCCGCTCGATGCGCTTGCGCAAGGCATCCGCGGCATCAGGTTCGCCATGCGTGAGGAAGACGGCGCGGGGCCTGCGGGGCATGGCGTCCAGCCAGGCGATGATTTCATCGGCATCGGCATGCGCTGACGCGCTGGACAGCGCGACCACTTCGGCATTGACCGTCACGTCCTGTCCGAAGATGCGGATCGACTTGGCGCCCGCCGCCAGCGCGGCACCGCGAGTGCCGGCGGCCTGGAAGCCACTCAGCAGGATGGCATTGCGCGGATCGGGGGCGAATTCGATCAAATGGTGCAATACGCGTCCGCCCGTCGCCATTCCGGATGCCGACACGATGATCATCGGCCCCTTGCGGCGGTTGAGCGCCTTGGACTCTTCGACAGTACGGACTGGTCGAACCGTCCGTCGCATGACATCCAGCGCGGCCGCATCCAGACGGTGCAGCGTCGGGAAACGCTCGTAAAGCGCTGTTACCTCGGCGGCCATGGGGCTATTGAGGTAGACGGGCACCTGCGGAATCTCGCCCTCCAATTGCAGGCTTGTGATCAGGTGCAGCAACAGCTGCGCACGCCCGACCGCGAATGCCGGGATGACAGCCACGCCACCACGCGCGAGCACGCGCACAAGGGCCTTCTGCAGATCCTCCTTGAGCGTTCCGGGTGGATGTCGACGGTCCCCGTAGGTGGATTCGCAAACGATCCAGTCGCATTCCGCGGGTGCGGCCGGCGGCGGCATGATCGGGTCCTGCGGCCTGCCGATATCCCCGCTGAAGGTGATGCGTGTTCCGCCATGATCGAGCGTGACCGCGGCGGCGCCCAGGATGTGCCCCTGACGGCGCAGCAGCGCACGCACACCCGGTACCGGCGTGAAAGGTTGGTCGAAAGGCACCGCACGCAATCGTTCCAGACTGAGCTGCGCCTCGCGCTCTGTATACAGCGGCAACGCCGGATGGTGGCGCGAAGAGCCGACGCGGTTCGCGTAGCTTGCTTCTTCTTCCAGCAAGCGCCCGGAATCGGGCAGCAGGACGCCGCACAGAGCCCGGGTGGCGTCCGTGCACCACACCGGTCCTCGAAACCCTTCGCGTATCAACCGCGGCAGGTAACCAGCATGATCCAGATGCGCGTGGGTCAGGATGACCGCGTCGATCGAGTCCGGCGCGACCGGAAATGGCGCCCAATTCCTCAGCCGCAATGCCTTGTACCCCTGGAACAGCCCGCAATCCACCAACAACCGTGCGTGCCCGGTTTCTACCAGATGGCGTGATCCGGTGACGGTGGCATTGGCACCGAGGAATGTAAGCCGGAAGCACGCAGCATCGGCGGAAAGTGAGGACATGATCGCCAGGCCCCATCGAAATAGACGAAGGGATTAGACTTCCTTGCCCGCAAGTCAGATTTGATCGATATCAACCATGCTTCGAAAATGTCCGCATGACCGGGCTACAGATATCGACTCCGGATCGCACTACAGCCACGCACAATGAGAAGCGCCAATACGGGCATAAGTGCTGCGAAAAGTGCCTGAAGCGGCGTGACGGGCAGGAAGCCGAACCATGATGCCGGCACTTCCAGCATCGCGATAGCCGCCACAACCAACAGCACGGCTGATGTAAACGGCAGGAAGACAGGGTTCCTCGACATGATTCGCCACTTCCCGGCTTGCCGTGTGCGATGCAGGATGATCAGCGATACGTTGCCGACAACCAGTGCCACGAAGGCCAAGCAGGCGCTTTGACGGGACTGCAAATCCATTGCATGAGCCAGCGCATAGACCGCCACCACTGCGGCCAGGACGACCACGCCTCGCATAAGGCTTGACAGAAAGATTTGCAGGCTGATCAGCCGCGCACTCGCGGAACGCGGCGGACGTTGCATGAGATCGGCAGCGGCAGGTTCACGTTCAAGAACGATGGCGCTGGCCGGGTCAATCACCATTTCCAGCAGCACGACATGCAACGGCATCAGGATCAGGGGAAAGCCGAACAGCAACGGCAGAATCGCCAACCCGGTGATCGGCACGTGCACTGCGATCACATAGCGCGCTGCGCGACGAAGATTATCGTAGATGGATCGGCCCATTCGGATCGCCCGCACGATGGAGGCAAAATCGTCATCGAGCAGAATGATCGACGCAGCCTCCCGGGCGACATCAGTGCCCCGCCCGCCCATCGCGATGCCAACATGCGCAGCGGCCAGTGCCGGCGCATCATTGACCCCATCACCGGTCATGGCTACGACGTGACCCTGCGCCTTCAGCGCATGCACCAGCCGCAGCTTGTGTTCTGGGCGGACCCGCGCAAAGACGTCCGTTTGTGCCAATAGCGATTGCAGATGCTTGCCGTCGATATCCTCCAGCTCCGACCCGGTCACCGCCTCCGGATGCGCATCGATATCCGCGGCGATCGCGATGGCCCGGGCGGTCTCCAGATGATCCCCCGTCATCATGATCACCCGCACGCCCGCCGCGCGTGCTTCGGCAACCGCGGCAGGAACCTCCGGACGCAATGGATCGGCCAATCCCAGCAACCCACGCCAGCAGAATCGAATGCCGCCGATGGCGTCGGGCGGAGCCATGCCATGATCCGGCAACATGGCGTCCGCCGCCGCGAGAACGCGCAAGCCACGCGCCGCCATCGCCGCAGCTTGCGACAACATCCGGCTGCTTGCTTCTGGCGACAGGCCACACAATCCGGCCACGGTTTCCGGTGCGCCTTTGCAGGTCAGATAGACGTCCATCGCATGGGGACCGCGCCAGGCATTGGCATAGACCGGAAGCGCAGGCTTGACCGGATAACGCCGTAGCCACGCACCTGCCGACGAATTTTCGGGCAAGTGCTCGGCGGCGACCCGGATGGCACGATCCATCGGATCGTATCCTTCACTGTCACCGGCCAGATTGGCACAGCGGAGCAGCGCCTCGGAGGCATCATCCAGACGCTCGCCGTCATCGCATGCGATTTCCCGCTCGACGCAGACACTCGCCAGCGACATCCTGTTCCACGTGAGCGTCCCTGTCTTGTCTGTGCAAAGCACCGTGACCGCACCAAGCGCCTCGATGGCCGGTGGCCGTCGCACCAGCACCCGATGCCGTGCCATGCGCCACGCGCCCAATGCCAGGAAGACTGTGAGCACCACCGGAAATTCCTCCGGGATGTTGGCCATCGCCAGAGTGACTCCCGCCAGCAGCGCCTGCAGCACGTCGCCATGTGACACGAAATACAGCACCGCCACGAAAAGACAGGAAACGATACTCACCACGGCAAACCGGCCCACCAGTTTGCGGATCTCGCGTTGCAGCGGCGTAATCTCATCCACCGTTGCGCTCAGCGTCGCCCCGATCCTACCAAGTTCAGTCCTCGGCCCCGTCGCCGTCACTTCTGCGGTAGCGCGCCCTCGTACAACCAATGTCCCCGCCCGGATGAGGGAAGCCGATTCGTCCTTCTGCGCCTGCCTGCCAACCGGCACAGATTCGCCGGTCAACAACGACTCGTCGAGAAACAGGTCGTCGGCCGTAATCAGCTGCGCATCCGCCGGTACGCGATCTCCCTCGGCGAGCATGATCGCATCACCGACAACCAAATCAGCCGAGGGAATTGACCCCATGACACCGCCTCGCACCACGTTGGCACGAGGGCTGCTCAACTCCCGCAACGCTTGCAGCGCATGCTCGGCGCGCAATTCCTGATAGAGCGTCAACGCAACAACCAATACCACCGATAGCGAAAGAATGATGGCGTCGTGACGCTCTCCCAGCACGGCGTACAGCAACGCCGCACCGATGAGCAACGCCAACATCGGCTCACGCAGCACATCGAATAACAGTCGCGGCCAACGCCTGCGTTCGTGTTGAGGAAGTGCATTGGGCCCATCGCGAAGCAGCCTTTGCGAAGCCTCCTGGGAAGACAATCCGTTGCCATGTGCCGCATCGACAGCCGGACTCATCTCGGAAGCGACCAGGGCAGGCGCCGCATCGGCGGAATTTGCCGAATTACTGGCCGAAATGATGCAAGCATCGGCGCTGTCTACATGCATGGCGGCAATGTCCCGGGACGATGGGAAATGCTTGTAGCCGTTGCGCCCGCAAAGATTGAGGCAGATCAAGGAACTCCGCGATTACGGCAAGAATAGGAGCCCGAGCGGTGAAATTGCCCGTCGATTCGGGATACCTTCAGCGCCAACGCCAAATTTCAATCAGACATGTCCTCCCGCTACCCGACCATGCTGTTGTCGCTGTTCCTGCTCTGGTGGCTGTGGCTGGCGATCGCCCCGCTCTACCGGGAGGACTGGCTGCTGGAGAACGCCCTGGTCTTTGTCTCCCTGCCCTTGCTGATCCTGACGTATTCCAAGCTGCGCCTGTCCAACTTCGCCTATACGCTGCTATTCGTATTTTTTGCCCTGCACGCGATTGGCGCCCATTACACTTACTCGGAAGTTCCGTATCAGCAATGGAGCAAGGCGGTCCTCGGTTTCGACATAAATGATGTCTTCGGCTGGCAACGCAACCATTTCGACAGACTGGTGCATCTGAGCTACGGTTTGCTGGTGACGCCGGCGGCGATCGAAGTCCTGGACACCTATGCGCCGCAGCGTGGCATCTGGCGATTCCTGGTGCCGTGGCTGTTCATGATTTCGCACGGGACCTTATACGAGACCATCGAATGGGGCGCCGCCGAGTTCTTCGGCAGCGATCTCGGCCAGGCTTACCTGGGCACGCAAGGCGATACCTGGGATTCACAAAAAGACACGGCGTTGGCCGGTCTGGGAGCATTGATCTCCGTGATCGCCTATCGCTGGGCAGGACGGCGCCTTCCAGGAGATTTCCGGCTTCAATCATCCAAGGTGAGGGAATAGATCACTTGATGACTGTCGTCCGGATCCGGATGGCATAGAAAACCGAGATAGCCCGCCAATTCTTTCATCTCGATATTGTCGGCGAGATCCATCGACACCATCCGATGCAATCCGCGGTCCTGCGCGATCCTGATCAGATGCCGCATCAGCGAGGTTCCCAGCCCCTTGCCCTGCCAGGCATCCGCCACCACGACAGCGCATTCGCAGTTGTCACGCGTGCCATCGACCGCATAGCGACTGACGCCGACGATGCATTCCTTCTCACCCTCGCCAGTCAAGGCGACCAATGCGACATCGTTGACATAATCGATATCGGTGAGTTTTTCGACGAAAGCCTCGCTTGGACTTTCGAATTCTCCGAGAAAGCGAAAGCGCTTCGATTCCGGCGACAAGGATCGCAGAAAACGGCGTTCAGCCGCCGCATCCTGACGCCGGATCGGACGAATCAGCACCTCGCTCCCGTCATTCAGACGTTCCTTCCAGGATGGGTAATCAGGTCCAACGTAAGCGGAAGCGGGGTTGATACTGGTCATGGCAAGCTCCGGGGTTTCGACGTGCCCGCAGTATCCGAAGCGATCCCAGCCCCACCTTGACCTGAGTCAATTTCCACCAACAAAAAATGCCCGAAACGGGCGGCCGGATGGCCGGACAAGCCCTGATCAATTCACTTGATCTGGATCAGTGTTCGCCCCATGCCTCCGCTTTGTAATGCCCTGGAGCCAATCACCCAGGGAAGCGTCATGTTCAAAGATCTCCTTATCCCCATCACCGGCATGCCCGCGGACGACAATGCCCTGGATGCCGCCCTGACCCTCGCCAAAGCCTTTGAAGCCCATCTCAATGCCATCGAGGTGGTGTCCATGCCGCTTCCCATGGGCTCCCCGTGGGGCGCCATGTTCGAAAGCAGCATGAGCGATGTCTACGACGAGCAGTGCGCCAGCAGCGAAGCGCGCATGAAGGAACTCAAGGCCCGCATGGACCGGGAAGGCGTCCTGGGCGAAGCGGAAACCGTCAAAGCTTTGTTCGCTGTCGCAGACCGGGTGGCCGCGCAGCACGCACGGCGGGCCGACCTCACGATCCTTGCCGGCGCCGTTGGCGACACGCTGGAAGCGACCGCCATGCACATCTATTTCAACAGCTTGTTGTTCGAATCGGGACGACCTGTTTTGGTTGTGCCACCTGGATATCGTCTGACGGCGCTTCCCCGAAAGATTCTCGTTGCGTGGAAATCCTCGCCCGAAGCGACACGAGCATTGCACGATGCCATGCCATTCCTGCGCATGGCCGAACAGGTCGACGTACTGACCGTGAATCCAAGCGACAGCGGAGTCGCTAACGACGATGCCTCCGGTCTTGGCATCACGACCCATCTTGCGCGTCACGGCATCAAGACCACGCTCGTGCAGCGTGATAGCGGAGCGCGATCCGTGAGCGACGTTCTTCTCGATTACGCACGTGAGTCGTATGCGCATTTGATCGTTGCCGGAGGATACGGCCATTCCCGCCTGCGCGAGTGGGCGTTGGGTGGCGCCACCCGCGAACTGCTGATCGGCACCTCCCTCCCGGTGCTCTATTCGCACTGACCCATAACCTGGAAGCCATCATGTCCGCCCTCGAAAACCCCGATGATCTGTCGGTCATCGCCGACCTCCACCACCAAGCCCGCGAACTGGCGGACAGTGCGGTGGATACGTTGGTCCACGGTGGTGCCGACGTCCAACCACATCGCGGCAAGCGCCGCAACCGGATGCGAAATGCCATCACTTCGCGCCGGCCATCTCCATGGCTCCCCAAACCCGCTACGCGCTCGGTTCCCGAACGCGATGAAAGCATGGACGACGAGCGGATCCGGACCGATATCCTGAACGAACTGGATTTCGCCGAGAAGGTCGATGCAGCGGGCATTCTGGTCCGCGTGACGAACGGGGTCGTTTCCATGATCGGCCACGTGCGCAGTTATGCGGAAAAGTGCGCGGCCGAATCCGCCGCTTGGCGTGTCGGCGGCATCCGGGCGCTGGTGCCGAATCTGATGATCAACTCCGTGATGGATACGCGCCGCGACGAGACATTGGCCTTGCATGCGCTGGAAGTCATGAGCGCCAAGAGCATCAAGGGCGCCATCCATCTCACCGTACAGAACGGCTGGGTGACCCTTGAGGGAAACGCGGACTGGAATAGCGAGCGAGAGCGCGCCGAGGAAGCGCTCAGGGGGATATCCGGCGTGAATGGCGTCACCAATCATCTGACGCTGAAGACGGTTGCACAGGGCATCGAAGTCCACCGCTGCATCGAGCAGGCGCTTCGGCGCGGCGCGGAATTCGAGGCCCGCAGAATCCTGGTGCAGGCGAACGACCAGGGCTGCGTCACGCTGGAAGGCAATGTCGACTCGTGGAGCCGGCGCTACGAGATCTATCAGGCCGCTTTGGCGGCGCCGGGCGTTCGGTCCGTTGACGATCGGATCAATGTCGTCCGTTGCGGATGAGTATCGAAATCTCCTGCATATCCCGACAGCTCACGAAAAAAAGCATTTCAACAAGGCGTCGCAATGGATACTGGATACATCCCCACCATCCTGCTGTGGTGCGCCCTGGTGAACTACGGTTTTCTTCTCCTTGCATTCGCTGCATTCATTTTTGCGCACGACTCCCTTTACCGTTTACATCACCGGTGGTTTGCTCTGACCACCGCCGGATTCGATGGCTGCATCTATCTTCTGCTAGGTGCGTACAAGCTCGCCATCCTCTTCTTCCTGGTCGTGCCCTATCTCGTTTCTTGCTTTTACAGATACGTCCCTTTGTTCTGAGATGCATGGTGAAGGGCCCGGGATGGTGACGATGCAAGAGGCTGCAATGCCCTGCACTCTTCCGCCAGTGTCACCAGATGCGGATGCTGTTCGAGCCGGCGCGGCATCAGAAGCGTGATGGTCTGTCGCAGGGTGTAGCGCTCGGCCAGCGGCACCAATCGCACATGCGGATTGAAATGTCCGGCCCGCCCCGGCAGCAAACTGTAGCCAACACCGCCACCGACCAGATTGGCCAGCGAAAAGATATCGCCGACGCGCATCACCACTTCGGGCTCATATCCGGCGAACGCGAAGACACGATCGAAGCTTCCGGCGGTCGCGAATCCATCCTGGAGGCGCACGAACTTCTCCTCGCGCATGTCGTCCAGGTCAACTGACTTGCGCCGGCTGTAACGTGACGAAGCAGGCGCGGCGAGATAGATCACATCGTCGAACAATGGAATCGCGAGCAGCCGCTCGTCCGTGTTCGGTTCGCTCAATGCAATCACGGCCGCGTCCAGGCGCCCCGTGCCAAGCTGCTCCAGCAGCAGGCGGTTGGAACCCAGCGTCAGATCGACGTCGAGCGCGGAATTTCGCAGCTTCATCCGCGCCAATAATTCCGGAATGATTTGCGCGGTGAGCGAATACAGGGAACCGATCTTCAGCCGCGGCGAAACCAGGCCACCGATCTCACGCGTGCGCCGCAGCCCTTCCTCGATTCCGTCGATGGCACGCTGCGCATGATCGGCCAGCGCATACGCGGTCTGTAACGGGATCAATTTTCGGCCATCGAGCTTGAACAGCGGACAGCCGATCGCGCTTTCGAGGGAATGCAACGCACGGTGCACGCTCACCACGCTGGTGTCGAGGACTTCCGACACGCGCGCCATGTTGCCCAGCCGCATGAAGACCAGGAATACCTCGAGCTTCTTCAGGGTCAGGCCGTCTTCGATCGCCATACCGCCTCCATCCGGTCCGGGACCGCACCAATCATTAGCCTGATAGTAATGTAATTACGTCTGGATTGATTGAAGTGCGCCACGACGCAGCGCAGTGTGCCCGGGACCGACGCCGAGGCCTTCCGCTCCCAGACCGCATGGACACGCCCCTCCTCCCGCAGCAGCGCAGCTGGACCACCCGCCGGACCGCCAAACAGGAACGCCTCGCGCGTGTGCGCGGATGGGCCGACGGCATCGTGCTGCCGTCCGAACGCATCGTCGAAGCGCTCGAGACCCTGATCGCCCCCGATGACCGCGTCGTGGTCGAGGGCAACAACCAGAAACAGGCCGACTTCCTCTCGCGCAATCTCGCCAAGGTGGATCCGGCGCGCGTGCACGACCTGCACATGATCATTCCCAGCGCCGGCCGTACCGAGCACTTGGATCTGTTCGAACGCGGCATCGCCCGCAAGCTCGACTTCGCCTACGCCGGTGGCCAGAGCCTGCGCGTGGCGCAGCTGCTGGAAGACGGTGCGCTCGAAGTCGGTGCGATCCACACCTATCTCGAACTGTATTCGCGCCTGTTCATCGATCTGCGGCCGCATATCGTGCTTGCCGCCGCCTACAAGGCCGATCGTCACGGCAACCTGTACACCGGCGCCAGCACCGAGGATACCCCGACCCTGATCGAGGCCGCCGCCTTCAGCGACGGCATCGTGATCGTGCAGGTCAACGAAATCGTCGACGATCCGGCCGACCTGCCGCGCGTGGACATCCCCGGCTCATGGGTCGATTTCATCGTCGTCCCCGATCAACCGTTCTTCATCGAACCGCTGTTCACCCGCGATCCGCGCCAGATCAAGCCGGTGCAGATCCTGATGGCGATGATGGCGATCCGCGGCATCTACGAACGCCACCAGGTGCAGTCGCTCAACCATGGCATCGGCTTCAACACCGCGGCGATCGAACTGATCCTGCCTACCTACGGCGAACGCCTCGGCCTGCGCGGCAAGATCTGCCGGCACTGGGCGCTCAATCCGCATCCGACACTGATTCCCGCCATCGAAACCAGCTGGGTGGAGAGCGTGTGCTGTTTTGGCGGCGAACTCGGCATGGAGGATTACGTCGCGCAGCGGCCGGACGTGTTCTTCACCGGTCGCGACGGCTCCTTGCGCTCGAACCGCACGCTGGCGCAGTTGTGCGGACAGTTCGCCACCGACCTGTTCATCGGCGCGACGCTGCAGATGGACGGCCTCGGCAACTCCTCCACCGTGACCCACGGCCGCCTGACCGGTTTCGGCGGCGCGCCCAATCTCGGGCACGACCCGCACGGTCGCCGACACGCCTCGCCGGCATGGCTCGATCTGCGCCGCGACGACAATCCACTTGGACGCGGGCGCAAGCTGGTCGTGCAGATGGTGGAAACCTGGCAGTCCGCCAGCAAACCGACGGTGGTGGAATCACTCGACGCCATCGACGTCGGTTTCGAGGCGAAGATGCCGCTGGCACCGGTGATGATCTACGGCGATGACGTCAGCCACGTGCTCACCGAGGAAGGCATCGCCTATCTCTACAAGGCCGATTCGATCGAGCAGCGCAAGGCGATGATCGCGGCGGTGTCCGGCATCACGCCTGTCGGTTTGCACAGCGACGCGAAGACGACCGCGCAACTGCGGCGCGACGGGCTGGTCGCGTTTCCCGAGGATCTCGGCATCGATCCCAACGATGCCGACCGTTCCCTGCTCGCGGCGAAGAACATGGCCGATTTGGTGACCTGGTCCGGTGGGCTGTATCGCCCGCCGGTTCGTTTCAGGAGCTGGTGATGTCCACGCACACGTCCACCGTCTTCGAGATCACGGCCGATGCATCGCGATGGCTGGGCGAACAGGCCGTCTTGGCGTTGATCGAGGAAGCGCAACTGACCCCCAAGCCCGGACTGGTCGACCGCCGACATCGCGGCGCGCACAGCGACATGGACTATGCGCTGATGTGCCGTTCGGCGCAGGCGCTGCGTCCAATGTTTCGCCGGCTCGCCGAGACTGGCGCACGCATGCCGCTCTCCCCGACGTTACGCGCGCGCATTGGCGAGATCGGCCGTGAAGGCGAACGCGCGATGTTGTACGCCACGGGGGGCGTCAATACGCATCGCGGCGCGATCTGGGCCCTGGGCCTGCTGGTAACCGCGGCCGCCCAATCGCATGACGACACCAACCCGCAAGCGATCGCGCAACGCGCGGGCGCGCTCGCGCGCCTGCACGATCCACACGCCCCCACGCACACGGGACACAAGGGTGAACGTGCCCGCCGCGAATACGGCGTGGGCGGCGCGCGCGGACAGGCATTCGCCGGCTTTCCACATGTGATCCACCATGGCCTGCCGACACTGCAACGCGCCCGCATGCGCGGTGCGAGCGAAACCTCGGCCCGTCTGGATGCACTGCTCGCGATCATGGCGTCGCTCGACGATACCTGCGTGCTCGCGCGGGCAGGTTTGGAAGGTCTGCGCTCTGTCCAGACCGGCGCACGCCGCATCCTCGCCGAAGGCGGAACCGGAACGCTGTCCGGGCGCCGCGCATTGCAAACGCTGGACCGCGACATGCTCGCCGCCAACATCTCTCCCGGCGGCGCCGCCGATCTGCTCGCGGCGACGCTGTTGCTCGATCGTCTGGAAGCCACCGCTTCCCAATCCACATCGGAGGACTAGATGGAAACCCTCGTCTACGAATTCCCCGCTGGCCGTCCGGCACGCAGTCGTGCGCTGGCCGGCGTCGTCGCCTCGGGCGACCTCGAGGTGTTGCTCGAACCCAATGACGAGGCACGCACCACGGTGTCGATCACTACCTCCGTCAACGGCATGGAACCAACCTGGCGCGCGTTGCTGGAACGCATCTTCGAAGCCGCCGCACTGCCAGCCAGCCACATCGAGATCCACGATTTCGGCGCGACGCCAGGCGTGGTCCGTCTGCGCCTGTCGCAAGTTTTCGCCGAACTCGCGCATGGCGAAGCGCACGGAGCATGACCATGGATATTCAGGCGCTGCTCGAACGTCGCAGCTTCATCGAACTCGCCGCGCGTGCCCGTGCCCGCGCGCTTCTCGACCCACACAGCTTCCGCGAACTGGTCGGCCCATTTGAACGGCTGGTCTCGCCATGGCTGCCACGCCAAGGCATCGTGCCGCAAGCTGACGACGGCGTGGTGGTCGCGCGTGGCACGCTGCAAGGTGAGCCCGCGGTGGTGCTCGCGATCGAAGGCGCTTTCCAGGGCGGCAGCATGGGCGAAGTCTCGGCGGGCAAGATCGCCGGCAGCCTCGAACTTGCCGCCGAGGACAATCGTCGCGGCATTCCGACGCGCGCGGTGATCGTGTTCGAAACCGGCGGCGTGCGTTTGCAGGAGGCCAATCTCGGCCTGGCCGCGATCGCCGAGATCCAGTCGGCGATTGTCGATCTGCGCCGCTACCAGCCGGTGATCGGCATCAGCGCCGGACCGGTCGGCTGCTACGGCGGCATGTCGATCGCGGCCGGCTTGTGCAGCTACCTGATCGTCACGCGTGAAGCACGCCTCGGCCTGAACGGACCGGCGGTGATCGAACAGGAGGCCGGCATCGACGAGTTCGATTCGCGCGATCGATCGATGATCTGGGGATTGACCGGCGGAGAGCAACGTTATCGGACTGGCCTGGTCGATCGTCACGTGGACGATGACGTGGAAGCCGTTCGCGATGCGATGCTCGACTGCCTAGAACACGGCATCCCCGCCCACCATCGCAGCGAACGCATCGAGGATTTCCTGGCACGGCTGGCGCGTGTCGACGGCGCCACGCAGGCCGAACCTGCGGCCGTCGCCGCGCTCTATGGCCCGGAGCTTCGCGCATGAATGCCTCGCCCCGCTCAAGCAGCGCGCATCAGACCCGTGGGGCATCCTGGCTACAGGCGCTTTGCGGCAACGCACCGCAATCGCCGGACAGTTCGCGCTCCGTCTGGGTACAGGATGCTCCACTCGGCGGCGAGATGGCTCGCTTTATCACCATTGTTCCGGACGCCGACAATCCGTTCCCACGCGCACGCAATGGCGAAACTGGCCTGCTCGAAGGCTGGGAACTGGCGAAAGCGGTACGTGGCGTGATCGATGCGGATTCCGATGCGCCGTTGAAACGACCGATCGTCGCAATCGTCGATGTACCCAGCCAGGCCTACGGACATCGCGAAGAAGCTTACGGCCTGCATCAGTCGCTTGCCGCCGCCGTCGATGCTTACGCCTCCGCGCGCTTGCAAGGTCATCCGGTGATCGCACTGCTCGTCGGTCACGCCATGTCGGGTGCCCTGCTGGCCCATGGCTATCAGGCCAATCGCATCATCGCCTTCAACGACCCGCAGGTCGTCGTACATGCAATGGGCAAGGCCGCTGCCGCGCGGATCACCGCGCGCGGCATCGACGAGCTCGATGCTCTCACTGTCGACGTCCCACCGATGGCCTACGACATTCGCAGCTATGCCTCACTCGGATTGTTATGGAAGTTGATCGATGTCGCCGCACCGGACACGCCGGACGCCACCGACATCGAACACGTCGCCAGCGTTCTGCGCATGGCCTTGCACGACATCCGCCAGGATGCTTCGCGAGGCCTGGAAAGTCGCCTGCACAGCCCGCTGCGCGCGGCATCGCGCGAGGTGCGCGCACGGCTGCGCGCGGAGTGGTAAGGAGCATTTCGCAAAAGATATCTGCAGAAGATCAATAACGATTTTGGCAAGCGGCTCGCGCCGCACCGTGATGCCTTCTGGGAGGAAGAGTTCATGGCTGTCTATGGAACCACGCTACTGGCGGTCTGTTATCTGATTGGCGTGCTGCTCGGCGATCTGCTCGGCCGCCTCATCGGCGTGAAAACCAATGTCGGCGGCGTCGGTATCGCGATGCTGTTGTTGATCGCGGCGCGCCTGTTCCTGCACAAACGTGGCCTGCTGGGACGCGACACCGAATCCGGCGTCGGCTACTGGGGCGCGATGTATATCCCGGTCGTGGTCGCAATGGCCGTGCAGCAGGACGTGGTCACCGCGTTGCGCGGCGGCCCGGTGGCCCTGCTCTCCGCGATCGGCGCGGTCCTGGTCTGCGGCGCGTGCATCGCGGCGATGACACGGTTGGGGACCGACGCCACCTCGCTGCCGCCGCTGCCGGAGAAAAACTCCGCAGCCACCCAGGCTCATAACGCTGCGGCGACCTCGCCATGAACGAAACCCTCTCGAAACTGCTCGAAAGCAACGGTCTGGTCGCCGCATTCGCCGTTGTGGGTATCGTGATGTGCGTGTCGGCCAAGCTTTCGCGCTGGCTCACGTTCGGCCGCGTGCATGGCTCGGCGATCGCGATCCTGATCGGCCTGCTGCTGGCGTACTGGGGTGGCACGCGCACCGGCGGACGCCATGGGCTGGCGGATCTTTCGCAGTTCGCCGGCATCGGCCTGATGGGCGGCGCGATGCTGCGTGACTTCGCCATCGTCGCCACGGCGTTCGAGGTGCAGGTGGAAGAAGCGCGCAAGGCCGGCCTGATTGGATTCGTCGCGTTGGTGCTCGGCACGCTGCTGCCATTCCTGGTGGGTGCCACGGTCGCATACGCGTTGGGTTACGACGATGCCGTCAGCATGACCACCATCGGCGCCGGTGCGGTCACCTACATCGTCGGGCCGGTGACGGGAGCGGCGATCGGCGCCAGCTCCGACGTGATGGCACTCAGCATCGCGACAGGATTGTTGAAGGCGATTATCGTCATGATCGGCACGCCGGTCGCGGCTCGACTGCTCGGACTACGCACGCCGCGATCGGCGATGATCTTCGGTGGTCTGGCAGGAACGGTCAGCGGCGTCAGTGCCGGCCTCGCCGCCACCGATCGACGTCTCGTGCCCTACGGCACTCTCATCGCCACCTTCCATACCGGACTTGGCTGCCTGCTCGGACCTTCGCTGTTGTTCCTGGCCACCAAGGCTGTGATGAACTGATTTCTTGCATGAGCTTTCAGACGCAAGGCGATACAGCAGTCGCATGCCCGGCGTGGCACGAGAATCGTGCCGGCATCCCTTCGCCACGTCCTCACGACCTTTTATGGCTTGACGATCACGATGTTGGCCCGGGCCCCATGCCTGCGTGGGCAAATGCCGCGTGGCCCGTCGTGGTGAGGCGCGACGACAGTCGACCTGGCTTGATCGCCATCGGCATGCGTGGCCCGCATCGTCATCAACGTCATGCGAGTTACGTTCCGCCTTCGCGAGTCCGTTACTGTCTTACTCCGGAAGCATTGGCAGATGCACGCGCCTGGGAGCGGCAAGACGCTGCACTCACGCCGACGATCCGATTCGCTTTGCGCGAACTCGCCCCACTTCTCGATGCAACCCCCTGGCGTTGGGGCGTGACGGGCGGCGCCGGCTTCGCATTGGCTTGCGGTGCCACAGTCCTCAGTAACAACAGCGACCTCGATCTGCTTCTGCGTGTACCCAAAGCGACAACTCAGGAATACTTCGTGATCTTGACCGAAGCATTTGCCGCCGCCCCTATTCGCATCGATATGCAGATCGATACCGGTCGTGGAGGCTTTGCTCTGGCGGAATGGATGCGTGATGACGGCGAAATCTTGCTGAAGACCAATCATGGCCCTCGCCTCGTACGCGATCCATGGGCGGAACATCTCGATGGACCATACCCGCCGCCATGAGCGTCCTGTTCGTCTTTCCGGGCCAGGGCAGTCAGCGTCCCGGACTGCTGCACCGGCTTCCCGATTGCATCGAAACGCAGCTGACACTGCAGGAAGCAAGCCACATTCTCGGCAGGCACGTGCTCGAACTCGACGATATCGATGCATTGCGCTCGACAGTTTCCGTACAACTCTGCCTCCTGATCGCCGGCGTCACTGGCGTTCGCATCCTCGCCGCGCGAGGCGCGACCGCCGACATGATGTGCGGGCTATCGATCGGTGCATTCGCAGCCGCCGTGGGAGTCGGCGCGCTCGCCTATTCCGACGCGCTGCGATTGGTGGCCCTGCGCGCACGGCTAATGGAAGAAGCGTATCCCGATGGCTACGGCCTCACCGCGATCATTGGTCTCGACGAGCGCACGTTGGGACGCCTGATCGAGCACGTTCGAAACGAGCAGCTTCCTGTCTTTCTTGCCGGCATCAACAGCGACACACAGATGACCATCGCCGGTAGTGAAGCCGCCATGCGCGCCGTCGCGGCGCTCGCCCGAGAACACGGTGCGCGGCAATGCCTGCGTCTTGACGTCGCCGTGCCCTCGCACTGTCCCCTGTTGGCGGACGCCGCAAATTCCCTGTCGCGTGCCTTCGACGATGTCATCCTGTCGCCACCGATTTCGACCTACCTCAGCAGCAACCTCGCCAGGCCGATCTCCGATCCACGCGCGATCGCCACCGACCTGGCTCGCAACATGGCCTCGCCCGTGCGTTGGCGCGACAGCGTGCGCCTTGCACGCGAGCGCGGCGCGCGCCTGATGGTCGAGATGCCCGGAGGCGGAAGTCTGACCCGGCTCGCAACGGAAGTATTCCCCGAACGGCAGGCGGTGTCTTTCGACGACAGCCGCCTCGATACCTTGATCGCGCTGATTGAACGGGAGAGGCTGAACCAGCTAGTTTGATGTGGCTGTCAAAGGCACTCGGCGCACTCCTCCACCGCCTCAGTCTCTTGTTGATATCAGAGACCATCCATTGCGGTCTGATATGGCACTGGCCTGTTCTCTCTGATCCAGGTCTTTTCCGCATCTGTGTTTGGAAGCGGCGGCCTCATGCCCTGGATCAGCCAGATATTGAATGGTGTCTCGTCAACATGCAGTTCCCAATCGAAACCGCGTCCGACTGTGAAAGGCGTGAGAGCGATCGCCGCCATCTTGAGCCAACGTCCACGGATCTCATCATCAGGAAACTGCCGAGCAATGTGATCGACTGAGATGCGGACGAATTTTTCATTCGCCACACCACCAATGAAGAAGTTCGATCTCTCGACCTCATGAAACAGGACCCCCACGTAGAATTTTGGCAGGATCGGATAGAGCGGAACGATTGTCGATGCGATCTGCTGCTTGTCTTCGTGGCTATACGCGTCCGCGGGGTGATAAATATTCCACAACGGCATGACAGGTCCTTTCTCGGTAATCAAATGGGAAGTGCTATCTGCTCAGACTGCAAGCTTCCGTATTGGAACTGTAGTGACCAGATGAAATTTGACAAACTTGGCGAGACCAAGCCAAGAAATCTCGCGCTTGAAAGACGGTTCATTGATGAAGACCATGCTACGTTCAGACCTTGCCGCAATTCCAAGCGCCGCGGCGAGGACGTCTGACTGGGGCAATGCTCCCAGACCAAGCAGGGTTGCAGCGGCCGCTCGCCTACCGCATTGCTGGCAAGCGGCCTCAATCGCAGCGAGAGAGTCCTTGAGTCGACCGTCGTCTATGGAAATCCCTCCTTGCATACGCCAGTCGTCGGGTTGATGGATTGGCATTCGAGCATTTGCAGTCTCGCCTTGGATTTTCCCATTGCATTACATATGTAATATAATTACAGAATCCAGTCAAGTAATCCAGATATCGGCCAGACTGAGCACTCATAGCAACTGGAAACCCCAGATTGAGATACGACAAAAATCATAAAAGAGAGATCCACGATACGATCGTGCGGCAGGCAGCGGCACGCTTTCGAAAAGATGGTCTTGCGGCGGTAGGGGTTCGGCAACTGATGACCGATGCCGGCCTGACTCACGGCGGTTTCTATAGCCACTTCACATCGCGCGATGTACTTATTGGCGAGGCGATGGAGATCGCCCTCATGGAAACCTTGTCGTCGCTGACCGCTGCCGTTGCTGCGTCAAAACCCGGAAAGGGGCTAGAGGCCTTTATCGACTCTTATCTCGACCCTCGTCATTGTGCGAGACCGGACAAGGGATGTGCTGGTGCCAGCCTAGCCCCGGAGATCGCACGTGAGAATAAAACCGTGCGCAATGCATTCAATCAAGGGATTGAACGCATCGTTCTATTGCTCTCGGAACAACTTCCGTCGCATCTTGATGCTATCGAACGAAGGAATCGCGCGCATTCGATCTTCGCAATGCTGATGGGGGCCATTCAAATCGCTCGATCAGCACCCAGCCCTGCGGAAACAAACGCCATCCTATCCGCTACGCGCAAGAGCAGCCTTTTGCTGGCGCTCAATTGACACCTGGACGTCAGACCAAAATCCAGCTGCAGCATGCCTGCATGGACCTGCATTTACCAACACAGACGTTCAAACAAAGGCCCTCTCACGCCACCGCCTTCAAATCTTTCGAAGACCTCTTCCAACGAGACTTTTTCAAGCCGCCGTGAAGTGCATGCGATGTCTTCAAGGACCAAGAGAAGTCCGTTCCGCCAGCACAAAGGGAAGAGGTTTTTCACCAAGCAAGGCCAGCTGCCGGGTCATCCAGCCGATCTCCTGAGCCTGCTCGACCTGCTCCGAATAGGCAAGCGAACGCACCAGATAGGATTCGGCATTGAGCGCGGCATAGCGCAACATGGGCAATCCTCCTTGGTGATGGCGAATCATCAGCTGCAGGAACAACACATCTGCCTGCCTACCCTTGGACTGACGCAGCACCGTCATTTCCTCGACGCTAGCCAATCCCGGCATGCCACGGCTGGGACTGCATAGTGAGCGGAACTGTTCCCAGAGCACCTGATCACCCTTCCCATGCGGTGACATCCAGGCCATCGCGTAATCCCTGGGCATGGTGCTCCGCCCCCATAGTTCCAACCACCCCCGCAGCTGTCCGATCTGGACCAGCTGACTATTGATGATCGCCGCGGCAGTATTCTTTTGCTGCGGCGACGTGTTGGTACTGGCGATGCGTGCGATAGCGACTGCCTGATCGTGATGAACGATCATGGCCTGACTGAAGCCGACATCCACGCGCCCACCAGTGATTCGACCCAGGCCGGCCAGATGCAGGGCGAACGCCAAGCCCAAAGCACCTACGAAGGCGCCAAGAACAAAGACCAGTGCAAACCTCGCCCTGCGCCAATGTCTCTGGGCTAGCGGGGCAGCATCCCCTAGAACTGACATTAGTTCGCTTTGATCGGATAGACGTTATTGGTGAACTTCAACACCATCAAGCCATTATCCATGCAACTCACCCAAAGCTGATCGCTACCAACGAAACGCGGCGGTGACATGCACCAGTCTGCACTAAGATCAGTCAGACTGAGCCTGCTGCTCGCATCCGGGAGACCGGGCAAGCCTATCATCGCGAGATTGGCGTGATAGGAACCCTGCAGTGTGCTGGCTTTTATGCTCAACGAATCATTCGTCTGAGCCGGCGGGTTGAAGTAAGCAATTTCGCGTGGACTCTTGAAGTCACGAATGTCGAAGACACGGATCCCCGACTGCATGAATCCACAAGCCAGCGCGGTCGGATTCTCTGCGCGATCGACGGTGCAGTAATGGGCGTTATAGGTCCAAAAATCGTGAACGTAGTGCTTCGGAAACAAATGCAGTTTGTCCCACGCGTCGTAGCGCACTCCGAACATATCGTTTTGCGCAATCGATTCGTTCTCTTTTTTCATGATCTCCAGGTTGAAACGAACGACCTCCTTGGGGTCGGTCTCGTCGCTGATGTCGACCACGTGGATACCCATCGCGCCGGCCTCGTCAGGCGCGATGAGATACGGCTTGCCATCGTAGGTCACCGGGATGGTGTGTTGGGTGATCGTGCCGCTGACCGGCGAGTCGGCACCAAGCAACTTATCGCGCCAGAACACATTACCTTTCAGATAGATCTTCGGGATCTGTTTACGCGCCTGGATCTCGCTAACGTCAAAAATCTCTACGCCTCCGAGGAAAGTCGAAGCAAGATAGAGGCGATTGCCATCCGCATTGAGAGACATACCGTGCGTAGCCGGCAAGCCGGATAAACCGTTCCATACGACCTTCGGATGGGCCGTAGCACTCACATCGATCGCGGCAAGTGGTCCGCCGGCGTTCCCTGCTGACCAATAGGTATTCCCATCCGGACTGAAGATGCCTTCGTGACCCAGCACAAGCACTGGCTGCGTCAGATTGAGGGGCGTGGTCGCATTCGCCACCCCATTCAATAGCTTCGGGTGCGCACAATCAGAAATATCGTAAAGATCGAAGAATAGGCCGCCTTCAATAGAGGGGATGACGGCGACCGAAACGCCTGCCAGCAATTTCCGCTTTTCGTTGACTCTCAGAGATTCGCCAGTACCGCTTAACATGGCAGGACTGGTAAGCTTGGTTGACAGCCCCGGCCTGGTTGGATCGGAGGCCTCGATCACCTGTACGCCCCATTGCATGAAATTGGGATTGAGAGCACTGGTGGCGTTGTAGACACAGCTGTCACTAGAGGAATTGACAGCGATTGCACCCTGCCCCTGATACTGGCCCACCAGCTCCAAGTTACAGTTATAGCCTTGCTTGCTCCGCCCGCTGGAACGATCGATCTCGGGTACCTGCCCTTGCAAACCTGTCTCGGGATTCGATCCAAAGCCGCACGCAGCCTTGGCGGCTACCACTTTCACGACGTGAGTGTCGTCTGGCACGACAATATCCTCAAGAGCATCGAGCACAAGCCCGGTGACATTGAAGAAGCTGTTCGCGGCATCCGCGATGATGACGAGAAGATCATCGAGTAAGCTGGCTCGTGCTACGCGAGGAAACGCGAACTGCGACAACATGGCAACCAGCAGCACCGAAAGCGCCAGCTTTGGCAGATAACGCCTTTGGCGCACAGAAAATTGGAGATTCATTGATTTGCCTACTTTGATGTATGCATGTCGAATAAGGTGAGTGAGATTTTTACAATCCAGTTCTGGACTGCATGATCTTGGATCTCACCCGCCGTCTTTTTTATCGTGCATTTCGGTTTTGGCTGACGATGTCACAACCAAAGTGGCAGAACCGGCCAGCAGCCACCTGGCATGAACGGGGATTCGCGCGCATCGGTATTCGTAGCGTCGCAATGGCGTTTGTAACCACTAATGCGCGATTCCCTTCGGTATCCCGGCGCGCAACCGTGTGCTTTCGCGCCATCGATTCGCGTTTTTGTTGTTCTCCGTCTGGGCGCACCAGATTCAAAGTGGAGCTATGCTTTATCGAGAGTTTTCGGGTTAAAGCAGCAATTGCCGGGTCAAGGCGCTCATTTCTGCGCATTAATAAATCAATCAAGGGTTAGAACTTATTGAGACATAGAACCCCTTCGAGGCATCTTAAAGATCGCCTCCAAAATGATTTCTTTCTCTTTCGCAAAGGCTCCTAATCCTGCTCGCACACACCAAGCGCCAGCCTCTGCACTGCCACTAATCCCTGGCTAGCGAAGCCTTCAAGGACAGCTTTAATGCAAGTCGCATCAGAACTATTTGAGCATGCAATCACTCTAAACGTGAAGTCGTTGTGATTTCAGGAGCCATGATCGCTACCGGAATCCCCGATCAACACGCACTCGATATCACAGAGCAGACTGACCATCGGAGAGGCGAACGTTGTCCGGCGAGTCCAGGGTATTCATGCCGCACCCTGTCCAGCGGCCAAGTCCCCCATTGACCCTCGGTCAGTCCGCCCGAAATCGTGCAGGAAGATTCGTCATCAGGATTGAACGAACAGCGGCGCGCTACCACCGCATTGGCATGATGGCTGCGCAAGCTAATCAGTGATGCCTTCTCGGACAAAGGCCAATATTGCCCCGCTGGTCTCATCCCTGCGGCTCATCAACATCACGCTTTTCGACGGCGCCCCTGGGATCTTTCGATAGATAAGCCCTGGTATGTTTATCTCCGTGAAAGAGGCAGGTACCAGAGCGATGCCTTCTCCGGCAGCCACCATCGCCAAGGCGGCCAACATGCTCTGCGCGCGATGGGCGATGTTAGGTGGCGCACCCAAAATCTCTGTTAGCGCGCTGGCAATTGCATCATCCCGATCAAGCGCATATACGATGAATGGCTCCGCAGCCAATGCTTTGGATTGAAAGCGCTTGGCACTCGCCATCGGATGATCGGACGCCATTGCCAAACTTAAAGGCCAGAACCCCACGGGCACCGAAGTCAAGCCAGATGGCAACCCCGGCTTGTAGTTTGGGCTAAGGCCAACATCCAATTCGCCATCCACGATCGCTGCGCACTGCTTATCAGGCGGCGCCTCTTGAAGCGACAGTTCCACGTCGGGACAGCTGGAACGAAACCGACGCAGCAGTTGCGTCAGACAACCGGTCATCACAGCGGCGCCGTCAAAGCCGACTCTGACCACCCCCTGCTCTCCACGAATGGAGCGCCGCACGACATCTTTGGTATGCCGTGCGTGAGCCAATATCCGTTTTGCCTCCGAGAGCAACAAGGCGCCCGCCTCGGTCAGCCGCAGGCCCTCCTTGGAACGCACCAGCAGCGGCCCTCCCATTTCATTCTCGAGCGCCTGGATCTGCATGCTCAAGGCCGGACGGACGATGTGCAGGCGCTCCGCTGCGCGACCGAAGTGCATCTCTTCAACCAGCGTCACGAACGATTGGAGAAGCTTGAAATTCATGCCATGTCAAAATAAATGACCATGAATTCAATTATAACTAATTTACCTGACGCATAGAGACACATAAATTGAGGGACCTTCAATCAAACGGTCAGCGTCGTACCGGGCTATTCGCCATTTGACTACACCCATGGCGTTATAAACCTTTACCGGCCCTTTCCGACGCCCCGTCTTTCAGGCTTTCCACATGAATCGTCGAGACCTATTGAGAGCCTCCGGCGTTGCCGCTGGAGCCGCACTACTCCCCGCAATCGAGCTGAGCGCCTCCCCGATGAGCAGCCGTATGCCAGCATTGGATATGCCTCCCGCTACCGAAGAGATCACCCCGTTCGAAATCCGTGTGCCACAGGCTGCGCTTGACGACTTGAAGCGTCGACTGGAACAAACCCGTTGGCCGGAAGCAGAAACGGTCCAGGACTGGTCGCAAGGCGTTCCGCTGCGGAAAGCGCAGGCGCTGGTTGCCCACTGGCACGATCGATACGACTGGCGCAAGTTCGAAACACGCGTGAACGCGCTGCCGCAATTCAGGACACGGCTCAATGGTCTGGGCATCCATTTTCTCCATGTGCGTTCGGCTCATGAAAATGCATTGCCGCTCCTCCTCACACATGGCTGGCCCGGCTCGTTCCGCGAATTCCTCGACGTCATCGGCCCTCTCGTCGACCCGACGTCCTACGGCGGCTCCGCGGATGACGCCTTCCACGTCGTCATCCCTTCACTTCCCGGATTCGGATTCTCGGACAAGCCGACGGAGCAAGGCTGGAACACAGCCAGGATCGCCCGCGCATGGGCGAGCCTGATGCAACGGCTGGGTTATCGGCGGTGGGTCGCGCAAGGTGGAGACTGGGGGGCGGGAATTACCCGCGAATTGGCAGTAGCGCGACCCGAAGGACTCGTCGCCGCGCACGTGAACTTCCCCTACTTCGTATTTCGTGGCGAACACCCCACCCACCCGACGCCTGCCGAGGTCGAGGTGTATGCCGACGCGGCTCGGTTCGAACAGGATGGCGCTGGTTATTTCAGTCTGCTCGCCACGCGCCCACAGACGATCGGGTATGCACTTGCGGATTCCCCGGTCGGACAGGCGACGTGGATCTACGAGAAGTTTCAAGCCTGGTCGGACAATCAAGGGAATCCGGAAGATGCATTGTCGATGGATGCGATGCTCGACAACATCACGCTCTACTGGCTGACCGATACCGCGACCTCCTCGGGACGTCTCTACTGGGAGGGTGCCCGTGAAGGCAAGTTCAACTCGACCCCGAGGATCGAACTTCCAATGGGAGCCTCGATCTTCCCGCATGAGTTGTATCGCCCACCCCGGGCCTGGGCCGAGGCGTTATGGCCCAACCTGATCTACTGGAATGAGGTCGCCAAGGGAGGACACTTCGCCGCATTCGAGCAACCCGCGCTGTTCGCGGAGGAAATGCGTCGCGCGTTTCACACACAACGCGTGGCACGGTAGTTCAGACGACAGGCATCTTTGATGCCATGGGCGAAAGACGGGGCCGAATTTCGAACACCTCGATAGAAATGACAACATGAAGAACCACCACTTCGAACATGGCGTGGTTCTCTCTGCACTCACCCCTAGAGCACCACGACTCAATGTCGTGGCATCAGGCTCTCGTCGACATCAACCCCAAAGCACTCATGACTTCGTACCACCATTGAACGCGGTGCGTTTATCGTTGCAGAGCGAACCCTGACAGACAGGCCATCAGGTCGGCGACAGCAACGGGGGAATCTCCGCCACCAGTGCATCAATGGAGATGCGTGTCTTCGACGGCAAGTAACGGGTCTGTGGCCAGATGACATGGATCCCCATGGAGATGGGGCGGGTAGCCGCCATCACCATCGCCAATTGCCCGGTTCGCACGTAATGCTCGAGCAACCAGCAAGGTAAACAGACCAGCCCAAGCCCCTTGACTGCCATGTCCGCCATGGTCTGCAGATCGTCCAGCCGCAGACATGCCTGGACTTGAGCCTCTCGCGGATTTCCCTTTTCGTCGAGAATTTGCCAAGGCGCGTCCTCTCCGCGATGGGAATACATGATGCCTTGATGATCGGCGAAGTCCTCGGCACGTTGCGGCGTCCCGTGAGCGGCCAGATAGGAAGGAGCAGCGCCGATACCCAACCTCTGAGCTCCCAGGCTGCGCATGGCCAGACTCGTGCTGTCTGGCAATGGCCCGATGCGAACGGCCAGGTCGAACCCTTCGTCGATCAGATCCACGGCGCGATCATTGAAGGACAGTTCCACTTCCAGCTTCGGATACTTGCGAGCCATCGAGACGAGGACGGGCGCCACGCAATGTCTGCCGAACAGGGTCGGCATGCTGACCCGCAGTCGCCCACGAGGCTCCCGACGGCCGCTTTCCAAAGCGGCTTCCGCAGCGTCCAGTTCCGACAACGCACGCAGACAATATTTGTAATAGGCGAAGCCATCCTCAGTCAGGCTTTGACGACGAGTCGTGCGATGAAAAAGCCGTGTCCCCAAGCGACGCTCCAGCTTGGCGATCGTTCGGCTCACCGTCGAACGCGTCACACGCATGCGGTCAGCGGCCAGAACCAGGCTGCCGGCTTCGACGACTTGCACGAACACAGCAACACCTTCGAGGCGATGATTCATGTCTGTGGATTAGTTCAATTTTCGCAACAACAAAGGGAAAAACTTGTACAGATGCCCCGACTGGATTCGGGTAATTTAATCAGGACGCCGCGAAGCAGTTTCGCGCCAAATCTTTATCTTTTTCAAGGAACAAATCTCATGAAAGCCTATCAGCTAACTCCAGGCCAGGGTCTGGATGGACTCCAGATCGTGGAGGAACCCCGGGAGCCTCTGCTTGCACATCAAGTCCGTGTACGAATCCGTGCGGTCTCCTTGAATTTCCGTGAATTCGTGGTGGCCGGCGGGCTATACCCCGTTCCCCTGAAGACTCCCGTGATTCCAGTCTCGGATGGCGCGGGCGAGGTCATTGAAGTGGGAGCAGCCGTCGTCCGCTTCCGGGTCGGCGACCGCGTGAGCTCCAATTTCTATCCCGACTGGATCGAGGGTGCACCGACTCCCGACAAGCTGAAAAACCACTTGGGAGGGTCTGTCGACGGCGTGCTCGCCGAAGAGGTTGTGTTCCATGAGGAAGGTCTGGTCGCCATACCCGATCATTTGAGTTTCGCCGAGGCGGCGACCCTGCCGTGCGCGGCCCTTACGGCCTGGAACGCCCTGTTCGGCGCCGGCAAGGCCCGCCCGGGCCAAACCGTGCTCTTGCTGGGCACCGGCGGCGTATCGATCTGGGCACTGCAGCTGGCCGTAGCGGCGGGACTGAAAACAATCATCACATCTTCAAGCGAAAGCAAACTGCAGCACGCGCGGAAATTGGGCGCCAAAATCACCATCGATTATCGGAAAAATCCGAAATGGGAGGAGACCGTGTTGAAGGAAACGGACGGACACGGTGCCGATATCGTGGTTGAAGTCGGTGGGCCAGGCACCCTGCCCCGCTCGATCGCCTCGGCTGCCATGGGCGGAACGGTCGTGGTGGTCGGCGCAGTGGGCGGAGGTGGCACTCCCGACTTCGCCATTGGCGATCTGATCACCGGCAGCAAAAGCCTGGTGGGAATTACCGTGGGCAGCCGGCACATGGCTGAGGATCTCGCCCGGTTCGTGGAATTGACCAGAATCCGTCCCGTTATCGATCGCGTGTTTCCATTCGCCCAGGCGAGGGACGCGTTCGCTCATCTCCAATCCGGCCAGCATTTCGGCAAGGTCGTCATAGAAATCGATTGATCGTCGGCTGAGCAAATCGCCTGGCCGCCATCATTCGGCTCCCCACCCGACTGTACTGTCCGGTCGCTTGATCGTGCAGGTGCTTGCATCACTTCTGGCAGGACCCGAGTCATGAGCATATCCGCGATGGTCGAATTTGAAGTAAACCCGGCGATGCGCGACGAACTTGTTGCTTATCTGAGGGACATTTTGCCAGATACCAGGAATTACAAAGGGTGTCTCGAAGCAACTGTCCGCATCGATCAAGACATGCCAAACAACCTGATCGTCTTCTCACGTTGGGAATCGATAGAACATCTCGACAGATATTCGGCGTGGCGCCATGAAATGGGCGCCACTGATCGAATCATCCCGCTTCTCTCCGCAGCGCCCATCCGCCGCATTTTTGACGAAATAGACGCGTAGCACCACGGAGCTGACGTCTTGCACGCAGCCTTCGCCAAAAAATTCCACCGGGGCTGTCTGTCTGTAAAGAGCGCCATCAGATTGGGCCATCCCTGCAGCGCAAACGCTCCACCACATGAAGTGAAGGCAGACATGAGTGATGACTCGCTTAGCCCACAAAGTGCGTCCTGGAACGCGATCTTTTCCATAGCTTGCGGCGCGCTGGCGATAGTCACCGCAGAATTTCTGCCCATCAGCCTGTTGACGCCTATGGCCCAGGGGCTAGGTGTCACCGGGGGGCAGGCAGGTCAAGCCGTCACCGCTACCGCGGCAGTGGCAACGATCATCGCACTCGTGGCCACGGCCGCCGTTCGAACTGTTGACCGTCGCTGGGTGATCATGGCCTTTACGGCACTACAGGTTGGCTCGAATCTGTGCATCGCATACGCTCCCAATCTGACCGTGGTGCTGGTCGGAGCCGCTTTGCTCGGGATTTCGCTTGGCGGATTCTGGAGCATGGCAGCCGCTGCCGCCACACGACTTGTGCCTGCGACCTCGGTGCCGCGAGCCTTGTCGATCATCTTCAGCGGAGTTTTCGTCGCCACTATTGCTGCGATGTCCTTCGGCAGCTATGTCGGCGATCTGGTCGGTTGGCGCAACGTGTTTCTCCTCGGTGCCGGCATCGGCTTGGTCGCGCTGTTCTGGCAGGCATGCGCACTGCCCTCGATAGCGGCCTCTCATGCGGCCCGATTGAGCACCATGATGAAGATAACGAAGAGCCCGCTCATGCGGGCAGGTCTGGCAGCGATCATTCTTCTCTACATCGGCCATTTCATGTTCTTCACCTATTTGCGCCCGTTCCTGGAGAACGTGACCAAGATGAGAGTCAATGGAATCTCGACCGTCTTGCTGGGTTTCGGCATCGCCGGATTCATCGGCACTCCGCTTGCGGGATGGCAACTGGCAAAAAACGTGTATCTGACACTGGTCGCGATCCCGTCGATCATGGTGTTGACCGGGCTCGCACTGGCTGTCGTCGGCGGCATGCCGACCACTACGGCCGTATTGATCGCTCTCTGGGGCATGGCTTTCGGCGGCGCGCCCGTGGGTTGGTCCTTCTGGATCACTCGAACGATTCCTGATGAGGTCGAAAGTGGCAGCGGACTGCTGGTTGCCACGTCGCAATTGTCCATCGCCATCGGCGGGGCGGCGGGCGGAATAGTATTCGACCGGAACGGAGCCCAGGGCACTCTGATCGCAGCCACGCTGGTCTTGCTGGTCGCCACGATTGTCACCCTGATCGGACTGCGTTCGGATCAGTCCGAGACGTTATAAGGGCAACGCACGTCGCTGCTGGCGTCCTGTACTTCGATCCCAAGCGTTGCCCATGTGCCCCCCCCTGCGCACGCTCAAGCACTGCGACCATGCACGACAGCGATCGCCGCGGTAACGCCGCTCCTCATTGGATGACGTAGCCGGAGAATCGCCACATGCCGTCCTCGTCCCGGCGGAGGGAAACCAATTCTGTTGCTGATCGGTTGCCCTGGAACTGGCTGGAAAATTCGATGCTGGCGTACAGGCCCGCCGGAAGCGGAGCGCCACTCCCCACTGCTTCACGCCGCACCGTTATCCAGTTGCGCGAACTGGTTGCGCCCAGAGGCTTTCGGGTCTTTCCGACATGACCGATGAAATCCTCGCGCTTGACGGAACGTTTAGTCACGTTCGACGAGTTGTCCCATAGCACGCCGGCCTGGCCGCGATCGATTGCCTGCAACAGCTGCAGTGCGGCGTTGGCCAAGGTGCCAGGATCGATATCGCGTGCGACGGATTGTTGCGGCGCCGCAGCCTGTCGTGGCGCTTGTCCTTGCACCTGTGCGATCGCCGTTCCGAACAAGATGCACAACACTATTACTATCGTCGTTGTGAAGTATTTCATGGCCTTGCCTCAGTTGTTGCGTAATGGGTGAAAACGATGAGCGCACGCGCGACGTGACGGCGTTCGATTCCGTGGCGATTCACTGCTCCACGTCGGCCTTGATCTCGACGCGACGATTCGGCTGCAGACATGCGATCAATGCGCTCCGCTCCGTCGAAGCGTCGCAATTGCTGACGACCGGCTCTGATTCGCCCCGGCCCTCCGCTGAAACCAGCCGCGCCGGCACACCTTCGACGATCAGCAGTTGACGCACCGTTTCGGCGCGTCTTTGCGACAGAGCCTGATTGGCCTGGTCACCGCCGATGATGTCGGTATGCCCGATGACCCGTACCCTCTGCAGTCCCTTGGAATCACGCAGTTCCCCCGCGATGCGCGCGATCTCGGCCTGGCCGCCCGCCTGAAGATCGCTGGAACCAGCCCGACCGAACGCGAACAGCGCATCCGCGGACACCGAGAAATTGCGGGGAGCCGCCGCCGTGGGCGCTGCCGGCGACGGCGCCACAGCGACGGGCTCGCGCAGCACGTCGCCACAATCCTGCGGCTGCCAGTAGAAGCTCCGTGCCAGATAGCTCTGGTCGAAGATCACCTTGTATTGGCAAGTGGTCACACCACCATCGCGACGGAAATGAAAGATGTAGTCCCATTCCCGCACGCCGGCATAGCCTTCGCGGAAGTGTGGGCGTCCCAGCAGGTGATAGAGCTGTTCCTTGGTAACGCCGGGCGCGACTTGGCGCAGGTTGTCCACGTTGGGAAACGTCCCTTCTTTCAGGACCGCGCGCTCCATCGCTGGAAACACCACCTCGCCCGGCACCCCGTCGGCGGAAATATCGCGGCTGACGTGCCGTGTACCGCAAGCGGACAATAGCCCCATCGCGATACTGCATGCGATCGCTACGCCAGCGAACCGTTTGGCTTCCATTGGAGACTCCTCGCTTTGACTGATGACCACCGGTCGGCACGCGTGAACCCGCGCCGCCGGACAGAGTTCTGATTCGTTTCTGCGATGAAGACGGCATTGGACATGCCGTTCACCACCGAATGTCGCGTTCCGCCCGAAGGCGGAACATGCATTGCATCACCACTGGATACCGGCACCGATCGAGAAGCCCCAGTCGCGCGCACTGTTTCCGCTGGCCTGCGTTTTGTAGACCCAGCGGCCGTTCTCGGTGATGCCCGACAGTCCTACGGCCATGCCGTATTCGCCCTGATAGCCACCCGCCGCGACCGCGAGCATGCTCTTTCCGGGCAGATAGGCCTGCGGCAGGCCCGCCATCGCCATCGCCGAAGAAGTACCGGCGCGGAAATCCTTGCGCAAGTTCCCCATGTCCTCGTCGAACTGCTGGAAGCGGGCGTCGGTGTAGGCCTTCGACTGATCGATGGCGTAATTCACGCCGGCGTTGAGCTGGTTCACGTTGACCGCATCGGTACCGGCGACACCAGGCGCCACGCCGGTGATGGTGCGCCCACCAACATTCACTTCGCCGGTCGATGTGCTGCTGCCGACGTAGGCGGCGTTGTAGTCGGTCTGCGCGCCCACCGTGGTGGTCGATCCGGCGCCCAGCGCCACACTGTTGTCGTGACTGGCCGTCGCGCCGGTGCCCACCGCAGTGCTGTTGTCGCCGCTGGCCGTGCTCTGATTGCCCACCGCCAGCGCATTGTCGCCGCTGGCCACCGCACCGTTGCCGCCCGCCGACGAGTTGGTGCCGGTCGGCTTCGGTTTGACGATGTTGCCCTCCTGGCTGACCTGGAACATGCCGTCGCCACCGTTCTGCACATTGGTGATGCGATCGTCGAAGGTGTTGACGGTGTTCGTCAGGTTGGCGACGTCGCCTTCCACCTCGGTGATGCGGCCGTCGAAATTACCGACGGTGTCGCTCAGGTCAGCGATGTCGTTCTCGATATTGGTCACACGTCCATCCAGTGCATTCACCGCCTGGTTGGTGGCGTGCAGCTGCGAGCCGTTCACCGCGTCCGTCGAGGTTTCCGACAGCCGTCCTGCCGCGACGTTGGTGATGGTGCGTTCAGCGCCAACGCTGCCCACACTCACCGTTCCGACCGGTGTGGCGCCGGCGAAGTCGTAGGTCGTGCCCGCGATCGTGGCGCTGGCGGTGCCCACCGCCGGTGCGGTGGTGGAACCCGCGCCCAGTGCCACGCTGTTGGCGTCGCCCGCAGCGGCGCCGGTACCGATCGCCACCGAATCGGCGGCGGTGGCGCTGGCGTTGACACCCGAAGCGATCGCGCCGGTCGCGGTGGCGCCGTTGTTGGCGTAGTTGCCGCCTTGGGTGCCGCCGTCATTGACACTGTAGTAATGCGCCGTGCCGGACGAGACCGCCAGATTCAACTGGTCCACGTTCACCGCGTCGGTACCATTGACGCCGGCGGCCACGTTGGTGATCGTCGTACCGCCGGCGTTGATGCCCACATTGGTGATGCTGGGTCCGCCGGCGATGGTCAGGCCATTGGTCGTGATCGTGGTATTGCCCACCACTACGCTGTTGAAGCTCGGATCCGCCACCACGCCCACCGTCAATGTACCGGTGGTGTCGTCATACGCGACCGTCGCGTTGCTGCCGGCGGCCACGGTCAGGGTTTCGCCGGGAGCGATGTTGCCGTTGTTGGCGCCGTCAGTGATGTTCCAGCCGGCGGTGGCGCTGCTGTTGACCTGATTCAATGCGTCCTGCACGTTGGTATAGGTGTTGCCACCCACCGCCAGGCCGGCCGTCACGGTATGCGTGGTCGGATCGTAGACCGAAGTGCCTCCCAACGAGGTCGCGGTGCTGTTGCCCAACTGATCCAGATTGACGCCCAGCGCGCCCACGGCCTGGTTGGTCGCAAACAGCTGCGAACCGTTGATCGCATCGGTCGAAGAATCCGACACCCGCCCCGCCGCGACGTTGGTGATGGTGCGTTCAGCGCCCACCGCACCGACACTGACCGTACTGGTCGGTGCGGTGCCCGCATAGTTGTAGGCCACGCCGTCGATCGTATCGCCGGTCGTGACGACCACTGTTCCCGTGACGGATCCCGAACCAAGCGCCACGTCACCGGCCTGGGTACCCGCAACCGCGCCGTCGCCCAGAGCCGTACCGCTGGCCACCGTGGCACTGGCATTCACGCCCGCTGCGAGCGCATTCAATCCGGTGGCGCCATCGTTGTTGTAGTTGCCGCCCTGAACGCCGTTGTCGTTGACGCTGTAATAGCGCGTCTTCGCACCGTCCACCAGATTGGTCACCTGCTCCAGATTGACCGCGTCGTCACCATCGACCGCGGCGCCCACGTTGGTGATGGTCGTACCGCCGGCATCGATGCCGATGTTGGTGATGCTGGGACCGCCGCTGGTGAAGCTAATGCTGCCATCGTTGATGACGGTATCGCCCACCGTAATGCTGTTGAAGCTCGGGTCGGCCACCACGCCCACCGTCAGCGTGCCGGTGGCGTCGTCATAGTTGACGGTGGCATTGCTGCCGGCCGCCACCGTCAACGTCTCGTCCGGTGCGATGTTGCCGCTGTTGGTGCCGTCGGTGACGTTCCAACCCGCATTGGCGGTTGCGGCCACCTGCTCGACCGCTTGATTGGTCGCGAATAGCTGCGAACCATTGATGGCATCGGTCGACGCGTCGGAAATTCGGCCCGCCGCCACATTGGTGATCGTCCGCTCGTTACCGACCGTGCCCACGCTGACCGTGCTGGTCGGTGCGATGCCGGCGAAGTTGTAGGTCACGCCATCGATCGTGGTGCCGGGAGTCGCCACCACAATATCGGTCACCGAACCCGAACCCAGCGCCACGTCGCCCGCATTGTTGGCCACCGCGGTATCGCCGAAGGCGACCGCGCCCGCCGCCAGCGCGCGGCTGGTGCTGCCGATGGCGACGCTGCCCTGCCCGATCACGGTGTTCTGGTAACCGATGCCGACCGCACCCTGCGCCGGCGTGCCTGGCGTGCTGACTGCCTGGCCGCCGCCGCCGACCATGTTCGTGTTGCCCATCGCCACCGAACCGTTGCCAGTGGCGGTGTTGTCCAGGCCGCTCGCGATCGCGCCATTGCCGGTGGCGGTATTGGGATCGCCGATCGCCACGGCGCCATCGCCACTGGCGAAGTTGCCCGAGCCGATGGCGACTGCCCGACCACCGGTGGCGGTGGAGCCTCGGCCGATGGCGACTGCGTCATCGGCATCGGCGACGGATTCACCGCCAATGGCGATCGCATTGGCGCCCGATGCGAGGGCGCCCAGGGTGGCATTGCCGCCAATGGCGATCGAACCGATGCCGGTGGCGCGCACCGCTGTTGCTGCGCTGTTACCGCCTGAGCCGAGCGCTGTCGCGTAGTTGGCCTCCGCGGCAGCCCGGGTTCCGACCGCCACCGCGTCCTCGCCGGTTGCCCGGCTCGCGATCCCCATTGCGACAGCGCGATCCTGCGACGCCGTCACATCGGTACCAATGGCGATAGCACCCGCCGCAGTGGCGCCCGATCCCGCAAGCGTGCGCGCGCCAAGATTGATGGAGTTGATTTCGGACGCGATCGACTGGAAGCCGATGGCGATCGCGTTGCGGCCACCTGCGCTGGCGCTGGTGCCTTGCGCGACGGCATCCAACGCGGAAGCGTTTGCCTGGGAACCGATGGCGATCGCGTTGCCCATACTCGCAATCGCGTTCAGGCCGATCGACGTCGTTGCATTGCTCGCGACGCCGATGCCTGCGTTGGTGCCGATGGCGATATTGTCGTTGCCGCTGACCAGGCTGCCTGCCGCAGCATCCAAGGTCCCATCGTAGGCGACCGTGCCATCGCCGGTGCCGAAGGCGACATTGCGCGTTCCCGTGACGCCAGAACCCGCGCCCCGCATCTGGCTCGCAATGCCTCCGCCCACGGCGGTGTTCTGCGCACCACTGACCAGCGTGCCGGCGGCAACACCCATTGCGATCGAGCCCGTATTGCCGGTGGTCGAACCCGCACCGGCGCCCTGGCCGACAGCGACTGTGCTGGTCCCGAAAGCAACCGCTTCCGCTCCGAGCGCAAGTGAACTATTCCCTTCCGCCCGAGCCGCGTTCCCGAGAGCGGTGGCTGCGTCATTGGTTGCCGCTGCCAAACGGCCGCCGGCAAACGTATTGACGCCGCTGGCATTGGAGCCAGAACCTATCGCAGCGGAATTCCCGCCACTGGCATTGGCGAAAGACCCCAGTGCGCTGGCGCCGACCCCGGTGACATTGGCGGATGCGCCAACTGCGGTCGCATTGGTGCCGCTCGCGACCGAGCCACTTCCGAATGCGCTGGAGTTGATCCCGCTGGCTGCAGCGGTGTTGCCGATGGCTGCACCACCATCGGCGCTCGCATTGGCGGCAGTGCCGACCGCGACGCTGGAGTTGGCGAGAGAACGCGAGTTAACGCCGATGGCGATGGCGTTGGGGACGGCCGGAGTGCCGACAACGCCTGCGAGTGCGCCCTGGCCGAGTGCGATGGATTGGTTGCCCACTGCCCTGGTTTGAAAGCCGATGGCAACGGTTCTGGTAGAGCTGGCCACCACATCCGTGCCGATGGCGATGGCGCTGTCGGCCAGCGCGCCGGTCCCAGCAGCGGTGCGAGCGCCTAGATATATCGAGTTGACTCCGGCTGCACTGGCTCCGGCACCAACAGATACACCATTGAACCCAGAACTCGTGGCACCACTGCCCACTGCGACCGCGCCTTCCGCTGCGGCATTGGCTCGCACCCCCATGGCAACGCTGCTAAGTCCAGTCGCTTTCGACTGCACGCCGATACCGATGGCCCCTGAGCCACTGGAGGTGACATCCGTACCGATGGCAATCGATGACTCCCCGAGTGCACCGGTTCCTCCAGCGCTGCGCGCACCCAGGTAAATGGAATTAACCGCAGAAGCAATGGCTTGGTAGCCGACAGCCGTCGCATTCAGCCCCGAACTGATGGCGTTATAACCTACAGCAGTGGCTCCGCCTGCAGTCGCTTGGGACTGAAAACCCGCGCACATCGCGCTGCCGCTGTAGTAGTTGTACGGCGCTGCAGTGCAGTCCACCGATTGCGCCTGCGCCGACGGAGCCCATCCGACCCAGCCCAGGGCCAGCAGCGCGGCCAGCCCCACGCACGATGCTCCCGCCGAACGTGAAGCCCGTCTCCCGCCCCCGGATGCCTTGCCACGCGTCGTGGCCAGCTCCGAAGCGACCACCAGCCGATTGAGTGACCGACTCCAGACAACGCTGTAAATTTTATTCATGACATGGCTCCCCAGTGATTAGCCAACCCAACGGGTTTTGGGATGAGGGTGGTCTAGCGTTGCTGATCAACCTTTCGATAGAAATCGCGCCGACCGTGCGACCAATGCTCTGTTGTACGGAGTCGCGCACTGGTCATTCGCGACGAACACTAGTGACTGGAATCTGCGATTACACGCACGGACGCTCACGAATAATTTCTGGCGACTGGCGTCGCATTCATCATGTATCCGGGGCATTTTCCCGGCTCGCTCCTGGCAGCGACTGATAGGTCTTCTGCCCGCCATGAAAACCAAGTCGCAATTCGCTGCGTAGCCGGATGATGGAGAAGATAACGTCGGCTTCGACCTGACTAGATCAAATTCATGCTCCATCGCTTGCATCGCGAAGCACAGGTGCATGCCGAATCGTCGACCCGGCAACTGCAGGCTTGAATCTCCGTCATCCGATCGTGCCGACGGCATGCTTGTCGAGAATGCGCATGATGATCACGGCGACTAGTCGTCGTGTGGAGATCGCTCACGGCCTGGCAGACGCATTGCGTCGACAACACGCCACGCCTCCAAGCTTCCATCGCCAGCTCCTGCAGAGCACGCATGCATGCGTAGCGTCATGCGCCGCGCCTCGGCATGTACCCGCGCGCAAAGTTTCCCCATGCTCACCGGAAGTGAGAAATCGAAGAGCTCGCAGAGCTTGTTTGACCAGGTGAACCACACAAAAGTGATGGCCATCACGACTCCCTGCCGATGCACGAAATCTGCCCTTACCGTCCCGAATCGCGGTGCTACGCTGACCACCGGTGGTCATTCAAGGCAGGGACCACGTCACACCGCGCAGTTCATCGACCGCACGAGCGCTAGAGGGGGAATGGGTCCACAGACTCCTCGGCAGCCCGCCGTCGCGATGCAGGCCAGTTCCTTAGCCATCAGCACTGTCCCTGTCGATCACGATGACCGCCCGCGAATCACCCTTGTCCCTCTGGCAAAGCTTCATCAGCTGGATGAACCGCGTGCCCACTCACGCGAAGCGCGACAGACGCAACGCATTGACTCTGCAAGCGATACTTGTCGTCACCGGCACAACAACCCTGTGCATGACGATCGCTTCCTGCATGGCCACGGCGGACATGGCGGGAATCGCCGAAAACGAGATGACGCTGGCCGTCAGTGCCTATGCATGGTCATGCTTCTATCTGTTGCGCAGCGGATTTTTTCGACTGTCGACCAGCCTCACCGTCATCGGTGGCCTGATCCTGATCGGCATGAGCTATCAAGCCTATGGATTGCAGGCGCAGTCCGGGCTGCAGATCACCCTTCTGCTCCCCCTTCTGTTCTCGGGATTGTTCCTGGGAAGGGCCGCAATCTGGTGGACGGCCCTGGCCAATGCGGCCGTGCTGGCAATTGGCGCGCATACCGACCTGCGTCTCGCGATCGATTCCGTGCAGGCCTCGGAAGCGCTCTCCAACCTGCTTCTGTCCGGCATGAATTTTCTTGTCCTGGTGACGATCCTGGATCGCCTGATCCTCTCGTCGCAACGGGCGATTCATCGCAGCGAAGAACTGAATGCACTCTGCCTGGAGCTCAAATGCCAGGTGGAAGAAAAGGAACGCGCATACGAGCATCTTTTGCAAACGCAGAAGATGGAAACCATAGGCCGGCTTTCGACCGGCATCGCACACGACTTCAACTCCATCCTCAGCGTGATCCTGGGCCACGCGACATCCGTGGACATGCGAGGTGGCTCCATCGATGCGGTCCTGCCTGGGATCCGTCAGGCGGCGCGGCGCGGGGCCACGCTCACCCGGCGCCTGCTCAGCCTCAGCCGAACGCATATCAGACAGGTATCCACATTCGATCTCGCCGAGGCCATCGACGAAGTGCGGCCATTGATTCTGCCGATGTTCCCTCGCGGGATCCAAGTCTCACTGGATACATCCGCTTCCGGACTGCTGGTCAATGCGGATCGGGACGAATTGGTGCTGGCGCTGCTGAACATCGCCAGCAACGCCTGCGATGCCATGCCGCAGGGCGGCCGGTTTTTCTTGTCGATCGAAGCGGATGGCGCCTATGCGTCCCTCAGGCTGGAGGACACCGGGATCGGGATGAGGCCGGAAGTACTCGCACGCCTGTACGAGCCGTTCTTCACGACCAAACCCAAGGACAAGGGAACTGGCATCGGCATGGCGACCGTGCACCGCTTCGTCACCGAACATGGAGGCGACATCGATGCCGAAAGCACGCCCGGTGAAGGCACGCGTATTCGCATCCGATTGCCGCTGGCTGAATCCGAAGCTGCGATCCGGACTGACGCCAGCCCGGAAATTCCGCGGGCGCCTTTGATTACGAGCGACCACGCGCCTTCACCTTCCGTCATCGCGGAACCGACCGTCATCGGTTGTCGTCTCGCCGGTTCTTGATCGCGATGACAAAGCGGACGCTTCGCTTGCCCGCAGATTTTTGCGTCCCCAAACCCTCTCTTGGCTCGTACCGATTTGGGTGCCGCCGATCAGGAGCAGCAGACCCAGCGATGTCGCCAGAATCAGGATCCATGGCCGCAGATACCACGGCTGCAGATTGAGAATCCTCAGGCTTGCCGAAACCGGCGGCCATCGGCCGCCCAGGGTACGCGCCTGAACTTCGAACACGTGCTCTCCCCAGGGAACCGAAGCGTAGAGAATGCTCCGGTTCTGCCCCGCATCCACCCAATCATGATCGAACCCAAGAAGACGGAAGCGGAAATAGGTTTCCCGAGGTCGACTCAGATTGATGGCGGTATAGTGAATTTCCAGATTTCGCGCGAAAGGCTCTAGCGTCAATTGCGATCCTGCGATCTTCTGCGTGCGTCCGGCGACCGCCACCTCCTCGATGCGTGTCCTGAGCGGGGCCGGCTGGACATCGGGAAAATCCTTCGGATCGACAACGGCAAACCCTTCTACCAGTGAAAACCAAAGCCGGCCTTGCGTATCTCGATGACACGAGGTCGAATGACCTCCATTGATTTCGGCTGGGATCAGCCCGTCACCTGCCGCGTAGCCGATGGATTCGATCATGGCTGCGGCTTCTTGTGGTGCCGGCAACAAGGTGACGCCGCGATTTCCTCCCAGCCACAAGCGCCCCTGGTCATCCGGCAGGATGCATGACACCGTATCGTCGAACAGACCGTTGCGGCTGTCGTAATGATGCACCTGGCCGTTACGGATTCGATTGAGGCCACCGCCATAGGTGCCCACCCAAAGCGTTCCGCTTTTTTTGTCTTCGTACAGCGCTCGTGCAAAACGGGAGGACAATCCTTCCCGAGGCGTCCATCGCTCGACGATCTGGTTGTCGACCACCCGCCATACGCCACGATCGCCGACAAACCAGTCGCCCGCACCCGCAGCTGGAACGATGTTGTTGACGCTCATGCCCTGCAGGATGCCGATGCGGCGTTTCTCCGTGATGCGCCCTTCCCCATCGACCCTGATCTCGAACATGGAATGCCCTGAGCTGACAAGAAGACGGCCATCGCCCCGCTGCCAGACATTGATGGATCCTTCCGTCAACCTGGCGCCAACAGGCTTCGGCCTGCCTTCCACAATCCGTATCAGGCGTCCTTCTGTGGTTCCCAACCAAAGCGTATCTTCGTGGCCCAACGACAGGCTGCTAACACATTCACTCCCCGCTTCTTCCTGGACCGGCTGCTGCAGCATCGTGCCGTCACGCTGCCAATGACGCAGTCCTCCACACGCCGATCCGAGCCATAGACCGCCACGTCCATCCGCGATGACGGCGCGGCCGGCCATGTTCATTCCCTTCCTGGGAACAGGCACCAGTCCAAATAAAGACTTGCGCACACGCGACAATCCCTTGCTGCCGCTGCCTATCCATAGATTGCCCGCATCGTCCCTCGCCAGGCTGGTGACGCCGATGCCAAACAGTTCGGGAATGTCCCGCCATTTTCCGGAGCCGCTCTCCTGAACCAGATGTCCTGATGCCGTCGCCACCCACCATAGGCCATCCGCATCCTTCACCGCCGCCGTGGGACTCACTACATCCAGGGGCGACCATTGCCCATTGTCGGGGTTGTAGCGATAAAGAGCATGATCGGTACCGACAAGCAAGTCGCTCCCGCTGTTTTTCAACACTCGCACCCAACCGTCGCCAGCGGGCAGCGGAATGCGGCGAAGCCGCCGATCGGATACGACAAAGAAACCGTCAGATCCTCCTGCATAGATGCGTCCCTGCCCATCACGAGCCAGGTGCATATGGCCGCCTCTTTCGGAATCGATCCAGGTCTCGCGCTGATGCTCGGCATCCAGCGTGAGTAATCCCGCGGTACTTGCAATCCACAAGGTCCGGTCTGACGTTTGCAGAATGTCGTTGACCTGGCACGTACCGCCGCAGATCGACAAGTGACGGAACATCCCTTGCCGATACACGCTCAACCCGGCATCTTGCGTCCCGATCCAGAGCTGCTTCCTGTCGTCCTCGTATATCGCCAGAATGCGATCGCTGGCGGGCCCCGCTTGCGGTTCGCTTTCAGAATCAGGCGTATCGAGTGAAGTCTTTCCCCGGAATACCGTGAACGTCAGGCCGTCGAAACGCGCAAGCCCGCCAAACGTGCCGATCCAGAGGTAACCATCGCTGGCCTGGACCACAGCATTCACGCCTGACTGCGGGAGCCCGTCGTCGCCGGTGAAAACGTGCACGCCCACCCGATAGTCGGGTTGCACCTTGGGCAACGCCGAAGCGGGACCGCACATGACAAACAGGCCAACGATCGACAGCATCAACCGCAACCAGACTTCGATGGCTCTCACACTGCTTTTTCCCCACCGTCAGCATGGCACCGACGCAATCGACTACCAATTGAGCACATAACCAATGCCACGCACAGCGCGCAGAGGAAGTTCTTCTTCCGCCATCCTCTGGCATTTCTTGCGCAAGCGGTGAATCAGCACCTCCAGCCGATGCGGATCGAAGTCGTAGGCATTTTTGACCAGGCTCGCGATCAACGTCTCGCGCTGCACCGGAATTCCGGCTGACGCGGCCATCATCGCCATGACCTGCCTCTCAGCCAGATTCATCTCGATTTCGACGCCGCCGGGAGTCAGGATGCACCAGCCCCGCTCGTCCAAACGCCACTTCGTTCGCGCATGCGTCCCGTTCGAATCCGGAACGACCCATCGGGCCAGGTTGTGCAACGTCGTTACAACCTCTTCCATATCGACCGGCTTGGACAGATAGGCGTCCGCACCCGCACGCAACCCACGCATCCGATCCTGGCCGGAATCGTATCCAGTCAGCATGACGATCCCGACGCGGGGAGACAGCCTGCGCAGATGCGCGGCGATGCTGAAACCATCTTCGTCGGGCAGGCCGATATCCAGCAGGACCAGATCGTAGGAGCGAAGGGTCATCGATCTGTACAGATCGAGCGCTCCAGACATCCCGACGACGGAGAACCCGGAATGCGCCAGCACCGGCAAAAGAACTTCTTCTCTGAATGTCTGATCATCTTCCACTACCGCAAGCGTGGGCAGCCGACGTGCGGCCTCCATCAAGCGAGCGTCCAACATTATTTCCTCCAAGGAAACCTGAGTCGGCTCCCCAAAAAACAGGCAAACACTTCTTCCGCACTCCGCTCAGATCAAAGTAGCATCGCCTCCTTCGATAGATCCATGACGCGCCTGCTTTCGTGATAAATATCACATCACTTAGTCGACGGCGGAAGCATGACGCGCTGGCGGTGCCAAGCAGATCATCCAACGCAAGGCGGCCCGCCGGAGATCCACTTTGGCAATTGGCATCTGCCTCCCGCCCGAGCATCACTCATAGAGCCCATGAAACCGCCCTCGCGGGACGACGAAATTGAAAGGCATGCATCAGGCTTTGGAGCTTCTCACGCATGCCATCAAATACTCTGTCATCGGCTATGTGCGGAGAAAAATCGCTCACACAAGTCTGCGAGTCAGCACAAACGCATCGACCTGTAGAAATTCCCGATGCGTTGCGCACTCTTAATAGAGGGAGTTGGTGTGCAATGCGTTCTGAAGCTAGACACTGACTTTAGCGGCAGCTTTCGATCCTGAGCGGGCACTCGACGACCAAACGACACTCATCGGGCTTCAAAGACCAGAGTTCACGATACTATTCTGAGAATGGGCCGGGTGTGCTTATGGCCTGCTTCAGGCGGGCCAGGAATGGCCACAGAAGCATCCGGTTTGTTGGTAGCTGACCATTGATCAGAGGAGAGCAGAGATGCCGAGATACCTGATCTCGTTCGATGATGGATCGATGACATTCCCCGAAGAGGATTTCCCCGCCGTGGCCGAGGCGTCGCATGCAGTTGTGCGTGAGGCCAAGGCGGCCGGAGTCTGGATCTTCGGTGGTGGCATCCTGAGCCAGCAGGCACGCATCGTCGCTACTGATGGCTCGGTCTCCGATGGACCATACCCGGAGACCAAGGCGGTGATCGGCGGCTTTTCGATCATTGAGGTGCCAACCCGAGACGAAGCACTGATGTGGGCGGCGAAGATCGCCTCGTCCTGTCGTTGTGCCCAGGAAGTGCGCGAGATCATGTACGACCCCGAGTCCTGATCGCGATCTCGCCGAGCCAGGCGGCGATCGGGTCAGCTTCCATGCCAGGAGCGCTGAAAACAAAAAGGGAGGCGCCTGCGCCTCCCCACAATGAATTTATACAGGACAGGGGGACTTGCGGCAAGGCCGTGTGCGTAATGCAGCATCGCCCACCTGTCGAATTGGCAGGCAACCGGAGTGGCGAAATGGCAGATTCGCAAACGTACTACCACGGCACAAAGGCCGACCTGAGGATAGGTGATCTCATAGAGCCAGGCTGTCCCTCCAACTACGGCAAACGGAAACGGGCGGCTTTCGTCTACCTGACTGCCACACTGGATGCAGCCATCTGGGGAGCCGAACTGGCCGTTGGTGCAGGGCGCGGCAGGATCTACATCGTGGAGCCGACAGGCCCCATCGAAGATGACCCAAACCTGACGAATAAAAGATTCCCGGGCAATCCTACAAAGTCATACCGTTCTCGCAATCCACTTCGCATCGCCGATGAGGTTACGGATTGGAAGGGCCACTCCCTGGATCAGATCCAGGGCATGCTTGATCACCTCGAAGACCTCAAACGACGCGGCGTGGAGGCAATCGAGGAATGAAGCGACTGTGCCATCCACCTGTACTGGCTACTTACGGCCTCTTGATCTCAAAACCACCCACATCGACGCCAAGATTGATGCCTTCGCCCTTGCCGGCAAGCGCCAGCGAGACATTGCCCTTGGTCAATACCTGCGCCGATCCTGATTTCACGAGGCCGGCGTTGGCTTCCGCCTTCGCATACGTGCCCAGCACATCGTCAATCTTGCGCACGTCCGTAAAGCGGCCCTTGCCTTTGTCGATCTGCCATTTGCCGATGCTTAGACCCAAGGCTTTCGCGGAAATCTTGATCGGCATGGATTTCCCGTTGGAGCAACTCACCGTGCCGCTACCGGTCGCCTGCCCATAGACAGCCGACCATCCATCCAATGTGTAATCGAGTTTGCAATCGATGTCCCTGCCTGCGGCACCTGCAAAAGACGAGTACATCAGCGTTGCCACAAGAAGGGTGATCGCGGAATGCCGAATCATGATTTTCATTGCTCACCTCCTGCTGAATGCGGCCATTTTCTCGAAGCACTTGATAAGCATCAGTGACAGCAGTGTGAGCAAGACAGTCGTGTACTCGCGCTAGCGCACGCTCGGTATCATGACGTTACGATAACCGCACGCCAGACTGGCGCGGCAGCGCTTGTAGATATGAAGAATGAACGCAAATTCAAGCTCGGGATGCGTACTGGAGGCTGACAGAACTTCCGCAGAAGTTCGATGAAACGCTGTGCTTTTTTCCGGAATCACAGATGCGTTCAAGTCAGGCGGGCCGAATCCCTAAGGAAGATTCCGCCGAGGCCAGGAGTTCCCTTTAGGAAGCTAATGATCTGCTCTGGCCTGGCCGGGCATGACACCCCGCGAAGCGGGGCCATCACCAATCATCAGCAACACGTTATCCGGCAGCGCGATGATTCGACGCGCTCTCGACTGCCCAAGTCACTTGCCCGGGACACCCCATGTGACGCGATGATTGCAGTGCATCCAGCCAGCCTTCCACTGTCGGCGCCAAACGATCCAATCGCATCGGTAGACTGATGTGATTCTCGCCCGCGATTTCCAGATAACGCGCGCGTGGCACGGCGGCGGCCAGCGCACGGCCGTGGGTTACGGGGATATGCTGGTCATCGGCACCGTGCATCAGCAATAAGCAGGCTTTGGCTTCGCGGGCGGCACCAGCCACGTCCACTGCATCCAGATCCAGACCCAACTGCTTGTCGGCCGCCGCGATCACCGCATCCAGATCCTGACCGCCGTAGCGCAAGCGCGCCAGCTGCGTCTTCATCTGCGCGCTCCACCCCTGCGGCCGGCCATGGAGCATGTGCGGCACCATGTCGCGAATGCCGCGTCCGGCGTTGGCGAACGACTCCATCGCCACCACGCCCGTCACCGCATCCCCCAGTTTCTGCGCGGTGAACAAGGCGGTGGCCGCGCCGTAAGACACGCCGAACAGGTACAGCGGACCTTGCACTTCACCACGCGCGCGCAGCGACGCGATCACTGTCGCGACATCGTCCGCTTCACGCGTTCCGTAACCGGCGGGGCCGCCGCCTGAGCGTCCATGATTGCGCAGGTCGATACTGATGGCGCGATAACCGTCCTGGGCCAGTTGCAGCGACCAGGGCAGCAGCGAATCGCCATCCATCATCCAACCGTGCAACAAAATCACGGTGCCGCGCGGTGCCGACGCGGGCCCCTGTGGCGTGACGAAATCCAGCGAGAAATCGGCGTTGTGATCGTTCGAAGGGGCTCGGTAGTCGAAGCGCAGGTGGTAATCACCCGGATCGATCGCGCGCCAGAACAACGGAATACCCTGCGTGGTCACCACATGACCGCTGCGACTATGCAGGGTGGCGATCATCGCCTCCAGACGCTCTTGCGGAATCAGTGGCGACACACCACCGGGCGCAACCAGGCGCTCGCTCAGGGACGTGGAGGCATTGGACCAGGCGTGACCGGCCAAGCACAGGCCGACCAGCGCCAGCAGAAGCAGGCGGATCATGGAGGGAGAGGAACAAAAAACGGCCGCGCACCGTAACGCAGGCGGCCGCGGCGCTCTACCTCGTCCAGATGACAAGTTGATGACGGTTCAGCAGGGTTCCACCGATCATGCGCCTGGATTCCGCCAACCGGCCAGGCGCGCCTCGGGCTCTATGACTGCAGATACGGCCTGCCGACCCTCGCACGCCAACGAAAACGACAGGCGAATCCTTGCCGGGATGCAAGCGCGACTCTTGAATGACAGCCATCCGCCACATCCGGCTCATGTCACCGCCCAAGACCGTTTTGGCATTAGGGCTGAGAACAAGATCGCATATCCGCAACCCGCCGCTCTTTGAATTTTCACGGCCCGTGCTCCCCCGCACGGTTTGCCCTCCGCCCTCAACCTACTTTTCCCTCATCCATCGACATGCGGCGTCGATAGCGGCGGATGCCGGGAAGTGAATCGCCTGCGGGGGCATTTGTGTGGATATGGAAAGTCTCGCGAGCGAACCTGGCACCACGACCGCGAATCACTGGCGTCAATTGAACGCCATCGAGCGCCGGCGGATGCTCGCCGAGTACATCGCGCTCGAAGTCAGGCGGCTGACTCAGACGGAAGAGATCGCGCTATCGCCCGAGACCCGATTGGCCGATACGGGAATCGATTCGCTTGGCGGCATGGAGTTGATCGGCGCCATCGAACGGCAATTCGATGTCGTGATCCCCATCAGCACCCTGCTGGGCTCGGCGACTCTCGATGACCTGGTGGCACAGATAGCGCTGGGCAGCCACGACGGCGCCCCATCTCCCACGGCATCGCTCCACGCAAGATCTCAAGCGCAAAAAACACATACGTCCTTGCTGCGTGATTGGCGCGTCCCTGCCCCGTTGTTCCTGATTCCCGGCCTCAATGGCACGGCCTACTATCTGTCACCGCTTTGCAAGGCTTTCGACATGGATCGTGCCTGCATCGCCTTTCAAGCGCCGGGGGTCGATGGTCTCGAAGCCCCGCTGGGTTCGATCGAGGAAATGGCGCACCGCTACATCGAAGAGATGCGCTCCATCCAGCCACAAGGCCCCTATGCCATCGCCGGTCATTCCTTTGGCGGTCTGATCGCTTACGAAATGGCGCAGCGATTGACTGAGCAGGCGCAGATTGTCGAACCGCTCGTGCTGCTGGATACCACCGTCAGCGAATCCGTGGACGGCGCGGATCAGGGTGATGAAGTCATGGCCCTGTTCGAGTTCATCGGCGTGTTTTGCCGCTTCTCCGGGCAACCTCCGATATCCGCGGAGGTCTTGCTGGGGCTTCCTGTTGACCAGCAGCGTCAGACGCTCTGGTCGATGCTGGGATCGAATCCCGCGGCAGCCAACGTCATCGAGGTCTATCGCAGGAACATGATCGCGATGCTGCGGTATCGGCCACGCCCCTATGCCGGGCCGGTGATCCTGTATCGCTCCGTCGAAGGGTTCCCGGCCGAAGCCGTGCACCCGGGCCGCCGAGTGCGCCATGAGTTCGGAACACCCGCGCTTGGCTGGGACAAGTTTTGTTCCGACCTGCGCATCATCGAGACACCTGGCGATCATTTCACCATGGTGATGCCCCCTCAAGCCGAGACGCTCGTAACGAGCTTGCAGGAAGCACTCGAGCCTCGCGTCAACATGGTGATCGGATTCGATCGCCTGCAGCCCGCCAACACAGCCTATACGGACAGGCGCGCATTGCTGATCGACAGCGCGCACGTCCACTTCGACCCGCATCATCCTGATTTCCGTGAAGACCCCTACCCGTTCTTGAATCAGATGCGCGATCACACGCCGATTTTTCAAGATGCCTTGTCGCAGTGGTGGGTATCGCGGCACGCGGATGTTTCTACCGGACTTCGCAACAAGCTGCTCTCGGTCGACCCTCGCCCGCTGGACCACACCCGCGACATAGGAGGCAGCAGCGCCAAGCCATCCGCGCTGAGCAGTTGGTTCCGCAACCAGAAGGATTCTCCTCTGGCGCGTCTCTACAATGATTTCCTGCTGTTCCTCGATGCGCCAAGGCACACCTTGCTCCGGAAGGCATTCTCGCCCCTGTTCTCGCAGGAACACGTGCGGAATCTGACGGAATACATCGACGAGCGTGTCGAGACGCTCATCGCCGGGATGCGGGAGCATCCTCAACCTGATCTCATCCGCGACTTGGCGCTACCGATGCCCGTCGGCGTGATCTCCATGATCTATGGCGTCCCCGAAGCGGACGCGACATTCGTCGCGCAATGGGCGCGCGATCTCGCCATGGGGCTGGATACCGGGATGTCCCTGCAGACCATGCAGAAGGCCGAACGAAGCGCCGAAGATTTCACGCGCTACCTGCATGATCATGTCGAGCGTCTGCGCAGGGAGACTTCGTCCCTATCGAACGCTACGCAATTGAACGTAGACGAGGTGATCAGGCAAGGCATCAACGCCGATGAACTGGTCGCGCACATCGCCATGTCTTATTTCGCCGGCTTCGAAACCACGACGAATGTCATCGGCAACGGGGCACTCGCGTTGCTGCGTCACCCGGATCAGTTCGCCAGGCTGCGGGACGATCCATCGCTCGCCGAATCCGCCGCGGAAGAGCTGCTCCGCTACGACTGCCCGGTGCTCTTCACCGCGCGTTTCGCGATGCAGGACACCGAAGTCGCCGGACAGGCCATCCCGCGCGGAAGCTCGGTCATCTTCATGCTGGGCGCGGCCAATCGCGATCCCGCGATCTTCCCGAATCCTGACCGTCTCGACATCGGGCGATCCGCCAAGCACCACGTCGCGTTCTCGCACGGAGCTCATTACTGCCTGGGCGCATCGCTGGCGCGGCTGGAATTGCAGCGCGTCTTTCTTGCGCTCACCAAACAACGCTTCCGCCTCGTCCCCGGTAGCCTGGCATGGCGAAAGACTTTCAGTTTTCGCGGGCTCGATCAGTTCAAGATCGCATGGCAGCTGTAGCCTGACCGATCACCGATCGATCAGGCCTACCGGCCATACACGGGCGCCGCGTGCGACGGCGCCGGCTCCCGGGACTTCGCCTGCAATTTCTCAACCGTGTCCGAAACGTCCTGCGCAGGCGCCGCCAGGCCGATGGACGCGCGGCTGCCCGGATAACTTCCTTCGATATGCCATGGTCAGGGTGTCGATATTGAGGCGGCCATTCGCCTCGACGCTCTTGGCATATTCGACCAGCCCGCGGGAGGTTTCATCGGCGGAGGGGCTGCAAAGCCGGTCCGCCGCCCTTGCGACGTCCTCCATGACAGATTTTTCTTCGGCCATCGTGGCTCCTTGTATCCATGTATCGTGCTCACGAGGGCAGCATGGAAACGATTACATTTCCAGCCCACAGCCTCGTGCCGGCTGTCGGCGCCTCCCCTGTCGCGCGACGATCGAAGCGATGGTTTTGCGCGAAAGCTTTGTGCAACGCACCAGCACCCCGTGAAGGCCACATCAAACGCTCGATTAAAATGTGCGTTACGTCACATTTTTATTGGCTGTGCTGCATTGCGGCGTGAGCCCGGCAATGTCCCCGATGACCGTTCCCCTCGACCGGCATCGCCTGTGGTGCCGGATTCACCACCTGTCCAACCCACGGGGAGCAGAAAAAATGACCGAGAAGAAGCATGCGAAGAATCGTTGGCGTGCCGTCGCGCGTAAACGCGCGGCCCTGATTGCCGCGACGCTGGCGATCGCAGGGGCAACCACTTCGGCCGAGGCGCGGCTTCCTCCCGGCGAGGATCCGTTCTACAAGTACGACGGCAGCACGCCACTGGAAGACATCGCGCCCGGCACGGTGCTGAAGACCCGCACCCTCCCCTATCACGTCATCGGGTTCCCACTGCCGATCAAGACCACGCAGCTGCTGTATCGCTCGACGGGACAGCTCGGGCAGGCAACGGTAAATGTCACCTCCGTGGTCCAGCCGGTCTTGTACTTCGGTCCGAAGAAGCTGGTCTCCTACCAGTCCTTCTACGACTCGCTCAATCCCGACGATGAGCCCTCGTATGCGATCTCGGGCGGGGTGACGCTCGGCGGGTTGATCCCGAATGTCGAATCGATCCTGCTCGCGCCCCTTCTGACCCAGGGCTACAGCATCACCATCCCCGACACCCAGGGCCAGCAGGCGAACTTCGCGGCTGGGCCGGAGTACGGCATGAACACCCTGGATTCCCTGCGGGCAACGTTCAACTCGCGGGAAGTCGGCCTGCCTAGCTATACCAAGGTGGCGCTGGTCGGCTACTCCGGCGGCGCGATCGCGACCGAATGGGCTGCCGAGCTCGCGCCCGGTTACGCGCCCGATATGAACAAGCGCATCATCGGAGCGTCGATGGGCGGCGTGCTGGTGCAGCCGATGCACAACCTGCACTACGTCGAAGGCAGCCTGGGATGGGCCGGGATCATGCCCGCGGCGCTCATCGGTATCGCGCGTTCGTTCGATATCGACCTGAAGCCCTATCTCAACGATTACGGTCTGACGCTCAACGACCGGCTGCAGAAGGCCTCGATCATCAACGTCCTGTATCAGTATCCCGGACTGACGTGGAGCGCGATCGCCAAGCCGGAATATCAAGTCCCGGAGAAGGTCCCGGTGCTCGTGGAAGCCGCGAACGACCTGATCATGGGCACGGGCGGCACGCCGTCAATGCCCCTGCATATCCTGCAGGGTGCCGCGGGAGAACTCGAAGGATCGCTGGGCAACAAGCCGGGCATCGGCCGCGGCGACGGCGTCATGATCGCCGGTGACGTGCGGACGCTGGCGCGCGACTATTGTTCGCGCGGAGTCAAGGTCCAATACAACGAGAACCCGCTGCTGAGCCATACTCCGACCACCTTGCAATGGATTTCGGAGATGCTGCTCTGGGTCAACGGCCGGTTCGCGGGTTTCTCGGCGCCGCAGAATTGCTCGCAGATTCCGGTCGGGAATCCGGTGGAGCCGACGCCTCTCCCTTAAGCACCCAGTGCATTGAAACTGATGTGACTCGCAAGCGCTGCGTGCTCAACGCAGCGCTTGCCCATCTGGGCATCGTGCCGGAATGCAGACGGCATCAAAACAACTGTCTAGGTCAAACCATTCGCCCATTCTTTGAGAATGGAAACGTACAACTCCGGTTCTGCCTCATGCATGTTATGTGCCTTGTCCGGCAGAGATTGGTAGTCGAAGCGCTGTCCCGCCTTTTCAACCAAAGTACGTGCGTAGTTGACTTGAAGATCCGATGCCGCCCCGTGTAGCCCGCCCGTCACGGGGTCGGTCCCACGCTGATGATGAGTGAAAAGCATAGGGACCTTGGTCGATTGCAGTATCTCCTTGTGACTGCAGCCGGCCGTCGCGGTTCCGGAAAGAAACGCCCGCCCCCATTCCGGATCATATTCCTTGAGGTTTTGCGGCGGGCCTTCCGATTTTGCAATCCATGCCAGCACCCACGGTGGAATTCTCGAGGGTGCCGCGGCGATCATGCCGTCCCAGTCGCCAATGGACCATTGATCGCCCAAATAGGTACTGAAAAGCCAGAACAGATTACTGACCGCCGATTGATGCAAGCCATTGCCGCAAGCGGGAGTGAGCTCGGAACTGAAGATCGGCGCATCCTCCAGATACACCGCACGCACCAAACCTGGCGGTGCGTAAGCGGCGAGCCATGCGGCCACAACGCCACCAGACGAATTGCCAGCAACGATGGCCGGACGCCCGATGACCATCTGCATAAAGCGAACCACATCATTGGCGATGTTATCGACGGTATAGCGGCCCGGCGTCCGTGTCGTTCGCCCCTGGCCGCGCAAGTCGACCACATAAACGCGGTAATCGGCTGACAGTTGCTGCATCGCAGCCTCGTAGGCCCACCAGGATTCAGCCTGTGCGGGGACCAAGAGAAGTGCCGGGGCCGATTCTTCGCCAGCCACGACGTAGTTCATCACGACCTCGCCGAGATCGATCGTTTTCTCCTCGAAGGCATGTGGAATGTAAGTTTCTTTAGGAAAATCCGGACCAAATCGCAAACCCATGGCAATCCCTCATGATTGAAATGATATTTATCGATGGGCAAGCGACAGCATCTGATGCAATCAAAAAAAGCCCGCCGCACGCCCCGCATCATCAGCATACGAATGGATACTTTTCGATTCAAATAGGCTTAATTAGGGCATATTCAGCCGCATTTCATTATCGGCGGAATACTGTCGGGAACGAGGATGAAGCGCGATCAGGATGTTTTTGGAAATCCCGCGATTTGCAAGGAGTTCTCTCGCAGCAGCTGCAGATCAAGCCGCCGAAATCGCAGCCGTATGCAGTGCGGAAAATCCCCTCGCCGTGGCGTCAGCGGCGTCGACAGTTGTCGAATTCAGATTCAGGCGCGCCAACGCTTCCGCATACATCACGCAGACCGGACCCGCGCCAATCAGCGTGACCGTTTGATCGGCCGTGAACGGGTACGTGGCCTGGACATCGGCGATTTCCGCGCCGATGAGCAAACCGCGCAGGTACGAGGCCGCATCGTCACGGGCGAGTTCCTTGCGAATCACACGCGCGCGTGCACCAAACAGCAAGGTGCCCAGCCCGAGCGCACCGCGCGCGCCCGCATCCACGCCCGCATGAAACGCAGGGCCGGGTGTCGCCGGCGCGCCGACGATGGATGCGAGCAAACCCGCGGCGGTGAGCCGATCGAAGATCTCGCCGGACATCGCCGTCATGAATTCCTCGACACGGCCGTCCACGATCTGCACCCATTTGCTGTGCGTCCCCGGCAAGGCGACCATCCCGTCACGCGGCAGACGGCCCGCGCACAGCAAGCCGAACAGTTCGGTTTCCTCGCCACGCATGATGTCCGGCGCACCGTCGACGGCGCGGCGGCAAGCCAATCCCGGCACGATGCGCATGATGCGCCCGGCGATGCGCGTGGAATGCAGCCGTGACGCGAGTCCATCGAGGCCGATCGGACAGTCGGCGTAGGCGACTTCCTCCCAGCCGATATTCGAACCGATCATGCCGCAGGCATACAGACTTCCCACGTTGGGCCAGCGCTGACCAAGCTGCTCGATTCTTGCTTCCATGCCTTGCCGATCGAGCGCGGCGATGGCGGACGCTTCGATCCAGGCGTCTTGCACGACACCGGTTTCGTTCAACAAATACGCGCGGAAATTGGAGCTTCCCCAGTTGATCGCGATGAAATCCTGCCCCATTCGCCGTCCTCAGCTCCGCGTCACACTCGCGCCGCCGTCAATGGGGAAAACGCCGCCCGTGATCCAGCGGCTTCCCTCGCCCGCCAGGAACAGCGCCAGTTCCGCCACATCCTCAGCGGTACCAAGGCGCCCAAGCGGATGCCGGCCGACATTGCGCGCACGCGCGGCCTGAGGATCATCGGCACGCTGGAACGAGGCTTGCAGCATCGGCGTATCGATCGACGCCGGTGCCACGGCGTTGATGCGCACCTGCCACGGCGCGAATTCGAGCGCCGCGGTGCGCACCAGCGATTCCAGTGCCGCCTTGCTGGCCGCATAGGCGGCCAGGTTCGGCGTCGCGAAGCGTGCGTTGATCGAAGACACCACCACCACCGAACCGCCGCCGAGATCACGCATGCCGGGGACGCAATGACGCAGCAGACGTACCGCGGACACGACATTGCTGTCATAGGTGTCCAGATACAGCGCATCCTCCGAATCGAGCACCGATCCCGGCGGACAGACTCCGGCGCAGTGCACCAGGATCGTCGCCGCTCCGTGCGCCGCCGTAGCGGCCTGCACCGCTGCCGCCAGGGCTGCGTTATCGCGCAAGTCGGCCTGCAACGGCAATGTGGCTTCCGGCGCCGGCCGCAGGTCGATGCCGCCCACGCGCACACCCTGCTCGCGCAGCCGGCGTGTCACCTCGGCGCCGATACCGCTCGCCGCGCCGGTGACGATCGCCGCACGACCGGCCAACGATGCGCCGCTCACCTCCACGCCTTCCAGTTCTGCATACCTGTCCTCAGAAACGCCAGGTCATCGTCGCCATGTAGTTCCGGCCATATACGACATTGGTGCGCAGCCCTTCGTCACTGCCATCGTAGGTACGCTGCTGGCTGTCGAGCAGATTGCTCGCTTCCACCTGCAGCGACAGCCGGTCGCTGAAATCGTAGCCGATCGAGGCCGCCAGGTCCGAATAGGTATCGTTGTAGATGCCGGTGGCTGCGGCCGACAAGCCCACCAGATACTTGTCGCGCCAGTTGTACGCGAGGCGGGCGTTGAAGGGGCCGGTTTCGTAGTACAGGATCAGGTTGGCGTTGTTCTTCGACAGGCCCGGGAAAGTCAGCGAACGCCCGGTGACATCCTTGATCGGCGTCTTGGAGTCGATATAGGTGTACGTGGCGACGACACCGAAATTGCTCAGCGCGCCCGGCAGGAAAGTGAACGGCACCTGCGCGAGCAATTCCGCGCCCTGGATGCTGGCCTGGTCGCCGTTGACCTTGCGATTGATCAGATAGTTGACGCCACCGTATGTCTCGGCGTTCTGGCGCTGCACGATGAAGGTCGATACGTCCTTGTAGAACAGACCGGCCGAGAGCAGCGCGCCCTCGTCGTAGTAGTACTCCAGCGACAAGTCGAACTGGTCTGCCTTGAACGGATCGAGCGCCGGTGCGCCACCGACACCGGTGCCGGGCGTGATCTGCACGCCGCCCTCGAACACGGCGTTGTTGTACAGCATCACGCCATTGTTGAGATCCTCGGTGTTGGGGAACGCCACCACGCGCGCCACGCCGCCGCGCAGCACCAGCTTGTCCGTGATGTCGAGCTTGGCGGTCGCCGAAGGCAACCACTCGCGGTCGGTGCGGGTGTAGTCGATGGATTGCGGCACGTTATTGGTGCCGAGCAGATAGCCGCGCGAATCCAATTCGCGTTGCACATAACGCACACCGACATTGCCCGTCAGCGGCATGCCGCCGACTTCGGTATCCCAGTCGAGCTTGGCGTAGCCCTCGAAGAAATCCTCGTTGATGTCGAAGGTGCTGGCATAGGCTTGCGGATTGTTGACGCCATCCAAGCACTGCGGATCGCGACTGATCTGAGGCAATGCGCCGAACGCCGCGCAGCCGCTGAACGCTTCGCGGTAGCTGGCCAGGAAGCTGCGCGGCAGCCCGTCGAACTCGCCGCGCATGAAGTTGTTGTTGCTGTACGTGCGCAGGAAGTCGCCGAGCGCGGTGGCCGGAATGCCGCCGGCGGGACGAATGTCGGCACGCGATGGATTCTGCTCGCTCTCCAGCTTGTTGTAGCGGACGCCGAAATCCAGGGCGCGAAATGTCCCCGAGTCGAAGCTCCAGGTCCAGTCGGTGCGCAATCCACGGTTGTCGGTCTGTGAGCGGTAGTCGTTGTCGAACAGGATCGACAGGCGCATCTGCGACGGATCGGTCAAATCTACGCCGCTGATGTTGAAGCTGCCGAAGTCGCCATCCCGCAGATCGAAATCGACCACCGAGGTGATGCCGGCCATCGGTTGCAGGCGCATGTAGCGCTGGTGGTATCGGGCGCTGGAACGGCCGTAGGACGCCTCGACAGAGCCGTCCAGATGATCCCCGGCGTTGAAGGTGGCCTTCAGCGCCGTCGACCAGATGTCGCTGTCGATGTCGGCGATCTCGGTATTGGCCTGTACCGGGCCGGTGGAGCGTCCGGCGACCAGGATGTCGTTGCTCGAGTAGACCGCATTGCTGATGTTGGCGCTGGGATTGAACGCCAGCCAGTAGCGGTCGCGATTGGCGTTCTGCTTCGAGTAGAAGGTATCGGCGGTGATCTCGACACCGTCGACGGGACGCCATTGCAGGATGATGCTGGCGCCGACCTTCTTGCGATCATCGTCGATGGCCTGCGCGCGCATGTCGGTGCTGCCGAAGCGCGTGCGCGTCGGATCGTTGTTGTTGTCCTTGAAGGCCGCGTAGCCGGAGAAGGTGTCGAGCCCCTGCTGCACTACTTCGCGCTGGCTGTAGGTGGCGGCGAGCATGGCGCCGAAGCGCTGATCCTCGGAGCGCAGGGACAGAAGCGCGAAGCCCTGTCCGCCGCTCTTGCGTGCCAGCTCGTCGTAGCTGCCGGAGAAGCTTGCGACGTTCTGCGTGCCGTCACCGTACAGCGGCATGCGCGTTTCGATGTCGATGATGCCGCCCAGTCCGCCCGCGATCTGGTCGGCGCCGGCAAGTTTGGTGACCGACAGGCGCGAGATCAGTTCGGAAGGCACCAGGGTCAGCAGGCCGTAAGTCGATGTGTTGAGCTGGTCGAGGCCGTTGCCGCCGCGTCCGGTGGCGTCATAGATCGGACGGCCGTTGTAGAGATAGACGTTCTCGCGCAAACCGCGCACCAGCACGTCGCTGCCCTGCCCCATGCCGCGTTCGAGCTGCACGCCGGCGACGCGTCCCAGCGATTCGGCGACGTTGGTGTCCGGGAGCTTGCCGATGTCGTTGGCGACGATCGCGTCGACGATCTGCGGCGAATCGCGCTTGATGTCACGCGAGGCTTCCAGGCTGCCGGCGATGCCGCGCACCGTCATCCGGTCCAGGGTCTGGACGCCGTCCGAACCTTGTTGTGTCGCGGCGGCTTGCGGTTGCCCGGCCTGGTTCTGGTCCTGCGGGGTGCTGTCGGTTTGCGGTTGCGGCGTCGGCGCCTGTCCCGTTGTGTCCGGAGCAGTGGATTGAGCGGTTGCCGGCAGCGAGGCGAACAGCACCTGCGCGAGCAGCGATGACAGGATCGTACGGCGGGTATTGCGCATTACGGTGTCCTCCCTCAATGGGGAGCGAACCGGGGCGTCCGCCACCCGACATGCCACGCGCACGGTACCGCGGGCATCCGGCTGGCTGATCAGAGCGCTCCCTCCCGGTCGCTCTTTACCTCTACGGATTTGTCGTTCGGAACCGCCCGTCCGCTCGGGCGCTCCCGTTGCCATTTGTCGCTATTATAGCAATAATAGTCCGCAGAGCAAGGCCCACGCAAAACGGTCCGCCGGAGCTTCGCCGCTCCGCAGGCCGGTTTCATCGATTCCACCTGCAAGTTCAAGGACACGGCGCATGACGAGGCTGGCTGGCGTATTTCCCATACTCCCGACGATTTTCACGTCCTCGGGCGCGCTCGATCCGGACGGCACCCGCAACGTGCTCGAATACATCCTGGCCGCCGGCGCGGCGGGCGTCGTCTTCCCGGGCCTCGCCAGCGAATACGACATGCTGTCGGTCGACGAGCGGCTGGAAGTGACGGCGGCACTCGGTGACTGGATCCAGGGGCGCGCTCCGCTGATCGTCGGCGCCAGTCATCCCGATGCCGAGGTGGCGGCGCGTCTGGCGCGCGCCGGTGCCAACGTCGGCGCCGTCGCCACCATGGTGCTCACGCCGCACGCGCATGCGGGCGATCCCGAAGCCATGGCGCGCTACTTCTGCGACATCCATGCCGCATCCGGCATCGCGATCATGCTGCAGAACGCGCCCGCGCCGATGGGGATCGGGCTGGGCGTGGCGCAGATCGCGGCGCTCGTGCGAGCGGTCGAGGGCATCCGTTACGTCAAGGAGGAAACCGCGCCATCGGGCCATCGCATCACCGCGCTCGCAGCCGAAGCCGGCGACGCGCTCGATGCGGTGTTCGGCGGCGCCGGCGCGCGTCACGTGATCGACGAGCTGCAGCGCGGCGCCATCGGCACCATGCCCGCCTGCGAGATCACCGAGATCCACGTGGAGATGCTGGCGCGCTTCCAGCGCGGCGACGTCGGCGGCGCGCGCGATCTGTTCGAACGCACCCTGCCCCTGCTCAACATGCAGGCGGTGTTCCGCTGGCGGCTGACCAAGGCGGTGCTGCTGCGGCGCGGCCTGATCGACAGCGATCACGTCCGCGCGCCCGGACCGGCGCTGGACAGGTACGATCAGCACGAACTCGATGCCCTGCTCGCACGCATCGCCGATCTGGTCCCCATCGACGGCGCGCCCGAACGCCGCGCCCGCATGCCCGCATGAACCCTCTCGTCACCAAGGTCGAAACCTTCATCGTCACCGTGCCGCGCGACACGCCCTACCTGGGCCCGTTCGGTCCGGGCGAACACGTCAACGCGCGCGGCTACGTGGTGCGCAAGGGCAACGGCACGCTCTATCCGTCGCTCGACCGCTCGGTGGCGGTACGCGTGACGTGCGCCGACGGCAGCGAGGGCTGGGGCGAAACCTATGGCATCTGCGCGCCGCGCGCGACCTGCGAGATCATCAACGACCTGCTCGCGCCCGAACTGATCGGCCGCAATCCGGAAGACGTCGAGCGGATCTGGGACGATCTGTACGGCCTGATGCGCGTGCGCGGCTGCAACTCGGGATTCCATGTCGACGCGATCACGGCGCTGGACATCGCGCTGTGGGACCTGCGCGCCCGCGCGCATGGCCTGCCGCTCTGGCAGATGCTTGGTTCGCGGCAACGCGAGCGCGTGCCGGGTTACCTGTCGGGCTTGCCCGCCGCCACGCTGGAAGGACGCGTCGAGATGGCGCGTCGATTTCACGAACAAGGCCACGACGCGTTCAAGATCCACGCGGTGATCAGCAGCGAAGGGATCGTCGAGGAAGTCGCCGCCTTGCGCGAGGCGCTCGGCGACGACGCGCTGCTGATGGCCGATCTGCACTGGAAATTCTCGGCCGACGAAGCACTTGCCCTGATCGAGCAATTGGCGCCGTACCGCCTGCATTTCGTCGAGGCGCCGGTGAAACCGGAGGACGTCGCCGGCCTGGCCTGGCTCTCGGCGCACTCACCCACACCGATCGCCGCCGGCGAAGAGTGGTACACCGAATACGAAGTGCGCTTGCGGTTGTCGCATCAGTCGGTGCGCTTCATCCAGCCGGAGATGGGACATAGCGGCATCACCCAGTTCCTCCGCATCAACGCACTGGCCGAAGCCGACGGCGTGCAGACGGCGCCGCACGCGACCATCGGCACGGGGCTGTTCCTCGCCGCGAGCCTGCATGCCTCGGTCACCCTCCCTGGTTTGTGGCGGCACGAGTGGCAACACTCGGTGTTCGCGCGCGCGCTGGAACTGCTCGACACCGACATGGCCTACGCCGACCGGAGCTATCGCCTGCCCAGCGGACCAGGGCTTGGCGTGCGTCCCGGCAAGCGCTTCTGGGATTACGCCGAACCGGTGTCCTGATCTGACGCCGCGGCATTCGTGATCAGTCGCGAGCGCGGCGCCGATCGCACCGCCAGCCATGCCACGCCCAGCGCGACCGGATGCAAGGTCGCCATGATCAGGAAGCTGCGATCGAAATGGCCTCCCGCGACGAGGCTGCCCACCACCTGCGCCGACAACATGCCACCGAACGCGCTGCCAGCGCCGATGATGCCGAATGCCGTGGCGATGTAACGGCTCGGATACAGATCCACCGCAAGCGCGCCGATGTTGATCTGGAACACCAGGTGCGCGAACACCACCAGCGAGGCGATCGCGAACAGCAGCGGCAAGCTCGGATGGAACGCCGCGAACACGCCGATCGGCGCCAGCATCGCCGCGCCGGACATCGCCAGCAGGCGACTGCGCACCGGCGCCATCCCGCGCTTGATCATCGCGCTGGAAATGCCACCGCCGCCGATGCTGCCGATGTCGGCCGCGAGGTAGACCAGCCATGCCGACGCCGCGATCGCGGTCAGCGTCATGCCGCGTTGATCGTTGAGATATTTGGGGAACCAGAACAGGTAGAAGTACCAGACCGGATCGGCCACCGCGCGCGAGAGCGCGAACAGCCATAGCGAGCGATCGCGCAGCAGATCGCCCCACAGCGCGCGTTCGCCACGCGCGTCGGCCGGCTGCGGCGGGCGCGCTTCGCGCGGATGCAGCCACAGCCATCCGATCAGCCACACCAGGCCAGCCGCGCCGGTGACGAAGAATGCCGAGCGCCAGCCGTAGGCCATCGCCACGCCGCCGATCAGCGGCGGCGCCAGCGTGGCGCCGATCATCGCGCCGGCGGTATAGATGCCGATCGCGAGGCCGCGCTCGGCGGGCGGAAAGCGTTCGGACACCACCTTGGCGCCGACCGTGTAGTTGCCCGGCTCGCCCAGGCCAAGTGCAAAACGCGCGGCGCCGAGCTGCCAGGCGTTGCGCACCATGCCCGTGAGCAGATTGGCGATCGACCACCACGTCACGAACAACGTCAGCGCCCAGCGCGAGCCCAGCCAGTCCGTGATCCGCCCCGCGGCCAGGAAGGCCACCGCGTAGGCGAGCAGGAATGCCTGGACGATATGCGCGTATTCCAGGTCGCTGATATCGAGATCGGCCTGGATGGTGGTCGCGAGGATCGACAGCGCCTGGCGGTCGAGGTAGTTGAGGATTGTCGAGAAGAACAGCAGGGCAAGCAGGGTCCAACGCAACCAGCCGCGGCCTCCGCTGCCCCCCTCTGTCATCGCCATGCCCACACTCCCCGCCAGAACGACCGGGAAAGTATTACTAAATTAGCAACAAAGCAAATGAAGTCGCGGCGAGGCGCTCTCAGCCAATGCTCTGCGCCGCCGAACGCAAGGCGTCGACCAGCTCGGCCGTGGCCGACTCGGGAATCCAGCCGGACATCGCGATCCCGGCATACACCGGCGTCCCGACCGTCACGGCGACGATGTGGTGATCGCGATCGTCTGCCACGTGCACGCGCGCGTAGCCCTGCTCGCGGGTGCGCACGAGCAATTCCAGCAGGCTGTCGATGCCCGCCGGGAACCGCGGGATCTCGCGACCGGCATACAGCTCGCGCACGTCCTCGTCCTGCAGTTGCGACAACAACACGATGCCGATGCCGCTGGTGGTGGCCGGCAGCAGGCCGATGCGGCCCAGTCCGCGTGCCGCCTCGATGCCGGGCGGCGCGTGGAACAGGTAGCTCACGCTGTCGTTCCAGAGCACGCCCATCGCCACCGTGTGGCCGAACCGGCGCAGCCGCTCAAGCACCGGCAGCGCGCGCTGGATCAGGCCGGACGCGAACAGGCTTTGCGCGGCCAGCACGTGCATGCCGGGGCCGGAGGTGTACTTGCGATCGGAGGTCTGACGCACGATGCCCATGTAGGCCAGCGTCTTCAGCAGCCGGTTGACGCGCGTCGCATTGGCGCCGAGCTGGCGCGCCAGTTCGCGGCATCCGATCGGTTCTGGCGCCGAGGCCAATGCCTGCAGCGTCAGGATTCCGTCGATCAGGCTCTGGTTCGGTTGGGCATTCGGCTTGACGCGCATGTGTGCAGATTAGCCGTGCCGCCTGCGCGCGGCTAGAGCATCGCGGGCACCGTGCCGTTCTTCACGCCAATCCATGACGCACCTGCCAGCGTCGCGCCAGTCCCGGCCAGTCGGCGATCGGCAGCGATGGATCGGCGCGCAGTCCGACACCGTGATCACCTTCCTCGAACAGATGCAGATCGGCGGTGCCACCGGCCGCACGCACCGCCTGGTACATCCGCACGGATTGCTCGACGGAGACTTCGCGGTCCTGCGCCGCGTGGATCAGCAGCACCGGCGGCATGTTTGCGGGCACGTTGCGTTCGAGCGAATAGGCCGTCAGCTGCGCCATCGTCGGCGCGCCGCCGAACAACGCTTCGCGGCTGCCCGCATGCGCATGCTCGACCATCGAGATCACCGGATAGAGCAGCACCAGCCCATCGGGACGCGCCGGTAAGCCGTCCGCATCATCGCCGGCGGGATAGACGCGATCATCGAAGCGGATGCCAAGACTGCCCGCGAGATGCCCGCCAGCCGAAGCACCGAAAACCGTCACGCGCCTGGGATCGATCGTCCATCGGCCCTGTCCGCCCTGACGGATCAATCGCATCGCGCGCTGTGCATCCTGCAACGCGACGTCAGGCCCGGCGCCCCAGCGATCGACGGGCAGCCGATACTTGAGCACGAACCCCGCCACGCCGAGCGACGTCATCCAGCGCGCGTACTCCTCTCCCTCGTGATCGATGCCAACTCGCTGATAGCCGCCGCCTGGAATCAGCAGCACCGCCGCACCCGTGGGATCGCGCGGCGCGAAATACGACAGCGTCGGGCACGTCACCCGGTGCGCCACGCGCTTGCGCAAGCCGTTTTCGAGAATCCCGCCTCCAAGAATCTGATCGTCGACGAATTCGGTGATCGGCGGCGCCGGCAATCCGGGCATCGCATCGGGCCAGAGCGGCAGCACCCGTGTCGGCTCGATCGTGGAAGCTGCGAAGTCGCGATACACCGGTGCGGCGATCGATGCCACGGAAGGTTCGTGATGCATCGCGCCCCTCCTCAGCGTGATTTCTTCTTCGCTTCCGCGCCGCGCCAGGCTGCGACCGCGTGCTCGGCCGCGCGCGCGACCGTGGCGGCGTCATCGCCCGGACGATACAGGCTGCTTCCCAGCCCGAAGCCGGCGACGCCAGCATCGAGGAATGGCGCCAGATTGTTTTCATCGATGCCGCCCACGGCGAACACGAGCGTTTCTGCCGGCAACACCGCGCGCCATGCCGACACGGCTCCCGCGCCAAGCTCGCGCGCCGGAAACAATTTCAGCGCGGCCGCGCCGGCCGAAAGCGCCGCGAACGCCTCGCTCATCGTGGCGACGCCCGGCATCACCTCGACATCGCGCTCGCGTGCCGCCCACACCACTTCACTGTCGAAATTCGGCGCCAGCAGCAAACGGGCGCCTGCATCGATCGCGCGATCGGCGGCGTCGGCGGTCAACACCGTTCCGGCGCCGATCAATGCGCGGTCGCCGAAAGCGGCCGTCAGCGCCTTGATGCTTTCAAAAGGCGATGGCGAGTTCAACGGCACCTCGACGATCGCGAAGCCGCTGTCGACCAATGCGCCGCCGATGTCGACCACCTCGTCGGGACGCACGCCGCGCAGGATGGCGATCAGCGGGCACAGGCGCGCGGCGGCGGACAGCGTCATCATCGCCACGGCTCCATCCGAATGTTCGATCTGATCACGCCGCGCCCTCCTCGACCCGGTCTTCCTCGAATTCGATCACGCCATCCCAATCCACGCCGCGAACGCGTCCGCCCGGCGCGAACAGCGTCGCCTCGACCCGCGTCGCGACCGTCTCGTTCGGTGCGAGGCTGATCGCCGTACCGCGCTGCGCGGCTTCCGCGAGCGAGGGCAGATCACAGGCGGGTTCCAGCGCGATCATCCTGCGCGCGCCATACCACGGATAGTCGCCTTCTCCACCCAGCATCCGCCACAGTCCCAGCACCGGGAAACGCTGCTCGTCCCAGCGCAGCGCGACGCCGGCGCCACGACGCGCATTGGAGACGGCGAACCAGCCCTCGCTCACATGATCGAAGCGCGTGAAGTCATGCAGCTTCGTCGCGTCGTCGGGCACGACCAACAGATCGGCCGCGGCTTCGATACCCACGGGAAGGTCGATGCGCGTACCGGCTTCGATGAGCGGCGCGCCGAAGGTCGGGTGATGTCCCCACAGAACCTCGATCCGATGCCCCGCCTCGTTGGTGATGCGCTCATCGAGCCGCAGTGTTCCGCTGCCCTGCGCCAGCGACACGCGGCGCTCGACCGCCAGCGGCATGCGCCGCAGCCGGGTGTGCAGCGTGATCGAGATCCGCTCCGGCCGGTCCTCGTCGCACGTGACCTCCCAGGTGAGGAAAGTCGCTTCGCCATGCTGGCCATAGTCGGCGCCGCGATGCTGGCAAGGTGCGGGACCGTTCGGCAGCATCAGATACCAGCCACCGGGGAACTGATCGCGGAAAGCGCCAACGGCCAGCGGCGAGGAAGCGCCATCGAGCGCATGCGGCAGCCCCGCCGGCGCCTGATGCAGCATCTCGGTGTCGGTCGGCTTGTGCAGCAACTCCAGGATGTCGCCGCCCTTGTCGGCGCACAGCACGGCCCGGAGCGTCTCGTTCTCCAGCGACAGGCAGCGACGGCCACGCCATACGAAATCACGCAGGCGGCAGGCTGTATTGCGGTGCTGGCCGAAGCGCGGGCTGTCTTCTCTCATCGGCGACCTCTAATGTGGCTGTATAAGTAACATTAAATTCATATAATGGCAAAGACTGCCATACTTCAATTGATATGTTGCTAATTTAGTGATATTGTCCGCCCCCTCATGGGAGTGGGGAGGGTGAAGGTGGCGTCAGCGACCGGATCTTGGCGGCCGGCCGGCTCAGAGGCTGGCCCGCTCCTGCCCATTGCGCCCGAACGGCAGTTGCTCGCCCGCGTCGCCGCGACGACGGCCCGCTGGAATTTCCGGCTGTGGGGTTTCGGCGAGGCGATCGCATTGCGTGGCCTGATCGCCGCGGGCGACGTGCTCGACGATCCCGCTTATCACGGATACGTACTCGGCCTGATGCGCGGCTGGCTCGGGCGTGGTGCCGCGCGCACGAACGAAGATCATGTCGCGCCCGGCCACGAGCTGCTCGCGATCTGGGAGCGCGAGCGCGATCCGGCGATGCTCGACGCCGCGCGCGCACTGGCCGCGCTCAATGCCGGCTTCACGCCTGACGCCACCACCGGCGCGCGTTGCCATCGACCGGACACGCCCGGCTGGCGTCACCAGATCTGGGTCGACTGCATGGACATCGACGGCCCGTTTCTCGCGCGATTGGCGATCGCGACCGGCGAGGACCATTACTTCGACCAGGCGGCCGACGAACTGCTCGGCTACGCGCGCGCGTTGCAGGACGACACCGGCGGCCTGTTTCGCCATGGCCACGAACACTACGCGGGCCGCAACGGCGCCTACTGGGCGCGCGGCAACGGCTGGGCACTGATGGGTCTGGTCGAAACACTCGAAGTGCTGCCGCGAACGCACCCTGCGTATGCCGAACTGCGCGACCGTCTCGCCTCGCTGGTCGCCGAGCTGACCGCGCGCCAGGATTCCTCCGGACTGTTCCACACCATCCTCACCGATCAACGCAGTTATCTGGAAACCACGCTCGCCGCGATGATCGCGGCGACGCTGCCCGTCGCGATCGCGGGCGAACTGGTTGACCCCGCCTACGCCACGGTCGCTTCGCGCGCGCGCGCCGCCGTCCTGCGCCATGTCGACGAGAACGGCGCGCTCGGATTGGTGAGCGATGCAACGCCGGTCGGCGAACCTCATGTCTATGCGACCCGGCCCTTCGGCATTTTTCCCTGGGGCCAAGGGCCGCTTCTGCTCATGCTCGCGAGGAGCGCGAAGTGAAGATCGTCCGCGTCGAAGCCGTTCCGATCCAGGCTCAGCCCATCGACACGAAACCTTATTGGGGCAGCCGCGCCTGGGGCAGCGAACGGCACGGCCCCGGCGAACTCTCGACCGAATACCCGCCGCCCTTGCGTCGCCGCTTCGTCTATTCGCGCACGATCGACACCGTGGTCGTGCGCATCGAAACCGATACCGGACACATCGGCTGGGGCGAGGCGAAAGCACCGGTCGCGCCGCAGGTCACCGCGAAGATCATCGAGCTGCTGCTCACGGACATCGTCCTCGGCGCCGATCCGCGCGAGACCACGGTGCTGTGGGAACGGATGTACGCCGGCATGCGCGTGCGCGGACATCGCGCGGGCTTCTGGCTCGAAGCGATCAGCGGCGTCGACATCGCGTTGTGGGATCTCGCCGGACAGGCCGCCGGTGCACCGATCTCGACACTGCTTGGCGGACGCATGCGCGATGCGGTGCGCGTCTACGCCTCGGGGCTGCCGGCGCTGCCGCTGGATGCGCCGGATGAAGCGCTGGCCGAACTCGTCGACGAAGCGCGCGCACTGCGCGAGGCTGGCTACCCCGGCGTCAAGATCGCGATCGGCCGCGGCGTGCGCGGCGATCTGCGCACGATCCGCGCGATACGCGATGCGATGGGTGAGGATTTCGCCATCTACGCCGATGCCGCGGGCGTCTACGCGCGCGCCGACGCGATGCGGCTGGGCCACGAGCTCGAAGCCATCGGCGTCGGCTTCTTCGAGATGCCGATCCCGCCCGAGGATGTGGAAGGCTATGCCGAACTCGCGCGGGCGCTGTCGATCCCGATCGCGCTCGACTCGATCATGTCGCGGCATGAGGTGGTCGAACTGATCCGCGCTGGTGCGATCGACATCGTCCAGCCCGACGTCTGCCGCGCCGGCGGCATCACCGAATGCCGCCGCATCGCCGAACTCGCCGACGACTTCGGACTCGCCTTCCAGCCGCATGTCAGCATCGGCTCGGCGATCCACGTCGCCGCCAGCGCGCATCTCGCGGTCGCGATGCCGAACAGCCTAGTCTGCGAATACTGGATCGGCCGCAATCCCATTGGCAATGCGGTGATCGAGAAACCGATCACGCTCGACCACGGATATCTCGCCGCGCCGCAGGCGCCCGGCCTTGGAATCGCCATCCGAGAAAAGGAATTGCTCAAGCATCGCGCATGACGCGCGCAGGCGGGTTGGTCGGCCCCCGCCAACTTTCCCGTGCCGGCACAGGAGAAACGCATGTGTAGCTTTCCCGCTCATGGCATTCGGTTCGCATTGCTCTCCGTACTCGTTCTGGCACCCACGCTTCACCAGGCCGCGCATGCAGCGCCACCTTCTCCGCTTTACGGCCTCGCATGGGAAGACACCTTCAGCGGCGCATCGGTCGACGAGACGCGCTGGTATTTCCGCAGGGACGCAAAGCTGAAAAGCTATCAGAAGAAAGAAAACGCCGTGATCGTCAACGACCAGCTCAATATTTTTCTGAAAAACGAAACGAATGTCGTCGACGGCGTCACCTACAACTACACAGGCGGCGGCGTCATCAGCAAGCAGCGATTCGGTTACGGTTATTTCGAGGTGCAAGCGCGCACCACGTCCAACCCCGGTTGGCACAGCGCGTTCTGGATGATGGCCGGTGACGGCCATGACACCTATGCGGCGGGTCGCTGGCTCGAGATCGATCAGTTCGAAATCGAGACGGGGGCGCCCAAGGTCATCCAGAGCGGCCTGAACATCTGGGATGGCATAGAAGATGGCGCCAGCCTTGGGGCTCCACGCTGCCCCAATAAAATTCTCACCACATCGTCGGCCGATGATCTGCATACCTATGGCGCGGATTGGCGCGAGGGCGCGATCGATTACTACTTCGACGGCGTCAAATACTGCACCGTCGCGTATCCGACAAATACCTATCGCCAGGATCCGGTCAATATCTGGCTGACCAGCATCGCCAACGCTGCTCAGGTGATCACAGGCGGCACGCCTCAGATCTTTGACAGCGTCCGCTTCTACAAGCGCGACCAGTACATCATGAACGACCGACCCTACGGTTACAGCGAAAGCGGCGGTGGCTGGGCCGACAGCACGCTCACCGGTTTCGGCAAGCTGCCGCAACGCTATTCCTGCACCCCCGGCGATACCGCCACTTTCGCGCCCGGCTTCAACCAATCCGGCAACTACCAGGTCTACATCTACAAGGTCGTGCACCCGAACGCAGATACGCAGGCGGAAATCACGGTACACGGCGCGACCAGCACCAGCACGACCTCCGTGAACTTCACCACTGGCAGTTCCGGCTGGGTCGATCTCGGCCAGTTCTACTTCAACTTTGGGGACTCCGGGACTGCGCAGTACGTCAAGAACACTGTCCGTTCCGGCTGCCAGCGCTCGGGCGTTGTCAAGTTCGTCCGCACCCCCTGATTTCCCTCACAAGGAATCTTCCAAGCATCGCGCGTGACGCGCGAAGGCGGGCTGGTCGGCCCCCGCCATCTTTTCATGCGCCGACACAGGAGAAACGCATGTCTAGCTTTCACGCTCGTGGCATTCGGCTCACACTGCTCTCCGTACTCGTTCTGGCACCCGCACTCGATCAAGCTGCATACGCGGCGCCACCCTCGCCGCTCTACGGCATCGCGTGGGAAGACACCTTCACCGGCACTGCCGTCAACACATCGCTCTGGAACTTTCGCACCGATGCCAAGCGCCTAAGCGTGCAGGAGCCGGACAACGCGGTGATCGTCAACAACCAGCTCAACCTGCTGATGGAAGCCGAGACCAACGTCGTCAACGGCGTCACCTACAACTACACCGGCGGTGGTGTCGTCAGCAAACAGAAGTTCGGCTACGGCTACTTCGAAGTGCAGGCACGCACCACATCCAATCGCGGCTGGCACAACTCGTTCTGGATGATGGCCGGCGACGGCAGTAATACCTTCGCACCGGGTCGCTGGCTCGAAATCGACCAGTCGGAAATCGACTCGCAGAGTCCGCGCTCCGTACCGAGCGGTCTGCAGATCTGGGATGGCCAGGCGGGATCCGGGAACAACACGCCCAGCCGTTGTACGACCTACACCGTCCCCAATGGCGGATCCACGGCAGATGGCCTGCACACCTACGGCGCGGACTGGCGCGAGGGCGCGATCGACTTCTATTTCGACGGCGTCAAGTACTGCACCCGGAGCTATCCGACGGATACCTACCGCCAGGACCCGATCAACATCTGGCTGACCGCGCTTGCCTACATCGCACCGGTGGACACGGGCGGGACCGTTCAGATCTACGACAACGTCCGCTTCTACAAACGCGATCAATATGTGATGAACGGCCGCTACGGTTATAGCGAGAGCGGTGCGGGCTGGGCAGACAGCACCATCGCCGGCTTCGGGCTGATGCCACAGCGCTACTCGTGCACCGCCGGCGATGCCGCCGTCTTCGCGCCCGGCTTCAATCAGTCCGGCAACTATCAGGTCTACATCTACAAAGTGGTCCATCCCAACGCGGACACGCAGGCGGAGATCACGGTTCGCACCGCATCGGGCACCCAGACCTCCTCGCTGAATTTCAGGACAGGCAGCTCCGGCTGGGTCGATCTCGGTCAGTACTACTTCAACAAGGCAAGCTCCGCCGCCGGACAGTCGGTCACGAATGCCATCCACACCGGTTGCCAGCGCGCGGGGGCCGTCAAGTTCGTCCGTGTGCCCTGACGTCTGCATACGGGAAGGCGCGCGGCATCGGCTTGCGCGCCTTCCCTTTCGTTTTACAGCCATCCAGACGAGGACACGCATAGCCCACTATGAATCTCGCCATGCATGCTTGTGATCGTAGCCACCATCGATGTGCCACGACATCCAGCGCCACTGTATGCTCGACAGCCCCTCGCCTGATCGATCACCTGCTGTTCGACGTCGGCGCGGGCTTTTCGCAACGCATGGACACCGAATGGATATCGCAATCGCCACCAGCGCCGAACACCGTGATCTCGTCGAGGACGATCGCGGCCTGTTGACCGCCTTCGCCGCCAGGGGACTCGACGCGCGCCCCGTAGTCTGGAACGACCCGGCAGCGTCATGGCGTTCCGCGCGCGCGGTCGTTATCCGCTCGACCTGGGATAGTCACCTGCACGCAGCTGCCTTCCGCGCCTGGGCCGAAACAGTCGACGCGACCTCCGTGCTGCACAACCCCGCGCGGCTGGTGGTATGGAATCTGCACAAAGGTTATCTGCGCGACCTGGCGGACCAGGGCATCGCGATCACGCCAACCCAATGGTTCGATCGCGGCAGCGCACCGAATCTGGAGCGCGTCCTGCGCGAAACCGCGTGGTCGCGACTGGTCGTCAAGCCCGCCATTTCAGCGGGGGCGACCGGCACGCACATCGTCGATCACGACAATGCCGCTGCGTTGCAACCGGTCGTGGATGCCTTGTCGTCGGAGCACGACCTGATGCTGCAGCCGTACCTCAGCACGTTCGAAGTGGAAGGCGAGCGCTCCTACATCTACATCGATGGCCGGCTCAGCCATGCGGTGCGGCGGCCGCCGACGCTGGCTTCCGCGCGTCGCGGCTTCGAGGAGCCGCAGGCGATTGAAATACCCGATCCGCAAGAAGTCGTGATCGCCGGCACCGTGGCCGCCGCATTGCCCGAAGGCTGGCTCTATGCGCGTGTCGACGTCGCCACCGATGACGACGGGCAGGTGCGGGTGCAGGAAGTCGAACTCATCGAACCGTCGCTGTTCCTCGGACTGGCGTCGGGCGCGACCGAGCGCCTGGCGGATGCGGTCGTCGCGCGGCTTCGGCGCTAATCCCGCTCGGCGGCAATGGATCCGGGTTGCCAGGCGGCAATTCTGTGCTCGTCCATATCAGGCAAGGCCATGTCTCCCGGCAGGCGGATCCTGAAAGTGGTTCCGCCGCCGACCTCGCTCTCCACATCGATGTGACCCGACGCATTGACGAGGAGATCACGCACCACCGCCAATCCCAGCCCGGTGCCCTCCCCGTTCGGCTTGGTGGTGAAGAACGGCTCGAAGATGCGCGCGCGCACTTCTTCGTTCATGCCATGGCCGGTATCGCTGAGCTCGAGGACGATGGAAGAAGCATCGTCCCGCAGCTGCTTCAACACGATCGAGAACCGTCCACCTTCGGGCATGGCGTGGTCGGCATTGGCCGCGATGTTGAGGATCACCAGTTCGAAATGCGTGCGGTCGAAGTGGATCGGAACCGGTTGTTCGGGAAGCGCGAAAGCGATCTCGACCGCCGGATCGAACAGTTGACGCAAAGGCAGCTGCATTTCGCGCAGCGCTAGGCGGACATCGAACGTTTCAGGCCGCGCCAGATCCCGGCGGCTGAAGTTGAGCAGCTTCTGACTGATCGCCATCGCGCGCCGTGCAGCCGAATCCACGCCGCCGAGCATCTTTTGCAACTCTTCGTCGTCCGGAGCACGTCCGGCGAGATTCGAATAGCCCAGAATCAGGCCCAGCAGATGATTGAAATCATGTGCCACGCCGCTGGCCAGGCGGCCGATGGTCTCGACTTTCTGCGCATGGATCAGCTGTACCTGCACGCGTTCGCGCTCGGCGATCTCGGCCTGCAACAACCGGTTGGCATGCGCGAGTTCGTCGCCGCGACGCATGGCGACGCCTAGGCTTTCGCGCAGCGCCGCGATGCTGCGGTCGACCACGATCGCGACAAACAGGAAGATGGCCGCGCTGATCGCCGCGTCCACGCTCAGGTTCACGGCCGACACGGCCGCTTCCACCTTGGCCTGCACATCGCGCCAGACGCCGATCGCGAACGCCAGCACGGTCCATCCGTACATCAGCCACAGCGCACTGCGATTGACCATCAGCCCGGCGATGACCAGCCACATCACCTGCACGGGATGTTCGAACCGGTTCGCGTCGAACCCGTTGCCCACATACGACAGCATCATCGCCACCGCCACGACCACCATCAGCTGGCGCACGGCCCACTGCAGGCGGCCACGGCGGATCAGGACGAAGCTGAAAATCGCCAGCGCGCTCAGCGCCAGGCTCAAACTCAGGCTCAACGTCTCACCGCGACGCCACGGGATGCCGCTCATCAACCGGTAGGCCCACGCCAGCGGCGGCAGCACACCAAGCAGCAGCAACACGATCTGCAGCATCGGGGCGTTGCGACGGTCGACGGGATCTTCGATCGGCACGCGCGCCAGCCAAGCGGAGATCGCCCGCCATGGATTCGCGCGCCATAGAGGGGCGGAAGAGCGACTGCTCATGGGATTTGTTCCGTACCGCGCCGAACTTCCACTGCGCGGACTTTCGCTGCGCGATTGAGTGAGGGGAATATAAACCCCTGGTCGCAGAGTTGACACCGCGAGACATGTGATCGCGTTCCTAGAAAGCGAACATCATCGGCCGCCATGCGGCCCGCCTTCGACAGAACGACTGCCGGCACTGACCTTCCGTCAGTGCCGGCGCGATGGAACGCGACGGATGCCGCGTGCGACCTCGGGAATCACGGCTCGCCGCTGGCGGTCACCGTGCAGGTCAAGGTGAACTGCATCGAGCCCCCCACCGGGAAGGTGGGAATCGTGATGCCCGCCCCTTGCAGATCGGGCACGGTCGGCGAAGCCGGACAGACGGCACCGCCGGTCGCGGCGCCGCACGCAAGTGTTCCGGCGCTGCAGTCGACACCCGTGATCGCCGGATCGGTCAGCACCGCGCCGTCGCCGGGTCCCGGGCCGTCGTTGTTCACCGTGATCGTGTAGGTCACGTCGTCGCCGCTGCGCAACGTGGTCGGATTGGCGGCCTTGTCGATGCGCAGGTTCACCGTCGGCATGTTGGTGAACGTGCATATGAAGCTCTCGCCGCTCGCGTCGATCAAGCTGCCTGGAATCGTGTACGCATTGCCGGAACGGCTTCCCACCGGCGTACCGCTGGAAGTACAGGTCACATCGTCGAGCAGCCAGCCGGTGGGCAGCGAGTTTTCGGTGATGACCACGTCGGTACCGAAGGTGCTGACCGTGAAGGGTTCCGCCGTGCCGGCCGAGGAAGCATCGCCATCCACCTGGGTGGGCGTATCGGCCGCGGTGGTGGTGATCGTGCCACTGGCCTGCGTGGTGTTGGTCAGCCCAAAGCTGAACTGTCCGCCCGCGACGATGCGCGTGACCTTGTTCAAGCTCACCGAAGCCGGGTCGCAAACCGATTGCGGCAGCAGGACCTGCGCCAGGAAGGCCTGTGCGGACGCCGCGGACTTGATGTGCACGACGATCTCGTTGAGACCGCTCTGCCATGGGCCGGTCAACGTGCCCGCAGCCTGATTGCCAGCCTGGTAACCGAGATAGAAATAGGGGTCGCTGGCGCCGTAATTGGAATGGATGTTCTGCGCCACGCCGTTGACCCAGACTTCGTACACCGCGTTGTCACTGTAGAAATCCAGCCTGGGATCGAAAGTCACCGGATTCGTGCCGGGCAGTAGATTGACCTGGTAGCGATAGAAGACGTCGTAGTTCACCCCCGTGGGATGAATCGCATCGGCGGCGTGGGAGATCCAGTTGGCGTTGCCGTAAGGCGAGGTCACGTAGACCGGCGGTGGATTCGTCACCACCACCGCGGTGTTGTAGGTCAACCCGGCCGGCGGTGCGCCGGTGACGGGCGTCGTGGTCAGCGCAACCTGCCAATAGGTATCGGGGCCGGATGGCAAGCGGCCGCCAGCGCCGTCGTAAGCGGTATTGAACAGGCTGGCATCGCTGGTGCAGCTGATGTTGGCGATGTTGGAGGCCGGCGGCGGGAATTGGGTATCCGTGTCGCTTGCGGAATTGTTGGCGGAATTGGAATCGGCCGTACCGGCCGGCGCGGTCACCGTGGCGGTGTTGGTCAGGCTGCCGGAGAAGGTGGACGGCACGAACAGCGTCAATGTGTAGGTCACCGACGCGTTGGCGGGCAGGTTGGCGGTGGTGTTGATCGCACCGCTGCCGCTGGCGGCGCCGCAGGTACCGCCGCCGGTGGCGCTGCCACAGGTCCAGTTGGCCGAACTGATGCCGGTCGGCAGCGGATCGACCACCTGCGCGCCCTGCACGCCGAACGGCCCGTTGTTCCTGACAACAATGGTGTAGGTGACGTTGGTCCCCGCCGTGTACGTCGTGCTGTTGTCCGTTTTGGTGATGGCAAGGTCGGCCGGGAAGTTCAGCGGGCTGGTTGGGCACTTGGTTCCGTCGCCCGCCCCCGCCGGCGCATCGGAGATCAGCGTGCCCCGGCCGGTTGTCGTATCGAACCTGTAGAAACCGCCGCTGTTGAGACGGCCAAAGATGCCGTTGCTGGCGCTGATCATCGACCCGAAGCCATCGGCGCCATTCGCGACCAACGACGGCCCGACCGTGGTGACGGCGCCCGTGGCGGGATTGATGCGGTTGATGTTGTTGGTGAGCTGGTCGTGCGCGTAAAGCTGCCCGTTGTACCAGGCGAGGTCGGCCGACGCGATGGCGCGGCTGAGCGTGATCAGCGTGGCGGTCCTGGTGGTGAGATCGACCCGCCACAACTGGTTAACGGAACCGTTGTCCTTGATGTAATAGAAACCGTCCGCGCCCACTTCGCCCGAAGCGATGCCTGTTCCGCTGGCATTGATCCCGCCACCGGCGATGGCGCCCGCATCCTGCACCACGCCATTGGCGGCAATGCGCAGCATGCGGTAAGTGCTGGTGTCGGTATCCCATCGCGTCGCGTAAATATAGTTGCTCGCGGGGTCGTAGCCCATGGCGTTGTAGCCAGGGGAATAGGGCGTGCCTATCGCGGGATAGGTAAACGGATTGGTGCTGGTGTCGATCCTGTGAAGTTGCGTCGGCGCCCCCACTCCCAGATACATGTCGGAAGTACAGGAGCCAAAGCTCGGAGGCGTAGCGTTGACGAACGAACACTCGAATCGCTCTCCCACCGCCACCGCGGCGGCCGGAATCGTGATCTGTCGGCCGCTCAAGGTTCCCACAGGCGTGCCGGCGGAGTTCGTGCAACTGGCGGTGCTGAAGTTCCACAAGACGGGCAGAGACGATTCGTTGATGGTGATCGCCACACCGAGGGCCGAAGCGGTGAAATCGGTGATCGCGGCGTTCGGGTCCCCATCCACCACGGCCGGCGTGCCGGCGGCAGCGGTCGTGACACTGGCCGTGGTGCGGGTCGTGTTGGCCAGGGTGAAGCCGAACGGGCCACCCGATCCATTCTGCGTGGTCTTGGTCAGCGTCACCGTCGGCATCGTGGCCAGCAGGACGTCGTCCACACCGAAATCATTGCCGGTAGCAGTGGTATTGGCATTGTTGATGCGCAGGTTCACCGACGTGGTCGTGGCGCTCGTGGTGAAGATCACCATGCGCCGTATCCAGGCATTGTTGGTCTCGGGATAAACAGGATTGACGGTGCTGACGACGCTGATCGTGCCCGCGTTCGGCGTGATCGCCTGGGTCAGCACGGGATCGCTGACCTGGTTGGCCACCATCGTCCAGTACGAGAACACGTAGGTCTTGTTCGGTTCGACCGTGATAGCGGAAACCGTGCGCCAGACTGCCTGTCCCGCGGCGTAGGTGCAGGTTCCGCCGCCCGCGGTGTTATGAAACAGGTAATGCGTCGACGCGGCGCCGTCGGAAGCGGAATCGCCACCGGTATTGACGATACTGCCGTTGAGGCAGGTGTTGACCCAATTACCGTCGGCGGTGCTCTGCGCGGTCGGCAACGTGGCATTGGCCGAACCGAAGGTCTCGCGGAAGACGATCTGCGCCCGTGCGTCGCTGCTCCACAGCGCCGTCACCGCGACGATGGCGCACAAGGCGGCGACCGCGAGCCAGCGCACTGCCCCACGCAGCGGCATCGCCTGCGCTGACGTCGATGGAGAGCGGGAAAGAACACCCACGCCAGGACAGGCATGGGCCATGCGAGCACAGTTGACAGCCATATTCAGTAGCTCCCCACAAAGTTGAGAAACCAGCCTTTGTGGTCATAGTCGAAATCAGTCAGGTCGTCGCTGAAGTCGGTGAAGTTGTAGCCGGCACCGATGCGCAGATTGCGCCCCAGATCGCGGTCGACGCCAAGGAGCCATCCTTGGCGCACGCCGCCGTCCTTGACATCCAACCGGCGATATTCGGCCAACGCATGCCATTTCTGGCGCAGCTCATAGCGAATCTGTCCGGCCACGAACGTGGTGGCCGAATCGAACCAGGGACCGGTGCCACGGCCGAAGCGGACTTCACCCTCGCGTCGCGCCAGCTTTCCGGCGAACTCCCAGTGATGGTCCAGCTTGTACACGCCTTCCAGCGACAGGATCTGCGACTTCTGGTCGTAGGTGGCGCCGTTGACCTGCGCCAGCGTGGCCAGGTCGTACAGATAGGTGTAGCGGCCGAACACGCCCCAGCGCGTGCTGTTCCACGGCCGCCAGGCGAAGCCGAAGTTGCCTTCGATGAATTTCGCGCCGGCGTTCGGATCGATCTCGTCGTCGGTGTCGGAATAATTGAAGCGTGCCGCGATGCGCCAGCTCTCGTTGATCTTGTGCAGCAGGCGATTGGTGCTCACCCACTGCCGCCGACGCTCGGCACCTTCGTCACGGCGCCATTCCAGCTTGCTCTGCCAGTCGGTGTCGGGCGAGGTACGGCCGCCGCTGATGCTGATCGCGCGGCGGTCGACTTCGCCGCCGTCACTGTTGGTCAGCTCGCCGTCCGACAGCGTGAAGCCCAGGTTCCAGCCCTGCGCCGGATAGAAATCCATGCCGAAAGTGTGCGCCAGCCCCGACTCCTGCCGGCTCTTCAGGAACTGGCTTTCGTTGAACAGATTGACCTGCTGCGATAGCCGCCAGCGCTGGCCGAGCGTCCATCCGTTCTGGCGGGCCGGATTGAACAGTGAATCGTATTGGGTGCTGTCGGTCGAATAGGTGTAGTTGCCGTACACCGAGTGCTCGGGATTGAGCCGGTATTCGGCATTCACCTGCGCGGCATCGCCGCGATCGCCATGGGTGACCTCGGCGCCGACCGTGGACAGATCGCCGAACAGGTATTTGCCGCCGACGGTGTAGGCGTCGTTGTCGGCGTAGGTCCCTTCCTCGCCGATGGTAAATTGCGCCGTGCCGTACAAGTCCAACGCCGTGCCGACCTTGTGCGCGTAGCGCAACGCCGCGAGCGTGCCGGACGCATCGCCCGTCAGTCGCTTTTCCTCGATCCTGCGCAGTTCCGCGGTGAAGGTGTCGAAGTCGCTGGCACGCCATTCGCCTGTGATCTGTGCCTGGTCGAGCGATTCACCACCACGATCGGCTTCGCTGTAGCGCGCGTACAGTCCGAAGCTGGGCGTGAACTGGCCGAGCAGTTCGACGCCCTGCTCTTCCACTTCCAGGCCCTGATCGAAGCGGCTGACCGAATAACCGGCACCGACGCGGCGCCACCAGGCGCCGGCACTGATGTCGCGCGCGGTCCAGCCCAGCTCACGGAAATTGACGCGCGCTTCGATCGCTTTCGCCTCGCCTTCGCGCGGGCCGACCGGATTGAGCTGAGTGAAGGTGAAACCGCCGTTGTCGGAGAAGAATACCGGGGCGCTGAACGATTCGGTCTGGCTGTATTCGGCCTTCAAGTACGTGCCGCGACCGGCGCGCAGGGTGAGATCGCCCGCGGCCAGCGTGTAATCCTCGCCGGCGCGATTCTCGTCGACGTAGGTGGCACCGACGCCGACGTGGTCGCCGAACCAGTGCTTGCCGCGAAAACCGGCGGTGATCTCGTCGGCATCGAAACCGGACGGCACCCATTCGTAGTCCGCGATCAGGCGCTGCTCGTAGCCGTCGAGCGGCGTGTCGCGCGTGATGGTGCGCAGGTTCTCACGCGTGATGATCGCCAGCGGCCGCGTCAGCAGGACGCGGCCCTGCAGTTCGTCGATCTCGTAATCGGCGCCGCGTTGCAGCGTCACCCGGTTCTCGACGCGCCCGGTGGTGATGTCGCGGATTTCGAGCACCACCACATCCGAGCCCGGCAGCAGATCGGCATGCTTCAGGTAGTACAGACTGCCGCCGGTACCGATGAACTCGCTGTGGCCGGGCGCGGTCTGCGCCTCGGAACCGAAGACGCGCAACTCGGTGCCCGGATCACCCCAGGCGTTACTGCCGCGCGAGCGCCAGTTGAGCGCCGCGCCGTACAGCGAACGCACGTACTGGCCGTATTCGGTGCCGCTGATGCCGGTGTTGTAATTGCCCCATAGCGCCTGGTTCTTGTCCCAGTCGGCGCGCAGGTAGAAGCGACCCATCGTGTCGACATCGCGATAGGTGGTGGAGTCGTCGCCGTACACCGGGTAATACAGATCCGGATCGAGGCGACGGAAAATGTCCTGTGGATCGGCCTGGCCGAATCCGTCGAACAGATGTTCCAGATCGCGCTCGGTGGTATCGGCCTGCGCGGTGATCAGGTACTTGCCCTTGAGCTTGGCCTTGCCGTAGAAGGCGAGGCGGCCATCGCTGATCACGTCGTCGGCGTAGCGGCTGTCGACCGTGAACGGATCGACCGAGCCACTGATCTTGTTCTGCCACACCGTCACATCGGCCAGGCCGACGCCGAAGAGATAACGGCCGGTGACGTCGACGCTCAGCGTATGACGAATGCCCTGCGGATCGCCGGCCGGCTTGCCGCCGAGACCATCACTGCCGCTGCGCAGCTCGACCGCGAAATCATGCTTCCCCACCGGCATCAGGTATTCGGCGACGAACTTGCGCTCCAGATCGACCGGATATCTGTCGCCGTTGATCAGCAGCGTGTAGCCCGGTGGCAGGTTGCGGCCCTGGATGCGGATGCGCGAGCCGTAGATCGGGATGTTCTGCTGGCGCAGGCCGTTGCCGGAGAAGGCCTCGTCGATCAGTTCCTGGCTCTGCGCCTGATCGATGGTCAGCGATGTGCCGAGCGACTTTTCGATGCTCTCGCGCACTTGTCGCCCGCCGCGTTCGGCTTCTTCCGGCGTTACCAGCTGCAATGTGCGTGGCTGGGTTTCGTCGAAATGTCCTTCCTTGTCGTAGGCGCGCAATACGTAAATCAGCTCGTCGCCGGCGCGGAAGCGGTGCTGGGCCGGCAGCGCACCATCCCAATCCGCGTTGGACACGGCGGCGACGTCCAGCGGCACCGTGGCCAGCGGTTCGACCAGATCGGTGTCGACCGCGCGGTACACCTTCAGCTCGTAGCGCTCGATGAAGGACGAGTAGTTGCTGCGCACGTAGAACTGCACCGGCTTGGTGATGGTACGACCATCGAACGCGACGAAGCCCGGCGCCGAGATCGACAGCTCCGGCTCGCTCAGCGCGGGATCCTCGGTGGCCCAGATCACGCCGCCGTTGTCCAGCTGCAGATTGAAGCTGCCGGCAACGGTGGCGCGGCCCGACGACGGCATGCCGATGTCGACGCGGCGATCCGGCTGCAGCACCGTCGACGAGGCGTCTTCTCCGGCCTTGGATACCGGATCGCGCTCACCGAAACTGCGCAACTTGAAGATCAGGCCTTCTTCCGAGCTGCATTCGTTGCCGGCGCAGTCGGGTGCGTCTTGCGCCGCACCGGGCGTTGCCTCGGGTTTTGGCGTTGCCGGCGCTTCCTGCGCCACAGCGAGCGGCGGCATGCCCGCGAGCAGGCCGATCAGGGTGTAGTCGAGAAGCTTCATCTTGATCTTCATGGCCTGCCCCTCACTTGCCGCTTCCGGCAGGGGCTGCCGGTCCGTTGCTGGATTCCACGCGCACGCGGGCGCGCACTTCCGCGCTCAGCCGTTGCGCGAGCGCTTCGTACACGGCTTTCGCCCTTCGCATCCCCAAGGCGAGGTTGTAGGTGTCCGCGCCACGCACATCGGCGTGGCCGACGACCGAGACCGTGCCGCCGCCGGCCTTTTCCAGATGCGAGGCGATCCGATCCAGCAAAGGCTCGAATTCCGGCCGGATCGCTTCACGATCGGTGTCGAACAGCACCGTGCCTAGGCGCGGGCCGCTTGCATCCACGCCCGCGACCAGGCTGGCCGGATCGGTGACGGTGGTGCGCACGCTCACGCGCAATGTCTTCGCCGTCTCCGGCGGCAGCTTCGCCAACAATGCGGTCTTCACCGCCGTGGCGCGGTCGAAGGCCAGCGCCTCGCTCTCGCCATCCGCGCCGATCACCACCTCGCCGCCGTGGTACTCGGAGATCTTCGCGGCGATCTGTTCGATCGTCGGCAGATAGCGTTCGCGCACTTCGGCACTGCCGGGCGCGAAGATCACTTCGCCAAGCTCCAGCTCGAAGCGCCGTTCGCCGCCCTGGATCGACTCGACCGGCAGCTTCGCGCCGAAATCGAACCGCACCGGCAGTCCGGGCGTGATGCGGCGGACCAGCGGATTGTCGGTGGTGATCTCGGTGCCGGGCGGCAACGTCGCCGGATCGACCTTGAGGATGAAGTTGCGACCACGCTCCCACGCACCGCCCGGAATGCCGGCCAGGTGGTAGCGGCCGAACTGATCGGTCTCGACCAGCAGGCCGTCGACGGAAGCGATGCGCACGCCGGGAATACCGCGCTCGTCGATGCCGACGTTGCGGATGATGTAGTCCACCACGTAGCCGCCCTCGCCCTGCGCGATGCGACGCTCCACTTCCGGCAGTGCGCCGTTCAATCCCTTCGCCGCCTTGCCTTCGAGCGAGCGCGTGGTGGTGCCGGCGGCATCCATGCGCACGCTCACGCCCTGCCTGGTGCCGAGCACGAAGTCGCCGGTGAAATCGGGGCGCGTCAACCGCTGGCGCAGCACGATCTGACGACGCTCGGCCGGATCGGCGTTCGATTGCCGCGCGCCGATGTCGCCGAGGTCGATGCCGTGCAGCAGCGGCGCGCTGGCATCGGGCAGCGGCTGCGGTCCCGCGCCGCGATCGATCGTGGTCGAACCCGGCACGTAGGCCGATGGATCGAAGCCGCCCTGCACGCGCACGCCGGTGAGCGCGGCGCTGTCCTGCCAGCCGTCGCCGTCACGGTCGTCGAAGACCGTGCCCAGGATCAGGCTGTCGTCGATCAGCGGATCCGCCGCCAGCGTCAGTTCCGCCGTGGCGATGTTCGACAGCGGGCTGCCGCCTTCGGAAATCGCTTGCGCCTGGTTGATCAGCACGCCCGGCCGCACACCGGCGCCGATCCGCATCAGATACATCAGCGTCGCCGACTTGCCGGCCTCGATGTCCAGGCCCTCGAAGCGGATCGGGTTGTAGCCGCTGACCGTCGCGGCGTTGTCGCCGTCCACGACCGACAGCGAACCGTCGACGTAGGTGAAGCCGGCCGGCGGCGTGTCGACGAGAGCCGCACCGGTGACGTTGACCGTGCCAACGTTCTCGACCGTGACCGTGTAGCGCACCAGATCGCCGATCCGCGCTTCGCGCACGCTGCTCGTCTTGATCACGCGCAGCTGCGCGCTGTCGATGACCTGGTGCTCGGTCTCGCAAACCTGGCATTCGGGCTCGTAGTTTTCTCCGCCGCCGCCGTTGGCGACCACGGCGTTGCTCACCTTGCCGCCGGCGTTGGGATTGATCGTCGCCGGATAGGTGAAGGTGTACGTACCGGGAACGGTGCCGCTGGGCAGCACGCAACGCAGACCGGCGCCATTGGGGCTGCAGCCCGCCGGCAGCGCGCCGAGGGTGAGACCGGCGCCGGGCGTGTCCTCGAGGATGACTTCCGACGTGGTCGCCGCGCGCGACACGTTCACCGTCAGCGTGTACTGGATGGTGTCGCCGACATGCAGGGTCGTCTCGCCACTCGGGTCGGCGCTCTTGACGATGTTGACCACCGGTTCGGCGATCGGATGCTCGGTACCGCAACCGGTGCAATCGGGTTCCTCGCCGCCGCCACCTTGCGCGACCACCTGGTTGCCGATGCTGCCGCTCGCGGTGGCGTCGACGCGTGCCTGGTAGACGAAGGCGTAGCTGCCCGGCGCGGTACCGGCGGCCAGCGTGCAGACCAGTCCGTTCGCGTTCGTTTCGCAATCGCCACCGGCGGGCGTCTGGATCGAGCCCGTCTGCAAGGTCTGGCCGGTGGTGAGCGTATCGGTCAGCGTCAGCATTTCGGTGGTGGCGGCATTCGCCACCGTCACCGTCACCGTGTAGGTGATGATCTGGTTCGCCTGCACCGTGCCGCCGCTGGCCGGGTCGGCGCTCTTGCGCACGGTCAGCTTGGGCGCGACCGGGTTGGTCGTCGTGCAGTTCGTGCACGTGCCGGTATTGGTGGTGACGCTGTTGCTCACCGCGGTGGTGGCGTCGGCATCGACCGTCGCGGTGTACGTGAAGGTGTGCGTGCCGATGGCTGCGCCCGTGGCGAGTGTGCAGGTGATGATCTGTCCTGTTGAGGTGCAGCCGGCCGGCAGCGTGCCGACGGTCAGGCCATCGCCCAGCGTGTCGGTCAACACCGCATCGGATGTCGTGACGGCGTTGGCCACGGTCACCGTCAGCGTGTAGGTCAGCGTGTCACCGGCGGAAACGGTGGTGCCGCTGGCGGGGTTCACGCTCTTGCTCACCGTCACCGTCGAGGTGAGCGGATTGGTCGTCGTGCAGTTCGTGCACGTGCCGTTGCTGGTGGTGACGCGGTTGTTCACCGAGGTGGTCGCGTCGGTGTCGACGGTCGCCGTGTACGTGAAGGTATGCGTGCCGATGGCCGCGCCCGCGGCGAGTGTGCAGGTGATGACCTGCCCCGCCGCCGTGCAGCCCGCGGGCGGCGTGCCGAGGGTGAGGCCATCGCCCAAGGTATCGGTGAGGACTTCCGGCGCCGTCGTGGCGGCGTTGGCCACCGTCACGGTGAGCGTGTAGGTCAGCGTGTCACCGACCGACACCGCCGTGCCGCTGGCGGGGTTCACGCTCTTGCTCACCGTCACCGTCGAGGTGAGCGGGTTGGTCGTCGTGCAGTTCGTGCACGTGCCGGTGCTCGTGGTGACGCTGTTGCTTACGGCCGTCGTCGCGTTCGTGCCGACCGTGGCGGTGTAGACGAACGTGTAGGTGCCGATCGCGCTACCGCTCGCCAGCGTGCAGGTGATCATCTGTCCCGACGCCGTGCAGCCCGCGGGCAGCGTGCCGACGGTCAGGCCGGCGCCGAGCGTGTCGGTCAGCACCTCGGCGGTCGTCGTGGCGGCGTTGGCCACGTTGACCGTCAGCGTGTAGGTCAGCGTGTCGCCGGGCGAGACCGCCGTGCCATTGCCGGGGTTCACGCTCTTGCTCACCGTGACCGTCGGCGTGACCGGGTTGGTGGTGGTGCAATTCGTGCAGGAACCGGTGCTGGTGGCGACGCTGTTGCTCACCGACGTGGTCGCGCTCGCATCGACCGTCGCGGTGTAGGTGAACGTGTGCGTGCCGATCGCCGCACCGGCGGGCAATGTGCAGGTGATCACCTGCCCGGCCGCCGTGCAGCCAGCCGGCACTGTGCTGACGATCAGGCCGGCGCCGAGCGTGTCGGTGAGCACTTCGTCGGCCGTCGTGACGGCGTTGGCCACGGTCACCGTCAGCGTGTAGGTCAACGTATCGCCGACCGACACGGCCGTGCCATTGCCAGGGTTCACGCTCTTGCCGACCGTGATGGTCGGATCGACCGGGTTGGTCGTCGTGCAGGTCTGGCAGGTGCCGCTGCTTGGCACCACGCTGTTGCTCACCGACGTGGTCGCGCTCGTATCGACGGTCGCGGTGTAGGTGAAGGTATGCGTGCCGATGGCCGCACCCGCGGCCAGCGTGCAGGTGATGACGCGTCCTGCGGCCGTGCAGCCGGCCGGCAGCGTGCCGACCGTCAGGCCGGCGCCGAGCGTGTCGGTCAGTACTTCGTCGGCGGTTGTCGCTGCGTTGGCGACGGTCACCGTCAGCGTGTAGGTCAGCGTGTCGCCGACCGAGACCACGATGCCGCTGCCCGGATTCACGCTCTTGTCGACCGTGATCGTCGCATTGACCGGGTTGGTCGTCGTGCAGTTCGTGCACGAACCTGTGCTGGCGGTGACGCTGTTGCTCACCGACGTCGTCGCGTCGGCATCGACGGTCGCCGTGTAAGTGAAGGTATGCGTGCCGATGCCCGTGCCCGCGGCCAGCGTACAAGTGATCACCTGCCCCGCCGATGTGCATCCGGCCGGCAGCGTGCCGATGGTCAGGCCGGCACCGAGCGTGTCGGTCAGCACTTCAGCGGTCGTCGTGGCGGCGTTGGCGACGGTCACCGTCAACGTGTAGGTCAGCGTGTCCCCGATTGAGACCGCGGTGCCGCTGGCGGGATTGACGCCCTTGCCGACGGTGACGGTCGGATTGACCGGATTGGTCGTCGTGCAGGTCACGCAGACGCCGCTGCTCGGCACCACGTTGTTGCTCACCGACGTGGTCGCGCTCGCATCGACGGTCGCGGTGTAGGTGAAGGTGTGTGTGCCGATGGCCGCACCCGCAGCCAGCGTGCAGGTGATGACCTGACCGGCGTTTGTGCAGCCCGCGGGCATGGTGCCGGCCACCAGGCCATTGCCGAGCGTATCGGTCAGCACTTCGGCGGCGGTCGTCGCGGCATTGGCCACGGTCACCGTCAGCGTGTACGTCAAGGTGTCGCCAGGCGACACGGCCGTGCCGCTGCCGGGATTGACACTCTTGTTCACCGTGATCGTCGGATCGACCGGATTGGTCGTCGTGCAGTTCGTGCAGGTGCCGGAACTGGGCACGACGCTGTTGCTCACCGACGTCTCGGCGGTGGCGCTGACGGTCGCGGTGTAGGCGAAGTTGTAGGTGCCGATCGCGCTGCCGGCGGCGAGCGTGCAGGTGATCACCTGTCCGGCCGACGTGCACCCGGCCGGCAGCGTGCCGACGGTCAGGCCGGTGCCGAGCGTGTCGGTCAATACTTCGGCCGCGGTCGTGGTGGCGTTGGCCACGGTCACGGTGAGCGTGTAGGTCAGCGTGTCGCCAGGTGACACCGCCGTGCCGCTGGCGGGATTGACGCTCTTGCTGACGGTGACGGTCGGATTGACCGGGTTGGTGGTGGTGCACGTCTGGCAGTTGCCGGAACTGGGCACGACGCTGTTGCTCACCGACGCCGTCGCATTCGTGTTCACCGTCGCGGTGTAGACGAATGTATGCGTGCCGATGCTCGCCCCCGCGGCCAGGGTGCAGGTGACGACTTGCCCCGAAGCTGTACAGCCGGCCGGCAGCATGCCGATCGTCAGGCCGGTCCCGAGCGTGTCGGTCAGCACTTCCGGCGCGGTCGTGACGGCGTTGGCCACGGTCACCGTCAGCGTGTAGGTCAACGTGTCGCCAACCGACACGGCGGTGCCGCTGCCTGGATTCACGGTCTTGTTGACCGTGATCGTCGGATCGACCGGGTTCGTCGTCGTGCAGGTCGTGCAGGTGCCGGAACTCGGCACGACGCTATTGCTCACCGACGTCTCGGCAGCGGCGCTGACGGTCGCGGTGTAGGCGAAGTTGTAGGTGCCGATCGCGCTGCCGGCGGCGAGCGTGCAGGTGATCACCTGCCCCGCCGATGTGCAGCCGGCCGGCAGCGTGCCGACGGTCAGGCCGGTGCCGAGCGTGTCGGTCAATACTTCCGGCGTGGTCGTGGTCGCGTTGGCAACGGTCACGGTCAATGTGTACGTCAGCGTGTCGCCGATCGAGACGGCGGTGCCGCTGCCCGGGTTGACGCTCTTGCTCACCGTGATCGTCGGATCGACCGGATTCGTCGTCGTGCAGTTCGTGCAGGTCCCGGAACTGGGCACGACGCTGTTGCTCACCGACGCCGTCGCGTTCGTGTTCACCGTCGCGGTGTAGACAAATGTATGCGTGCCGATGCTCGCGCCTGCGGCCAGCGTGCAGGTGACGACTTGTCCCGCGGCCGTGCAGCCGGCCGGCAGCGTCCCGATCGTCAGACCGGTGCCAAGCGTATCGGTCAGCACCTCGTCCGCGGTCGTGGCGGCATTGGCCACATCCACCGTCAGTGTGTAGGTCAAGGTGTCGCCGACCGACACGGCGGTGCCGCTGGCCGGATTCACGCTCTTGCTCACCGTGAGCTTCGGCGCGAACGTCGTCGTCTCCGTGCAATCGTTGCCGGCGGCGGCGCAATCCACATTCTCGACGAGCACCGCGTTCTCGATCGAGGTGACGCCGCTCGGTATCTGACTGGCTACCTGCACCACGAAATCGAGCGTGATGCCACCGCCCGCCGCGACATTGACCGCAGCGGTATTGGGACAATTGCTGCCGGTGCAGGTGAAATCGTTGCCCGCCGTCACCACGCTCGTGTTGGCGGGCAGCGTCTCGACCACGTCACCCGGGAACAGCGTGGCGACCGCGCCGCCGCTGTTGGTGATCTGGATCGCATACGTCAGCACATCGCCGGGCGCGATCCTCGCGCCGCTGCCGGCCGGCGCGCCGTTGATCTGCGCCAGCGACTTGACCACGGACAATTGCGGATCGCCGAGCGTGGGGAATGCGCACGAAGCCAGATCTCGCGAGGCGACCGCCGTCGTCGGCGCCGCCAATGTCACTACGCCCGTCCTTGGGTCGTAGGCGTAATAGCTGCTTGAGGCGCCGTTGTCGGCCACGTACAGCGTGCCGTCGTCGGCGAACGCCACGCCCGCCCACTGGATCGTGCTCGGCGAACCATTGAGCAGCGGGCGAGTCTGTCGCACCGCCTGCAATCCCGCGCTGAAATCGATCCGGTAGAGATCCTGTCCCGAGGACATCCAGCCCGCGCCCTCCGCGTCGAAGGCGATGTCACCCGACGTGTTGCTGGTGGGCGCGAAATCGTAAGTCAGAGTGCCGATGTTCTGGACCGTGTAGCCGAAACCGCCCGACGCGGTCACCCGCCACACTTCCGGCGTTGCGCCGCCACTGATCAGGTAACCGACACCGGCGGACGACATGCCCGCACGCGCGAAGTCGGGCGACGCGAACGGCGCCGTGGCCTGATACCAGCCACCGTTCTCGGAGTCGTAGGCCCACAGGATCGTGTTCGTGCCCGAGCGCGAGACGAACAGTAGCCGGTTGTGCACCGGATCGACCATCGAACCGTTGACGTTGCCGGCCACGGTGAAATCGAGCTGCGTCACGAATGCGTCGCTGCTCGCGCCGGGTTCATAGCGCGAAACCTGCACCCCGTTGGTCAGGCTGAACACCGGTTTGTTGCCGCCGGCGGGACAAAAGTCGTAGTCCGGAATGGCGGGCGCCACCGAGACCAATGCGTTGTCGCTGCGAGCGCAATTCGGATTCGTGGCGGCGTCCGTGCACGACAGGCCCACGGGATTGACGATCCGCGCCACGTTGTCGACGGAAGTCTGCGCGAACGCCGGATGGACGACGGCCAGCGCGAGGAAACAGAGAAAGGCGGATCTACGAAAGACTTGGCCCAGCAAAAGGCGCGCCCGCGGCAGATGCGAGGCTAGGACGTCATAGGTCGATCGATTCATTCCACCGCTTCCCAGGCTTCGCCGCCCGATATGGCGGCCGATCGGAGTACGCCGGCACGTGCGTACTCCCGGGAGAGGGCGTCGGATCTACTGCTTAAGACTGCTGCAGGCCTGCTCTCGCAAAGGCCTTCTCCCCGTTGCGGACTTTAAGCAGTCGTATCGTGGGACTACACGCACTGTAACTTTCTGAAACTCACGAAGACTCATCTTTTCGCTTCATCTTTTTGCTATATATGAAAACGGGGATGCGGTCTTCGAACGGACCCGAATCGATGACTCCGACGAGGTGTGGTCAGGCAACTTGCAAGTTGTGACCTGCATAGCATTTCGGAGTAAGCGAACAGTTCTGAGTGATTCAAGCGCCTGCGCGCGCCGCGCGCGAGGCTGTCGTGTGCATGGGGGATGCAGGGAATATGGGCGGAGCCGCCGAACGATGGATTCTCGTGGTCGAGGACGACCCCGGGATGCGTGACGACATCCTCATACCGGGTTTGAGGGATGCGGGCTTCAACGTGGTGGGCGCCGGAAGCGCGGCCGAAGCCTATCGCAGCATGCTCACGCGCAAGTTTTCACTGTTCGTCCTGGACATCGGCCTGCCCGACGAAGACGGCCTCACCGTGGCCCGGCATCTGCGCGCCCTGACCGACGCCGGCATCGTGATGCTCACCGGCCGCAAGCGGAAGAACACCGATCGCATCCGCGGCCTGGACGAGGGCGCGGATGCCTACATCACCAAGCCGGTCGATATCGATGTGCTCACCGCTACCTTGCGCAGCCTGCTGCGGCGGATGGAGCAACCGCGGACCACGCGGCGCGAGGAAGTCCTGCCACCGCCGCGCTGGCGCTTCGATCTGGACGGCTGGAACCTGGCCTCACCCGCCGGAGCACGGGTGCCCCTGACCCATCCCGAAAGACTGGTCGTCGAGCTGCTGGCCGCCTCGCCCGGCCTCACCGTGGCGCGCGACACGATCATCTCCAGGCTCGCGCGGGATATTCACGAGTTCGATCCGCACCGGCTCGAAATGCTGATCCACCGCTTGCGGAGAAAAGTGTTGTCGGCGACCAACGAGGAACTGCCGTTGAACACGGTGCGCGGCGTGGGTTACGTCCTGATCGCGAGTTGAGCGGAACGATGCGGCGAAGATCGCACCGCGATCAATCGCCTGTGTCGACTTGCTGATGCGAAGGCAGTGCACAGACGCTGTTTTGATCCCCCTCTCTTCCGCGGCGTAGCAAAGCCTTCAAGTATCACGCGCAAGATTTCTTGCGCCGCTTGGGGATTGCACGAACTGCTTGCGCATGTGACGCGCCTTGGACACCCGGCTCGACGTAGCAGCCGCGAACGACCGCCTGGAGCGCCGCTTTCTTCGTGATCGCAAAAGCAGTCTGCGCGACGGACAACAGTGCCGCGTCCAGACCCGTGCGTTCGAAATCGGCGGCCATGTGCATCTGCCGGTAATCGAGATTGGCGCGCAGCAGTTGGCGCAGCGTCGCGGCATCCCGGTGTCGCTCCGCCATCAATGTCTTGACGGCGGTTTCGGCCGCGATCGCACGGCCAACCAGATAGGCCGCAGCTTTCTGCGTCTCCAATAACTCCATGGGGCGCCTCGACAAACGGGGGAAAGGCATCCATGAATCTATCTCTCGGAAGTGAGAGAAATGTGATTCACGTCACTTTCATTTCCGCGCATTCCGGCGCGTCGACATTCTCGAAAATTAGTGAGACGAAGAAGCCGAAGCAGATAAAAGTCAATTTTAACAATCAGTTAGATACCTGGACTACCCGCACCTGACGGTTTTGTTGCTTTAGCAACATGACGTGCGTCACAAATCTGCTCTAAGTTCGACCGCCCTCCGATCGGGCCTCTTTCTCCAGCAGGAGAGGACCGGCCGAAGGCCCAGGGGTGCTGCCTGACCGGCACGTTATTCGACAAGGACGGCACGACCCCGGCTCCGGCCGGCCCGTTGTCCCCATCACATCATCACAGGGTCCCGTAAATGCAAGTTCATCCGCTCAAGCTCGCCATTCTTGCTTCGCTTGCGTTGCCGCTGTCCTCGTTCGCCGCTTCTCCCACAGCCCTCTCCGCCGTCACGCAACGCGCGAAGGGACTGATCGAGGTTCCCGCCAACGCCAAGGCACTGCAGCGTGCCGATCAGGACGGCTTCACCGCCAAGGACACCATCATCGATGCCGACGGCACCGAACACGTCCGCTTCAATCGCAGCTATCGCGGCCTGCCGGTGATCGGCGGCGACGTCGTCGTGCACTCGCGCAATGGGCGCTTCGAGAAGGCCAACCTGACGTTGAAGAGCACGGCAAGGCCGGGCGTGACGCCGCGCGTCTCCGCCGACGAAGCACTCATCGCGGCCGGCGCGGCATTCAACGGCACCACCCTCGACGACGTCAGCAGCCGCGGCCTCGTGGTCTACGCGCGCGGCGCCAAGCCGGTGTTGGCCTATGAAGTGCGCGTGCGCGGCGTTTCCGACACGCAGGGCGAGGCCGACATGCGTTACTTCGTCGACGCGCTCAGCGGCAAGGTGCTCGATGGCTGGAACATCATCAAGACCGCGGCCGCCACCGGCACCGGCCAGACGCTGTTCCTGGGCGATGTGCCGATCACCACCGATTCGACCAGCAGCGGCTTCCAGATGGTCGACCCGACCCGCGGCGGCGGCAACACCCGCGACGGCAAGGGCCGCGAGATCAGCACGATCTACAGCTCGGCGGCGGTTCTTACCGATGCCGACAACAACTGGGGCAACAACACCACGTCCGTGCTGGCGAGCGAAGCTTCCGATGCGCATTACGGCGTCGCAGCCACCTGGGATTTCTACAAGAACAATTTCAACCGCACCGGCATCTTCGATGACGGCGTCGGTGTGAAGAGCATCGTCCATGTGAAGTTCCGCATGTCCACCGGCGGCACCACCGGCGTGAATGCCGGCTGGTACGGCGTGCCGTACAAGTTCATGGCCTACGGCATGGGCGACAGCGCGACCTATTATCCGGTCGTCGCGCTCGACGTCGCCGGCCACGAGATGACCCACGGCGTGACCGAAGCCACCGCCGACCTCGCCTACTCCGGCGACGCGGGCGGCTTGAACGAAGCCAGCTCCGACATCATGGGCACGATGGTGGAGTTCTCCATCAACAACGCCAACGATCCGGGCGATTACCTGATCGGCGAGAAGATCTACCGCAGCAACGCGGACGGCAAGAAGGCGCTGCGCTACATGTTCCTGCCGAGCGCAGCGGATGGCGAAAGCCATAACTGCTATCCGTCAGGCGGCTTCCCCGCCGATAGCCAGCGCACCAACGATCCGCACTTCACCTCCGGCGTCGGCAACCACTTCTTCTACCTGTTGGCGGAAGGCGCGGTGTCGCCGAGCGGTTTCAACTACACGGCGAGCCAGCTGGTCTGCAACGGCGACACCACCCTGACCGGCATCGGTCGCGACAAGGCAATGCGGATCTGGTACCGCGCGCTGACCGTGTACATGACCTCCAACACCAACTACCCCGGCGCCCGCACGGCTACGCTCAATGCCGCGCGCGATCTATACGGCACGGGCTCGGCCGAGTACGCCGCCGTCGGACGTGCCTGGAGTGCGGTTTCGGTGAACTGAGCAGAGACAGCATGTCTCATCGAACGGCCCGCTTAAGCGGGCCGTTCGTTTTTCGATCCGGGGATTTTCCACGATGCCCCGTGCCGAAAGGCTGCTTGTACGGCATCAGGGGGTGAAGCTAAGCTCAAACCGGTGAAGGAGAGATCGCCATGAGTACGCTTCGCCACCGCGGCCGGATTCTGTTCCTCGCCGCGCTGGCCGTTCCCTTGTCCGGATGCGCCGCCATGCTCGCGGCGGACTACTACCTGACCGGCAAGTATCGGGAAGACAGCCACATCCATGTGAAATCCCACACGCCCGAAGAGGGCGAACCGGTGAATGGCGGCGGGCCGATGTCCGTCACGATCGACTATCGGGTGGGCGACTTCGAGAAGGACCGCAAATATTTCGTGCTGCTGTGCGACAACAGCGAATGCACCGGCGCGCCCCTGCTCGCGCATCCGGTCCTCAAGCGGACCGGAGACGTCACCCTGCAGGCGAACCTTCCCACCAGCCAGAAACGGGCCGATGGTGCGCTGATCGATCCGACGGTCTGGATCGTGCTGGTCAAGGACCAGCCCGTCTACAAGATGGAACGGTGCGAGGACTGCCTCAGCCGCTGGCGCACCAACAGCCTGGCGCAAACCGTCACCTCCTGGCGCTAGAAACCGTGACCGGGACGTCGCTTCCCGTCATCGAACCTCACAGCCCTTTCACGACTCATGCGCCATCTTTGGCCGCGGGCACTGCCGTTTGGCGTGAATACGCTCATGGCCGCGGCCGCCCTAGATTTCATTTCTCTTCCCCAATGCCATCTTCGGATGGCTTTTTTTTGCGCGGACGCTTACCGGGAAGGCCATCGGCGGCGTTGCTCGCCACTCTCGACGAAGCGACGCCTGGTCAGGCGCCGCTTCGGAATTTCACAATCAATCGGACCCGCTCCGCTGACTTCAATATTTCATGCGGGCGCGAGGAAGATCACTCGTGGCTGTCGGCAAACTCACCGATCAGCTGCGCGACATCATCCGGATGCGACAACTCCACCCAATGTCCGGCATCGATGCGCCTGATCAGCGGGTAGCGAACGGCCGAGCCCAAATCCGTCGCGGTGGATTCCTTGACGTAGGCATCGCGGGTGGGAACGATGATCTGCACGTTCTCGACCGCGACGCGGTCGTAGGTCGGAGCCAGCAGTCGCTCCGTCACGTTGGCGCGATACAGGTTCACCGCCGCGGCGCCGTCCGCCGACGAATACGGTTCGCGCGTACCGCCTTCGAGGAAGACCGTGAACTGCAGCAGTGCCTCCGGCAGACCCAGCATCCACGCGATCTCCGGCAGCAGCGGCAGATTGAAGAACACGATGTAGGCGGATGCGATCGCCTGCTGGACGAGGTTCCCCCATTGCAACGGATTGAGGAGATTCCGTCGCATGGCCTGCGCGGTCAAATCCACACTGGGCCCGGAAATGCTGGTGTACGAAGCGATCCTACCGGCGAACGATGTCTTGGCCACCGATTCCCAGCTCTGCACGGCACCCCAGTCGTGACCGACCAGATGCACCTTGTCTCCGCCGGCTGTCGCATCGAGCACAGCGGAAAGGTCCGCCGACAGCTGTGAAAGCTTGTAGGCGGCCTGCGTCGAAGGATGATCGCTGTTGCCCGAACCACGCGTGTCGTAGGTGACCACGTGATACCCCGGCGCGAGCCGCGCGACCACCTGATCCCAAACCTTGGCCGTGTCCGGATAGCCGTGCACCAGCACGACAGTGGGAGCCACCGAAGCATCCAGGCCGTACTCGTACACCGCGATACGGGTGCCATCACTGCTGGTGACGATCTGGTTGCGGGAAGCCGGCACCGCGAGCGTGGCCTGCGTGCGCGCGGCGATGGCCGCTGCCGGCGAATCGCCACCGGATGCCTGCGCCTGCCCCATGGCGGGCACGGTCAACATCATGCCGAGCGCGAGCGATGCGAGTGTCCGCATCAATCCTTTTCCGGCAGGTTCTCGTTTTGCGGGCACGCCCGCCGAATCGTGAGTCGTCTGTTTACTCATGCCTCTTTTCCTCTGTGGATGGAAATCGCGATCGGAAACGATGCTCCAAACGGCCGGATTTCCCTCCACACCAGGCCCCCTGTTGAATGCTTCCACGTGCGATACAGCAACAAACGGAGGATCAAGACATAGTGAAAGAAGAACGACGATTGATCGCATGCACAAGAGAAAAACTCATGCCGTGAACACAAAGAATCCTCATGAATGAGGACTCGCGCCCGCATGTCGCTTAGTGTTGGATGTGTGGATGCGCGCGTCATCGACTTCATACGTTTGAAGTCGCGTTCTCCAGCGGACTTTCACATCACGACGACGACACCCTGCCCCCCGAGGACGCGTCGCAATCAAGCACGATCGATCGCGCCCATTCGAACGCATGCATGATCGGTTCGCCGCACTGGCCTGGCCATCCATCCATCCTCCGTACTCTCACCCCGGTAAAAGTCTGGTGCCCGTTCTCCCCCATCCGGCCAGCCCGACCGCCCACTGGCTGTATTCCAGGCCGCCCCCATACGTCGCGGTATCGTCGTAGTATCCTGCGCCGCATCCCATTCCCAGGTGGACTCCCGGTATGAAGCGCTGGCTGGTGTTCGTGGTGTTCGCGTCGTTGTTGACGGCCTGCGGTGGCGGCCCGGTCCGGCGCGTGTCGGAGCCGGCCGCGAGCATCCAGCAACTCACCGTGCGGGCGGACGGCGGCTGGTCCGTGGACCTGCGGCTGGAGAACTACAGCAGCATCCCGATGCGTTTCGACGCCATCAACCTGACGCTGAACCTGCAGGACCAGCCCGCCGGCACCCTGCAGGCCAACCCCGGCATCTCGATCGGCCCCGAGTCCGCGGACGTGGTGACCATCTCGCTGACCCCCTCGTCCCTCGCCCGGATCGCCATCGCGGACGCGCTCAGCAACAGGCGCGGCGTGAACTACTCGCTGGAAGGCACCCTGCAGGCCGTGCCCGAGGAAAAGAAGTCCCAGACCTTCACGCTCAAGAAGCGCAGCAACGCCTTGAACCCCGTCCCCGGCCTGCCTGGCGTATTGCGCTGACGCAACAGATACCGCACGCCACTGCTCGCCGTGCACACCACTGGCACGGCGCCATCTTCGCCCCTCTTCTTCGACATCCCATTCGATCATGTCCACTTACAACGCACCGCTGAACGACATCCGCTTCACCCTCTTCGATCTCCTCGATGCAGAGGCACTGTTCGCGCGCCTTGGAAAGACCGAGGCCACGCGCGACATTGTCGATGCCGTGCTCGAAGAGTCGGCACGCTTCGCCGAAACGGTGCTCACACCGCTGAATCGCGTCGGCGATGAAGTCGGTTGCAAGTACGACAAGGCCACTGGCGCTGTGACCACGCCGCCGGGCTTCAAGCAGGCCTACGAACAGTTCGTCGAAGGCGGCTGGTCGGGGCTGGTGTCGCCGGAGGAATTCGGCGGACAAGGTCTGCCGCACCTGGTCGGCATCCCGCTCGAAGAAATGGTCGACGCCGCCAATCTCGCCTGGGGCAACTTCCCGTTGCTCTCGCACGGCGCCACCACCGCGCTGATGCACCATGGCGAGTCGTGGCAGCAGGACATCTTCCTCAAGCCGCTGATCAGTGGTCAGTGGACCGGCACGATGTGCCTCACCGAACCGCACTGCGGCACCGACCTCGGCCTGCTGAAGACCAAGGCCGTGCCACAGGCCGACGGCAGCTACTCGATCAGCGGCACCAAGATCTTCATCACCGCCGGCGAGCACGATCTCACCGACAACATCATCCACCTCGTGCTCGCGCGCCTGCCCGACGCACCGGCCGGCAGCAAGGGCATCTCGCTGTTCATCGTGCCGAAGGTGCGCGTGGCGCGCGACGGCACGCTCGGCGAACGCAATGGTGTGCGCTGCGGCGCGATCGAACACAAGATGGGCATCCACGGTTCGGCGACCTGCGTGCTCAATCTCGACGAAGCGCAGGGCTATCTGATCGGCCAGCCGCACAAGGGCCTGATGGCGATGTTCACCATGATGAACACCGCGCGCCTGGGTGTCGGCCTGCAAGGGCTCGGTCTCGCCGATCGCGCTTATCAGAATGCGTTGCGCTACGCGCGCGATCGTCTGCAGATGCGTTCGCTCTCCGGTCCGAAATTCCCCGACAAGCCCGCCGATCCGATCATCGTGCACCCCGACGTGCGGCGCATGCTGCTGACCTGCAAGGCGCTGACCGAAGGCGGCCGCGCGCTGAGCTATCACGCCGGGACGCTGGTCGACGTCCTTAACCACAGCAGCGACGAGGCCGAGCGCAAGCAGGCCGACGACCTGCTCGGCTTCCTCACGCCCATCGTCAAGGCCTGCCTCACCGAGTGGGGCGTGGAGTCCACGTATCACGCGCTGCAATGTTTCGGCGGCCATGGCTACATCCACGAGCACGGCATGGAACAGCTGGCGCGCGACGCCCGCATCACCACGCTGTACGAAGGCACCACCGGCATCCAGGCGCTCGACCTGATGGGGCGCAAGATCGCGCAGCTGCAAGGCGCGGGACTGCGCGTGTTCCTCGGCATGGTCGAGGAGTTCTGCAAGGCCAACGAAGGCAATGAGGCGTTGCGCGAATTCGTCGAACCGCTGCGCGCGAAAGCCGGCGAATGGCAGACGCTGACGCTCAGCGTGGGCAAGCGAGCGATGGCCAATGCGGAAGAGATCGGCGCGGCCGCCTACGACTACCTGTTCTATTCCGGCTACGTGGCGCTGGCCTACTGGTGGGCGCGCAGCGTGGCGGCGGCGGATGCGTCCGCGCAATCGCAGGCGTTCAAGGATGCCAAGCGCGAGACCGCGCGCTTCTACTTCGCCCGCGTCCTGCCGCGCACGCTGACGCACGCGGCGACGATCGAAAGCGGCACGGCGCCGTTGATGGCGATGGATGCGGAACGCTTCGGGTGATGCAGGTGCCCGGTTGTCGATGCCGATAACCGGACCGGCATAACGCCTTTGCTCGTCATTCCGGCGAAGGCGGGAATCCGGTGACTTTGCCGTCGATATTGCGACGTCGACACGAAAGACGCTGGATTCCCGCCTTCGCCGGAATGACGGGGCCATGGGTCTCAACGGCCATCGCCACATCTACACAAAAAGTAAACAAAGGCGTATAAGCTATCCCTCCCATGGAGCCTGACAGAGCGAATCTTCGCCTGATCCGGGCCGGGGCCTTCTCGGAACCGGCCGATCTTGCTTCGGCCTTGCCACCCCGCTCCCCTGCCCGCCTCGACGCCGTGCGTCTGCTTTCGCTGGACGCGCATGGCCGTGTGCTCGACTGGATGAGCTGGCAGGACGCCACCTGCCTGTACGCCCGCGGCGCGGTCGCCTGGACCCTGGGCGATCCCTGCCTCACCGTGCGCGGCGGCATCTGCCGCGTCACCGGCGAGCGCAGCAGCATGGAACTGCATCCGATCATCGCCGCGCGCGGGCATGCCCGCCCCTCGGCGCTCGATCCCACGCCGGCGCTGACCAACGCCGCACTGTTCGCGCGCGATCAGCATCTGTGCCTGTACTGCGGGCACGACTTCCCGCGCCAGATGCTCACCCGCGACCACGTCAAACCGATCTCGCAGGGCGGCCGCGACACCTGGGAGAACGTGGTCTCGGCCTGCTTCCACTGCAACTCGCGCAAGGGCGGGCGCACGCCGCAGCAGGCCTCGATGCCGCTGCTGGCGGTCCCGTACCGGCCGAGCTGGGTGGAGCACCTGATCCTGAGCAACCGCAACATCCTCGCGGACCAGATGGCGTTCCTGAAGAACCATCTGCCCAAGCGCAAGCGGCAATAGCGCCCGCGCTGGCGCCGCGCCGCCGTCAACCAAGGCTTTTCTCCATTTCGGCCCGTCCGCGGGGGCTTAACGGTGTGTCGTTTTGTCCATCCCGTTTCCTTGCCCCTGCCCCCGGCCGGGAGGGACAATGGGCAATATGATCGACTCCGCCCGCTATCCGCGCCTCTCGCGCATCGACAGCCCGGCCGACCTGCGCAAGTTCGACGAAGCCGAACTCCCCGCCATCGCCGACGAACTCCGCGCCTACCTGATCGAATCTGTCGGCAAGAGCGGCGGCCATTTCGGCGCCGGGCTCGGCGTGATCGAACTGACCACCGTCCTGCACTGGCTGTACGAGACGCCGGACGACCGCATCGTCTGGGATGTCGGCCATCAGACCTACCCGCACAAGATCCTCACCGGCCGCCGCGACACCATCCACACCGTCAAGCAGAAGGACGGCGTGGCGCCGTTCCCCAAGCGCGAGGAAAGCGAGTACGACACCTTCGGCGTCGGCCACTCCTCCACCTCGATCTCGGCAGCACTCGGCATGGCGATCGCGAACGCGCGCGCCGGCAACGAGCGCAAGGTGGTGGCGGTGATCGGCGACGGCGCGATGACGGCCGGCATGGTCTACGAGGCGCTCAACCATGCCGGCGGCATGGAACCCGAACCGAACATGCTGGTGATCCTCAACGACAACCGCATGTCGATCAGCGAGAACGTCGGCGGCATGACCAAGATGCTGGGCCGCATGTCCGGCAGCCGCACGCTCAACGCGATCCGCGAGGGCGGCAAGAAGCTCCTCGGCGACAAGCGCAGCAGCGGCACGGCGCGCTTCGTGCGGCGCTGGGAAGAACACTGGAAGGGCATGTTCGTGCCGTCCACGCTGTTCGAGGAAATGGGATTCCACTACACCGGTCCGATCGACGGCCATGACGTCAAGGCGCTGGTCAGCGCGCTGAAGATGCTGAAGACGTTGAAGGGCCCGCAACTGCTGCACGTCATCACCACCAAGGGCAAGGGCTACGATCTCGCCGAGGACGACCAGATCGGCTATCACGCCGTCGGCCCGTTCGATCCGACCCAGGGCGTGGTCGCCAAGCCCGGCGCCAAGAAGCCCACCTACACCGACATCTTCAGCGACTGGCTCTGCGACATGGCGGCGGCCGATCCGAAGCTGCTCGGCATCACCCCGGCGATGCGCGAAGGCTCCGGTCTCGTGCGCTTCAGCAAGGAATATCCGGAACGCTACTTCGACGTCGCCATCGCCGAACAGCATGCCGTAACGCTCGCCGCCGGCATGGCCTGCGAAGGCGCCAAACCCGTGGTGGCGATCTACTCGACCTTCCTGCAGCGCGGCTACGACCAGCTCGTGCACGACGTGGCGATCCAGAACCTCGACGTGCTGTTCGCAATCGACCGCGGCGGCGTGGTCGGCCCGGACGGCGCCACGCATGCCGGCAACCTCGACCTCTCCTACCTGCGCTGCGTGCCCAACATGGTGGTGATGGCGCCGAGCGACGAGAACGAATGCCGGCAGATGCTCTCGACCGGCTTCGTTTTCGAAGGACCGGCCGCGGTGCGCTATCCGCGCGGCACCGGTCCGGGCGTCGCCATCGGCCAAACCCTCGACACGCTGCCGATCGGCAAGGCGGAACTGCGCAAGCGCGGTTCGCGCATCGCTCTGCTCGCCTTCGGCGCGGTCGTGCCGGCGGCGGAGAAAATCGGAGAGGAACTCGGCCTCACCGTGGTCAACATGCGCTTCGTGAAGCCGCTGGATCGCGACCTGATCCTGGAACTGGCCAGGACGCATGAAGGCTTCGTCACGCTCGAAGACAACGTCGTCATGGGCGGCGCCGGCTCCGGCGTGGCCGAACTGCTCAACGCGGAAGGCATCGCGATGCCGGTGCTGCATCTCGGATTGCCGGATGCGTTCCAGCATCACGCCAGTCGCGAGGATCTGCTGGCCGAGGCCGGACTCGATGCCGCTGGCATCCGCAACGCTGTGCTGTCGCGCTGGCCGATGCTGGCAGGAAACGTTCCCACGCTCGCCAGCATGGCCGGCTGAAAAAGAACGCCCTATTCGACGACTTCGTCGGGCGCCTGCACCGTGTACCCTTTGGCCCGCAAGGCATCGAGGTATCCGTTCGGCGCCAGCATCAGGCTGATCGGCAGCACCGCGAGAGTCGAGGTGTTGTTGCTCAGCGAAGCTTCGGCGGTTTTCAGCCAGACGCCACGCACCTGCGCAGGTAGATCGTGCATGCCCTGCTTGCGTGCCACTTCCGTTTCCGTGATCGCCGCGGTGCAGGCCGTGAACTGATTCTGCGCCGGCAGATCGCGCAGCGCGGCGACGTCGCCCACCGCCCAGGCGTTCGCGCGCGCGGCCATGTTGCCGAGATCGCCTTCGATGCGGTCCAGCGTCTTGTTGAAGCAATCGGAGTCGTTCACCACGCCCTTGGCGAACTCCTTGGCCGCGTTCTTGACGTCCTTGACCTTGATCGTGAGCACGGGCTCGGTGATCTTGATCTTGTGTTTCTTCGCCACCTTCTTCACCACCGGCCAGACGACGCCCGTCTGCGCCATGCCCGACTTTTCGATCGCCTTCTCGTACAACTCCATCGCCGCGAACACGGGTCGCATGCGCTCGACACCACGGTCGCCGCCGATGTAGCGCGCCTTCAATACCTGCCAGCGCGCGTATTGCTGCGCGGGCACGACATCCTGCAGCGTCTTGTCGTCTGGAATCTTAGGTGCCTTGAGCAAGGTCGGCAGCATGAACATCGCGCGGAACACGCCGATGCCCGTTTCGATCTTCGGATAAGGCGCCGACAGGACTTCCTGCGATGCGGCGATGACGCGTTCGGTCTCGGCCGACTGCCATTCCATCCGCTTCGGCAACGGCGACAGCGTGCCGAGGATCCACATGACATGATCGCCCTTCGACACCTTCCACAGACCGGGACCGGGCTGCACGCCGGAGACCACGACGGTGTCCATGTCGACGACTTGTGGCTGTGGCTGCGTTGCCGGCGAAGTGGCTGGCGATTGTTGCGCGATGACCGGCGATGCCGTGACCGCCAGCGACACCGCCGCCAGCCAGACGTAAAGAGTTCGACGCATTCGGGTTCCGTCCTCAGAGCGTGGGAAACGCATGCAAGTGAAGCACGCCCAGCCGCTCGAGTTCGTGAGCGAGCGCGCTGCCGTTATCGAGCAGTTCAAATCCCTCCCACACGAAGCCCGGCGCGACCGTGCAGGCGACCAGGGTGTAGTCGCTCAACGGTCGGGCCGCCTGCCAGGTCCCGGCCGGGACGATGACGAGCGGCTGGCTGTCCTCGGCCAGCGCATCGAGGCGGGTGCGGGTGAGCTTCGCGGTCGCGGCATCGTATTGCAGCAGTTCCAGCGCGCCGCCCGCCTGCCAGTGCCAGCTTTCCTCGGCGTCGACGCGGTGCCAGTGGCTGTATTCGCCGCGCGCCAGCAGGTATTGAATCGCCGTGAGCGCCGGCCGCGGATGCCCGCCGTATTCGACCTGCGCGGACGCAGCGTGGATGCGCCGGAAATGCCCGCCTTCCGGATGCGGGGCCAGGTCCAGCAATCGGATCAGATGAGCGGCACGGGCATGCATGCGGCGATCGTAGCGGTTCGCCAGTGCCGAAAATGGAAGGGCCCGCACATGGAAGAGCCCGCACGCGGCGGGCTCTTCCTTTGAGGTAGCCTCTACCGAATAACGCCAAAAAGCGTAGGAACTGCGCGGATTCTCCATTTCGTATCTCACAAGTTGCCCCCAAATATGCCCCCGAAACGCCCTGACTGCAGTGAGACAGTGCGGGACGACTGCGGATGTTCGTCACGGCTCGCCCATCGTCGCCCCGCCGCAGCTGTCCTGCTGCTTGATCGGTACAGGTCCACTGCTGTCACACGACCCGGTTCGACACTTACGGGGAGCAATCCGAGCAGAAAGGAAGGTTCCCCATGGACACAGAAGGCGGCATAAAGCCGCCCTTGTGTTTTCTTATCTGTCGTTTTGCTTTAGCCCCATTACGACAGTTTTGAACCTCGGCTGCGTGCCTATCGCGATGCGATAGGTGTCTGGACCATCGGCTACGGCCACACACACGGCGTCACTGCGGCATGGTGATCACCGAGGCACAGGCTGAGGCGTTCCTGGCGGAAGACATCACGGTTGCCCTGGCAGACGTGCGTGCGCTCGTGACGGTGCCGCTGACGGCGAACCAGGAGGCGGCGCTCGTGTCGTTTGTCTTCAATCTTGGCAGAACGCGATTTGCGGCATCCACACTGCTGCGCGAGTTGAACAAGGGGAACTACACGCGGGCTGCCGAGGAGTTCTTGAAGTGGAACAAGGCGAAAGTCAGAAACAAGCTGACGGTGCTCAAGGGGCTTACTGAGAGGCGCAGTGTGGAGAGCGGTTTATTTCTGTCTTCAAAATAAAGAGAACCCCGCATCAGACGGGGTTCTCTGCCAAAGTCATTCAGTTAGGCCTATTGATAACGCAATCACCTTGCTATCTTTAATATAAATTTTATAATAAAGATCTGATTCATCACTTGATCTATTAATATATAACTCTTTGATTTTTTTATTTAAAAAGATCCCATGATTTACTTTGACAACAAGCTTTTTTGTTAAAGAAATCGCTTTGTTCTCATCATCACCCAGCGAAATCCCGAGAAGGCTAATCCCGCATAAATCTCCCTTGTATGCGGATTTTTTCTTTGATGCAGGCATGGAAGTGATAGTGAGCTCACTCACAAGCCTATACTCCGGCACAGCATCTGTGTCCGCTTTATACATGAGCCATACTTTGCATGACTTGTCTACATAAGAACGCAGCAATATTCCATCGTCTATTCTTTTGATGCCGGGACCATATCTATCTACGAGCTGCTTATCCGTCAATGCATGAGGGATAAAATCAGCACGAGAAAAAGCATCCGCCACCAAATCTTGGCTAGATGTCGAACCCGAAACGGACAGCATAGAAAAAATAATCAAGCAAATAAACGATTTCATATCTCACCATAAATTCTCAACAACACTGGGGTCAACTTCGGGCAATTTATAATCGATTCGATCATATTGAATATCTTCCCCTGGATTTTCTTTCTTTCTTTTTCGGACGAGGTCTACTAATTCTTGAATATCTTCGTTTTGAAAACGCGTACAACCGTGCGTCGGCTTCCATCCCTGCCGAGGGGCTAGAGGATCAGGAAGGCCGGTTCCGCCGCCATGGAGCCAGCGTCCTCTGTTGTCGTCTGTTTTAAGAATGTCGTTTGGACCAAAAGAGATTTCATTCTTTTTGTAGGGGCCAGAAACTGGATAGACATCGTCTGAGTGATACGTTCCTTCAGCACCAGGCAATGATTTTCGAGTGGCCTTCACTCTTGACTCCCAATGTCCAATTGGAACATTCCCTGCGAAGTAAACCGTATAGTTGAGATTTCTATAAGTCACAATTCTATCCTTCACCTTCTCTGGGGGCGGAGTTGGCTTGGGCTCTTTAGGCTTGTCGCACTGGCATTCTTCCAATCCAAGAGGATCTATCGAACTAACGGGGTTCCCTCCAACATATGCATACGGGTTGATCCCCCCTGCCAATCCAATCGGATCGACCTGCAGATATCCACCCTTATTCTCGTCGTAGTACCGATTCACGTTGTACCAGAACGCTGTCTCCTTGTCGTAATACTGACCTGGAAATCCCACATTGAGGCCGCCGATGCTGTCCAGCCCAACTGTGCGATTGAACGGATAGTTGTTCCCCCGCCACTTCACCGCCTTGGCGGCATCGGTCACGAGTTCCGGCCGCCCAAGGTGGTCGTTATGGATGTAATAGAACTGACCGCTGCGGACCATACCCACCAGTTCGCCACCGAACCATAGGTAGTTCGTCCAAACATCCCCATTGTCGAGGTGTTCGGCAATCAGCCGGCTGTCCATGCTGTAGAGGTAGCGGGTGAGCAGTGTTCCAGCTTTCTTGGTAACGCGTTCGCTGAAGACATTGTAGCGATATTCGCCTACGACCGTGCCGCTTCTACTGACCGTCTGCAGGCGGTTGAGGCCGTTGTAGGCAAGGGTCAAGCCGTAGGCACTGGTCGTGTTGCCGGCGTCATCGTAACCGAAGGCTGCCGTCTGCCCGCCGCCGATGGTGTTCAGGCGGTTGTTGTCGCCGTCGATGGCATAGGTGTCCGTCCGAATGGTCTGGCCGTTTTTTGCCACTTCCAGCTTGGTCCGGTTGCCCGTGCTGTCGTAAGAGTAGGTCCAGGTGCCATCGACGGGAAGGATGAACTTCTGCGCACGCGAAACACCGTCGTAACCATACTCCTGCGTGTTGGTGCTGTAGGGGAAGTTGGTGATCTTGCCGATGCGGTTGTTGTCATCGAAGGCATAGGTCAGGCTTTGCAGCGGATTGGCGTCGCTGGTGCTGATCGCATTGGGCTGGCCGTCCTTGTTATAGCCAATCAGGCGCTTGAGGCCGTTGCCATAAGTCCACCCGTTGGCCGGCCCGAAGGGCTCGTAGGTGGCGCCACTGATGACCGTGGTTTTAGTCGTACCGATCGTCACCTCCATGGAGGTCGGCTTGTCACGGTTATAGACGTACCCTACCTTCATGCCGTTGGGGTACTGAACGGTGGTCAGACGACCTGCGGCATCATAGGTGTAGGTCGCGGGGTAATTCGCCTGCACACCACCGACCGTCATGATCTCGCGACGGGTTGCGATCTGACCATCCCGAGCGTAGGCAAACTGCGTATTCGCATCGGTTGCCCTCGTCTCACACAGGCGGCCTTTGCCGTTGGCGCAGGGTGTGTCGTAAATGAAGGTCTGCACCTCACCGCCTGCCGTGATCTTGGTGACACGATTCAGGGTGTCGTACTCGTAAGTCGCCTTGACGCTGTCGCCTCGTGCGTCAGTTTTGGTCTTGAGATTACCGGCGCTGTCGTAGGTGTAGGTTGTGGTCTTACGATCCGGGCCGACCTCCTGCGTCACTTCGCCGAAGGCGTTGTAGGTATAGGTAGTGGCCTTCTGCCTGGGGTCGGTGATCTTGGTCAGATTGTCAAGGGCGTCGTATTCGTACTTCGTCTCGACTTTCAGCCCCGTCTCGTCCTCCAACATGCTAGATACACGATCAAGCGCGTCATAGCCTTGGCTCGTGCGATGCGCGAGCGGATCGGTCCCTGTCTTCAGGTTCCCGTTCTCGTCATACGTAAAGGTTGTCGTATGCGGCGTCGTATCAGCGTCGGACTGACTTTCCAACTGCCCCAGAATGTTAAAGGTCCGCTTGAGCAGGCGGATTTCGTCCAGATTAGGAGCTTTGAGCACGCGCTCCTTGGTCCGGTTGCCGGCACTGTCGAGTTCGTAGTGAACCTTGTTGTCGTCGGCATCCGTCAGATACGTTAGGCGCTGGGCGGCGTCATAAGAGAACCGGATGGATGCCGTAGTCGGATCGGTGATTTTCCGGACGAGCCCGTTGCCCCAATAATCGATCAGGGTGATCTGATCATCGGTTTCAACAGTGTTGTCGGTGCCACGCACCTTACGGGCTGTCAGCCAGCCGCGAGGGGAATACGTATAGTCGGTGATGACGCCATTGGCGTCCTTGACCGACAGCGGGCGGCCAGCACCGTCGTACTTCAATGTCTCGACCACATGGTTGAGTGCATTAGTCACCTTCCACAAGTCGCCCTTTCGATGCGGACAGGTGGTCGGCGCTGTCGTGCAGGTGGCGTCGTCGCTGGGATAGTAGGTGTAAGTGGTGATGTCGCTAACATCGATTCGGGGTCCGTCGATCTTGATGATCTGTCCCAACAGCGGACAGGTACCCGCCGTGATGTCGGCCTGCTCGCAGTAGGTGGTCCGGATCTGGCGAACCCCCGCTGGCGCATTCGTTTGTGAGCCACAGGCATAGGTGGATGTCGGGTCTGCCATGCACGTCACCGTATGACGCCCATTGGCATCATAGACCAAGGATTCAATGCGCTTGAGGGTCTGCACACCATTCTGCAGACCGTAGACCTTGCGCTCGGTCAGACGGTTGTTGCTGTCGCGCAGATAAGTGGTCTTTCGTTCCTCCGGTTTGCCAACCGCTTCAGTCACGCTAGACAGGTAGGAGTTGGTACTTGTGTCAGTATAGGCGTACTTGGAAATGTTGCCGCGCGCATCAGTGCTCGTGTCCAATCGGCCCGCACTGTCGTAGGTCTGAACATCGGTGCCCGAACTATCGCTCACATCGAGGATGTGGCGGTAGGTGTCAGGCTGCATGTTGTAGGTCTGGGTGTCGCCATTCTCACTGGTGACGGTGGCCTTGTCGGCGGTGTCATAACGCACTGTGGTCTGGTTGACATAACCGCCATTAGCATGCAGCCGACTGGAAGTGACCCGGCCATGGGCATCGTAGCCGAAGGAGGCGTAACGCTGGTTCGTTTCGTCTGTAATGCCGGTGAGGTGATTGAGATAAGCGGCACCTGCCAGCCCAGCCTCATGATAGTGATACCGCTTGCGCTGGCCATTGCCATAGTCAACAGCAATCAGATTTTTATCCGCGTCGTACTCATAACCCACCTTGCTCCCGTCCGGCAGCGTAATGCTCGACAAAAACCCATCAGCCGCATACGCAAATGTCAAAGCGCGGCCATAGACATCCACAATCTGCTGGAGTCGCCCAGTGGCAGAGCTATAGTCGAGTTCCACATCGCTATCTGGAGCGTTCGGGTCGCGGATGCGAAGCAGGCGACCGCTCTCGTCGAATTCTCGAATCTCCCCGTTGGTGTTCGTTAGGCGGTAACGCACTTCGCCGCTGGAAAAGGTATCAAGGAGGAGGTCATTGGAATTCTGCGCCCGATAACGGGTGCCACCTATGTTCACAAAGGTGTCGTAGTAGCCGTTAGGACTAAACCGCATCAGGCTACCGGTCAACTGCTCGCTGTAGGAATGCGCCCATGCGCTGCCGAGACTGGTGTCTCCCCGGAATTGGTTGAGCGAGTGGTAGTAGCGAACAAACGGACGGCCGGCGAACGTGAAGTCGGTCTCTTGACGGGCCTTGTCGCCAGTGGCCGGATAGCAAGGATTGGGGCTGGCCGCAGGGCTGCAGACTTGCTGAGTCGGCCCATAGATCGTGTACCACGTCGCTTCGACTTCACACACATTGTCCGGCACTACTCCCTTGGCGTCGCCATAGGTGCTATCGGTCCCGTTGAACCCTTTTTGACAAGTGAAGCTCTTCCCCTTACGCATTGTGTCCGATACAACGCGCTGCGTAGAGCCGCACTGCAAGGTAGCCTTTAGCGCACGACCACCGTACTCGACCCTGCCGTCTTGGCTTACCGTTGTCCCGTCTGTGGATTCGTACGGAGTCTTCCATGTTCCGTCGAGTGTCCAGGACACCAACGTGCAGAAATTATCGACCGCCATCCGTTCGGCTCGCTTTTGTGCTGCCTCTGTCTCATTAGCACATGCTTTTGGCTTCTGAGGATCGTTGGCGAGTGTGCAGCTAAGCGTCGGGGCGTATGAATCAAAGCGGTACCCCATCGTATAAGTGGTCGCTGGCGGATACCTGCGAGGCACAGCATATGTAAACGCGAGACCGGCACTGTCTGGCCGAGTGCGCGTCAATTCTAAATAAGGCCCCCATCCCTCATCGGTGTACTCAGTCCGCAATGCAGTCTCTGCGAGCGGTTTAGAGGTGGAGCATTTCGCCTCCGTTTGAGTGTAGAAACAGAAATTGGCTGGAGGTGTGGACTGCGCACTCGCTGTTGAGATCACCAGCAAGCCGAATAACCAGACTATTAGTAAACACCGGCATTGAATTGACACGTTATGCGTTAGCGCCACGCCTTTCCAGGCGCGAATCTTAGTATTGGACTCCATTACAGCTGACCCCTTTTGTAAATGGACTAAAGCGACGACGTTCTTAGTTATCAAATGGCGAACTCATGCATCGCCCAGCAGCGCCCAGCAGCACCCATCTCCGTATGTTTTTTCGGGGAGACGGCGTTAAGCTTAAGTGATGACCGTCTCATACATAGAGACAAAATCGCGTCGGAAACTGACAATCTTGTAGGTGATTTCTTACACGCCCTCAGGCGGTTTCCCTACCCCGTACTTCCCGCGCCCTTGATCCATCAATGGCTTACCTGATGTAACACTTAGTATGTGTTCCACTTGGAACACACCCGGTACAAGGTGGGCATGAAGGCCCCCTTACGCCAACGGCTAGGCAAGCGGATCGTTGATCTGCGCAAAGCCCGTGGCTGGTCCCAGGAGGAGTTGGCCGACCGGGCGGGCTATACACGCGCGTACATGAGCCGGATCGAGACCGGGGCCGCGAGGCTCTCCGTAGATGCCATTGAGATCCTCGGGGCTGCCTTGAAGACGCCCCTCGGAAAGCTCTTCGAGGGGCTCTAGCAGCCATTCTACGGCCACGAAACCGAAGATAGAGGGCAAGTTTCCAGCGGATTAGGGAGGTAACTAAGGTCGTCACGGATAGGATACGGGCCTCCCATCGTCGTACATAGCCCTCGCAATATCTGATTGCCAGCTCCCGCGTGGCTAAGGTCGCGTGATGTCGAGCAGCCCACTGGCGTTGCATTGCCGTATACGCGGTGAAGAGCCCCCCGGATGTACACCGCAAATTTCCGCGAGGGTACCTGACTGACTTCGGTCGCGCGGTTCCCCCGTGCCCCTGCCCGGCCATTACGCACACCACGAGTTCCGTCAACTCCGCGAACGAGCGGACTTGAGTCAGGAGGGCTTTGCCCTAGAGGCTGACCTGGATCGGACCTATGTCAGCGGGATCGAACGCAGCGTCAGGAATCCATCCCTCAAGTCCATGCAGCGCCTAGCTGAGACTTTGGGAGTCTCGCTGGACAAGGTGTTTGCATTGGCCGCTCGACCGGCAAACAAATAGCGTTCTACGCGAGCTTGAACCTCTGCCTCTCCATTCGCCACCATCGTCAGCTGATTATGTATTGAAGCGTATCGGCATCTCATGCGACGAGACGAGGCTCTCTATAATTGGAGTCTCCGGATATCGGTCCGGCACAAGCTCGCATTGCCGCATCAACCTGACGGATGGAGAGCTGGTCTACCTAACCAGTTAGGTACGACGTCTTTCTGGAAAAAGGTGTATCTGTGAAGAGAGAGTTCGTGTCATTTGCAGAAGGGGCCGCTCTGTTGGACACAGATGTAGAGGGATTTCGGCAAATGCTAGCGTCAGGGGCTTGCAGCGCGCCTGCTTATGTTGAAAGCCGCGGCCATTACATGGTGGCGTGTCTCAGGGGTGAAGCACTTCAGCATGAGGCGGATGCGCTCTTGATGAGGGAGGCGCAGCTAAAGTCTGGAAAAAAATTCAAGGGATATGGAACAGCAAAGTTTTGCGATTGGGATGAGCAAGAAACTACACGAGGAATCACAGGATTTGGATCTGTATATGAACTTCGCGGTTTCTTTCGAATCCTTCACGGCGTACAAAACAGTGCCAGAGAAGGATATCTCAGCGGCCTAAGTGTGGCGCCCGATGAATGGTTTGACCACGACTCTCCATATGGCTTAACAGCGTACGCAGATCCGGCCCTCTATTTCGGATTGATTGCTCCATCTTGGGGGAACTATTCCAACCCTCCTCGCGAGCTGATAGATATCTACTTTAAGAAAAATGACCTTGTGCATGGACTCAACAAGAACGCCAATCCCCCAAAAGAAAAGCGCGGGAACATTGATACAAGAGAGCGGGTTACGCTCTTATGCATCATCGGCGCACTAGCCGAGCATGGAAAGATCGATCTATCTCAGCCGTTTGTCGCTGGAAATCAGATTGAAGCGATGCTGGTGGATAAGGGAATAGCGCTCAAATCCCGCACTATCGGCGAACATTTGAAAGCGGTTAACGAGGCCATGTCCAGCAGGAAGGCGTAGCCATTGCAATTGCAACGACTGACTCTGCAATTGCAACAACTGATCGCAGCATAGCTTGACCATCTTCAGCAAGCCCGGACGGTATCCGGGTATTGCAAGAGATGCCAAGTGCTTTCCAATGCAACCGTCCCTGCTTCAAGTGGATTGACCCTAGAACGTCTCCCGAGCGTCCGCGCACGTACCGGTCTGTCTCGCTCTGAGATTTACCGCCGCATTGCGGCGCGTCCCGCAACCTTCCCCGCCCCCGTCAAGCTGGGCATACGAGCTTCCGCTTGGGACTCCCGTGAGATAGACCGCTGGATCGCTGAGCGCATCGCTGCACGCGATACGGGGACCGCATGAACCGGCTCTTGGAGGTATGCCTTCCGGCTCCTGAGAACAGGAGTCTTTCTTCGGTCCCGGTCGGTCTCCGGCTCACCGGCAACCGCTGCCAATGCACTGCCTGCGGCCTGCCGTTCTCCAGCGTCCGAGAGTTCGACCGCCACCGGTTCAGAGTCTATGCACAGCCCGGAAAGTCGACCCACAAACGCCGCTGTCTGACCCCGGCCGAGCTTACCCATCTTGGGTGGCGAACGAATGCCCAAGGTTTCTGGATGCAATCCCGTCCAGAACGTGCGCCGGTAAGGGTAGAAGCTCGACCTAGCTCCATATCCGCTATAGGGATACAGGGGAACAGCAATGGGCCGTAAACCCAAGCCCGGCGCGGATCGCTGGACCGATATCAAGGGCGGAATGGCCTTCATCGTGCCGGTGCAACTGACCCGGCATGAGAGTTGGCGACTCATGTCGCCTTGGGCACACAAGTTGGTAGCAGACCTGTCTACGCAGTATACCGGCTACAACAACGGCTATCTATGTGCCGCTTGGACCCTAATGAAGGAGCGAGGCTGGAAGTCCCGCACAACCTTAGCCAAAGCTTGCGCGGAACTGGAGCACTATCGGGTCATAGAACGCACCCAGCAGGGTGGCAGGAACCGGCCAAACCTCTACGCCTTCACCTGGAGACGCATTGATCGCATTGAGGGCCGCCCCTTGGATGTTGGGGCGACTTTTACATCCAGCAATGCGTGGGATGTATCCCTTGCCCCTTTCCGCTATAGGCCAAAATTCAGATCTTCATGCCCACTCAATGGGCTAGCGGCGCAACGGCAAGCCCAGCAGATGGATGCAGTGTGACCACCTACTGGGCTTAGGAATGATCACAAGACCAGCCAGTGGGCTTATGAGTAGGTGAAAAATACTTTGCCTTGACCACCTACTGGACACCTAATAATTGTTACCAGTACATAGAGCCGTTAGCGTTAGTGGTACGCGCTAGGGAGCATAGCCAGATGTTCCTGCAGGGTGATATCCCGTTGCGGTTGCTGGAACCTGGTCTTCTAGGCTGAAGGGGCTTGCCCGCCTTCCTGACGCCCCATCATTGTCATTGTTCGATGAGGCGTCAGTGAACCAGCATCAGATGACCGATTCGACAGAGTTTCTCAACGGAATAGGTCGAAATGGCCAGCGCCACGATTCATTACATGGGAAACCGGCCCGTCATTGTTCGATACATATCGCTTTGACAAGTGCATACTCAACGTGATGACGAACGTCGTCCTCGACAGTGGAGATCACTTCTGAGACCTTTTCTCGCAGAGCCGGAAGCAATAGGACCGCGTCGGGGTCGACCTCATCGAGCAGTTGTCTGGCCTCGTCCCAGTTGGAGTCCAAGTCCACCACTAGGGATGCTCGGCGTAAAGCAGTGGGGAGTGGCAAAGACAGGTCGCCATCAAGACATGACATGAGCATCAGCTTGGGACTAGATTCTTTGCTCATTGCTTGTTCCATGAGAGTGTCGAGCAACTCAGCGCCGTAGATCTCAAAAGGCGAGAGGTCAGCGTTTAGGAATGCCACCCCCTTGGCCTCCGCCAGACTTTCTAGCTGCTGGCGCAAGAAGTCGCCGGATGTAAGTCCCATCGGAATGTCTACGATGGCCACAATGTCTCGATTCTGACGAACAAGCGCTTGCGCACATTGCCTGGCCAAGCTCCCCTTTAGAATTAGCGCCACTCCAGACCGCTCAGCCACCTCCGACAACGTAGACAGCACGAAAGCTTGGCGACCGTTTATGCCGAGTGCGGAGAGTCGGGCCCTTACCTCCAAAGCCGAAAGTGCTCCTCGCTTTACCCAATCGCTGGACTGATGCGCCCGAGTAGTGGGCGCCTCCTGCCGAATATAACTTCCAGTTTCCCCTGCGAGCATTTGAAAGATCGCGGCATTCGCCAGTGTGGCAGTGCCGTCTCGAATCGCGCTGCTGAACGTGTCGCGCACAGAAGACGCAACTGACTCTGCTCGGACCCGATTCTGGCGCTCAATCTCACGCCCCTCTTTCTCCAGCTCCATCTTCTTCTTCCTAAGTGCAGCAATCTCTGCCTGGAGACCAGCCTTATCGCCTTGTCTCTCCTCAAGCTCTCTGGCAACCAATTCTTCCACCCGCCGCCGAACCTCTGCGTGAGATCCCAGAAGTGTCAGCACCACGTCGAGCTCCTCTTCGTTGATCGAGATCTGATCAATGGAGGCAGCGATGCGCTTGGCCCGCTGCGCGACCTCGCCTCCCGAATGGCTCCGCAGAAGCCCCGTCAGTTCTCGCCTTTGAGCCTTGCTTATGGTAAATCCGCGCTCGGATTCCAAATTCTTGAGCAGCCGCCTAAACGCTGCATCGAGAGGTGAGAGGTCAAAATAGGATGCCACACCTTGCGGAACGTCCAAGCAATACTGATGTCCTTCAACTAGCCAAGTCTCAAGAGAAACCCACGCTTGCCACGGGCGATCAAAAGCCTCATCTCGTACTAGATCGACTCCCTTTGGAGAAGCAACTGCCACGCCATCCGAAAGCACGAATATCACTTGTTGGCCAGACGCCAAACTTCCCATCGCGACATGGGAGTTGATTCGATCGCGAACCTCGTCCGCATCGCTGCTCGGGACGGGAATTCGCACCACTTCGATAAGTGGGTTGAGCTCGGCGTCCATATGGAATCGTGTCCTGCCCTCGGCGCCGTCGCGTTCCGATACCCTCCAGTGCACGAATTCTCTTCTTTTTAGTGGTCTGCGCAGAGCTGGTTTATGGGTCATCACCGACCCGCTCTCAGGGAACAGCCGAGTGCGGTTCTCTTTGCTCAGATGTCGGAGTTGCCCCCCTAAAACCAAGAACGAGGGTTGAACGAAAACCGCACCAGTATCGGATTCATTCGTGTAAGTGCCGACAACCTCATAGGTGTCGGCCTCAAAATCATCATTCAGTGGTTGAGGGATCACTGTGCGAATCCCTACCGGAACGTTGGTCGCGACCTGATGGCGTGCGCGGGCTAGTGCGCTCTGGACAAGCTCCGATTCTGGCCCATCCGTACGAAGAAGAAGCAGTTGTTCTCTTGCGGCATCCGCGTCGCCATCGCGCAGCCGAAGTAGTGCTTCAACCAGCACTCGTGTGCCTTCACCAAAGGGAGCCAGAGCGTTATCTATCGCGCTCTCGTCACCGGCAATAATGGACGCCAGCAATTCCGCTAGTTGATAGCCCTGCACGACAGGGATTATGTCCGCGGGCAAGGCGTCGGCCGAAGCATCGGAATCACCCTCTGGCTCTGTTGGCTGTTCCACGCGTGCCGGCGAGCCACTCATCACCTCTGCCTCTAGCGCACCAAGAGGTCTCTGCAAGAATTTGAGCAGACCGGCGTTAGGGTCATCATCGAACAAGTACATTAACGCGGATCGGCATACCAATTGCGCTTCTGCCTCAGGAAGCGGCTCGTTCTCGTCAAAGGTGGCTTCCAGATACAGCAGAACTTCATCCAACGAGACTGGAGCAGCGACCGAAACGTTCTTCTGGAACCAAGTCCGCAAGACGTCGTCCGTCTTCCGTGACAACTTGTCACATATGGTGCGAATGCGCTCTTCGCGACCATGCGGGATGTTTTGTACCTTCGCACCCCTAAGTAGAAGCTGGGTCTTCGATTCAATGAAGAACTTCTTCAGCTCGCCCTCGTGCGCCCCTTGCGTTAATAGAAGCGCAAACTTTCTTGGATTGATCTCACGAAATGTCACGGTCCACCTCAGCTGAGAATGCGGACAGAACTAGTGGAAGGAGATGCATCGCCTTGCTCTCAACTGCCCATCGAACCGCCTGATGTTTCGACCTGACTAATTTGAGGCTTGCCGAGGCGATCGGGCCAACTGACGCAGAGACGAATCTCTCCACTTTGATGTACCACCACGGGCTCATGACGACGTCATCGGCTTCCCTACATCGAGGAACCGAGACAGATCCAAATGAGCCGACGTCGATATCCTGCAAAGGACCTTCGAACTGGTGGGTTGTTCCGCTCGGCAGCGGCCTCAGCTTCCTGCCATTGAGCTTCGTCTTGCGCCAAAGCAGGTCAGAAGGGACTATTACTTCGATGGGCCCGAGGCTACCCGCGACATCAACCGCAACTGGGGACGTGAGATCGGTGATCTCGCCTAGTGAGCTGAGTACGACACCAACGGGGCATGTCAAATTCGCGCCATCGAAGCGTATGCGCTGAACGGAGCCCGATGCTGTCCAAACGATAGCCTCTCCCTCAAATGCCTCAAAAGCGATCTGGTATAGCCCGCGACCAAGCTCGGTGACTGTGGCCGAGGCACTGCTCCCTGTTTCAACCTTCGGCGGTGTGAGTTTCGATCTGACGATCAAGTGACCTACTGTGTCACTAAAGACCGGTGTGCCATCGGCATCGAACCGGTGCGGCGGCGGCCAGACAACATCGACCCGCTGCCTGGGCAAAGCGATGATACGACCCAGGTAAGCCTTTAGATTTGCGATATCTTCATCACGCGTGTCAGGATCATCCCGCAGGCGAACGCGGTAAACCATCCAGCTCCTGTGCTGTTTCGGTTCTCGAGTCAGAATGAGCGCTGGCGGATAGGGCGTGGCGAGTGGTCGTTGGGAGACGAAAAAATACTCCTCTCCAAGTTCCAGAGCCGAAGCCGGGCTCTCGAGCACCCCACCACTAACCGTTGCACGAAAGTAATTTCCGGAAAGACGAAACTCACGAAGCGCGGCTTCTATCCGGAACTCTGTCGCAGGATCTCGGGGACTCGTCTCGACCTTGGCGGGAGGCTCTTGCAGGGGGACCTGTGCGAATGACGTTCGAGTCAGATCCTCTCCGGCGAATGCTCGCCGACCGAGGGAAGAGAATATTGACAGCGTAGATGAGTATCCGGGCGGGACACGCGGCAACCTCAGTTGGAGACTTAGAGACACGGAATTGCTATCGCGCCAGATCAGAACAGGCGACTCGAAGCTTGGTGGCGCGATGAATGGCCCGGACGTCCCACCAGGTCCTACGAAGTTGCTTGTTCCAGGGTTGTAGAGCTCGCAAGCTCGATTGAAGTTTCCGCTGTAATGCGCAAAGTGAGGGCGGTTATAGATTCCGTGCCGATGGTAGACACTCGCTTTGCAGACAGGACAACGCAGGGAATACCCGTAGGCATCGGGGGTCCCAGGCCTGACATGATTCCCTTCGGGGTTAATCGCCCAGTCCATATGCCTGAGTCTGCACCACCGGCGAGCGAGCAGGCTTGCCATGGATCGAATCCAGCAGATCCGAGGCGTACCAGTTCAGATAGCGACTATCCCGCTCTGACCTAGGAATTACCCAACGATCAAGCGCGGCAACCGATGCCTCCCGAACGCTTGGCAGACCGCCATACAGGACTCGTTTGTTGTCTCCGCGGAGCAATGCCTCCGCATTCTTTGCGATCCTGCAAAGGAATACCTCTCTCACGAACCCGTGGCGGGCCAGCGTTGTATCCATCCCAAGTCGTTCGAGCGCTCGACGGATAACTCGTATGCGCCAATTTGGCCCAGATCCAAACTCGAATCCCACTGCATAGTCATCACGGATGAAGTCGAGGTAAGTACGGAGTTCGTCGAAGATCCGGCCTGAAAAGTGGAAATGACCCCATCCAGAAGTGAACCCAATCGGCTCGAAGATCTTTCGGCCTTGCAGTTGCAGACGGTTGTAAACAGAGGACCGCCCCAGCGCAGATGTCGTAGTTACCGCCAATAATCGCGCCCGCTTCTTCCTCTTGGAGATCAGTCCTACGGAATTTCCGTACCGGTCGTCGAACGCATCGACGACCTCTCGCGATCTGATCAATGAGGCCACGAGCTTTCCGCCCAACAGATAATTGTATGGAGGCACCGCGCCAAGCACGTATGCATCCATCAAGTTGACTAACGCCGCAGAGCGCCTATGGTGGTCCCACCCGATCACTGCGTCCCGCGCAGCTTGATTGAACACTGCATCGCCCAACGCAATGATGCCGATGAGCTTGTCATGCCCTCGATCCCAAACGAGAAACCTCATTCGCCGTCCGTAGCCGTCTGAAACCGGCACCTGCCAGTGGAGCGAAGCCATTCGGAATAAGTCAGACTGCCACGTTCCGCCTTCTATTAGTTCAAGTTCTGGGCGGATCGCGCGCGGTGATATCTTCGCTCCGTCTGCGAACCACTTCATCAAAGAGCTCTGGCGCTTGGTCAACCAATCCAGGTTCGCGACGAGCTTTTCCTCTCGCTGCCCTTTATGGAATCGCCGATATGCGTCCTTATCGAGGCTCGGTGGCTGCAGCCGCCCCTCTGCATCGCGCCCAAATCCCAAGTCATGCAGGTGCTGTCGAACCCTGCGTTTCAGCTGAGCTTCTCTTGCAGCCAGCTCGATGACTCTTCCCTTGCTCATTTCAATTCCGCGAAGGCGCTGGGGAGATCCCGTGCCAGCTCATAGGGTGTGAACGTAAGTACTGTTGCGCCATTGGCTACGAACTTTGGGCTGCAGGCACGCAACGAGGGGCACGCTGCCAACCGGAACTGCTTGCCACCATGCGACACCGAGATCCCGCTCTCGTCTCGGGATACCTCCCCACCTGCCAGCTTAACCATCTCGACCAGCGGCGCCAAAACCGACACTTGGAGCTCAACGGGAAACTCCGCAGGGACCTCCCCCAACTCGATATATTGCGTCAAGGCTTCTCCCAGCTTTCTATCCAAATCTGCGTGGCTAAATCGGTTGGCGTAGTGACGCAGGCAGTTCTCGCACGAAGCGGTGCAGGTGCAATCGGTCAACAGCGCCTTAGCCTGCTCAAAGATCTTAGTGAACGAATCACCGGCCTGGAGAGCGTAACCGGCGCCGCCGGACAAGGTGTCGTAGATGAAAACGTCGGCGAAATCGGAGTTGCCATTGTTGCCAAACCGGTAACCAGCGCTAACTTCGCGAGCATCAATATCGAGCACGCGCCCAATGGACAAGGTCAGGGCTTCGCAGAGCGTCTGCAGAGCGTCTTCGAGAGGCTTCCTGTCACGGCGCGCAAGAACGCCAAACCGGAGCGGTTTGACGAGGTCGATCCGGAGGAGCAGAACGTCCGACGTGAAGCCATAGCCGAGGAATACACGCTGAAACTCGCCGTCGCAGCGTTGTGAGAACGGCTTTCCTGAGAGGCGAACATAGTAGTCACGGTAGTGAGCTCCTTCTAGCTCTCCCTCCGTCAGCACCTTGCCGCATTTTTCACATATGCGAAAACCCGCTTCGTTTGAGCCTGGATCGCCCTCATTCACTACGATAAGTCGCTGCTTCCGACGTGGGATGAGGCCCGCCCGCCGCGCAAACGGCTGAGTGTCGATTCGTCGATCTTCCTCCGGTAGCGGCAGTTGCGCCTGCGTGACGCGGCTGAAAACCTGATCTTCGAACTCATCGATCTCCCTGCGCCCACTGGGGAATACAGTCTCTGGACGAATAACCGTCATCGTACGGAGTGCTTCCGCACCACACTGCGGGCACGTCGTCTCGCCGTCGTCGCTCGGAATAAAGCCAGCGGTGTATGAGCATTGCGTACAATGACGATAGACCTTGCCCTGGTCGAAAAGGGTAGCCGCGCGGTCAACCTCCGTATCAGGACCAGAAGCAGCCACGGTGCCGACGCGATAGGTCTTCTTGTTGACGACAACCAGGCGCCCAGGCGCATATTCCGACAGTGCGATATTCAGACCCTGCTGGGCTTGCTCAACGATACGAAAGCCTCCGCTGGGAACCCTTTCTTGAATCTGGAGCGAGCATAGATCGGTTGGGAACGCATACGACGGGAGCAGTCCCAGAGCGAACAGGAATTCGATGAAGCTCGATTCCAGGCCTTCCTGAGAATTTGGGGCCTTCTGCTCCAGTTCTGCGATCATCGACTCAGCGACCTGGATGGCAACCTGTCCTTCTGGCAACCATTGCTGCGCGCGCTCCAAAGAACCCCTCCCCTCAGGAGCGCTACGGACCCACTGCTTGAATGCTTCGAATCCGGACGGTGTGTTCGATTGGAAGAAGCTCCAAGTATCACCAAGCACGGTGTAGATGTCGCCCGTGCCCGGGACGGCGGCCAACGGGCGGAAGAAGTCCTGCAGTAGTTGAGCCAGCAGATGCCGATCCGTGATCCTCGAATTTGACGTATCCAGCACGGGTTTTGGAGGATCACCTGCCAATATCTTGTCCGGATTTCGGAAGTAGTAGGCGTCATGAGCGCCGGATTGGGCGTAGGTCACGACTGTTGATACCGCGGAACCGCGTCGTCCTGCACGCCCAGCTCGCTGCTGGTAGTTCTGTCGCATCGGCGGGACATTGCGCATCGATACTGCGATAAGGGAGCCAATATCGATACCAACCTCCATAGTCGTCGTGCAGCTTAGAACGTCTACAGCGCGCTCGCCTGCTCGGAGAATGTCGCGGAACTGGCGCTCAAAGATCTCAGTAGTCGGAGATGGGTTGTCCGCATCCTTGTATGAAAGTTGGGCGCTGTGCTCCTGAACGTCGATGTTCATTGGAGACTGCTGTCCTGCCATCACCTTGGCGACCGGATCTCGCCAGAAGCCCTTGCGGGCCCGCAGATAGGTAGTCGCATTGGGATCGACCAAAGTTGCTTCCGGACTAGTGCAATTCGGGCAATGGCCGAAGATCAATGAAGCTGAGACTGTCTTGCATCGGGGGCATTGGACCCACTTCTCATTCAGAGCCGGAAGCAGCCGCAAGTGCGATGGCCTCAGATACAGGGAGCCGTCCGGCTTGGCTTCGCATAGATTTCTTGCCAGGCAGTCCGCGATCTGAGAAGCGTTGAGACCCTTCGTCGCGAGGAACTTCTTTTGCACTCTGGAGAACCCATCATCGGCAGCCATTGCCTTGACTGGGTATCGTGATGCCTGATTTCGTACGCCGTCTGGAATGTCCTTGCCGAACGCGAATCGCGACAACAGACTCTGCACCCAAACGGTGGCAATGGCATCGACCTCAGCCGGGGGCACGTTCTGCAGCTCCGCAAGGATCTTTGCACGTATGGGTTTTGCGGTCGGGGCAACATACCCGAGCGTCAGCGAACTAATGGAGTAGAAGGGAGTTCCCAGTTGCTTGAGCAAAATCGCCCAGTAGCTAGGAGGTGGCGTCAAGTTGTTATCCTGCAACTGTGCTTCAAGGTCACCATCGTAAAAGCGAAGGAAGCTTTCCAAGTTGCCTTCTATGTGGACCCGATCGTCGCCGTCGAAGAACCGCAGGTCGTGGACTAGCAGGCATTTGAGGAACGATACATATAGGTGCTCATTCAGCCGCGGCTCTCTTTTGATATCCAACAGCGCCTGAGCAGCCATAAAGATCGTCTGCCGGAACACGTCCAACTCGATCTCTCTGGGGATGTCCCTCGCGAGTCGCGCAGCCTTCTGCCGCCCATCCGAAAAGACAATGGTCTTCCGACCACCATTTGGCGCTTGCGGCGTTTGCGGTCTGGTAATCGGCTGGGTTGCGACCTGCGCCCTGATGATATGGGCGAATGGGGCCTCACCTTTCGTTGCTAGGTCCATCGCCAACGGTGCTTCTGGCCTCGTTCGCTGGCCGCACGCGGAGCAGTCGCCCTTGAAGCTCAAGATCGGCCGACCTTGCTCCCAGGTCATAGCATCGGGGCGAAGCAACGCGAGGTAATGCCCCTTTGGGGCGCCGGCAGGCAGTTTCGGTACTAACTGCCCGGTCAATGTGTGTAGCCAGACCAGCATCCCACCAGCCATGTCGATCTCGGAATCTGGAACGACATAGAACTGCGACTCCACCAGCTGAGTCTCCGTCCAGGTTCCATTGGATGCCTGGTGCCACAGAAAGTCGCCATCGGCACCTTGCGTGTAGGCGCGGAGATAGCTTGCCCCGCAGGACCGATGCGTCAGCAGCTCGTACACGCGTGAGCCGCATTCGCACCGAAGAGTCTCAGACGGATGTAAGGTTCCGAGCAGACGCGATTCGCAAGTGCCATCACTCCTGCACTCAACGTTCGTACACGCAAACAACCCTGGAAGGCCCCGGAAGAAGAGATGCGACCGAACGGGGCAGAACGGCCGATTCTTCTGGCGATCATTTGCAAATGCCATAAGGGCCAGCAGTGATTCGGCAGCCGATAGACGCCCTTCGGCAGCGGGAAAGGCTACTTCCGCACACTCCGTCAACGTCATTGGCTTGTTTGTGAGCCTCTCAGATACCAGCGAGGCTACCGGGAGCCGATTGAGAATGTCATAGGCATATTGCTGAAGACTCTCGCGCTCCAAACCCGGCGGATCAAGCGAAACTTCGAGCGTCTGGGCGAGAGAGGTGAGGTTATCTCGCGCTATGCCTAGGCCTGTGGCGGTCCCGAGGATCGCCGAGAAGTCGAATGCCGCCAGCTTTTGCTGCGTGATCAAGTCGGCAGGTTTCCCTCCCAGCCGTCGGTCAATGTCCCCTGTAACGAGTTCGAACCCGGATGAATGGCCTCCCGTCAACTTCGCAGCGAACTTCTTTATGTCAGTCTTGGCATCGTCCGACGTGCCGAGGCTTGCACTTGTAAGGATAAAACGAATTCTGCTGCGCGGCACGCCAAGGCGCGACTGCAGCCTACGCAGAAGGTACGCCACCTCCGCGCCACCGGACCCGCGGTACATATGGGCTTCGTCAAGGACGATCGTCAGTTGGTTCTCTTCATCATCTGCGAGCCAATCCGCAGTCTGCTGGAAGATAGGGGCCTCCAGCGGCCGAAGCATCATGTACTCAAGCATCGAGTAATTGGTAACTAGTAGATGAGGAGCGCGGTCTTGCATTTCATGACGCGTGATGAGCTCCGCGTCGGATGCTCCCGTCTTCAGTTGAAACTCGATGAAGGCTTCCAGATCTTTTGCGGGCCACTTACCCTCGGCTTTTAGCAAACCCTCGTAGCTTTCCGTCATGTCGTCAAAGTAGAGCTTTCTGATCTCTCCTTCGACGCGATCCTTGTCCTTTCGCGACGAACGCCTCCCCGGATAAGGAGAACGGCTTGTATACATCCCGAACGTCGCACTGCGTTTGTTCTTTCCCATCAGTTCAGCCTTTACGGCCGGGTTCCCGAATAGGCGCCTTAGGCGCCCCAACTGGTCATTCACCAGCGCATTCATTGGATAGAGAAGAATGGCACGAACACCGGGAAGCGCCCAGGATCTCGGCCGTCTGGTCGACTCAATGGCCAAGCTGGACAGAATAGGCATGAGAAAGCTCTCCGTTTTGCCGGAGCCCGTGCCTGTCGCGACAATCAAATCCATGCCAGCAATAAAGTGTTGAACCGCTCGGCATTGATGGGAATAGGCAACCTTGGGAATCCCTGTGGTGCCTTGGGCAGCTGCACAGCGTAGGACCGCGATCGCTTCTTCCGGGATACTTAGATCCGAGTAGGGCTTTCCCTCCGCATACTGCGGCGTTGCCTCGAGCCTTGGCTCCTGAAAAGTGTTGCCGACTTCACCGAAAATCCGATCCCGCTCGCTAATCAGCCATTCGTCCCAAATGTGGTATTGGGCGCTTAAATATTGATGGAAGGTCTCTAGGAGTGCTTGGTGCACTGCGTGGACGGAATAGCTCGATGCAGTCATTTCAGTGTCTCCACGGCGCAACCGAGGGCAATAAGTCGAGTGCCAAGTGCTGGTGCGAATTTGTAAGGGATGACGAACGTGGTCGACCGACCTGCGCGGATGACTTCCCTCGACAGGAGGAGTGCAAGGCGGAATTCTTCGATGGGCAAACGCTGGTACACGCTGATCGAGGTCCAATCAGAGCCATTCCCAATTTCGACCTTGACCGGTGCTCCGATATGACGAGCGATGGCAAACAGCAACCGTGGAATAGCCATGTCGATGGGCGCCTCCGTGGAGACGCGCCCCCCGAGCAGATCGGCAGAGAAATAGCGCGCATGGCCGCGAGACAACTGTCTGCAGACTGCAATTTGCTCGGCTGGTAGAGTCGGGATCAGCTTGCTCCCCCATCGGAGCTGGGGAGGCCTCCCACCAAGCCTCGGCGCCAAACTCAGGCATTCGACGTCCGGTAGACTTGATGTTCTTGCTGCAGAACGTGCGTGCTTCGCCGCGAAGTCGGCAACGATACTTGCGGTGGAGTGATTCGACGTACCCATCCAGCCTTCCAGATTCTGGCGCGGGAACCGATCAGCGACTTCCTTAGTCAGAAGTCTGGAGATTCCGTGTCCTTGCACTTCACCCAGGAGTCCGAACGTGGTGGGGAGGGCTCCAACGAACACAAACTCACCTTCGATCTCAACGACCCTGAATGGTGCTGGGAGCCAATAGCCGCCAAATAGTGGCTCGGCTTCACGCAGAAGTTCGAGAAGCCTCAGGCCAACCTTGTATAGGCTTGGAGCGCCAAGTCTCTTGAATGAGTGTTGGATCCGGGAAACATGGACTGCTCCAAAGCGTCCATCGCCCCTCTTAGAGAGGCTGTAAAGGGTTCCCCGTGCGAACTCTAAGAGCGAGGCTCGATCCCGTTCTTCTGGGGCCTGCAACCATCCAAGTGGAATTGACTGGCAATATCCGAGTCGCTCGTGCGTGTACATATGGGCTGGCTAGTGGTGGTGCTGTCCGCCGCCACCGTCGGCCCCCCTGGCTCCGGCATCGCCGCGCGAACACACAGGCCGATCTTCGGGCCCAACGTCAGTTACCGCAACCCCTGTCTAATTTATGGTCTCAGCAGCAATCTGCCAGTGTTCACCCGGTCTACGGCTGTAGAACGGCTCGATACTCAGTTCGGCCAGCCAAGCTGGCGAATTGTGAGGTTCGAACGTGGTCAAATCCACGCTGCGCTCGGGATGATTGGCGCACTGCGATTGCAGTGCCGTGGTGGTCGCGCGAGCCGCTCGCTCGGCGTCCACAGACCTAACTGCAAGCACGACCAGAAATCCAGCCCAGCAGGCCGCACCTTCATCCCAGGACTCCTATTGCCAGACGTCCGCTTTGGGTCGAAAGCGGACGCTGGCTCTAAAGTAGACGGGGATAGACATGCCGCCCAGGCTAGGCCGCAGCTTTGGGCAAAACCGCGCGGTCTGCGGAATTTAATAGTGAGCGAAAATTGGTCCGCCCACCTGACCTTGGGGATGCGGGCGCCTTTTGCGGACTGGGATGGCCTAGAAGGTGCGCCGGCAGGGGTAGAAGGCCATCCTAGACTCTGGCCGCTATAGGGGTGGCTCCCACCCGCTAGAAGGCCGTGAAATGCGGTTCGGCGCACCCAAGAGAGTTTTTGGACATAGAAAAAGTATGTGCCTGGGGCTGTGCCCAAGGACGGAGTTTTCTGACACTGTAAAAAGGAGATCCCGGCGTCTCAGCCAGCCGCGTTTCGCCGACTGAGATCAAGGCGGAACAATGAGAGGAGTTTGCGTTCCGGTTAGAGCGCCAACCCCGCCGATGCCTCTGTCTCACGCGACCCGAGGTTTCTTTATCGGAATGACTTTGTCCGCATCGTTTCGCAGCGCATCCAGATAATCCGCCCATGCTTGCATCATCTTGCGGCGTTCGGCCAGGTGCGCTGTGCGATTGTAGGCGCGGCCGTTCGGATCGCGGACGGCGTGGGCAAGTTGGTGTTCGATGTAGTCGGGGCGGAAGCCCAGCACCTCGTCCAGAATGGTGCGTGCCATCGCGCGGAAGCCGTGGCCAGTCATGGTGTCGCCGTCGAAGCCCATGCGACGTAGCGCAGCGGTCACTGTGTTCTCGCTCATCGGCCGATCCTTGCCGCGTACGCCCGGAAAGACGTATTCGCCGCGCCCGGTCAGCGGATGTAGGTCGCGCAGGATTTCCACGGCCTGCGATGCCAGCGGCACGATATGCGGCATCCCGGTCTTGCTTGCCGTGTAGCGCCATTCGCCCGTATCCAAGTCTATGTCAGCCCAGCGCGCGCGGCGCAGCTCCCCAGGGCGCACGAAAAACAACGGGGCCAGCTTCAATGCAGCCATGACGACCGGGGTTCCTTGGTATCCGTGCAGCGCGCGCAGCAAGGGAGCAACTTCTGCCGGCTCGGTCACGCTGGCAAAGTGTCCGCCCTGCGGCTGCGACAATGCCCCGGCCAATTCCGCCGCCGGGTTGAACTGCAAGCGCCCGGTGGCAATACCGAAGCGGAACACCTGGGTCGCCAGCGTGCGCGCACGGTGTGCGGTCTCCACAGCGCCGCGCCGCTCGATACGCTGCAATGCAGCCAACAGCATCGGCGGCGTAATGTCGGCTATGGGTACACTCCCGATGTACGGCCCAAGGTCTTTTTCCAGCAGGCGACGCTCACGGATCGCCGTGCCGGGAGCAAGCTTCCCCGCCCGCTTCGCCATCAATTCGGCGGCGATGACCGCAAAACTATTGGCCGCACGCTCTTTGCCTGCGGCCTTTTCGGCCTTGCGCTGGACGCCGGGATCGCCACCAGCGGCCAGCAGCTTGCGCGCCTCGTCTCGCTTGGCGCGCGCTTGCGCCAGCCCGACATCGGGATAGACCCCGAGCGCCAGCCGCTTTTCCTTGCCCCCATAACGGTATTTCAGCCGCCACCACTTGCCCCCAGCGGGCGCGATTTCCAGATATAGGCCGCCGCCGTCGAACAAGCGCAACGGCTTGTCTGCGGGCTTTGCTTTGCGAATGGCAGTATCGGAAAGGGGCATGGGGGCATCTCACTGGGGGCATCAGGTGGGCGCATCTCTCCATCTGCCCCCATATTTGCCCCCAGTTGCCCCAAGATTGCAAGGGCCGGCACTGGACGCCCCAAGACTCCGAGACAACAAAAAACCCGCATTTCTGCGGGTTTCTTGGACTTTCAAAGCCGTCACGAGACGGTAATTTGGTCGGGGTAGCCGGATTTGAACCGACGACCACTTGTCCCCCAGACAAGTGCGCTACCAGGCTGCGCTATACCCCGGTGCGAGGGATTATACCCTCTGGTCGATCACTCTTTGGAATCTTCCTGCCTGTCTCCGGTCTGCGGCCCCGATCCAGCCGACCCGGCTGACTCAGCCGATCCTACGGATTCCTGCCCAACAGCCGGCGGCAAGGCGATCGGTGGCGGCGCCTCGCGCTTCCGGACCACAAGCCAGATCACGAGCACGATCACCGCCACGGGAACCACGAAGCAGCCCAGCGTGATCAGCCAATGAAAGATGCTGAAACTTCCCATGTCTTTCCTTCCTCCTTGAACGCAGACAGGATCAGCGGCGCAGCAGCTGCAGGATCTCCTCGAGCTCCATCCGCACCTGCTTGACGATCTGGCTGCTCAGCGCCGATTCCTGCTTGGCGCCATCACCTTCCAGGCGCAGGCGCGCACCGCCGATGGTGTAGCCCTGCTCGTACAGCAGGCCACGGATCTGCCGCACCATCAGCACGTCGTGGCGCTGGTAGTAGCGACGGTTGCCGCGGCGCTTGGCCGGGCTCAGGCTCGGGAATTCGGTCTCCCAGTAGCGCAGCACGTGCGGCTTGACGTCGCACAGCTCGCTGACCTCACCGATGGTGAAGTAGCGCTTGGCCGGGATCGGCGGAAGTTCGCGATTGCTGCCGGGATCAAGCATGGTCACCGCCTGCGTAGGCTTCCACGCGCTCCTTCAGCTTCTGTCCGGGACGGAACGTCACCACCGTGCGCGCGGAAATCGGAATTTCCTCGCCGGTCTTGGGATTGCGTCCGGGACGCTGATTCTTGCGGCGCAGATCGAAATTGCCGAAGCCCGACAGCTTCACCTGCCGCCCCTGCTGCAGCGCTTCGCGCAGCACGTCGAAGAACGCGTCGACGAATTCCTTCGCCTCGCGCTTGTTCAGGCCGACTTCTTCATACAACCGCTCGGCCATTTCCGCTTTCGTCAGTGCCGCCATGTCTGCTCCTTTACAAACCCTGATGCCATCCATGACGCAGCCCACACTGTCTCCGGACGTCCTGCCCCACCGTCCATGGTCGGGCATTCAGGAATCGCGCAATGCCCGGAGGCACAGCGCCACTCCTTCAACTTCTGATCCGCCCCCCATGCGCGGAAGCCAGGGCAGCCGTGACTTCGGCCACCACCGCATCCACGTCGCGGTCGGTCAGAGTGCGGGAATCGTCCTGCAGAATCAAGCCCATGGCGAGACTCTTGAAACCGGATTCGACACCTTTACCGACGTAGCGATCGAACAGGCGCAGCTCGCGCAGACTGGCGCCCGCGGCCATGCGCACGGTCGCGGAGATCGCCTCCCAGGCAAGATTTTCCGGAACGATGAACGCGAGATCGCGCCGTACCGAGGGAAATTTGGACAGCACGCCCGCGCGCGGCACGGCGCGCTGCTGCAATGCCGCAAGCCCCAGCTCAAAGGCGATCACGGGGTGGTCGAGATCGAGGGCTCGCTGCAATCGGGGGTGCAATTCGCCGATCCAGCCCACCTGCACGCCATCGCGGAACACGTCCGCCGAGCGGCCCGGATGCCCCCACGGCGCGCGTGACAGGCGATATTCGAGCTGCGCGCCGGAGAGCGCGGCCAGGCTGTCGAGATCGCCCTTGAGGTCGTGGAAATCGACAGCACGCGACGCCACGCCCCACTGTTCGGATGCCGCGGGGCCATACACGGCGGCGGCGATGTGCGGGGTTTCGATCGGTCCGAACTCGGACGCTTCATTCGCCACGAACACGTTGCCGATCTCGAACAGCCGCACCCGCGGCTGCTGACGCGCCACATTGCGCGCCAGCGCTTCCACCAGCCCCGGCAGCAATCGCGTGCGCATGATGCCGAGCTCGGCGCTGAGCGGATTGGCCAGCGGCACGCTGCCTTGCGCGACATCCCAGCGCTGCAACAGCGCGGCGTCCACGAAGGCGTAGTTGATCGCTTCCAGGCAATCGCGCGCGATCAGCTGGCGGCGCAGCTCGGATTCGCCCACGCGCGTCTCGCTCCGCGTCACCACGCCCGCCGTGCTGCCCGGCAGCGTGGTGGGAATGGTGTCGTAGCCGTGGATGCGCGCGATTTCCTCGATCAGGTCTTCCTCGATCGCGATGTCGAAGCGGCGCGTCGGCGGTGTCACGCGCCAGCCGTCGGCGACCGATTCCACGGCCAGACCGAGCGCGTGCAGGATGCGCTCGACTTCCGCATCGGCCACCGTCAGGCCGAGCACGCGCGCCAGCCGCGCGCGTCGCAGCGTCACCGGCTGCGGGCGCGGCAGATATTCCGGCAACACGGCTTCGGTGATCGGACCGGGCGCGCCGCCGGCGATCTCGACGATCAGGCGCGTGGCGTGCTCGATCGCGATACGCGGCAGCTCCGGATCGACACCGCGTTCGAAGCGATGCCCGGCATCGGTGTGCAGACCGAGCTTGCGCGCGCGACCAATGATCACCGCCGGCGTGAAGTGCGCCGCTTCCAGGAACACGTTGCGCGTCGCGTCGGTAACGCGGCTGTCGTAGCCGCCCATGATGCCGCCGAGCGCGACCACGCGTTCCTCGGCGCCGGCACCGTCGGTGATCGCGAGGAACTGTTCGTCCAGCGTCACCGTTTCGCCATTGAGCAGCTTGGTCGTCTCGCCCGCGCGCGCGTGGCGCACGCCGACCGGCCCGCGCAGCGTGTCACGATCGAAGGCATGCATCGGCTGACCGATTTCCAGCATCACGTATTGGGTGACATCGACCAGGAACGACACCGGGCGAATGCCGCTGCGGCGCAGGCGCTCGCTCATCCACAGCGGCGTCGCCACCGCCGCGTTGACACCCTCGATCACGCGGCCGCAGTAGCGCGGCACGTCGGCACCGGCATGCAGTTCCACCGGCAGGGTGGCGTCGTTGAACGCCGGCATCGGCGTCACGTCGAACGGCGTCACCTTGCTGCCGCAGGCCGCTGCGACGTCGTAGGCGATGCCACGGATGCCGAAGCAGTCGGCGCGGTTGGGCGTGAGCTTCAGTTCGATGCTGGCATCGGGCAGACAGAGCACTTCGGCGAGCGGCACACCAATCGGCGCGTCGTCCGGAAGCTCCAGCAGGCCGGACGCATCGGCATCCACACCCAACTCCTTCGCCGAGCACAGCATGCCGTTGGATTCGACGCCGCGCAGCTTCGCCGCCTTGATGACGATCTCGCCGACCCTGGTGCCGATCGTCGCCAGCGGCGCGACCAGGCCGGGACGCGCATTCGGCGCGCCGCAGACGATCTGCAGCAGTTCGCCCTTGCCGGCGTCGACCTGGCACACCTGCAGGCGATCGGCCTCGGGATGCTTCGCACTCTCGACGATGCGCGCCACGACCACGCCATCGAGTGATGCGCCGAGCGGCGTGATGTCCTCGACTTCCAGGCCGATCGCGGTCAGCGTCGCCGCCAGCTGCTCGCGCGTGGCATTGACCTCGACGTGTTGGCGGAGCCAGTTTTCTGAGAATTTCATTGCTTACTCATCCGGTCAGCGATGAGCGGCCGGCGGAAAGACGACTCTTGCCGTCTTGCCAACCGCTCGCCGTTTGTCTTCAGGCGAACTGCTTCAGGAAGCGCACGTCGTTGTCGAAGAAGCTGCGCAGATCATCGACGCCGTAGCGCAACATCGCATGCCGTTCCACGCCCATCCCGAAGGCGAAGCCGGTGTAGCGCTCCGGATCGATGCCGCAGTTGCGCAGCACGTTCGGATGCACCATGCCGCAGCCCATTACTTCGAGCCAGCGCGTGCTGCCGTCGGCTTGCTCCCATGCGATGTCGACTTCCGCCGACGGCTCGGTGAAGGGAAAGTAGCTCGGGCGGAAGCGCATGGCGAAATCGCGCTCGAAGAACGCACGCTCGAATTCGGCGATGGTGCCCTTCAGGTCCGCCATGCTGGCGTGCTCGTCGATCACCAGGCCCTCGCACTGGTGGAACATCGGCGTGTGGGTCTGGTCGGAATCGGAGCGGTACACCTTGCCAATCGCGATCATGCGCAGCGGCGGCTTGTGCTGCAGCATGTAGCGGATCTGCATGTTCGAGGTATGCGTGCGCAGCAGGCGACCGTCCTCGAAATAGAACGTGTCGTGCATCGCGCGCGCCGGATGGTGCGGCGGGAAGTTCAGCGCCTCGAAGTTGTGCCAGTCGTCCTCGATTTCCGGGCCACTCTCGATGTCGTAGCCCATGCGGCCGAAGATGTCGGCCATGCGCTCGATGGTGCGGCTGATCGGATGCAGGCCGCCGCGCGCGGCGTCGCGACCGGGCAGGGTCACGTCGATGGTTTCCGCCGCCAGGCGCGCATCCAGCACTGCGGCATCGAGCGCCGCCTTGCGCGCCGTCAGCGCTTCACCGATGGCGTCGCGCGCACGGTTGATGACTTCGCCCGCCGCCTTGCGCTGATCGCCGGGCAGCGCGCCCAGCGACTTCAGCTGCGCGGTGATGCTGCCGGACTTGCCGAGCAGCGCCACGCGCAGCGCTTCGACCGCGTCTGGTGTCTGTGCCGAGGCGATGTCGGCCAGCGCCTGTTCCTTGATTTGTTCGACGTCACTCATTGCTTCGATTCTCGCAAATCTATTCGCTCGTCATTTCCGTTCCGGTGCGCTGGCTGCGCACCCCGATGCGGGAATCGCGAACAAAAACGAACGCTCAAACGAAATGTGGGGAAGGACTTGCGCCCTTCCCCACGTATTCGGCGATTCGCACCGCCTTCGTATTGCTTCTGTGGAGATCGCGGATTACGCCGCGAGCGCGCCCTTCGCCTTTTCGGCCAAGGCCGCAAAACCCTTCGCGTCGTGCACGGCGATGTCCGCCAGCACCTTGCGGTCGAGGGTGATGCCGGCCTTCAGCAGGCCGTTCATAAATCGGCTGTAGCTCAGGCCGTTGATGCGGGCCGCGGCGTTGATGCGCGCGATCCACAGCGTGCGGAACTGGCGCTTCTTCTGCTTGCGGCCGATGTAGGCGTACTGCAGAGCCTTCGTCACCGCCTGCTTGGCGACGCGGAAGACCTTGCGACGGGCGTTGTAATAGCCCTTGGCCTGCTTCAGGACTTTCTTGTGACGGCGGCGTGCCTGCACACCACGTTTGACTCGTGCCATTGTTCAGCCCTCCTCAGAGATACGGCAGCATGCGGTCCAGACGGCCGCTGTCTTCGGCACGAATGTGATTCGTCTGCCGGAGATTGCGCTTCCGCTTGGTCGCTTTCTTGGTGAGGATGTGGCTGCGGTTGGCGTGGCCTGCCTTGTACTTGCCGGAAGCGGTCTTCCGGAAGCGCTTGGCCGCGCCCCGATGCGTCTTGATCTTGGGCATAGCGATTTCCTTAGGGATTTTCTTCGACTGGCCTGGGCGCCGCCTTTAATTTGACTTTGCGACTACGTCGCGAAGTCAAAAGACGGACTTTCCGTCCTGCCCGTGCCGGCTTGTAAGTCGCTGATTCCAAAAGGGAAACTCGCGACAGGTCCAAATACAGCAAAAACAACCCGGCGAACCGGGCCGAGCATTATGCCCTGCCCCGGTTTTCCTTGCAAATCAGGGGGTTCGCTCCGGCTTTGGCGCCGGGAGCGGACGCCGGTTACTTCTTCTTCGGCGCGATCATCATCACCATCTGCCGGCCTTCCAGGCGCGGGCGGGATTCGATGACGATGTCTTCGCCGAGATCGGCCTCGATGCGCGCGGCCATTTCACGGCCGAGCTCCTGATGGCTCATCTCGCGACCACGGAAGCGGATGTTGACCTTGATCTTGTCGCCCTCTTCCAGGAAGCGGCGCATGTTGCGCAGCTTGATCTGGTAGTCGCCCTCGTCGGTGACCGGGCGGAACTTCATTTCCTTGATCTCGACCTGCTTCTGCTTCTTCTTGGCCTCGTTGGCCTTCTTCTGCTGCTCGAAGCGGAACTTGCCGAAATCCATGATCTTGCAGACCGGCGGATCGGCGTTGGGCTGGATTTCAACCAGATCCAGGCCTTCGTCCTCGGCCATCTGCAGCGCTTCATCGCGCGTGAGCACGCCGATCATTTCGCCGTCGGACCCAATCACGCGCACGCGTGGGACGCGAATTTCGTTGTTGCGGCGATTCTGCTTTTCAGGGGTACTGATGTTTCGATCTCCAAGATGACTCATGCCGGATGCATTCCGCATCCGGGCCTACCGCGCACGCACGAATATGGGCATGCGAAGTCAATGCTTCAAGCGACCACGTGCTCGCTACGCAAGCGCGCGGCGAAGTCTGCGACAGACATCGAGCCCAGATCTTCCCCCGTTCGCGAGCGCACAGCGATGGCCGCGTTTTCCTTTTCACGGTCACCCGCTACGAGCAGATACGGCACGCGCTGGAGCGTATGCTCGCGAATCTTATAGCCGATCTTTTCGTTCCGCAAATCCGATTCGACCCGGAAGCCTTGATTTACAAGGGTTTTCCGAACTTCCTCGACGTAGTCGGCCTGATTATCCGTGATATTCATCACAGTTGCCTGCACCGGCGCCAGCCAGGCCGGGAATGCACCAGCATGGTGCTCGATCAGGATGCCGATGAACCGCTCCATCGAGCCGACGATGGCCCGGTGCAGCATGACCGGGGTCTGGCGCTGGCTGTGCTCGTCCACGTATTCGGCGCCGAGGCGGCCAGGCATCATGAAATCAACCTGCATCGTGCCCAGCTGCCAGGTCCGGCCGATGGCGTCCTTCAGGTGATACTCGATCTTGGGGCCGTAGAAGGCGCCCTCGCCCGGCAGTTCCTGCCATTCCACCCCGCAGGCCGACAGGGCGCTGCGCAGGGCGGCCTCGGCCTTGTCCCAGGTGGCGTCATCGCCCAGGCGCGGTTCGGGGCGCAGGGCGATCTTGATCTGGATGTCCTCGAAGCCGAAGTCCTGATAGACCGCCAGGGCCTGGCGATGGAAAGCGGTGACCTCGGCCTCGATCTGATCCTCGCGGCAGAAGATGTGGCCATCGTCCTGGGTGAAGCCGCGCACGCGCAGGATCCCGTGCAGCGCGCCCGAGGGCTCGTTGCGATGACAGGAGCCGAACTCGCCGTAACGGATCGGCAGATCGCGATAACTGTGCAGGCCCTGATTGAACACCTGGACATGGCCCGGGCAGTTCATCGGCTTGACCGCGTAGGTGCGCTTCTCCGATTCGGTGAAGAACATGTTCTCCTTGTAGTTGTCCCAGTGGCCGGACTTCTGCCACAGCGACACGTCCAGGATCTGCGGGCAGCGCACTTCGCCGTAGCCGCTCTCACGATAGACGCGTCGCATGTACTGCTCGACCACTTGCCAGATCGACCAGCCCTTCGGGTGCCAGAACACCAGGCCCGGCGCTTCTTCCTGCAGATGGAACAGATCCTGCTGTTTGCCGATCCTGCGATGGTCGCGCTTCTCGGCTTCCTCGATGCGCTGGATGTAGGCCGCCAGCTGCTTCTTGTCGGCCCAGGCGGTGCCGTAGATGCGCTGCAACTGCTCGTTCTTGGAATCGCCGCGCCAGTACGCGCCGGAAATGCGCGTGAGCTTGAAGGCCTTCAGGAAGCGCGTGTTCGGCACGTGCGGGCCGCGGCACATGTCGACGTATTCCTGGTGATAGTACAGGCCCATCTGTGTCTCATCGGGCATGTCATCGATCAGGCGCAGCTTGTAGTCCTCGCCGCGCGACTTGAACACGTCGATGACTTCCGCGCGCGGCGTCATCTTCTTGACCACATCGTAATCCTGGTCGATCAGCTCGACCATGCGCTTCTCGATCGCAGCCAGGTCGTCCGGCGTGAACGGGCGCTCGTACCAGATGTCGTAGAAGAAGCCTTCCTCGATCACTGGGCCGATCACCATCTTCGCGGTCGGATACAACTGCTTGACCGCATGGCCCACCAGATGCGCGGACGAGTGGCGGATGATTTCCAGCCCCTCCTCGTCCTTGGGCGTGATGATCGAAAGCGTCGCGTCGTGATCGATGCGGTCGCTGGCATCGACCAGCTGGCCGTCGACCTTGCCGGCGAGGGTCGCCTTGGCCAGGCCCGGGCCGATGGACTGGGCCACTTCCATGACGGAAACGGGGTGTTCGTATTCGCGGCGGCTGCCGTCGGGGAGCGTGATCGTGATCATGGGTATCGAGCGAATCCAGATGCCCGCAGGACGGGCTTTTGCATTGAAAAGTCCGGCCATCGAACCACGCCGTCAGCGTGGTGAGGTGGTCGGCCTCTTGTTCAGGGACGAACGTATGGGCATAAAAAAACGGCACCGAAGCGCCGTTTTTCGGAGCCTCGGGAAGGTTCAGCGATGGGCGGTGGTAGTGCTCATGTCGCACGCTCGGCCGGCGTTTCCGCGGGCCACCTTATCCCCGGGGTGGATGGCCGAATTCTAACGCGGATTTAGCGTTCGGAAAGCCCCATCGGCACCGGGCGTATCATTCTGCTCCCCCACCACGACCGCGCCGCATGACGACCCGGGGCAAACCGACATCGCTGGACATCGCCCACCTGGCCGGGGTCTCCCAGCCAACGGTGTCGCGCGCGCTCAGCGGCAGCCCCATGGTCAACGAGGAGACCCGCCGCCGTATCCTCGCCATCGCCGAGCAGCTGAACTACAAGGTCGACAAGAACGCCTCCAACCTGCGCCGGCAGCATTCGGGCACGATCGCCCTGCTGTTCTTCGAGGATCCCACGCCCGACGATTCGCAGATCAACCCGTTCTTCCTCTCCATGCTGGGCTCGATCACCCGCGCCTGTGGCCAACGCGGTTACGACCTGCTGATCTCCTTCCAGCAGCTGTCCGAGGACTGGCAGGCCGAATACGAGGACAGCCACAAGGCCGACGGCATCCTGCTGCTCGGCTACGGCGACTATCTCGAATCGCAATCCCGGCTGCTGCGGATGGCCGAGCGCGGCACGCACTTCGTGCGCTGGGGATCGGCGTCGAAGGACCAACCGGGCGTTTCGATCGGTTGCGACAACGTGCAGGGCGGACACGACATCACCGCGCATCTGATCGCGCAAGGGCGTCGCCGCATCGCATTCCTCGGACATGCCTCCGAGCACTATCCCGAATTCCTGGAACGTTATCGCGGCTATACCGCCGCCTTGCGCGAGGCCGGACTGGAGCCCGTGGCATCGCTGCAAGCCGATGCGATCACGACCGAGCAATCCGGCTATGAGGCTGCCATCACTCTGCTGGCGAATGGCGAAAGCTTCGACGCCGTTTTCGGCGCCAGCGACCTGATCGCCATCGGCACCTTGCGTGCATTGGCGGAGCATGGTTTGCGTGTCCCGGGCGACGTCGCCGTCGCCGGTTTCGACGACATTCCCATGGCCAGTCTGGTCACCCCGGCATTGTCGACGGTGCAACAGGACACGCGTCTTGCCGGCACGCTGCTGGTCGAAAGCCTGCTGCGGCTGATCCAAGGCGAACAGGTCGAGAATCAGACGATTCCCGCGAAGCTGATCTTGCGGGCCTCGACAGGCGTTTAGGGAAGCTCTGAAAAAACCGCCATCCCGGCGAAAGCCGGGATCCAGTTCTTCGAAACGTGTTTGAAAAAGCTGGATCCCGGCTTTCGCCGGGATGACGATTTGAGTTATTCAGAGCTTCCTTAGCCGTTTTGAACCGAAAGCGATCCGGACTTCACCGCTCACTGCGCTGGCCGCGATGACTTGCGCGTCATCAACTCCGCTAATTTTGCCCGCAGGTCACTCCTTGTAATCGGACCGTCGTAAAGAAACACGCGCACACCATGCGCCGGAACGTCCGCCGCGAGCGTTTCCTGCACCGTCGAATCACGGCCATCGAACGCATCGCGCCATGTCCCGGGCTCTAGATACTCACGAGCTTCCATGCGCTTCGCGGCATTTCCTTTGTTGAGCATGACAAACGCGATCTGATGCTCGCCACCGTGCGCATATACGCGATAAAACACCGCCTCATCGCCCTTTAGACGCACATTCAACTGCAAGCCGCGCTGCAACGCGGGCGAAGCCTGTCGCACCGAGGCGATGCGTGCCAGCGATGACCGGATCGGATTCCCGCGTGCGGCCTCGATGCGTTCCTGGCCGAAGTAATTGCGATTGCCGGCGTGCTCGGCACGCCCACGCATGAATCCGACCTCGGAGCCGTAGTAGATCACCGGAATCCCGCGTGTGGTGAACAGCCAGTTGTGCGCATCGATGAATCCCGAATCCGTGGCATCCAGCCGCGGCATGTCGTGATTGTCATAGAACGTCATCAACTCATACGGATTGGTGAAGGGGCCGTTTTCCAAATACAGCGGCTCGACCAGCCTTTCGAACCCGGCATTGGCATGGCCGAACACCTCGGCCAGCCCCGCTTTCAGTGGAAAATCCAGCACGCTGGTTTCGCCATGCCGGCGCCAGGTGTGATGGGCAATCTTGTTCGCGTCGTAATCGAAGGCTTCGCCAAACATGAAGAAACCGGGATGCTTGGCGCGAATGCGGCTCGTGAATTTCTGCCAGAACGCATCCGGCATCCAGCCGATCGTATCGATGCGGAACGCATCGGCACCCTGCTCGATCCACTGTTCATATGCACCGGCAAGATAATCGAGCACCGCCGGATTGTTTTCGTTGAAATCCGACAGCTCCGCCAACCCGCCGCTGGTGTTATAGAACGCGTGCAAGGAATCGTGTGCCGGATCGAGCTTCGCTGGCGGCAGGTTCTGGTGATCCGCCACCAGCCTGCCATCCTTGTCGAAGACCTGACCGAACTTCGGCTGTGCCTTCGGCATGGTGTACGCAGGAGAACCATGGTTGCCGACGATGTCCAGCACCACCTTCAGGTCCTTCGCGTGCATCGCCTTCGTGAAACCGGCGAAATCAAGGCCCGGGCTCGGTAGATGTTCGTCGACACGGTAGAAATTCACGCCCCAATAACCGTGATAGCCGGCCTTGCCGCGATCCGTCAGGAAGCTACCCCAGGTGACGGGCTTGCCACCGGTGAAGGCTTCGTCGGGATTGTCCACAATGGGCGTGACCCACACCGCATCGAATCCCATCCCCCGGATGTAGTCGGCGTTATCGACGATGCCTTTGAAATCGCCGCCGAGGTAACCGATGTTGTCGCTCTCGCCATTCGGACCCGAGATCGGAATATCGAAAGTGCGATGTTCACCGCCTTGATCACGATGATCGTTGCCGGTGTCGCCATTCACGAAGCGGTCGGTCACAACGAAGTACACCGCGTTCGCCGCGAACGGCTCCAGCGTTCCGTAATACTCGTCAGCTATTGCCTTCTTCTTCGGAGCGGCAGGGTCACTCTGAGGCTGACAACCAGCAATCGCAGCTGCCAGCGAAAACAATGCCAGACCAGCCAGCAATCGCATCATCATCGCGCCACCGAAGTTTGTGATACGGGCCTGGGTTGCGGAACGCGCAGCACGCAGAGTCCCGCGACAACCAGGCTGATGCCACCGATCGTCAACGCCTGGATTGGCGCTCCACCGAAAAATGTTTTCAAAAGCACGCCCAAAACACTGGCCGCCACCAGCTGCGGAATCACGATGAAGAAATTGAAGATGCCCATGTAAACACCCATCTTCTGCGCCGGCACGCTGTCCGACAGCAAGGCGTAGGGCAGCGAGAGAATCGATGCCCAGGCGAAGCCGACACCCACCATCGACAGCAGCAGCCATTGCGGGTCGCGAATCACCGTGATCGACAGCAGGCCGAGCCCGCCGAGCACCGCATTGATCAGATGGCTGAAACGAATGCCGAACATCCGCACCATCCACGGAATCGCGATCGCCGCCAGCGCCGCGAAGCCGTTATAGGCCGCGAACAACACACCAACCCAGTTTGCACCCTCGTTATAAGCCGCCGACGTGGCATCGGTGCTGCCGAAATGCACATCGGCAACCGCCGAGGTGGTGTAGATCCACATCGCAAACAACGCGAACCAGGAGAAGAACTGCACCACCGCCAGCGTGCGCATGGCGGACGGCATCTCCTGCATGTCGTCGACGATATTGGTGAAGGCATTCGTGGAGCGCAGCCAGGTTCGGATCAGCAATGCGGCGCCGTAGAAGATCATGAGACCAGCGAGAATCAGCAACTGCTTGTCCAGCCTCCACTCTACGATCGCGGCAATGGCGGCGATGCCCGCGACGAGCCACGCAACGGCATGACGCCGGATGCGTTTCGGTTCGAAATCACGCGCGGGCAATGGCGGCGCTTCATCCCAGGCTTCGAGGGTTTCCGGCGGATATTCCCGCGTGCGCAGCACCGTCCACAGGATCGCGAGAAACAGCACGGCGCCGCCAAAATAGAATGCATAACGCACGGTGTCCGGCACCTCGCCCGGTCCTGCCGTGTTTCCGACGCCAGCCTTCGCCAGCAGCCACGGCAGCAGACTCGCGATAACGGATCCGATCCCGATGAAGAAGCTCTGCATCAGATAGCCGGTCGGACGCTGCTTCTGCGGCAGTTGGTCTCCGACGAAGGCGCGAAATGGCTCCATCGAGACGTTGATCGATGCGTCCAGAATCCACAGCAAGCCAGCCGCGATCCACAAGGCTGGCGAATTCGGCATCGCCAGCAGTGCGAGCGTGGCGAGGATCGCGCCCGCCATGAAATACGGGCGGCGGCGCCCAAAGCGCGTCCAGGTCCGATCGGAGAAATAACCAACGATCGGTTGCACCAATAGCCCGGTCAACGGCGCCGCGATCCACAGCATCGGGATCTCGTCGACGTCGGCGCCGAGGGTCTGGAAGATGCGGCTGACGTTGGCGTTCTGCAGCGCGAAACCGAACTGGATGCCCAGGAATCCGAAACACATGTTCCAGATCTGCCAGAACGACAGTTGCGGTTTACCGGTCATGCACTACACCCGTCGGCGATGCGGACAGCATACAGGCCTCGCGCGGGAGCGTTCGCGACGCTCCCGCGCGATCGGTCAGAACTTGGCGCTGAAACGGACGCCGTACATCCGCGGGGTGTTGAGGTAGCGGATGTTGACCGAATTGTTGATGAAGCCCTTGCCGGAATAGACCTCGTCGGTCAGGTTCGAGATGAACCCATCGACGCGCATGCTCTCGTCCTGCCCGAAGTTCAGGCCGGCCGAAACGTTGACGGTGGTGAAGCCGTCGACATCGTCGCGCATGGCCAGGCCGTTCAACTGCGTTGGTCCGAAGGCATCGTTATTATTGTTGAACTTCATTTGTTCAAGAGGGATTTCTCTAACACCGACACGATTCCCCGCCTCGTTGTATATTCCCGCGAATCCCTTGCCGTTGAAGGCTGTCAAATAATACTTGGACCGATATGACAAATTGATGGTCCAGTCGAAAGAGCTAATCCCACTCCAGTCCACATCGACCGTCTGCGAAAGATTGAGGTTGACGTTGTACTTCGAAGTGAACGGGAGACGATTTCCGTCGATTGGCACAAACAACCCGTCATCATCACAACTGCATCCAGGGGTGCGGGTATCGAGGATGTCAGAATTCTTGAACTTCGTATCCAGATAGGTGAAGTTGTATCCGAGATCGACGTTGTGGGCGAAGCCAAACTTGCCCTCAAGCTCCAACCCCAGCACTCTGGCGTTTGCTGCGTTGTCGTTATAAACCAAACGCTTCGTGGCATTGGGGTTGCCGCCATTCGGGTTCGGGATATCGATCATGTTCTGCAGCACCTTGTCCTTATAGTCGTAATAGAACAAGGCACCATTCAGACGCACCGGCACTTCACCCCAGGTCATGTCGCTCTTCAGGCCGACTTCATAAGAAGTCAGCTTCTCAGGCTTGAAGGTAGTCGCGAGTTTTGTGCCATCGTCTAAGAACAGTGGCCGATTGAGACCACCGGAGCGGGTTCCTGTCGACACGGTGGCATAGAACATCATGTCGTCGGTGATGTCGTATTCCACACCCGCACGCCAATCGACGAAGCTGTCCTTGTAGACGTCCTTGCTCGTGCCGCTGGGGAAGTCAGACGTGATCCGGACCTCGATCTGGTCGTGGTACGCACGCAGGAAATCATCCCAGTTGTCGTTGACACCCCAGTTCGCGATGCCATCCAAGAAGTAATCCACTGAGTTCGGACCCGGCGTGCAGCCGCTGGCGTTGCAGACGCTCGGCGTGCCGAACGCACGATCGCCCGGCGCCTTGAGCCGGAAACCGGGCGATCCGATGACCAGATCGGAAGGCGTGATGCCAAAATCTGCGAACAGCTCTTCCGGCACGATGAACTGGTACTGCGCGTTCGTTTCCTTCGCGGTCTTCTTGTCGCGGGTGTAACGAGCACCACCGATCAGGCGCAGCTTGTCGTTGACGGCGAAACTGAGGTCGGTGTAGACCGCATTCGATTCGACTTTCGAACCATTGCCACGGTTTTCGCCGCCCAGACCGTTCTGCCAACCGCAGATGGTGCCGGGGCGATACCAGTCGCAGTCACCCCAGTAGCCGTTGCCCACGTCCCACGACACGTAGTCGTACTTCTCGCCGTAGTTGAACAGGCCCGCCGACCAGATCAGGCGACCGGTATCGCCGAAGAAGCGGAGTTCGTTGACGCGCGAACTGGACTTGTCGGCCTGATAGAACGTGTCATACCACTGCAGGCGATTCGGTGCGTGATAAGCGTCCGCTTCCGAGCCCGGATACACGGGGCCGAGCTGCCATTCACGTGAGGCGTTCTTGTTGTAGAAGTCGTACTTGCGATAGGACGTGTTGAACTCCACCGCCACCGCATCATTGAAGTGGTAGGTGAAGGTGCCCGAGATGCCCTTGATGTCGTTGGTGCTGTAACCCGGCCGGCGGAAATACTGGCGGAATGGGTCGTCGAGATCCTTGATGTCGTAGCCGGCGGACAACGCACGCTCGGTGAACATGCCGGGATCGCCCGTGCCCTTCTCCTTCACGTTGTCCAGCATCATGTAGGCGGAGAACTTATCGTTCGGCTGCCACAGGAACGATGCGCGCACGGCTGTGTTGTCGATCGCACCCGGCCCCTCGTAGTCGAAGGGATAGCCGTTCTCGATGTAGGAATCGCGCTTCTCGTTGAACAGCGCGATACGCGTGGCCAGCGTTTCGGTCAGGGGAACGTTGACCACGGCTTCATATTGGCGGAAGTCGTAGTTGCCGACGCCGAGTTTCACGTTGCCACCGAATTCGCCCAGCTGCGGCTGGTTCGGGATCACGTTGATCGAACCGGCAGCGGCGTTGCGGCCGCGCACCGTACCCTGCGGGCCCTTGTTGACTTCCACACGCTCGATGTCGAAGAACATCGGGCCGATCGAACGCGGACGCGGCAGGTACACGCCGTTGTAGTAGGTGGCGACAGCGGGATCGGAGGAGAAGTCGGAATCGGAGGCGCCGATACCGCGCAGGTACATCTCGTACTTGCCTTCCTGCTTGGTGATCTGCAACGCCGGCACGACGGCCGAGAGATTACGGATGTCTGTGTTGACGCCGAGCTTGTCCAGCTGCGTCGCGGTGAACGACTGGATCGTGCCGGAATACTTCTGGATCGACTGCACACGGCGGTTACCGGTCACCTGCACGGTTTCCAGCGTGGATGCTCCAGCGGTGGCCGGTTGCGCCTCTGCGGCTGGTTGCGTGTCCGCAGGCGCAGACGTCGTCTCTTGGGCAACGGCGGAAAAGGCGAAGCTTGCACATGCGGACGCCAGCGCGGCGGCCAGCAGGTCACGCCTTGGAAAGCGAGACTTGAACATCAGACGTACCCCCTCCGGGTCGTTGATATGGATTTTTCGGCTGCGCTTGCGGATGCGAGGACAATCGCGCTACGCAGTGATGACCGCCCCCTCGGCGCGGTGGCAATGGTGTTACGCCGACGTGACGGAAACAATTGCATGCATACGTATTCATTGCGTCGAGGTCGTTCTTCGACACATGAACAAGATTTTCGCTGCAGCGCAGCATTGATCGAAAGCGTTTACAAACTCGATGCATCCGGAGAATTGCGACTTGCATTACCTCAAACGCGCGAATAGCACACCATGCGCCGGAAGACGCACCACTCCGTTCTCGAACGTGCCGGAAGGCAGGCCATGGCCCTCCAACGGCAGAGGATCTTGCAGTGGCAAGCTTATTTCGGCTTCCGCGTCCGACAGATTGAATGCTGCCAGCATCCGCTCTCCTTCATGCTCACGCTGGAAAGCCAGCACGGGCTCGGGTGTCTCGAACATCTGGATCGCGCCATTGCGCAGCGCCGGCTGCTCGCGGCGCCAGCGCAGGAACCTCTGGAATGCCTGCAATACGGAGTCCGGATCGTGTTCCTGCGCGGCGATCGAACGCATGCGATGCGACTCGGGGATCGGCAACCAGGATTGTCCATGGCTGAAGCCACCGTCGGCATCGCGGGTCCACGGCAGCGGCGTGCGGCAGCCATCGCGACCCTTGAAATTCGGCCAGAACGCGATGCCATAAGGATCGCGCAATGCTTTGAAAGGAACTTCCGCCTCAGGCAGGCCCAGTTCCTCACCCTGATAGACGCAAGCCGATCCGCGCAGCGAACAAAGCATCGCATTGAGCAGCTTGGCCAAAGCGGGCGGCGCGTCTTGCCCGCCCCAGCGACTGGCCACGCGCTGTACGTCATGATTCGATAGCGCCCAGCACGGCCAGCCTTGATCGAGCCCTGCTTCCAGGCGCGACACCGTGTCGCGGATGTAATGTGCGCTGAAATCGTCGGTCAGCAGCTCAAAGCTGTAACCCATGTGGAGACGCCCTTCGCGCGTGTACTCGGCGGTGGTCGCCAGCGAGTCCTCGGACGAGATTTCGCCAAGCGCAGCGGTGCCTGGATAGCGATCGAGCAGTGACCGAAGCTGCTCGAGGAACGGCAGATTCTCCGGCTGCGTATTGTTGTAGTAGTGGTACTGGAATGCATACGGATTGTCGGGACTGAAACCACGCCCCACCCGTTTCTCCAGCGGTTTCGGCGGGTTGTCGCGCAGTTGCGCATCGTGAAAGCAGAAGTTGATCGCATCCAGCCGCAGGCCATCGACACCGCGATCCAGCCAGAAGCGCACGTTCTCCAGCGTCGCCGCTTGAACTTCAGGATTATGGAAATTCAAGTCCGGCTGCGAAGACAGGAAATTGTGCAGATAGTATTGGCCGCGCCGCGGTTCCCAGGTCCAGGCCACGCCACCGAACAGCGACATCCAGTTGTTGGGCGGCGTGCCGTCCTCGCGGGCATCGGCCCATACGTACCAGTCGGCCTTGGGATTGTCGCGGCTCTGCCGGCTTTCGCGGAACCAGGCGTGCTCGCTCGAAGTGTGGCTGAGCACCTGATCGATCATCACCTTCAAGCCAAGCGCATGCGCCTTGTGCAGCAGGCGATCGAAATCCTCCAGCGTGCCGAACAGCGGATCGACCGCGCGATAGTCGGCGATGTCGTAGCCGAAATCGGCCATCGGCGACTTGAAGAACGGCGAGATCCAGATCGCATCCACGCCGAGGCCGGCGATGTAGTCGAGCCTGTCGACGATGCCGGGCAGATCGCCGACGCCGTCACCGTCGGTATCGAGGAAACTGCGCGGATAAACCTGATAGATGACGGCGCCGCGCCACCATTGCGTATCGCTCATCGCTTGCCCGAATCGAGGTGTCGAAACCGGGGCGAAGCATAAGCCTCCCAGTCGCTGCGTCAGCGGCTTCGCATACGTATTCACCGGTTGGTCCGGCATGCGGCGGATCAACCCCCAATGTTTGCTTTGCAAACGTTGGGTCCCAGGTGCGTGACTTCCACAACCCCGCCGCTGTCGCGGCGCCCCTTAACTCAAAGGGGCGTTCTCTAGAGAAGTAGTCCGGGTGTCTTTAGAGGCGCTTGGCAAGGTCCGTGCGCAGTCCGGCCAGGTCCTTGGCGAAAATGGCGATGCCGTCACGCAGCTTCTCGGTGGCCATGGGATCGGCGGCGAGGTCACGCTGGTATGCCTCGGCGTCGATCGGTGCTTCCGTCGACGCACCGGCGGCGCTGGGTGGCACGAGCTTGCGCGTCAGCGTGCCGGCATCGTCCTCGAGCGCCTGCAACAAATCGGGCGAAATCGTCAGACGGTCGCAGCCAGCCAATGCTTCGATCTGCGCGGTGGACCGGAACGAGGCGCCCATCACCACGGTCGACACGCCGCGACGCTTGAATGCGTCGTAGACGCCGCGCACGAAGCGCACGCCGGGGTCGTCATCGATGGTGGCCGGCTTTTCGCCATGCGCCACGTACCAGTCGAGAATGCGGCCGACGAAGGGCGAGATCAGGAACACGCCGGCTTCCGCGCAGGCCAGCGCCTGGGTGCGATTGAAGATCAAGGTGAGATTGCAATCGATGCCTTCGCGCTGCAGCTGTTCGGCGGCGCGGATGCCTTCCCAGGTCGCGGCAACCTTGATCAGGATGCGCTCGCGCGGAACACCGATGCCGTCGTACATCGCGATGAAGCGGCGAGCCTTGGCGATGGTCGCCTCGGTGTCGTATGAGAGATCGGCATCGACTTCGGTGGATACGCGCCCCGGGATCAGGCCCGAGAGCCGCTTGCCGACACCGACGGTCAGGCGGTCGGCCACTTCCGCGGCGACGCGCTCGGGATCACCGGATTGCGTGCGCCCCCACTGCAGATGTTCCTCGATCAGATCGGCGTAGACGGGCAGATCCAGCGCCTTGCGCACGATGGTCGGGTTGGTGGTGCAATCCACCGGCCGCAGGCGCTCGACCGCGGCGTAATCGCCGGTATCGGCCACCACCACCGACATTTCGCGCAGTTGCGCCAGCTTGGAGGCGGTATCGGGAGCGATGCTGGAAACAGGATTCGTGTTCATGCGGCGTGACCGTCTGCGGGGGAAGCTTTCCTCAGTATCGCGCAAGTCGGACGGATCCTCACGTCCCCGATCGTTTCCAGATCACGCCTTGGATTCAGCTTCCTCGGAAAGATCACGCCAAGGCGCCTTCGCCGCGCTCAACGACTCGGCATGCTGTCCGAGCGCCGGAGCCGCGGATGGCTCCGGCCCTGGCGTGCGCCCGAACTTGATCGGATGGGTGACACCGCGATAACGCCCCACCAGCGGATGTTCGAACGTGCCCACGATGCCTTCGGCGAGCACCTGCGGATGCTCGAACATGTCCTCGATGCGACGGGCTGCGGCGCAAGGCACCTCGTCACCGAACAGTGTTTCCCATTCCTGAGCATCACGCGTGGCGAGCGCGGCGTGCAACTTGGGCACGATCTCGGCCGCATGTTCGGCGCGCTTGCGCACGCTGTCGTAACGGGGATCGTCCGCGAGTGCGTCCAGCCCGGTTTTCGCGCACAGCGCTTTCCAGAAACGCGCTGTGTTCGCGGAAAGATAGAGATAGCCCTCACCGGTCGGATGGATGCCGGTGACACCGCCCGAGCGCATGTCGCGGCCGATGTCGAGCGCCTCGCCCTCGGCCCAGATCATCCGCGCCGATTGCATCGTCAGCGCGCTGCGCAGCAGGGAGACGCCGACGTATTGACCGAGGCCGCTGCGCTCGCGCTCATATAGCGCCGATGCCACACCGGAGGCCAGCAGCGCGGCCGCGTAGTAGTCCACCACCGAGCCGTAGATGATTTCCGGCGCGCCGCCGCGCTTGCCCTGCAGCGCGCACATGCCGGTCATCGTCTGCAACACCTGGTCGTAGCCGGCCTTGTCCTTCATCGGGCCGGTCTCGCCGTAGCCGGTCACCGCGCAGTAGATCAGGCGCGGATTGATCAGGTTGAGGCGATCGTGATCGATGCCCAACCGCTTCGGCACGCTCGGCCGGAAGTTGTGCACCAGCACATCGGCCTCGCGCACCAGCCGCAGTAGCGCGGCGTGGTCTTCCGCCTGCTTGAGGTCGAGCACGATGCCACGCTTGCCGCGGTTGACGCCGAGGAAGGCGCGGCTCTCGCTCGACAGCGTCGACGGATACTGGCGCAGGTTGTCGCCATCCGGCGGCTCGATCTTGATCACGTCCGCGCCCTGATCGGCGAGCAGCGTGCAGCCGTAGGGGCCGGCGATGTAGGCACTGAGATCGAGCACGCGCACGCCGCTCAGCGGCCCGCGGGCCTCCTGGCCGTGCTTCGCCGGATCAGGCGGAGAGGTTTGCATACGTGGGGGTCGTAGGGTCGCCATGGCTGCGTCCTTTCACTCTGCGCAATGATGCGCCTGAGAAACAGGCTGGCTTCATATGTTCTGGCGCTACAAATTATTGCGTAAGCGGCGATGAACGCGTTACGGCGCGGGTGGCTGGGCGTCGTCTTCCGGGGCCAGCTGCATCCAGGTGAGGCGCCAGGTGCCGTCACGGCGGCCACCGACCGCGAAATACGGCTGGAAGACGATCGGCGCGCGGTATCCCGGATCCAGCCCGATGCGCGGCGGATCGCCGTCATGCCCGGCCGGCAGCAGTCGCAGCCATTGCGCCTGCGGTGTCTTCGGGAGCCGCAAGGTTTCCTCGATCTTGAACCCGTCGATCAATTCGCTGGCGTACACCAGCGGGCCGCGCGTGATCGCGAGATATTCGAAGCGCAGCACCTGCTGTTGCACGGGGCTGCCATCCGGCGCGCGTGATTCCTGGACGTTGCGGTTGATCGCGCGATGCATGCACGGCTCCATCGGGAAAAGCGCGGAGATGGCGTCTCCAGGCTGCCACTCGCGCTCGATCACGGCATAGCCGCCGGGTTCGACGGCATAGTCCTCGGCCGCGACGCCGCCAACGCGCAGCTTCGCGCCTTGCGCCCATGCGGGAACGCGCAGGCGCACCGCGAACCTCGCCGCACGCTCCGGCTCGATCGCGATGCGAATCTCGCTGTCAAAGGGATAGGCTGTGGTCTGTTCGACCACGATCCGCCCCGCCTTCTCGTCCTCGTACAACGCACGACCTGGCCCGAGCAGATTGATGGCGATGTCCTGCCCCACCGATACGCCATAAGCGATCGCGGGCAACTCCTCCAACGCCATCGCGCCGCTCGATTTGCAGCAACGCCAATACGTGGTGTGCACGCGCTTTCCGTTCGGGAAGACGTAGTAGCACCAGTCCTCGCCATCCGGCGCCTGCGCACCCAACAAATCGTTGTAGGCAGAGCGCTCGATCTCCTCGGCATAACGTGCTTCGCCGGTGATCGCGAGCAGCTCGCGATTCAATTGAATCCACGCCAACGTCGAACAGGTTTCCACGTAGCCATACGGGCTGAACACGCCAGCGGGATTGAAGACCTCACGCGAACGATGCGCCACGCCGCCCCAGGGACCGCCGCCAAGCGTGAGGTGATGGTCGCGGATGCTGCGCCACAGATTGTCCACGGCGAGCCGAAGATCGTCGCGTCCGGTCGCCTTGTGCAGTTTGGCCAGCCCCACTAGGTTCCAGGCCAATTGATAGGCCTTGCCGGTCGCGATCTCCGATGCGTCGATGCCTTCCGTCGCGCACGTGAGCAATGCGAGCGCGGGATTGGCATCCGCCTGTCTCAAGACAAGCAGGGCCAGATCCAGATAGCGACGTTCGCCAGTGACGAAATACAGCTCAGCCGCGGGATCCATCAGCACGGTCGCCGACATGCCGTGATGATTGCCGAGTTCGTTGATGTCGATCCCTTCGGCATCGAGAGTCTGCCAGCAGAGGTCACCGATCTTGCGCGCGGCGTCGAGATAACGCGGCTCACCGAGATGCCGATATGTCTCGATCAAGCCGAGGATCAGATAACTGTGCGTCCAGATATCCCAGGTCCGCACGCTCGGCGCGCCATCCCAAGTGCCAGGTTTTGGTGGCTGCTTGCGCATGAAGCGTCGCGCCGACGCATAGGTGCCGAGATAACCATCCGCTTCCTGCAGCGAAACCAGATAGTCCGCGACCTGGCGCAGGTTCGCCTCAAGATCTGCATCGCCGCTGCGCGCCACGGCCTTCGCGGTCGCGATCAGCCACTTCCCGGCGTGCTCGCCGTACCAGTCACCCTCGTGATTGTCCTTGCGCCGCTCCGGCGCGAATATCGCGATCGCGGGGCTGGTCTCGTCGACGATGAAGTGCGACAGGCGGCCACGCCGGTTCGCATCCAGCGCATCGCCGAGCAATCCTCGCAGTTGCACCTCGCGCAGGATCATGGCCGGCGCGCATCCACCACGCAGCGGAACCCGACGCAACCGGAACGATCCTTGCACGGGGCCATCAGCAGATATTTCCCGTGCTGGTCGAGCCGATAAGCCTGCGGGAAATACCAATGCGAGGTTTGCGGCTGATAGGCACTGCCGCCGCGCAACACGGCGGCGCGTGTGTGTTCGTCCCTGTATTCATCGGTCCATTGCCAGACGTTGCCGACCAGATCCAGCACGCCGAACGGACTGGCGCCTTGCGGATGCGCATCGACATCATCGGGAGCAATCAGCTCGCGCCCGCGATTAACCTGGGGCACCGCATCGTCACGCCAATCGTTGCCCCAGGGATACGGGCGCCCATCCGTGCCTTGTGCCGCATACTGCCATTCCCATTCGCGTGGCAGGCGTTTGCCGGCCCATTGCGCATAGGCGCGCGCATCCTCGAGCGAAACCCAGATCACGGGTTTGTTCCCGTGCCCCGCCTGCGGCGCACCATCGTGCCAATGACGCAGGAAGTTGTGCGCATCGCGCGGGTGATAACCGCTGGCATCGAGGAATTCCTTGAACTGCGCATTGGTCACCGGCGTGCGATCGATGAAGAACGGCTCCATCCGCATGCGCCGGCGATGACCGCGCCGCGGGCTGTCCTCCCATGGATATTGCACGTCGTTGCCCTCCCAGGTCTGGCCTTCGATCTCAATCCCGCCAACGACGAAATCAAAATCGCCTCCCGGAATCCTGACCATGCCGGACGGAGCCACATCCACCGGCGCAACAGGCTCGATCGGCACCGATTGCTGCGGCAACGAACGCCAGACATTGGAAAGTGATTGGAGCGGCGTCGCGGCGCGTTCGCGCATGTTGGCCAGAAATGTTTCCAGCCCGTCGACGTCGACCCCGGGCTCCAGCGCCACCAAAGCACCGAATCCACGCCCTTCGAGCGTGAAATCAAACACCGCATGTCCCGTATCCAGACGCGGCTGCAACGCAACGCCATTCCATGCATCGAAATAGCGCATTCCCTCATCATGCGGTATCGCGATCTGTTCGCCACTGACCGTGTACTCGTTTCGATTGACCAGGGTCCACAGCGTCACGCCGGCACCGGGAAAGCGGCTCGCGAAAACGCCGGCTTGCAGGGTCGGCTCGTAGGGCCGCCACTCCATGCTCACCATCAGCGCCGCGAACTTGCGTTCGATGGCGGCGATGCGGCGCAACGCCTCGGCATCGCGCGGCGTGAGCTGGTTCCAGATGCCCCAGATGTTCTCCCAGGCGTTGTAGCCGACGCCGTTGAAGAAGATGTACTGGAGGTCGTTCGTTCGATCGCGCCCCCAGCGGTTCTCGTAGTTGATCATGTGGCGCGGTTCCAGCCACTTGAACTTGGCGACCGAGGGCACGACATCGGCCGGCACTTTCTTGCCCCAGCTCTGCACGTTCCAGATCAGCTGCTCTTCCGCGCTGATCGTCGATTCCGGCTGCAACACCACCGGATGCCCCAATGCATCGCAGGCATCGAAGAACGCACGCGGCACGCCGTTGTAGGTGTCGCCATTGACACCATCGGCACCGACCGCCGCGACCAGCTCGGCGATGCTCTGCCAATCGTTCTTTTCGGGTGGGCGCGTGCCGTTGTCCCAGGGCATGGTGGGCAGGAACACGCGAACGCCGCGGCGGTGGAAATCCTCGACCGCGCCGCGCAGACCTTCGATCCCGCCCGGCAGATCATGAGCCAAGTCGGTCTTGTTGCGATCGTCGATGCCGATGTTCGGATAGACGAACCAGATCAGCACGCTGTCGATGCCGCCGAAGCGTTGCTCGAGATCGTCGAGATAACGGTCGACCGTGTACTTCCCCGCCACCGGATCGTAGAAGTAGCGATCCTCGACCATCATCTGCGCATGCACGAAATTGCGTTGTGCCCATTGCAGCTCCGGGCGGCGATAGTTGGCGTCGTCGTAACCGATCCGGGTGAGGTGCTCGCGGCGCCAGTCGATCAGCTCCGCGATCCAGTCGTCCGCGGTGCTGTTGACATCGATTTTCCAGTGCCCGATCTCGGCGAACGGCCAGCCCGGCGCCTTGCCGGGCAGTGGCAGGTAACGGCCTGTCGTGACGTGCGAGAACTTGTACTCCGTCTTCACCTTGCGTCGCGGCGTCGCGGGCGATGTCGTCTTCGATGCGTCGGAGGAGTCGGAGTCTCGGGTCATGTCAGGGTGCAATGCGTGGTGGAGAGAAGTGTCGCGCAAGACCGCAGTAGGTGGCGAGCGCATCGTACGCGGCTTCCGGCTCGGGCATGGCCGAGACCAGCCAGGCTTCGACCTCTTCCCGTGCCGGGATACTGGTTTGCGCGCCCATCCGGGTGCAGGCCAATGCCGAGGCGGCGCAGGCGTGGCGCATGGCATCGTCGAGTGTCCCGTTCCGGGCGAGCGATGCGACAAGCGTCCCGCAGAACGTATCGCCGGCCGCCGTGGTGTCCATCGGATCGATGCGGAAGCCGGGTTGTAGGCGAATCTCGCCATCCGCATAGGCGCAGCAACCCCGCGCGCCCAGCGTGACGATCACGCATGGCACACCGGTTGCGGCGAGCGCGGCGCCGATATCGCCCTTGATGCCGGTGACCGTCGCCAGTTCGCCTTCGTTGACGATCAACACATCGATCACGGCCAGCAGAGACGCCGGCAATTCGCGCGCCGGCGCGGCATTCAACGCCACACGGACGTTCGCGGCCTTTGCGGCACGCGCCCAGCCGACGACAGTATCCAGTGGCGTTTCCAATTGCAGCAGCAGGGTGTCGACGCCAGCGAGATCCTGCAGATGCTCCGGCCTCAAGGCGGCATTGGCGCCAGGGGCGACAGTGATCGCATTCTCCGCATCATCGGACAGGCAGATGAATGCCGTGCCGGTGGCTCGGTCCTCGCAGCGAACGATTTCAAGCTGCACACCGGCTTCCCGCAGCGATGTTTCGATCGGCACGGCGAACGCATCGACACCGAGCGCGAGCAGCATGCGTGTGCGCGCACCACCCGCGCGCGCGCACGCGACCGCCTGATTCGCGCCTTTCCCGCCGGGGAACGTGGCGAAATCGCGTCCGAGCACCGTCTCTCCCGGCGCGGGCACGTGCGATGCGCGCACCACGAAATCCAGATTCGCCGATCCCGCCACCAGAATCGTCCCGCTTGCGGCCGCCATCATCGCTCCAGGCTGTCGTAGACCAATCGATAGAAATCACGACTGATGCGCGGCAGATCGTGAACACCCTCGTGCGGCAGATGCTGCAGCATCAGGATCGCCACCAGATGTTCCCGCGGATTGATCATGTAGGTCGTGGATGCGGCGCCGGACCAGCCGAATTGCCCGAGCGCTCCACCCTGTTCGCGCTTGCCGGGGTCGGTCACGACATAGCCACCGAAGCCGAAGCCTTCGCCTGCACTGAACTGGGTGACCGGCGGATCCAGCATGGTGAGCTGGTTGCGCAGCATCGATGCGACAGTTTCGCGCTTCAGGATGCGGGCATCATCCAGCGTGCCGCCATCGAGCAGCATCTGGCAGAAGCGCGCGTAGTCGGCCGCCGTCGAATACAAGCCGCCGGCGCCGCTGGGATAGGCATTCAAGGGAGCACCCGGCTCCACCGCACTGGGACCGGCATCCAGTACCAACCTGCCATCCCTCCCCATCGTGGTGATGTCGATGATGCGGTTGCGTTTTTCCACCGGAACGCTGAAACCCGTATCGTGCATGCGCAACGGATTCAGGATGTGCTTGTGCAGATAGGCGTCGAAAGGCTCCTCGCTCACTACCTCGACCAGGCGCGCCAGCACTTCCAGCGCTGCGCCGTCATAACCGAAACGTGTACCGGGTTGCGCCGCCAGCGGCGCACGGCTCAGGCGTTCGACGAAACCGCGCAGATCCTTGGCGCCGTGCGGATCGATGCGCTCCAGTGCTTTCACCGCCTCCTCGTCGCCACCGAGGCCGGCCGGGAATCCCGCAGTGTGGGTGAGCAATTCGCGGATCGTGATCTGGCTACGCGCCGGCGCCAGCTCCAGCGTATCGGCCGTGCCTCCGACCATGACTTGCGGTTTGGATAATTCCGGCAGGTATCGCGCGACCGGAGCATCAACTTCAAGCTTCCCCGCTTCCGCCAACTGCAGGACGGCGACCGAAGTCACCGTCTTGGTCATCGAATAGATGCGGAAGATCGCATCGCGCGGGAGAGTCTCACGACGCGCGATGTCGCGGTGGCCGTAGGCCCGCCAGTCGACGATACGGCCGTCGCGCGCGATCAGAACGACACCGCCGAGATAACCTCGCTGATCCAGCGCTTTCTGCAGGAAGCGCTCAAGCTTCTGCAATCGTCGAGAGGAAAATCCTTCCGATGCGGGCGTGGCAAGGGGCAGCGGTGTACGCACCGCCGCCCCATCGGCGGTTGCCTGTTTGCCGAACGCCTGCGTCCCGGCAAGCGCCAGTCCGCAAGACAGTAAAACGAACCAGCGCATGCCCGTACCGTACCGCGATCCCGCTCCTACCACGTGAACTCATGCGTGAACGAGATCATCCTGCCGCGCCCCGCCCAGTAGTTGCGGAAACCCGGCACCTGCGACCAGCTCAGGATGTATTGCTTGTCGGTCAGGTTTTCGACGCCCAGCGAGAAACGGCCATATTTATCCGTCTTGTAGTTCACACCGAGATCGAGCAGCGTGTATCCCTTGGTGTGTTCCTCGTAGCTGAACTCCCTTCCGTCGTATTCGCGAACGTCGCTGCCGGACAGATCGCGCGAAAGCAACGTGGTCGATCCCAGCGTGACATCGCCTTTTGGCGAGAACTTCCAGCGCACCGTCAGGCCGATCTTGTCCGGATTGACGTCCAGCGCGCCCATCGGCTTGTTCAGGCCGCCCGCGGACCAGCGCCCTTCCGGGTCTTCGGTCCAGAACGCGGTCTTGCCGCGAATGCGCGAATACAGCGCGCTCACCTTCCACGCGTCGTTGATGTTCCAGTCACCGGACATCTCGATGCCCTTGATGCGCGTCGGCGCGCGGAAGAGCACATAGTCGTTGGTGGCCGGATCGATCGCGAAGGACGTGCCGTAATCGGAGCGGGAATCATAGAAGGACGCGCTGAACGAAGCGCTCTCGCCGACCCAGTTCACGCCGTACTCGCGGTTGTTCACCACCACGGCCTTCAGCTCGCGGAAGGTGGAGTCCACCGAAGCAGGCGGGTCACCCGGGCAACCATCCGGCTTGACATCGTCGGGATCGTTGGGACAAGAGATATTTCGCAGCGGAATGCCGACGTTGGGCAAGCCGAAACCTTCGCCGTACGCCACGAATGTCGACCATTGCTGGTTGATGCGCCAGATAGCACCAAGGTTGCGCAGCGTCTCCGCATAGGACAACTTGCCGCCGTCGACATGACGACGATCGCGATACCATGTGGTGGTGTAGTCGCCGACTTCAAGTTCTCCATCCTCTCGGCGTATGCCACCACTGATCGTGAACGGACCGATGTCATAACTCAGCTGCGCATACGGCGCCACGCTGGTGTATTTCATCGGCGGCACCCAGGTGCGATCGGTGAGCGCCAGGCGCTGCTCCGCTTCGTCGCGTACCCAGTCGATGCCGGTGCGCAGTTCCAGACCTTCCACGTTGAACAACGAGGAACGCACCCAGGCGGTCCGCAGGCCGACTTTCTTCGTGTCGATTTCCGATTGGTCCCAGATCAGCCCATCCGGTCCGTTGGGCGGAATCAGTGGATCCTGCCGATCCTCGCCATTCTCCGGCGGATAGCGCATCGCCTGATCCGCCCAATAAGCGTTCGCGCTGAACGTGCCGCCGAAGACATCACCGTCGGTGTACATCAGGTTGAACTGTTCAAAATCGTTGAACTCGGCCTTGCTGCCGAAGATGTGGCCGCGTTCAGAGGTATTGGGCTTCGGATTCGGGCAATCCACCGGATCGTAATCCCGGCAACCGTCCACCTGGATGTAGTCGCCGTTCCCCTTGATCTTGAAATGGCTGTAGGTCGCCTGCAACCGCTTCTCGCCGTTCTCACCGAAGTTGAAGCCACCCTTGAGGAACAGGTTCTTGGCCACCGAATCGTTGACCGAACCGCTGGTGTTCATGCCCAGGCGGCGACCGTCGGCGTCGTAGCCCATGCCGCGATCGATGACCGACATACCCACCACCAGATCGTAGTTGTCCTGCTTGCGCATGAAGTTCAGGCCGACCTTCCAGCCTTCGCTGTCGTCGGCGAACTGGGTGGAATAGCGCGTCAGCAGGCGGAATTCGTTGCCTTCCTTGGTCGGTGTCGCGGAGATGTAGTTGATGATGCCGCCGGCCGCACCGATGCCTTCCGACGCCGACGGGCCGTTGATCACTTCGACGCGGTCGACGATGCCCATGTCGGTGAAAGTCGCATTGCGGCTGCCGTCGCGCAGCGGCGATCCCTGCGGCACGCCGTCGAACAGGCGCAGCGCGACGCGGCCGCGCAGAGTTTCGCCGGCATTGCTCATCGCCTGCGAGGCTTCCGCATAGCCCGGCACGGTGCGCGCCAGCACCGCCGTCGCATCTTCCGTGACCAGCAGCGTGTGCTTGATCTCTTCCTTCGATACCAGCGTGATCGCGCCGGGAATCTTGTCCACCGCCTTCGGCGTGCGCGTGCCGGTCACGACCACCTTGTCGAGGTCGGTCGCTTCCTGCGCCTGGTTCGTGCTGTTCGCAGGCGTTTTCTCCTCCTGCGCGTTCGCGTCGGGCGGAGCGCTTTGCGCGTTCTCCTGCGCACGGACGTTCTCGACAGGAACGCCTGCGAACAGGAGGCAGGCGATCGCTGCGGAAAGCGGCTTGATCATCGTCGTGTCTCTCGAAGTTCCGGTGGCTGCGGGAGCACGGCAACGCAACGTGCTCATTCGGCATTGATGCGACACAACGCGTCACACCTGTACCGACGGCAGCCTATGCGCTTCGATCAATATGTGAAATCCGCGTGAACTATGTTCAGAGGCTAGTTTTTGTTGCTTACGCCGATAGGAAAACTTTGTTGCGACGCAACAATGGCATGCGGATCCTTCCGCAAAACCCGCACCTCCATGTGCGGACTTTCCAATGCTCACTTCGTTTAGGCGTTTGCTATACGTCAGATTCTGACCGTAGTGATCACTGCATCGTCTTGCGGCTTTCCTCAAGCAGCACGTTGACGAGGCGGATACGCACGCTGGAACGCGACCAGACGATGCCGATGCGCCGCGGTTCACCAGCGTCAGGCAAGGGCAGCCGCACAAGACGCAACCCTTCCGGCCACGGCCGTGCCCAATCGGGCACCAGCGAAACGCCGAGCCCGCGATCGACCATCACCGCGATGGCATTAAGTCCATTGAGCTCGAAACGCTCACGCGGCACGATGCCGGCGCGACGCAGATAGTCGTCGGCCAATCGTCCGCCCCATTGGTTGCGGTCGTAGCGGATCAGCGGCTCGTTGGCGAGCAGTTCGTGCGGATCGCGCCCCGCCATCGATTGCGGTGCGATCACCACCAGCGGTTCCTCGCGCAGTAATTGCCAGTCGCAAGTCTTGGGCAGGGTGAACGGCGCCTGCAGCACCAATGCCGCGTCGAGTTCGCCGGTTTCCACCGCGCGATACAGCTCGGCGGAATATCCCGGACGGATGAAGACGTTGATCTCCGGAAACTGCTCCACCATCCGCGCCAGAATGTCCGGCAGCATCCCCGCGAGCGCGGTCGGGCATGCGCCCAGATGCAACTCGCCAGACACAGCGCTGTCGTTGGCGATACTGCGCAGATCGGCGACGCCACGCAGCAGTTCGCGTGCCCGTTGCAGGATGCGCGCGCCCTCTTCGGTCATGCTCACGGTGCGACCGACGCGCGCGATCAGGCTGGTGCCGAGTTCGCGCTCCACCGTGCGGATCTGCTGCGCCACCGCCGCGGGCGTGATGTTGAGCACGCGCGCCGCCGCCGCCATCGACCCCTGTTCGACTACGGTGACGAAAGTATTGAGGAACTGGGTTTCCACGTTGTCGATCCGGGCATGATTGCAAGGACGTGATTGCAAAGGATTCCAGGCCACGTTGGCCTTCGGGACCGTTTATCCGCCGTTTCCGCCATCGCGGAAACGACGACTGAGTTTACAGGCTTTCCGGCGCCCCTTTGTCTGCGCCGGCAATGGCTGGCGCATCCGGAGCGGCATCCTGGCGATAGATCGTCAGCCCGTGCAGCGAACGCGTCGGTGCCGGGAACAGCAGGCTCGCCAGATATCCGATCACGATGCAGAGCAGGATCGAGATCGCCAGGTAGAAGTACGGATGCACCAGATCGAACGACCACGCTATCAGAGTCAGGCAGATGCTGGAGCCGATTCCGATTGCCACGCCCGGCGAATTGGCACGGCGCGTGAACATGCCCAGGGTGTAGGCGCCGGCGAAGCCGCCGCCGAGCAGGCCTGCCAGTTCGATCGACACGTCAAACAAGGAGTGGATGTCGAAGCGCGACATCAGCAGCGCTACGCCAATGCCGACTAACCCCACAACGACGGTCATGATCTCGGCGAACAGCACGCTCTGCTTCGGCGTCGGGTTTTTCGCGATCTTCTCGTAGAAGTCCACGGAGATCAGCGTGGCAACACTGTTCATGATGCTCGACAGCGTCGCCATCGCCGCGGCGAAGATGCCGGCGATGATCAGCCCCGTGACACCGGTCGGCAGCTCCGCTGCGATGAACAGCGGGAACGTGGCATCGATCGGCAGCAAGGGATTCATGCGTTCCGGATGCGCCTTGTAGTACACGAACAGCGCGGTGCCGATCATGTAGAACACGAAGCCGCCGGGAATCATGATCGCGGCGAAGGCCCAGATCGAACGGCCGGCCTCCTTGTCGGATTTCGTCGACAAGGTGCGCTGCATCAGCACCTGGTCCTTCGGGAAGGTCAACACCACGTCGAACAGCACGAGGAAGATGAAGCCCCACACCGTTGCCTTGGTGAGATCGAAGCTGAAATCGAGCAGATGGAACTTGCTCTCGGCCATCGCCGTCGAGTAGAACTCGTCGAAGCCGCCATGCAGTTTCCAGATGATGAAGCCGATGGCGAAGATCGCGCCGCCCATCTTGACGATGACCTGCACGACATCGGTCCAGATCACCGCCTTCATCCCGCCCATCGCGGTGTAGATGATGGTGAAGCCACCCATCAGGATCACGCTCCACACTACGCTGATGCCGGTGATGGTGGCGATCGCCAGCGCCGGCAGGAACAGGATCACGCTCAGCCGGCTGCCGATCTGCATCACGATGCACAAGGCGCTGGCGAGCATCCGGATCGCGGGATGAAAGCGCGTCTCCAGATACGAGAACACCGACATCAGGTTGAGACGCCGCAGGAGCGGGACGATCCAGACCGCGACGAACATCAGGCCCAGCACGGCGATCAGGTTGTTGGTCAGGTATTGCCAGTTGCTCTCGAACGATTTGGCCGGAATGGCGATGAAGCTGATCGAACTGGTGTTGGCCGCGTACAGGCTCACGCCCGCCGCCCAGAACGGAATGCTGCGCCCGCCGACGAAGAAACTCGCCGTGGAATTGCGTTTCTCGCGCAGATAGAAGTACAGCCCGATGCCGAGCATCGACGCCAGATAGACGGCGATCACCAGCCAGTCCTGCCATTTCAGCAATTGCCGGCTGGGCTGGATCTGGGCATAGGCGAATTCGACGCGTCGGCCATCCGCCGCCGATCGTGCCCAGAAGACACCATCGCGCCAGGCGGCCGTTACGATCGGGTCGGTCGCGGTCGCTCCGGGCAATGCCGTCCAGGCACCGGTGATGATCTGGAGCGTCATGGGAGTCGCCAGCGCATCGCTTCGGCTCGGATCACGCACCAGGTAAAGCACGTGCGCCTGGCCGATCGCACGCGCTGAACCCACCACGATCGCGCCAGGAACGCGACCCTGCTCCGTCCAGCCCTTTTCGCTTTCGCGCGTGGACCAGCGCCACAGATGCTCGCCGCCGCCGGACGCATCCGCCACGGTGACGAACACCGCCGCCGTCTGCACCGCGAACGATGTCGCCACGCCGGAAGGCCATCCCGCCAGACGCGTCCATTGCGGGTTTTCCGCTCCGATCGTGATCCGCAGCATGCGTGGCTGCGCACCTTCATTGCCCACGACGTACAGCGTGTCGTCCTTCAGTGCTCCTCGTGCGTGTTCCAGGGGAACGGGAAGCGGCGGCAATGGCTGCAGATCCACCGCATCGTTGGTGATGCCGATCCGGGCAATGCCGATCACCGCTCGCGATTCCGGCGCGGTCAGCAGGACATAACTTTGCGATTCATTACCGAAGGTACCCGCGATATTCGTGGAAGCGGCTCCGCTCCCCCAGTGCAATCGCGACCATGCCGTCCCATCCGGCGACAGCCACCAGACCGAATCGCGCAGGATCGCGAGCGGATGGCCCTCCACCTGCGCGACACCGAGGATTGCCGTATCCGCTTCGAGCGCCGGAAGCGTTCCGCTGCGCATCGGTGCCAGGTTTTCCGCGAATGCCGGCATTGTCGCCAGCAACAGGCACGCCGCCACGAACGCGCGAATCATCCTATGCATCGTGTGCATCATCGCGCGGCCGCAACGATGGCCTGGGCGCGCTTGAGGAACGGCAGGTCGATCATCTTCCCGTCCACGACGAAAACGCCGCGCCCCTGCTCCACCGCCGACCGTGCAGCGTCCACGATGCGACGCGCCGCAGCCATTTCTTCTTCCGATACCGCGAACGCCGCATTCGCCAACGCCACTTGCCGCGGATGGATGCAGCTTTTGCCCATGAATCCGAGCCGGCGCGCCATTTGCGCTTCGGCCGAAAACCCCGCCGCGTCCTCCAGATCGGCGAAAGCCCCGTCGACGGCGAACACACCGGCCTGGGCCGCCGCCATGCGCACGGCGAACATCGTCGCGTGCACGTTGGCAACGTCGTGACGATCGACGCCGTGTGGCTCGAACAGATCGCCCAGCCCCAGCTGCAGTCCCGCCACGCGCGGATCGGCCGCGGCGATGTCCGCCGCATGCGCCATGGCTTTTGGCGTTTCGATGTTGACCAGCAGCCGGATCGGCTGCGACACGGCGTTCGTGGCCTCGGCACGCTGCAGGATGTCGATCGCCGCGTGCAGTTCGGCGGCCGATTCGATCTTCGGGATGTTCAGCAGCGCCACGCCGTCGTGTGCGACGGCCTGCACGTCTTGCTCGAAATGGCCGCTGTCGGGTCCATTCACGCGGACGATGATGAGCTTGGCGGCATCGCGGGCCGCATCCGACCGGATGAACCCGGCCACCGCGGCTCTCGCCTCCGCCTTGCGTTCGTCCGCGACCGAATCCTCGAGATCGAGCGACAACGCATCCGCTTCCCCGGCCAGCGCCTTGGCGAACAGTTCCGGCCGAACACCCGGTACGAACAATTTGCTACGCATGGGGCTTCGCCGTCATGCGCGGAGTGTGCGCCAAGAGACATCACATTTTGGATATCCCGGCCATATTCAAACGATAGGGATTCTTTTGATTGCTGCGTGATGCGCGCAAGCAAAACTCCTGCGCAGGGCCAGTCCGCTGCCTAGTCTGGCCGGCGACTGCCGGACTTCCTCGCCATCCTCGCGCGTGGGGCGGCAATGCTAGAGTACCGGCCAGGGGCGATACACATCCGGAAGCGTCCAGGGATTACGGACCCGTGTCTGCGGGACCTAAGGAGACTTATGTTTCTGTCGATGACGATCGCGTTGGCCCTCGGCGCGTCCGCGCAGGCGGACCCGGATTCCATCGAACCGGGCAAGGCCGGCACCGCCCAGCTCTACGCGGAATGCGCCGGCTACTACGATTTCATCGCCGACTCGCAGGAGAGCAGCGGCCGGAAGCAATCCGGGGACATCATGCGCAACATGTCCAGGAACGCGGTGCTGATCTCGCGACGCATCTATACCTCCGACTGGCAACTCAAGCACCCGGACGGCAAGCGCCAGGCCATCGACTGGGAGCGGGAAGCCATCGCTCCGCACAGGAAGCGCGTGAAACTGATGCTGCTCGCCATGGACAAATACGACGATCCGTCCATGCGCGATAGCTATGGCTCGAAATGCGCCAGGCTCACAGAAATGACCGACCTGCTGCTGAAGTCGATCGATCGGCAGACTCCGGCCAAGTAAAGCGATCCCGCAGGGCACTTCCTGACGCGCGTGATGCGGCGGGAGGGATTGATTAAAGGATGTCGGCTCCAATGAAAAAGCCGATAGGCAGAAGGGCGCCCACTGCATCTGGGGCCGTCTCGCAGGTACTTTCTCGTACTGACGAGTGACTGACCAATTAAAAACGGCATAAGCCGTTGATTCAATTGGTGGGCGGTACAGGGTTCGAACCTGTGACCCCTACCATGTCAAGGTAGTGCTCTACCGCTGAGCTAACCGCCCGAAGGGACGCGAATTCTAGCTGACGGCGGGGGGAGGGACAAGCGAGCGGCGCCTGAAGAGGCCTATCGCTTCCCATGGGCGCCCGGCTCAGCCGGCCAGCGCGGCTTCCTTGATCCGACGGATCTGGTCGCGCACCCGGGCCGCCGCCTCGAACTCCAGATCGCGGGCGTGCTGGTACATCTCCTGCTCCAGCGCCTTGAGCCTGGACGCGAGCTGGGCCGGATCGAGCACGGCATATTCGGCGGCCTCCTCGGCCACGCGCCTGGCCTGGCCACGGGCGCGCTTCTCGGCCGCCGGCACGCTGCGCGCGCCTTCCATGATGTCGACGATCGGCTTGGCCACCGATTTCGGCACGATGCCGTGCTCGGCGTTGAACTCGAGCTGCCTCTGCCGACGACGGCCCGTCTCATCGAGCGCGGCCTGTATCGAGCGCGTGATCGTGTCCGCGTACAGGATTGCCTTGCCGCGCAGGTTGCGGGCGGCGCGGCCGATGGTCTGGATCAGCGAACCGGACGAGCGCAGGAACCCCTCCTTGTCGGCATCGAGGATCGCCACCAGCGACACCTCGGGCATGTCCAGGCCTTCGCGCAGCAGGTTGATGCCGACCAGCACGTCGAACTTGCCCAGGCGCAGGTCGCGGATGATCTCCACGCGCTCCACCGTTTCGATGTCCGAGTGCAGGTAGCGCACGCGCACACCGTGCTCGCCGAGGTACTCGGTGAGGTTCTCGGCCATGCGCTTGGTCAGCGTGGTCACCAGCACGCGGTCGCCGAGCGCGACGCGTTCGTGGATCTCGCCGAGCAGGTCGTCGACCTGCGTCGCCACCGGGCGGATCTCGACTTCGGGGTCTATCAGTCCTGTCGGCCTGACCACCAGTTCGATGATCTGCCCTTCCGTCTTCTCCTGCTCGTACCGGCCCGGCGTGGCGGAGACATAGATGCTGCGCGGCGAACGCGCCTCCCACTCCTCGAAACGCAACGGCCGGTTGTCCAGCGCCGACGGCAGGCGGAAACCGAATTCCACCAGCGTTTCCTTGCGCGAGCGGTCACCCTTGTACATGGCGCCGATCTGCGGAATGGTGGCGTGCGATTCGTCCACCACCAGCAGCGCGTCCGGCGGCAGATAGTCGAACAGGCACGGCGGCGCTTCGCCCGGCATGCGCCCAGTCAGGTGACGCGAGTAGTTTTCGATGCCGTTGCAGTAGCCGACCTCGGCCATCATCTCCAGGTCGAACTGGGTGCGCTGCTGCAGGCGCTGCGCCTCCACCAGCTTGCCTTGCGAATAGAACTGCTCCAGCCGCTGCGGCAATTCCAGCTTGATCGCTTCGATCGCGTCCAGCGTGGTGCGGCGCGTGGTGACGTAGTGCGATTTCGGATAGATGGTGTAGCGCGACAGCGTCCGCTGCGTCTCGCCGGTGAGCGGATCGAACAGCGTCAGCTTCTCGATCTCGCCGTCGAACAATTCGATGCGCAGCGCCTCGGTATCGGATTCGGCCGGATGCACGTCGATCACTTCGCCGCGCACGCGATAGGTGGCGCGGCGCAGTTCGGTGTCGTTGCGGGTGTACTGCATCTCGGTCAGGCGGCGGATCAGCTCGCGCTGATCGATGCGCTCGCCCTTGACCATGTGCAACACCATCTTGAAGTACTCGCTCGGATCACCCAGGCCGTAGATCGCCGACACCGTGCAGACGATGATCGCATCGCGCCGCTCCAGCAGCGCCTTGGTCGCCGACAGGCGCATCTGCTCGATGTGTTCGTTCACCGAGCTGTCCTTCTCGATGTACGTGTCCGATGACGGGACGTAGGCCTCCGGCTGGTAGTAGTCGTAGTAGCTGACGAAATACTCCACCGCGTTGTGCGGGAAGAACGCCTTGAATTCGCCATACAGCTGCGCGGCGAGCGTCTTGTTGTGCGCCATCACCAGGGCCGGCCGCTGTATCTCCTGGATCACGTTGGCGATGGTGTAGGTCTTGCCGGAGCCGGTCACGCCCAGCAGCGTCTGCCGCGCCAGGCCCGACTCGAAGCCCTCGACCAGGCGTGCGATCGCCTGCGGCTGATCGCCGGCTGGCTGGTAAGGCGCGATGAGCTGGAATCCCGCGCTGTTGGATGCGTCGTTCATACGGGCGCCAAGGGTCAATTCGTTAGTTTAGCGGCTTCCCGGCCCGGGCTTCGTCAAGCAGGAAGGCCGCTTCGAGCAACCCGCTGTGGGATCGTTGCCGACAAATTCGGCCGGGATATCCTGACATCCCGCATCGCCGGGCGCCGATTCTGCGATCCGCACATGCTCCGGAAAATCCGTCTCAAGAATGGAGACCGGAACGGAGCAGGACATGAAACGCAGTCAGACAGGCTTCACGTTGATCGAGGCGATCGCCGCTGTTGCCATCCTGGCGATCGTGATGGGTGCCGGCGTCCCTTCTTTCAAGCGGATTCTGACCTACCAGCGCGTGGCTTCAGGCATGTCCCTGCTCTCCACCTCGCTGGCGTCGGCACGCATGGCGGCGATTTCGGCGGCGACGCCGGTCACCGTCTGCCCGATCACGGACGGCAGCCGCCGCTGTCGTCAGGACAGCGTCTGGGACGGCGGCTGGATGGTCTTCCGCGATCGCCTGCGCAAGGGACAGCCTCGAAGCGACAAGGATGTCCTTCAGGTGGTCGAGCGCTCCGACCGCCATCTGGTGCTGTGGAGCACCGCCAGTCGGAAATACGTCCGCTTCCAGCCGGACGGGCGCGCTGGCGGCAACAATCTGATCATCCGGATCTGCAGCGATGGAAAACTGAACGGCGAAGTAGCCGTCAACAACGTCGGCCGGGTGCGATCGCGGCGCGCATCGGGCGATCGTCCCTGCGGGGACCGGCGCTGAACGGAGCCGACGCAAAAAAGGCCGCTTTCGCGGCCTTAAGTGCTTGAATTCATGGCGCCCGAAGTTGGACTCGAACCAACGACCCCCTGATTAACAGTCAAGTGCTCTAACCGGCTGAGCTATTCGGGCGGGGACGCAATATTAATGGCGAGGTCGCGCGCTCGCAACCCATTGCGCGGCCACGACTGCGATTAATGCTGGCCGGATGCCCGTTTCAACCGTGCCATGCGACTGCGGCACGGCACACGGGCATCGGGGTCACCAGCATTCAGCCGGCTCGGTCGGAGTCTTGGCGCCCACGCTGTTGATGCCCAGCTCGCTGCACCTGTCGTTCGTCTGGTCCGTTCCGTCGACCGGCGTCGCGGTCAGGACGAATTCGTCCGCGTCCGCATCGTCCCCGTCACGAGCCAGATTGTAGAAGGGACGCTCCGTGTTCCGAGGCGAGATTTTCTCCTCGTCGGGAATGGTCGCCCAGAATCCCGCGTAGGTGTTATTGACCGTGTGGAAGCGTTCCGCGCGCTGCGTCAGCTCCACCAGATCCGCCTTCGCCTGCGCACGACGCGACTTGCGCACGTACTCGACGTAGGACGGATACGCGATCGCGACGATGACCGCGATCACGAGGACCACGATCATCAACTCGATCAGCGTGAACCCGCGGGACGTGAAGCGGCGGGGCTTGCGCATGTTTGCCACTTTGAAAGCGATCATGGACATCATCCCACCTATCGGACCTGTCGCCAGGATTGACGGCCGCAGGGTCGCGGCAAGTAGAGCGGATCCGCACCTGGCGCGCGCAGCACGAAGGTGCACATCTTGGCGTTGATGCGCTGCTGCAGGCAGCCCGGCGTGGTCGGGTCGCAGAGGGCCTGCAACTCTTCCAGCGTCGGCGTCGGCGGCACGAACACGTTCGTATCCTTCACGGGCGGCATGTTCTTGCCGTCCTTGTTGAGGGAGATCGCGCCACACTCGCCCGTGCACACCGGGTTGCCGCCGCGAGAGTTCGAGACGCCGGACATGCCGCCCGCGCCCGTCAGCAGGTTCAACGCATACAGCCAGTTGATGCCGCCGCCGGCCGAACAGGTCGTGTCCACGCCTTCGTAGGTGGTGAAGATCACCTTGCCGTTCTGGATCCTCGGTGTGCCGATGAACCGCTCGCCCTTGGCGTTGGTTCCCACCTTCAGGTCGATGTACCAGCCGCGCTTGGTGCCGTAGGTGACCAGATTGTTTGAAACATCGCGTGTGTCGTAGCCACCGGACGTTGCGACATTGGAGATCGTCTGCTCGATCAGCATGTCGCGGCCGGTGATGCGCTCGTTGCTCTGGTTGTCCCAGATGCCGTACAGGCTCTGCACCGGCGGATTACTGCTGACGGTGTTGTCGCCCACGGCGAAATAGCGGCCGGTGCCGAAGAAGATGCTGACGCCGCCGCTCGGTCCGCTGGTGACCTCGATGCCGCCGGTGATCGGCTGGGCGACGGTGCCGATCTTCGCCGTGAACAGCGGCTCGCCACTGTAAGCCACGCTCCAGTTGTCCGGATTCGTCTCGGACAAATTGAACTTCCACACGTTGCCTTGCAGGTCGCCGCCGTAGACGGTATCGACGATGCCGTCATTGTTCGTCAGCGCCACGGGCGCGACGCTCATCAAGCCGTTGCGCACGGCGTAGTCGGCGCCTATTGGCTTCAGGCGTGACAGCACGGTTCCGTTGTTGGCATCGACGACGAACAGCACCGGCGCGCCGGAATCCGAATTGACGCCATTGCCGAAGATCGCCACCCAGCGCGGCCGCCCGCTGCTGCCCTTGATCGGCACGATGATGGGCTTGCCCATGACCATGCCGAGGTCGTTGATCGTGCTGCCGCTCAACTCCCACAGCGCATCGTTGGCGGTGAAGCCTCCGGGGTTGGACACGTTCAGGCCGAACACCGATTTGCCGCCTGCTCCCGTGGCGCCGACGAGCAGCGTGCGCCAGTTGCCCGTCGAGGTGGACGGCACGTCGGAAGTGGTGATGGCGCCATCCACATAATAGCGGTGGAGCAGGTTCGGATCGGCCAGGCTCGCCAGATGATCCAGCGACCCGTAAGGAATGAAGCCGAACAGCTCGGTGCCGCCCGTAGTGTCGTTCTTCGCGTTGAAGGCATGCAGCATGCCGTCATTGGCGCCAACGTAGATGACCGGGTCGCGGGAAGCCTTGGCTTCGAGATAATCCTTGTAGCTCCCGCCCAGCTCCCGCTTCCAGTCCACCGTGGTGAAGCTCGCCCAGGAGTCGTAACCATAATCATCGCGCGGCGAGGCGATTTCAGGCGTCGAATTGATGATGTCGCCCAGCGCGGAGCTGCGGTTGCGCAAGGTCTTGTTGGGATCGCCGCCCGTGCCACGCTCGTTGGCATGGTCGCCCTTGATGTAGGCCACCAGATTGTCGACCGTGTACGTGCTGCGGAACCACGTGGGAATGATCGTCATGCCCATCGCCGCGAGCTTGGCTTCGCGGGTTCCACCCGGGATGTTGCTGCCCGTCAACGTCCTGGACGCGGCAGGCGTGCGCACCGTTCCGTCGGCTCTGATCTCGGTCGGCGTGACCACCATGAAGATGTCGTCGCGACTGGAGGCGGGCGGCAGCTTGGCCGCGGCGCTCCAGATCTCGTCGCCCGCCGAACCATCGGGATTGACCTGGACACCGCGCACGTTGCCGATCCAGTCGTTGACCGATTTGTCGGTCAGTTCGTATGTCGCTTCCAGCGTGAACGAATTGCCGGTGATGCGCGCGCCACCGCCGGCGCCGCCCGTCGGCGCCTTGTTGCCAGCCGCTTCCGCGAAGATGCGATCGAGCTCCGACTTCAGCTTGGACGGGTCGCGGGCCAGGAAGTAGTTGTCGGGCGTCCCCGCCACGCGCTTGTCCCATTCACCCGGGTCAGGCTGGTTGTTGCCGTTGGCGTCCTTGAAACCGCCGTACTTCGCCGCGTACCAGAGCGGGCTTTCCAGCAGCTTGGCGTTGCTGGTGCCGACGGTGAACTTCATCACCTTCGGCTTGTACCAGTCCGTGCGCGGATCGGCGGTGACGGTCAGGATGGAGCCGTCGCTGCTGCCGGGACGCAGGGCCAGGCGATAGACGCCATCGTTGTTCGATCCCGTCACGGCGAAGCCGGTCATCATCGCGTTGCCGGCGTAAGCGGACAGGTTCTCGATGCGCACCAGCACTTCGTTGGCGGCCACACTCGGCGACCCGCCCGCGCAGACGGGCGAATCGGAGCGCCAGCAGATGTCCTTGCCGGTGTAGCCGGTGTTCTTCGGATTGGTGTTGGCATCGCAGGTCGCGCCGACGCAGTAGGTCATCATCGAGACCACGTCGTTGTCGTGGTCGTTGCCCCACAACGAATCTTCCCAGACCAGGGAGAAGCTGCCCGCGTTTCCGTTGGCCGTCAGTGCGCGGCCGTAGACGTGATTGGGCGAGACCGCGGACGCCTTCGCGCCGACGCCCACCGATCCCAGGAAGCAGGTACGCCAGTTCCGGTCCCTGTCGCCGCCATTGATCAAGGCGGAGCCGGACTTGTTCGCCTGGCACAACGGCGACAGCGTGATCTTGCCGTCCCCGATCGGAATATCGAATTTCGGGAGGTTCTCGGCCATCGCCACCGCATAGGTCGTCACGGTGTTCTTGAAGCTGGCCGGCTTATTCTGCAAGCCCGGCCGCATGTCGGTGATCTTCGCCTGGAATGCCAGACCCGACATGAGATAGCTGCCTTCGATCGACGGCACGTCCGGGCACATGCCTCGCGCCTTCGACAACTCGCTCAATGGTTTGGCGGTACAGATGTCTTCGTGGGTATTGACGGAATTGCCGACGGCGAGCTCCGTCTGATTGGCGACGACACGGCCGATCATGTAATTGCCGTTGATGTTCTCGCGCGTGCCCAGGCCATCGGTCGCGGTGGCGGCGCCGGCGATCCGCGGTACGCCCGGAACCTCGTCACTGTCGAACGACGGCAGACCCGAGGACATCACCAGGATGTTGCAGGTCGCGCAGAACGAGTTGCCGCCCTGGGCCGTGGCGCGATACGGGTCGAGCCAGGTGAGCGTGGACGGCAGGCCGGTCAGATCGGTTCCGCCGGTGAAATTTCCCGTGGCCGTGGTTTCGCCCGCCACGTAGCGCAGCGCTTCCGCATACATTTCGGCCAGCGGATTGCCCCATGCACTGCAGTTGTTGGTGCCCGTGCCTGGATTGTTGAGCGCGCCCTGTCCCGCGTCGGGATATCCCTGTCGATTCAGATAACCCCAGTTGTTGCAGTCGTTCCAGACACTGCTGTAATTCCACTGGGTCAGCTTGAACCGCGACAGCGTATTGATGATGCCTTCGGCGTTGTCGGTCTGGTTACAGAAGCGGCCATTGCTGAGATCCACTTCGTCACCGGCAATGCAACCAGTGTTCGTGCCGCTGTTGCCCGCCAGCTTGCCGATATTGCGGCGAAGCACGCCACCGCTGCGCGGCTTGGAGTACGAACCACTGACCATGCCGAAACGCAGGCGCCCGGTCTCTCCGTATGTCTGGAGCAGTCCCACCGGCTTGTAGCTGTCGGTCGTGCCGCTGCTGTATTTCTGGCAGAAGCTTTCGCGGCGATTCGCGGCGGCTCCCGCCGGATCGCAAACTTCCACGCGAACGGTGTAGGTGCTGTCGACGCCAGTGGGACGATCCGGATTGTCATTGCCGACGGTGCACTGCTGCAATGCCGTGGCCGCCCATTCCGACCAGTTGCCCGACTTCACGCGCATGAAGGGCGCGCCGGTACTGCTGGTGCTCGTATTGCAGAACGATTGCACCCCCGTGAGCGGCGCGTAATTGCCGATATCGGAGCCGCTGTATACCTTCACCCAGGCATGCAGGTCGCTTGGAATATTGGCGCGCTCGAGCACCGTCGTCGTGTCGTCGGTACTGCGCTGTCCGCCGTAAAGCACGAAACGCAGCACGTCGAGGCGACTCATCGTCACCCAGTTCAGGAAGTTGCCGCTCCAGCGCCCCGTTTGCCCCGAGCAGGAATGGCCCGTCGCCGGACCGGTGGCCTTGAAACGGCCACTGCCGTAGCTGTAGCAGAGCTTCGAGTCGAAATAGCCTGCGTAATCGAACGCGTCCTGGTAGGTGATGTCCAGCAGGCCGTCACCGTTCAAGTCCGTATAGTCGGTGTAGGCCTTGTTGAACAACTGCTCATCGCGCGACATCACGAGCATCATCAACGGCGGATCGCTCTGGCCGGAGAACAACGGCACCTGCGACACGTCGTAGTCGTTGCTGCCGGCCGTGAGATCGACGCTACGGGTGACCAGCAGCGTCACCAGAAGTACGACCGCGGAAAGGCGGAACCATGTTGGGATGGTCATAGTTGTCTCCGCGGTCCTCAGGGAATGAACACTGTGTCGATGACCGCACTGGCGCTGGGGGTGTCGTCATCGTCGTTGGTGTCGCTCGCCAACGCCGTGATTTCGTAGATGTTGCCCGTCTCTTCGTTTTCCTTGTTGCCGATGCGGCGGCTGGAAGCCGCGAAGCAGCGATCGACACGCCGGATATAGGTATCTTCATTGACATCGCCGAGAGGGCGCGCGGTATCGTTGCCGTCGGCCCAGCTCGCCGGATCGAACGTCGGCGAACACACTTCCTGATCGGCGGCGAAGGTGCCGGTGGCCGACAATCTGTCGCTGATGTCCGCTTCCGAGTCTCGCGCCGCCAGCTCGGCGTTCTGGAACGCCAGATTGACGCGGTTGTAGTTGGACGACATGCGTTCCTGCATGCCGATTACGCGCATGCCGGCGATGCCGATCAGGGCCATCAGGATCAGCATGATCAAGGCCACGTACAGCACCGCGCCTCGTTGCCTGTAGGGAACCATCGATTCGGGTTTCCGATTCTTCATGGCGAGCCTCGCGTCAATTCCCGTACAGCCGGTTGCGCAGCGCGACCGTGGATTGATAGACCGTGCGATAGCGGCCATCGTCGGGCAGCGTGAAGCCCACGCCCAGGGAAGATGGCGAGACGGCCGCTTCCGCCTGGGCCGACGCGGCGCGATTATCGCTCGCAGCCAGCAGACCGACCTGCACCAGACCGACCCGGCGCCAGCTGTTGTCCACGGGTGCGACCGCATTGACAACTGCCGCCGTACCCACGCGATCGACGTATCCCGTGGGCGGGTTGGCGGCGTTCAACTCGCGATCCTGGCCGTACAGCAATTGCAGGTTCTCGACGCCTTCGACCAATTCCTGCGGGTCGGATTCGAGCACACCGCCAGGTGTGGTCCGGAATCGCACACGATAAAGAGAAGGCCGTGGGTTCGCGGCATCATCGTTGAGACCGATGTAGTACACGACGCTCTCGGCGCGATACAGCATCGCCTGACCCGCAGTGAATACCTTGCTGAAAGGCGTTTCGTTTTCCGGAGCGTCATCGTCCATGACGATCATCTCGTTGGTGCTCTCGTCGCCCGCCTCGAACACGGTGGCGTTCATGCAGTCGGCCACGCCGAACAGGCCGGGATCGTCGACGCCGCTGCGCAGCACGTCCCAACGCGAGGAATCGAACGAGAACGTCGGAGCGCCGCCAGAACCACCGATGGCGGTGATCGGCACGCCCTCGGGAGCGAAATAGCGCAGCGCGATGATGTCGCTGCCGGCGATGCGATTGCTCGTCGCATTGGCGATCTCGGCCGGCAAGGCGGGAGTGAACGCCGTGCTGCCCGCCGTGGGGTTCTCCGAGATCGCCACGCCCGTGGCGCCGGGCGCAGTGCCCGTGGCCTCGTAGCCGCGAATCGACACTGCGAACTGCAAACCTTCCTCGGCGCCGGCACCGAATGTCGTATCCAATCCACTCGGAGACTGCTGCGCATGCGCCTGATCGTTGACGCAGCCGAAATGGCCGGCCATTCGGATGTCACGTTGCAGATAGTCGACCGCGAACCGGCCGTTCTCCTGCGTGCGGCTCAAGCCTTCCGACAACTGATAGGACGCACGCGAAGCACTGAATACCTGCAACAACCCCAGCATCAGGATCGTGCCGATCAGCATCGCGATCATGAGTTCGATCAGGGAGAGGCCCTGACTGTTGCGCCGCATGTTCATAGCCGGGTCGTCGCCGCAAAGGTGAGAGGATCGGATCCGACGGTCCAGCGCTCGTCATCCCAGCTGATGGCCACCGTGACTGCGTCGTCAGCTGCGTGGGTCACCGTGGCCGTCGCGCCCGCGCCCAGCGTCCTGCCAAGGCGGCAGCGCCACGCCGTGAGGTACTGCGTCGTAGTCAGGCCATTGCCGACGGCCGGCACGCAGGACGTCGCGCTGGTCGTGGCCGTATAGGTGCCCTCGTAGGCCGCGACATTGATTCGATTGACGCGGATCTGATCGAGCAGCTCGTAAGCCATGTTCGTGGCCTGGGTACGGTAGTTCGAGCTTTCCGCATAGCGCACGCTCATGGTCTGCAGCATCGCCAGACCGAGCAGTCCGAAGGACAGCACCAGGATCGCGATCAGGACCTCGATCAGACTGAAGCCGCGCACGGCGCGCGCGGCACTCATGCGACGATGCTGCAAACTCATGAGCAAGTCTCCCTGGGACCGGCACTCGCCCGGCCCGTGGTCGTGATCTCCAGCCTGACCTGCAGATCGGAGTTCCCGCACTCTTTCGCCCGGAGGACGACTTCCTGATCGTCCGCGTTGGCGCGCCGGCCGCGGTTGTCGAAGGTGATCACGCCATCCTCCGGTCCGGTGACCGTCATCCTGTCGTTCGCCTCGACGAAGCGCACGAGCGTTTCACCGTCATCGATCGCGCCGTCGCCGTTGGTGTCGTCCCACACCAGCCATCCTCCGCTCCAGTCGTCGGCGCAGACGGTACCGTCCGTGCTTCCGCAGACGCTGGCTGGTCGCGCACTACGGATGGCCTCGCTGCGCGCGAGCGTGAGCGAGGCGATCATTTCGTTGGTCGCCGTGGCGAGACGATTGGAGCGCATGACACCCTCGAAGCTGGGGAACGCGATCGCAGCCATGACTGCCAGCACGGCAACTGTGATCATCAGTTCCACGAGCGTGAAACCGCGAGCCGGCCCGAATCGCATATGTACCCCCTCCCCTCGATATGCCAAGGTTAGCGGCCCGCCATCGGCGGGCAAGCGGATTCGGGACAAGCGGTCGGATGGCTCCGACGGACGCATGCGGCCAGCCCGCTCGCGACAGGCCCACTCGTATCATGTGACCCAATGCCCACTTCCTCTCCACAACGCAGTCCGCAACACAGTCCACTCGACACCTTGTGGCAAGCGCCCGCGATCGCCTGGATGCTGTTCGCCGGTGAAGCGCTGGCGCTCGTTCTCGCGCTCGCGCCAGGCAGCGAGGAACATCGGCTGCGTTATTTCGGACTGGTGTCGATCGCCATCCAGTGGACGCTGCTGTGGACGCTGGCCGCCACCTATCTGATTCGCAAACCACTGCGCAAGCTCCCGCCGCAACGCATCGCGTATGTCGTGCTCGCCATCCTGTTGTTCAACACTTGGGGCATCACCGAGCTGATCGGATTCCTGTTCCGCGACATCTGGCAGATCACGCGCGAGCAATGGTCGTGGACGCAGTGGCGTGCGCTTGGAATCATCACCACCGTCGGCATCTTCGGGCTAGCCGCGTTCCAGAACCAATGGCGCACGCGACAGATGGCGCTGCGCGCCAAGCAGTCGGAACTGGAAGCACTGCAGGCCCGCATCCGTCCGCACTTCCTGTTCAACACCTTGAACACGGGTGCGGCACTGGTGCATCAGCAGCCCGAGGCGGCCGAGCGTGTGTTGCTGGATCTGGCCGACCTGTTCCGTGCGGCACTGGCCGGTCCGCGCGAGATTTCGCTCGACGACGAACTGTCGCTGGTGCGCCGCTATCTCGAAATCGAAGCGTTCCGGCTCGGCAACCGGTTGAAGATCCACTGGCACCTTCCGCAAACCATGCCCGCGGTCAACGTGCCCGCGCTGTCGATCCAGCCTCTGGTGGAAAATGCCATCCGGCACGGCATTGAGCGGATTCCCGCGGGTGGCGATGTCGAGATCGCGGTGACGGTCACATCCAATGCCGTCACCGTGCGCATCACCAATCCCATGCCACCTGCCGGCGGGCACGCGCATGGACATCAGGTGGGCTTGAGCGCTTCGCAGGTACGCATCGAAGCGCTGACGGGCGGCCGCGGCAGCGTGCGCATCCAGAGCGATGGTCAGCGCTTCTACGCCACCGTGCGGCTGCCGCTCAATTCGAGCGAAGCGAACGGGAGCTAGCGCTCCCGCTTCAACAAAGCATCAGGATCAGGCCAGCACTTCGTAGCACGGACGATACTCGCCCGCGATCTTCATGCGCCGCTGTTCGACGAACGCGCGCAGCAACGCATCCAGCGCCTGCATCATGTCGGTGTCGCCGTGGATCTGGAACGGCCCGAACTGCTCGATGCGCCGCATGCCGTCTTCCTTGACGTTGCCGGCGACGATGCCGGAGAACGCGCGGCGCAGATCGGCCGCCAGCTCGTGCGGCTTGCGTCCGTGATGTAGATTGAGCGCCGCCATCGCCTCATGCGTGGGTGCGAACGGCTGCTGGAAGACGAGCGGAATCGTCAGCGCCCAGTTGAAGTAGAACGAATCCTTCTGCGCGATGCGGTATTCGCGCACCTTGGCGATGCCGGCCGTCATGCGCTTGGCCACGGCCGCCGGGTCGCCGACGATGATCTCGTAGCGATTCGTCGCCGCATCGCCGAGCGTGAGGCGAATGAACTTGTCGATCTGCTCGAAGTACGGCGCCGCCGCCACTGGACCGGTGAGGATCAGTGGGAACGGCAACTGCGCGTTTTCCTCACGCAGCAGGATGCCGAGCAGATACAGGATTTCCTCCGCCGTGCCGACACCGCCCGGGAAAACGATGATGCCGTGACCAAGGCGCACGAACGCTTCGAGACGCTTCTCGATGTCCGGCATGATCACCAGGTGATTCACGATCGGGTTCGGCGATTCGGCCGCGATGATGCCTGGCTCGGTGATGCCGATGTAGCGCGTGCGGCGCTTGCGTTGCTTGGCGTGGGCAATCGTCGCGCCCTTCATCGGCCCCTTCATCGCGCCGGGACCGCAGCCGGTGCAGATGTCGAGCCCGCGCAGGCCGAGTTCGTAGCCCACGTCCTTGGTGTATTCGTATTCGTCGCGGCTGATGGAATGGCCGCCCCAGCACACGACCAGGTTGGGCTCGGCCGGCTGCAGGATGCGGGCATTGCGCAGCAGGCCGAACACCGCGTTGGTGAGGCCGGCGGAAGATTCGAGATCGGCAGCGTACTCCGGCCCCAGCTCGATGGCGGTATAGGCCAGGTCGCGCACGACCGCGAACAACAACTCCGCGACGCCGCGGATGATCTCACCATCCACGAACGCCATCGCCGGCGCGCTGATCAGGTCGATACGCACGCCGCGATCCTGCTGCAGCACCTGGATGTCGAAATCCGGATACAGCTCCTGCGCGGCGCGCGGATCGTCGGAAGCGCTGCCGCTGGTCAGCACCGCCAGCGCGCAGCGGCGCAGCAGCTCGTGCATGCCGCCACTGGACGCGTCCTTCAGCCGTGCGACCTCGTCGCGCGAAAGCACATCCAGCCCGCCCTTCGGATAGATCCGGGCGTTCACCACCGGCAGCGCCTTCGCCGCCGTACTCGTCTCGGTCATTTTCATCGTTTCGTCTCTTGTTGGGAGGGGACTTTAGCTCACTCCCCACCCAAAAAGAAAACGGCCGGGAAACCCGGCCGTTTCAAATTCAGTGCATATCAACCTTCGAATTTCAACGGCGCGAGAGCTTGGCGCCGCAGGCAGATACTCGCACCTTCCGCCTGCCCGCACTTCGCCTCCTGGTACCCGGCGAGATTAAAGCCTGACGGAGTGCCACCACTTCTTACAGGACATGCCTGCAGGCACTCTTCGCGTCTGTCTTCGCAATAGCTTTGATCCCCTCCGTACCTCAGACACTCCAGGAACTGGGCTTCACAATCGTTGGGGCAACTGGCGCGCGCTTCGCGGGGCGCGATAAGCATCGTTGCGGCCACCAACAGGCATAACACCAACATCGAGCGGATGTTCATACTTTAATTCCCTCTAAAGCTGAAATACCCCTGTTTTTACGACTCTAACACTAGAACGGCCGGGAAATCCCGGCCGTTCTTGCTCAAGCGTTGCAGTACTGATTCTCAGAACTTGTAGCGGAAACCAACCTGCACCGACCACTGCGAAACACCTACGTTGAAGCTGTCGGCATCAGCATTGGCCACGGTCGGGGCTTCCGGAGTCGTGAAGTTGTAAATGTACTTGCCAGTCGCAGGATTGATGCCATCGACGCGCAGCACCGTCGCATCTGCGAAGAAGCCGTAGTCGTAGATATGACCCCAATCCTTGTTGAGCAGGTTACCGACGTTCTGGATGTCCAGCCAGATCTCGGACTTGTGCCCCTTGAAGAAGCCCGGCAGCTCCTGGCTGATGCGGACGTCGAAGGTGTTCACCCAGTCCCCACGGAAGCCATTGCGCGGCGCTACCTGGCCGGCATAACGGGCCAGTTCCGGGTTATGCGACAGCCATTCGAAGAACTTCTGCTGCATCTCCGCGCCACCACTGAACTCGACATCACCCAAGCCTGCGGGCACGTAGAAAAGATCGTTGGTGCGGCTGTCGCCGTTGACATCATTGGTGTAGATGTAGCTGAACGGACGGCCGCTGCGGCCTTCGTAGAACAGACCGATGCTGGTCTCGTAGTCACCGAAGAACTTGTGCTTCCAGTTCAGGGCGCCGGAGATGCGATCCTTGATCTCGTAACGAGCGGTATCGGCTTCATCCTGGTTGATCTGGAAGATGTTGTTGACGTTCCAGCCGGAGGTGGCCGTCGAGCTGGTCAGACCACTGACTTCTTCAGCGTTGGTGTGGGTGTAACCCAACGACCAGGACCAGTCGCTCTCGGCGCTCCACGGCTTTTCCAGGCTGACGGTGAACTGGTTGCTCTTGCCCTTGTCGGTATTGTCGAGCAGCAGCACGTCACCGAAGCCCGAATTACGATTGGCGCGGGCACTGCTGAAGGTATTCGAGTTGCGCCAGTACAGCAGACGGCCATCCTGACCGGCGGTCGGACCGGTCTGGCTGGCGCTGTTGGGAGCGCCGACGTCCAGACGCTGGTAGTACAGCGCCGACTTGACGTCGGTCAGCAGCAACTCGGCCGAGAACACGATCCCATACCACGGCAGTTCGTGATCGATCGCCAGGTTCGCCTTCCACACCGACGGCAGTTCGAAGTCCGGCGCGATGAAGTTGACGTTCTGGCGCGGGGTCGACGGCGTGGCGCCGCTGGCGAATTCCTCGACCTGGGTGTAGTTCAGACCGGTGGTGTTGTAGGCGTTGCTCAGCCACACCTGCGGCGAATCGCCCTGGAACAGGCCAACGCCGCCGCGCAACTGCGTCGGACGCTCGGTGGCGAAGGTGTAGTTGAAGCCGAAGCGCGGCTGCCACAGCCACTTGTCGCCGCCGGTATCGCTGTTGTCGTAACCGTAAGCTTGCTGCGCGGCAGCGTTGTATTCCGGGTCGCTGTCGATCTTGAAGCTGTCGCCGCGCACGCCGAAGGTCAAGGTCAGCTTGTCGTTGACGTACCACTTGTCCTGGACGAACAGCCCCAGCGACTTGTAGGTGTAGTCGGCCGCCATGTTGTTGACGTCGCCACCGACCGGGTTGCGGAACTGGCGATAGCTCCAGGCACCATTGCGGAAATCGTCGATGCTGTTGTAGGTGTAGGAACCATCGACAAACGGCGCGTAGAGATTGAAGATTTCGTTGGTGGCGTAGTCGAAGCCGAACTTCACTTCATGGTCGCCGAGATTCAGGATGCCGGCGCCGTAGTAGTTCCAGGTCTTGGTGAACAGGTCGTTGTACTGCGAGTTCGATTCCGTGCCGAGGAACAGCGTCGGGTTCTGGCCGACGCCATCCGAGTTCGGATTGCCATAAGCGATCCTGATCTCCGGCGTGCCCTGGGTGGGCGTGTTGCGGATCGCCGAGTAGTCGCGGTACGACACCTTGAACTCGGTGGAGAAGGTATCGGTCCAGTCACTGAACAGCTGCGCGACGTAGCTCTCTACGGTCTTGTCGTGCTGGTACCAGTAGGAACTGAGCGAAGCGCCGCCCCTGATGCCGGAATTGAAACCGTTCAGGCGCAGCTTGCTCTGCTCGAGCTTGCTGTAGCGGAAATCGGCGCGATGCTGGTCGTTGATGTTCCAGTCCAGCTTGATCGCATACTCTTCGAGATCGGTGTCGCCGTTGCTGCTCAGGCCACCGGCTTCGAAGCCGGGGAAATTACCGTTGCCGGCGCGCGCGATGTCCGCAGCCGCGCCCGCATCCGCCGGATCGATCGCGCCAAGGCCCAGCGGGCTGTTGGCGATGTCGGCACCCGGTGCCGCCTGCTTGAACTTCTCGTAGTTGGCGAAGAAGAACAGCTTGTCCTTGACGATCGGGCCGCCGAGGGTGAAGCCGTAGGTTTCTTCCTTGGTGAAGCCGTTGAAGGGCTCGCCTTCCGGATCGTCACCGAACCAGTCGCCGTCACGGTAGGTACCGTACACCGAACCGTGGAATTCGTTGGTACCGGACTTGGTCACGGCATCGACCACCGCGCCGGTGCCACCAGTGATGGTGACGTCGTAGTTGGCCAGGTCAATGTTGATGGCTTCGATCGCTTCCATCGACACCGGCTGACGGCGCGTCGGCATGTTGTTGCCTTCCAGGCCGAAGGTGTCGCTCGCGGACACGCCGTCGATGCGGATGGCGTTGTAGCGCGGGTTCTGACCGCCGGCGCTGATGCTGCCCGAGGCGCGATCGACGAAGGCCACGCGCGGATCGAGGCGCATGTAGTCCTGGATGTTGCCGCCGATCGACGGCAGCGCGTCGATGGTCTGGCGCGTGACGTTGGTGCCGGCGCCCATCTTCGAGGCACTGAAGACTTCCGAACCGCCGGCGGCGATCGCCTGCACGGTGCCCAGCGTGGTGACGTCGTTATTCAGCTGCCCATCGACGGTGTTGATCTGGTTCAGGGTGAGGAAAACGTTCTCCTCGGTATCGGTACCGGAACCCGCCTTGTTGATGGTGATGCTGTACGGACCGCCGACGCGCAGACCGCGCGCGACGTAACGGCCGTTGGCATCGGTGAGTGCGCGGCTGACCGTGCCCGACTCGACGTGGGTGATGGTGACCTCAGCCCCCGCTACCGGCTGGCCATCGGCACCGGTGACCAGACCGCCGACGCCGGCGGAGGTGCTTTGTGCAAAGGCGGGCGCTGCAGCGAGCGCGGCGATCAGACCGAGCGACAGCTTGGAGAGTCGGACGCGGGATTGCTTCATGGGTGATGGCCTCGAAAGCAGTTTTGGACGATTGGATGAATGACGCGCGCAGACGCGCATCAAAGAAGAATTTCGAAATGGGATGTCCCCAACCCCTTGCGTCCCTGCACACGGCCGTCACGCGGGGTTAACAACAGGTTAACACGATAGCCGGGCTGCATGACAGTCAAATGACTGTTTTTCGCAACCATCACAGTGTGCCCGATCCCCGCCGAAATTTCGTGGAGCCGGGACTCTAAAAAAGACATTCCGGCACTTGTAATGCCGACATCCGATGACCGCGATCTATCGGCATTGTCTGCAGGGATGCCTCAGCAATCCCCGCTAAGTACTTGTCGATTCGTTTCGACGTTCAGGGAGTCGGCCCGAGCCGCAGATAGGTGCTGATGCCATCGAGGAACATCTGCACGGAAATCGCCACCAGCAGCATGCCCATCAGGCGTTCGATGGCGATCAGGGCGCGACCGCCCAGCAGTTTGTAGAGCATGGTGGCCGAGAGCAGGATCACCGACGTCGCCACCCAGGCGATCAGCAGGGCGATGCTCCAGTCGTCCAGACGCGCGGGGTCATTACTGCCCATCAGCATGACCGCGGCCATGCCGGAAGGTCCGGCGATCATCGGGATCGCGACCGGCACGATGAAAGGCTCGCCGCCGGGCAATTCGCCCATCAGGCCTTCCGGCGGCGGGAAGATCATGCGGATGCCGATCAGGAACAGCACGATGCCGCCGGCGATCGACACCGACTCCTGGCGCAGATGCATCAGCTCGAGCGCGTACTTGCCGAACCACAGGAACAGCATCAGCACCACGAGCGCGATGATCAGTTCGCGGATCAGCACCATGCGCTGACGTTTGGGCGTGAGCGGCCGTAGCAGGCTCAGCACCACCGGCACGTTGCCGAGCGGATCGAGGATCAGGAACAGCAGCAGCGCGGCGGAAGCGATCGTCATGCGCGCACCGCGGGCGGCGCGGCCCAGATCGTGCCGCGATGCTCCTTTCCGGCAGCCGACAGCAACGTCACGCAGGCATCCGCATACGCCGACGGATCCAGGGCGAGGCGGTCGTCTTCCTCCACATACGCTTTCGAACGCAACGCGGTGCGCATGCCGCCCAACTGCAGACCACTCACGCGCACCGAGGTGCTGGCGAGTTCCGCGTGCAACATTCCGACCAGGGCCGCGCTGCCCTGCTGCGCCAATCCATAACCGCCCCAGTAGGCGCCACCAATGCGCGCGGGATCATCCAGGGCGAACACCACCGCGCCATCCTCCGCGCGCTTCAGCAGCGGCAGGCAGGCCTGCGTGAGCCACCAGCGCGCGGTGAGGTTGACGTGGATGGCGCGGGCGAAATCGGCGGGATCGGTGCGCTCCATCGCCGCCAGTCCCTTGAACTCGGCGGCGCAGTGCAGCAGTCCATCGAGACGACCAAGCCCCGATTCGATGCGCGCGGCCAGTTCGGCGTAATCGTCCGGCGCGGCGCCTTCGAGATCGAGCGGATAGTTGGCCGGCTCGGTGGCCGTCGTCTCCTGCCGGATCGCGTCGTAGACACGATTCAACTTCGGCACCTTGCGGCCGAGCAGCACCAGCGTCGCGCCCGCGCGCGCGCAGGCGAGCGCGGCCGCGCGGCCAAGGCCGCCATAGGCGCCCGTCACCAGAATGACCCTGCCCTTCAGCGCAGAGCCTTCCTGCGTGGAACCGGCGTGCGCGCCCTGCGACGCGGCTTCGCCGTCGGTCCGCACCGCGCTCACGCCTTCTGCACTTCCGAGATCATGCGCGCGAGTTCGCCGGATTCGTACAGCTCCAGCGTGATGTCGCAACCGCCGATCAGCTCGCCGTGGATGAACAGCTGCGGGAAGGTCGGCCAGTTGGAATAGCGCGGCAGGTTGGCGCGGACTTCCGGCTCCTCGAGCACGTTGATCGTGTGCAGCTCGGTGGCGCCGGCGGCCTTCAGCGCCTGCACGGTGCGGCTGGAGAAGCCGCACATCGGGAATTGCGGCGTACCCTTCATGAAGAGAACGATGGGATGGCCTTCGACTTCGGCCTGGATGCGTTCGAGAACGGCCATGGTGAAAAAACTCCTGGAAACACGGTCGCGGCATGCGCCGGGGCCGTGGGTCGTGCTTGTGGGGGTGGAATTGCATATTGTAAGCCCGGACGCCCGCATCGTCGGCGCCGTCAAACCAGGGGCCCGCCTCTTCAACCCGACCGGAACATGACCCTCGAAATCCCATCCCTGCCCTACGCCGCCAGCGCCCTCGAACCGCATCTGTCCGCCGAGACGGTGGAAAGCCATCACAACCTGCAGAAGGCGCACCTGGAGCAGGTGAATGCCGCGATCGAGGCCACCGAGCTCGCCGAAGCGGCCTTGCAGGACATCGTGCGCAAGGCCCAGGGCAACCTGTTCAACCATGCTTCCCAGGCCTGGAACGACGCCTTCTACTGGGCGGGCCTGAAACCGGCCGCCGGCGGAGGCGGTGGCGAGCCCGCGGACAAGCTGGCGGAAGCCATCACCCGGACTTTCGGAGACTTCGCGCGCTTCAAGGCGCAATTCGCCGCGATCGCCGAGCGCACGTTCGGCCCGGGCTGGCTCTGGCTCCTGCAGCGCGGAGACGGCACGCTGAACATCGCCGCCACCGCCAACGCCGCCACACCGCTCACCGGCGACGACACGCCGCTGCTGGCGTGCTGCCTGTGGGAGCACGCCTACTATCTCGATTACCGCCATGCGCGCTCGAAGTACGTCGAGGCGTTCTGGAACATCGTGGACTGGCGCGCGGTGGCCGATCGCATGAAGTGAAGCGAACTCGCTTCGCCGGAAACGAAAACGCCGGGCAATCGCCCGGCGTTTTCATGTGCATCGCTCGAAACGATCAGCCCAGCAGATGCGCCACGCCGGCGCGCTCTTCCTCGAGCTCGGCCAGCGTCTTGTCCATGCGCTCGCGGCTGAAGGCATCGATCTCAAGATTCTCGACGCGCGTGTATTCGCCATTGACGGTGGTCACCGGCACGCCGTAGATCACGCCTTCCGGAATGCCGTAGCTGCCGTCGGACGGCACGCCCATCGTCACCCACTTGCCGTTGCTGCCCAGCACCCAGTCGCGGACGTGGTCGATGGCGGCGTTGGCGGCCGAAGCGGCCGACGACAGGCCGCGCGCCTCGATGATCGCGGCGCCGCGCTTGCCCACCTGCGGGATGAAGGTATCGCTGTTCCAGGCCGCGTCGTTGATCTTGTCCTTCAGCGAAGCGCCGCCGGCGGTGGCGAAGCGGTAGTCCGGATACATGGTCGGGCTGTGGTTGCCCCACACGATCAGCTTCTCGATGTCGCCCACGGCGACGCCGGCCTTGATGGCGAGCTGGCTGAGCGCGCGGTTGTGGTCCAGGCGCAGCATCGCGGTGAAGTTCTTCGCCGGCAGGTCCGGCGCCGACTTCATGGCGATGTAGGCGTTGGTGTTGGCCGGATTGCCGACCACCAGCACCTTCACGTTGCGGCTGGCCACTTCGTTCAGCGCCTTGCCCTGCTCGGTGAAGATCTTGGCGTTCTCCAGCAGCAGATCCTTGCGCTCCATGCCCGGGCCGCGCGGCTTGGCGCCGACCAGCAGGGCGACGTCGACGTCCTTGAACGCGACCTTCGGATCATCGGTGCCGATCACGCCGGCCAGCAGCGGGAACGCGCAGTCTTCCAGCTCCATGATCACGCCCTTGAGCGCGGCCTGGGCCTTGTCGATCGGCAGTTCCAGCAACTGCAGGATCACGGGCTGGTCCTTGCCGAGCATTTCGCCGGAAGCGATGCGGAACAGCAGGGCGTAGCCGATCTGGCCGGCGGCGCCGGTGACGGCAACACGGAGTGGAGTCTTCATGAGGGGGTTCCTTTTGCTGAAGGGTCAAAAGTGAGGGACAAGGCCCGCGGCAACGCGGCCGTGGGCCGACGAATCAGAGGCGATACCCGAGCGGTTCGAGCAATTGGCGGATTTCATTGGGCTGGTAGCCATGCACGACGTCCTGCCCGACGATCAGCACCGGCACGCCCTGGAGGCCCATTGCCTGCATCGCCTGGTCGCCTTCGGGCGTGTCGACGTCGAGCATGCGGTAACGCACGTTCGCCAGTTCGAAATCCTTGCGCAGCTTCGCGCAATAGCCGCACCACTCCGCCATCAGCATGACCACGCCGGTCTCGCCGGTGACCATGCGCGGATCGCCGGGCTGCAGCTGCACCTGCGTCTCGGCACCGGGCAGGAAGGGCAGCTTCCCGCGCGAGTATTGATACAGACCACCCGCCAGCCCGAGCACCAGCAGCAGGACGAGGATGCGCATACCGATCGCCGCCGTCGTGTTCTTGCGCCGAACTCAGGCGAGTTCGGCGAAGAATTCCTGGAAGCGCTGCAACCCGGGCGCCAGCTGCGGCGTCGGGCAGGTGTAGCTGATGCGCAGCGCACGCGGCTCGCCGAACGCCGAGCCCGGCACGCAGGCCACGCCCTTGCTTTCCAGCAGCGCGTTGCAGACGTCGAAATCGTTCTCGATCTTCTTGCCGTTGTGCGACTTGCCGAAGGCGACGCTGATGTCCGGGAACGCGTAGAACGCACCTTGCGGTTTCGGGCACACCACGCCGGGAATCGCGTTGAGCACGGCCAGCACCTGATCGCGCTTGGCCTGGAACTCGGCGTTTTTCTGCGCCGGGACGTCCTGCGGCCCGGTCAGCGCGGCGACCGCGGCGGCGGTGACGATTTCCGGGATGTTGGTGATGTGGTTGGAGTTGAGCGTGGTGATCGCCTTGGCGATCGATTCCGGCCCGACCATGAAACCGACGCGCCAGCCCGGCATGCCGTAGGTCTTCGACAGCGAATCCATGAAGATCAGGCGATCGCGCAATTCCGGACGGAAATGCAGGAAGTTGTGGTAGCCGATGCCGTCGAACACCATGCGGTTGTAGATGTCATCGGTGAGGATCCACGTGTCCGGATACTTGGCCACCACGTCGGCCAGGGCCGCGATTTCTTCCTTCGTGTACACCATGCCCGTCGGGTTGGACGGGTTGTTGAATAGGAAGAGCTTGGGCTTCTTCGCCAGCGCGGCGTCGAGTTGCGCCGGCGTGAGCTTGTAGTCCTGCTCCGGCGGGCACGGCAGCAGCTGGATGTCGGCGTTGAGAATCTCGGCGATGTCGAGATAGCTGGTCCAGTACGGCGTCGGGAACGCGAAGCCGTCACCTTCGTCCAGGATCGCGTCGCAGATGTTGTACAGCACGTGCTTGGCACCGATGCCGGTGGCGCAGTTGGCGCGCGTGTAGCCGGTCAGGCCGACCTGTTCGATGTGCTTGAGGAAGGCATCCAGCAGCGCGTCGGCGCCGCGGTTGCTGCCGTACTGGCCGGAATCCTTCTCCAGCGCCGCGCGCGCGGCTTCGTACACGTGCGGACCGGGGAGGAAGTTGGGAACGCCGATGGAAAAACTGATGATGTCGCGGCCTTCGGCCTTGAGCTGCTTGGCCTTTTCGGCCACCTGCATGATCGCGCTGGGCTTGGCGCGACCGATGCGCCGGGAAAGTGCGGGGGGCATGGGGGGAGCTTGACCTGGTGGGAACCCCGTCATTGTAACGGCGCGGCCGCCTTCGAGGGGCCTTTCCGTGGCATTTCTCCGCCAGTTGCGGACGGCGGCGCGGGCTACCGAGGCGCTCAGCGGATCGCCGTGACGCCCGCCGCCTGGCTCGGATTCTGCAACCCCTGCTTCTGCAACAGCTCGATCTGTGCCAGCAACCCTCCCAGCTCGCGCTGCCTGACCTGCTTGACGAGCGTGGCAGTGCGTGCGGCGGCGTTGTCGCGCTGGTGCTCCGCCGTCAGCACGCGCACCTCGCTCATGCGGATGGCCAACGCCTCCAGCGTGTCGGGGTGCGCCTCGGCGAATGCCACCGCGTTCTTCAGCGCCGCATGGGCTTCCTCTCCCCGACGCAGCGCCGACAGCGCTTCCGCCCGCAGCGCTTCCACGAGCGCGAGTCCCGACTTCGAATCATTGTTCTGCAGGATCGGAACGATGCCCTGGAGCAGCGGCAAGGCGTCGTTCGGCCTGTTCTCGCGCAGCGACAGGACCGCCAGCTCCATCTCGATGCAGGCGGTGGTGTAATCCAGCTTGTCGCGGCGCGACACCGACAACGCCGCTTGCAGGCGTGTCCGCGCGCCCGCGAAGTCGCCGCTGTCACGCAGTATCTGCCCCAGGCGCATCAGCGCTTCGGCTTCGCCACTGCGATTCTTCAGCCGCCCTTCCACCGCCAGCGCTTCTTCCGCCAGATGGCGCGCTTGCGCGTATTCGCCGCGCAGGCGCAGCAACTCCGCCATTTCGCGCCGCGACCATGCGCCCTGCCCCTCCAGGCCGTTGCGTTCGGAGACCGCGATCGCGTCGCGATAGCTGGCCAGCGCCGCCGCGGTCTGCCCCATGTCGGCCTGCACGGTGCCCAGCGCGCTGAGCGTCCAGGCTTCGCGCTCCGGATCGCCGAGCTCGCGCCCGAGCTGCAGCACGGTTTCCAGCCGGTTCTTCACTTCGCCGCGCTTGTCCTGCTCCCAGGCGATGTTGGCCAGATTGGACAACGCGGCGATTTCGCCCGACTTCACGCCCGCGCCCTCGAACAGCACCAGCGCCTGCTGATACAGCGGCGCGGCGCGGGCGAAATCACCATGGTTGAAGTAGTAGCTGCCCAGTTCGTTGTGGATGCTCGCCTGCCCCAGCGGGTCTCTCAATTGCCGGTATAGACGCGCCGCCTCGCCGTAATCGGCCAGGACCGCAGCGTCGTGACCGAGTTTGTCCTGCGCCCAGGCGCGATTGCGCAGCGCCAGCGCGATCAAATGCGGCGCCTGCAATTTCTGCGCGCTCTTCAAAGCGCTCTCGGCGGCCGCCAGCAGCGCCGGATAGTCATCGCGCGCCTCGGCAAGATCGGCCGCGCACAGATCCACGCGCGGATCGTCGCCGCTGCCGTTGCGGCGCAGCGCCGCCAGGGTCGCGAGTGCCTGGTTGACGTTGTCGCCCTTGGCCTGCGCGCGCGCCAGCCCCAGTCCGTATTCGATTTCCTCCGGATAGAAGCGATACAGCGCCTGATAGGTCTCGATCGCCTGCGGCCAGGATTTCTCCGCTTCGTACATCTGCGCTTCCAGCGCCAGGCGCATCTCGCGCGGCGCGCCGACCGCGCGCGTGAGCGCGGTACGCGCGACCTCGGCGGCGCGCTGGCCGTAGCCTTGTTCCTGCAAGGTGCGCGAGAGCGCCAGCTGCGCGGGCAGGAAGTCGGGCGCGCGCGCCACCGCCGCGCCCAGGCGCGTGCGCGCGGTGTTGCCATCGCCACGGCGCGCGGCAAGCACGCCCTCGGCGTAGTGCTCCAGCACTTCGGCATCGTCGCTAGACGTGGCCTTGCGCGTGGCCGCGAACGCGGTGGTCAGGCGCTGCAGACCGAGGTCCCGACGCAAGCGCTCGCCAGCGGCGCTCGCCAGTTCACCGAGATGGCTGCGATCGCCTTCGACCTCGATGGTGTGCAGAACGGCACCAGTGACGGCATCGAAGACCTGCAATTCCACACCGAGTTTTCCCGGCGCTTGCGCGGACAGATCGCGATAGCGCCCGGCGATGGCCAGGCCGATGCCCACCTGGTTGTGCAGACGTTGCAGCAAGTCGCGATCGGGTTCCTCGCCGGCGTCGAGCGGCGCCAGTTCCGACAGACGGCGGCCGGAGACGATTTGCAGGCTTTCATTCAACGCCAGCTCGTGATCCAGCAACTCCGACAACGCCGCGCCCAGCCATGCGCCGCCGGTACCTGGATCGCCGGCATCGGCAGGGCCGACATCGAACAGCGCGACCAAGGTCGAGCCGTCGATCGCGGTCCCGGAGACGTTCACCGGTGCGGCCGCGGGACGCATCCACCACCAGGCGCCGGCCAGCGCGACGACCAGCAATGCCGCCAGCGCGGACCATGCCCACACACGGCTTCGCCGCCTTGCCGCGACGGCCGGAGCCGGCGACACGGCATCGACGCTTGCGTTGTCCGGCGTTTCCCGCGACGAAACCGTCGTTACGCCCCCGATGCCATCGCCGCCTTCCTCACCGTCTTCCACGACAACGGATTCGCTCTCGGCGATCTTCTGCACGGGCGCGATGAACCGGTACCCCTGCTTCGGCACGGTCTGGATGTAAGCCTCTTCGCCGTCGCTCTGCCCGAGCGCGCGACGCACCTGCCAGATGTGGCGGCCGAGGCTCGCATCGGTGACGACCGTGTTCGGCCACAAGGTGGCGAAGAACACATCGCGCCCGACCAGTTCGCCCGCATGGCGCACCAGCAACAGCAAGGTATCGAACACCTTCGGCGGCAGCTCGACGATTTGTTGTTCGCGCCAGAGCCGGCGCTGATCGGCTTCCAGCAGAAAGCCGCCGAATCGATATGCCTCTTTCGCGGCCATGCCTTACCCGAAAACGTGAAGCCGGTCGCCCCTGTGCCGTCATTTTCAGCGATGACGAAAGAAAAATCACAAAGAAAAGAAATTTTCTTCCGGGTCGGCGCCAATCGCGATCACTACGGTAGCGCCTCGAATCAAGGCCCATCAGGCCCGATCAGGCCAATGAACCAGCATCGGCGCATTCAGCGAACTCAAGACAGTCGTCCAGACATTTTCATTCACGCATCGGCGCTTCCACTCGGAGACACCTCATGACCGGCACACCCTCACCCGCACTCGTCCTGTTATTGGCCACCGCCGTTGCGGGCATGGGGTGCAGCCAGCGCAACCAGGATCAGAAGACCGCCACTCACGCATCGCCGGCGACAGCGTCGACGAAAGCCGCGCAGGTCCCGAGCCAGGCCGGCGCCACCAGGACCCTGCTCAAGCCCGGCCTGTGGCGGATCGAGGGACCGGAGTTCAATACGCTGAGCGAGCGAGGCAAGGTCTACCTGTGCATCGATGCCGCCAGCACGGCACTGATCGACCCGCCCACGCCCGCGCAAGCCAGATGCACCACCGACCACGGCACGCCGAAGCCCGGCCTCTACCTGGGTAATTCGGTTTGCCGCTTCGAGGACAAGATCGTCACCACGCGCGTCCGCATCGACGGCGACGATCTCTATTTCCGCGACGTCATCACCCACCACACCCCGGACGACGTCGAGAGCGGCGAGAAGGCCAGTCATTTCGCCGAGCGCGTCGGTGACTGCCAGCAGGACCAGAAACCCGGCACCGCCTACACGCAGGCCTACGGCGAGGACGTCATGCATCCGGCCGAACTGCCGGACAGCCTGCACGCGGACGGCTGACGCCGCGCCGCGTCGGCACTACTTCAAGACCGCATCACTTCGAAGCCACATCACCTCAAAGGAAGCTTCCGGAAGGATTCGGAAGCCGCGGGCCAGGACGGCCCGCGTGCATGTCCCGCGCTTGCGCGGACATGGAAGCGAGTACCGAAATCCCCCACTCGCACCGCCGGAGCCGATCCAGGAAGGAGAGGCTCTGGCCCTTTCTCCTCACAGCATGCCCCCGCACATCACGTACAGGAGTTTTCGCAGCATGAATTTCCGCCACGCATTGCGCCCCCTTGCGCTTGCCTGCCTCGCCACCGCGCTGTTCTGCTCCACGGCGCAAGCCCAGGAGGCGGCCGAACAGGAAGCGTCCGCCGCACTCGCTCGCGACATCGACGGCGCCAAGGATCACCCTCTGGTTGGCCGCTACGAAGGCGCCAGCATCCGCGCCTACAAGCAATCCGAATTCGACGAAGCCGCACTGATGCAGGCGCCGGTCGATTATCAATCGATGGTGGACCGCGACGCCGTCGACGACCGTTCCGGCGCGGAATGGCTGAGGCTCGAAGGTCGCCACACCAAGATCCGCTACGAAGCGCCCGCCGAGCGTTCTTCGCTGGAACTGTTCCGCAACTACGAGGCCAAACTCAAGGCCAACGGCTTCGAGCAGGTATATGCCTGCAATGACAATGCCTGCCTCGCCGGCGCGCACAAGGATCCGGGCAATCTCGGCGATCTGCTCGACAACTTCGACATCGCCGACAACGGACGCCACTACGCCAATCACACGCGCTACGGCCTGTACAAGTCGGCGCAGCCGCAAGGCGTCACCTATGTCGCGCTGCTGGCCGGCGACAGCGACGAAGGCCACATCCTGCCGCGCGTGCTGGTGGACGTGGTGGAAACCAAGTCGATGGAATCCGACAAGGTCAAGGCCGTCGAGCCCGCGAAGCAGGCACCGGAAGCGCCGATCACCGAACACAAGGATCCAGCAATTCAGGATCGCGAACCGACCATCCAGGATCGCGAACCGAAGATCCAGGACCGGACACCGGCCGTAAAGGAAGTCTTCGTCGAGGACAAGACAACCACGACCGACTCGCTCGGCGAAGCGACACCGCCCCTCGAAACCAAGGCGCCGGAGGTGAAAACCTCCAGCGCCACCGAAATGGCGAGCGCCATCGCCAGCACCGGCAACATCTCGGTGTACGGGATCCTGTTCGATTTCGACAAATCCGACATCAAGCCGGAATCCAAACCGCAGCTCGATCAGATCTCCGAACTGCTGAAGAACGACGGCACGCTGAAGGTCGCGGTGATCGGCCACACCGACAACATGGGCACACCGGCCTACAACCTGGCGTTGTCGCAGCGTCGCGCCAATGCCGTCGTCCAGGCACTGACTCGCGATTACGGCATCGCCGGCGATCGCCTGCGACCGCAAGGCAAGGGCGACACCGATCCGGTCGCCAGCAACGCCACCGACGCCGGACGCGCGAAGAACCGTCGCGTCGAGCTGGCCAAGCTCTAAGTCAGGTTGTCCTCACGCATTCCCGTTCAATCCACGAGCCGCCATTCGATGATGCGCTTTCACACCATTCTCCTGATGACGTCCCTGTTCGCGTGTACCGGCCTCGCCGATGCCACCGGGCGATATCGTTCTTCATCGAACGACGCACTCGCGACGCGCGCCTCCGAAACCTGCCGCGATTGCGGCATCGTCGAACGCATCGAACCGGTCGACGCACGCCGGCATCGTCGCGGCAAGGCTGTTCTGCGTGCCATGGGCGGCTCGCTCGGCGACATCGCCCTGGACCACATCAACGACGACGTCGCCACCGTCGCGGACGCCGCGCGCGATGCCGCGACGAAAGACAGCGATGCCGACGAAGACAACGGGCATGACTACGACATCACCATCCGCATGAACGATGGTCGTCAGCGGGTGATCCGGCACAACGAGCTTCCCGATCGCCTCCGCGAAGGCGCGCGCGTGCGCGTGAGTGGCGATCGCATCGCCGTCGTTCGCTGACCGCACGCACCTTTAGTCCTTCCAAGGAACTGCTACTTCGTGGAACGTTCTCTCAAGATCACTCCTCTCAGGATCACCTTCACCGCCGTGGTCGCGATCGCAATCCTGGCCGTGCTCGCGATCGCGATCATTTCGTTCTCCGCCGCAAGCAAGCAGGAACGCGTCGTCGACGTGGCGGTCGCGCCCATCGACTATCCCGCCACGCCCGAATCGCTCGCGCATGGTGAATACTTGTATCGCTCGCGCGGCTGCATGGAATGCCACGGCGCCGATGGTCACGGGCGCGTCTTCATCGACGATCCCAACGGGTTGTACGTGAAAGCGCCGAACATCACGTCCGGCGCCGGCAGTCCGACTGCGAATTACACGCCGCGTGATTGGGTACGCAGCATCCGCCACGGCCTCGATCCGCAAGGACATCCCCTGCTAATCATGCCGAGCGAGGACTACAACCGTCTGACCGACGACGATCTCGCCGCATTGCTCGCCTATGTGCTCCGCCTGCCGCCGACCCAAGGCGGACAAGCGGAAATCCGGATGCCGCTGATGGTGAAGTTCGCCTACGCCGTGGGTCTGATGCAGGACGCGGCCGAGAAGATCGATCATCGGCTGCCGCCCGCGCGACCGGTGCCTGTCGGCGCGACCGCGACGCATGGCGCCTACGTCGCCAACATGTGCATGGGCTGTCACGGCGCGGATCTGTCCGGCGGCAAGATTCCCGGCGCGCCGCCGGACTGGCCGGCCGCTGCCGATCTGAGGCCGAGCGCCACCGGCGTGATGGCGCGTTATCGCCAGCCCGACACCTTCACCAGGATGATGCGCACCGGCTTGCGTCCCGACGGCAGCCAAATCAGCAAGGTGATGCCCTTCGCGTCGCTGGCACAGCTCAACGACACCGATCTGGCTGCCCTGCATCTCCATCTGCAATCCCTGCCGGCGGCAACTCGTAGATGATGATGCCACCGCGCAACCAGCGGCCTTTGAAGCCCGAGGAAACTCCCGTGCCAAGACACAAACTCGCCATCCTGTTGTTGTCCCTCGCGTCGTCACTGCTTCCCGCAGTGGCATGCGCCCAGCAGAATCCGCCCTCCGATCCGCCCTCCGCTACCGGCCTCACCGCACGAGAGGTTGAACAACTGCAAGCCCGATACGACGCGCTGAACAAACGCGTCAAGGAAATCGAAAAGCGGCTCGGCGGCCTGCAATCAGTCGAGGAGCAAAGCCAGACCGCGGCACTGGCCAAACGCGTCGCTGCGCTGGAATCGAAGCAGAAAGGCAACCAGGTACAAGCGCCGTTCGCGGTGGTGGACGACAAGGGCGTGCCGATCATGCAGGTCACTGACGGTTCGATTCGCGGCGTATACGTGCTCGATGGCGCGGGTACCACGACCAAGGGCGTGGCCATCGAAGGCGGCGACAAACCCGGCATGCGCGTGATGAACTCAGGCAATCAAGGCTGGTTCGGCGAAATGCACGACGGAACGCTCGGCGCCTACATCGCCGGCGACAGCGGCGAGAACGACATCAAGACATTGATGAGCGAGGACAAGGGCTTCGAGGTGCGCAAGAACAATCAGCGCATCGCCAACCTCGGCATCACCGAGAAAGGAAACGTGGCGCTGCGGCTGTATTCGAACGCGTCCGGGCCGAAGAATCCGCTCGCCGCCGTCGGTGTGAGCAACAGCGACAACGAAGGCGGCGTTGAAATCCGCGATCCCGGCGGCAAGCTGCTGGCCAAGGTCGGCAGCGACGCCAATCGCAGCGGCAATGTCAGCGTGTTCCGTGATTCGGATCGACCGATCGCCTCGCTGCGCGCCGAGAACGACGGCGGCGGGCTGGTCGCGGTCTGGAACGATCAGGGCAACGCGATCGCGAGCCTGTCGAAAGGCGCCAATGGCGGCGTGCTGGAACTCACCAGCATGGGCGGCGAGCCGATGGTGCAAGGCGGGGTGACCGGCGCGCAGATCGGGGTGGTGCGCGCGGGGCCGGCCTCGACGCCGGGCGGGATCATGGGAATGGGGGTGCCGGGCAGCTTCATCATGGGGAAGCGCGAAGGCGGTGGGGGCAGCGGGGAGTGAGCGGGTTGGGCGTTCGCTCTCGCGGCAGGCTTTCAGCCCCTCTCCCGCTTGCGGGAGAGGGGTTGGGGTGAGGGTGGCTCAGGCCGCCAGGATCTTGTTCCACTCCGCCACGCGGTCCGCCTTCGCGGCCAGTGCGGCATCGGCGTCGCCTTCGATGTGGACCGACTTGATCGCATCGCCCTGCTTCACCTTGTCCACGGCCTCCAGGCCTTCGACGACCTTGCCGAACACGGTGTGCTTGCCGTCCAGCCAGGGCGTAGCGACGTGGGTGATGAAGAACTGGCTGCCGTTGGTGTTGGGGCCGGCATTGGCCATCGAGAGCACGCCGCGTTCATGTTTCACGCCGTTGCGGGTCTCGTCCTCGAACTTGTAGCCCGGGCCGCCGCGGCCGGAGCCCTCCGGGCAGCCGCCCTGGATCATGAAATCGGGGATCACGCGGTGGAAGCTCAGCCCGTCATAGAACCCGTGCTTGGCCAGATTGACGAAACTGGCCACCGTCAGCGGCGCCTTGTCGGGGTACAGCTCGATCTTGATCGGGCCACGGTCGGTGTCGAAAACGGCATGCAGGGACATGCGGGAACCTTCTGTTTGGGATGGGACAGGTCCCGGAGATAAGGGCCGGGGCGGCCTGATTCAATGGATGGCCCCCATCGCCACCTTTGCCGCACCGCAACACGCTATAATGATGGGCTACCTTCAACTACCTGTCCGCGCCCCGCTCCACCGCTGTGCGCGCATCTCGTCATGTCCATCGAACGCCTTCGCAATATCGCCATCGTCGCCCACGTCGACCATGGCAAGACCACCCTCGTTGACCAGCTGCTCAAGCAGTCGGGCACGCTCAGCGAGCGCGCCGTGGTCCCCGACCGCGTCATGGACAGCAACGATCTGGAAAAGGAACGTGGCATCACGATCCTGTCCAAGAACACCGCGATCCGCTGGACCGATCCGAAGACCGGCGAAGCCTGGCGCATCAACATCGTCGACACCCCCGGCCACGCCGACTTCGGTGGCGAGGTCGAGCGCGTGCTGTCGATGGTCGACTCGGTGCTGATCCTGGTCGACGCGATGGACGGTCCGATGCCGCAGACGCGCTTCGTCACGCAGAAGGCGTTCGCGATGGGCTTCAAGCCGATCGTGGTGGTGAACAAGGTCGACCGTCCGGGCGCGCGCCCGAGCTGGGTGCTGGACCAGACCTTCGATCTGTTCGATCGCCTCGGCGCCAACGACGACCAGCTCGACTTCCACACCGTCTACGCTTCCGGCCTGCAGGGCTACGCCGGCCTCACCGAGGACGTGCGCGAAGGCGACATGACGCCGCTGTTCGAAGCGATCACGCAGCACGTGCCCGCGCCGCCGGTCGATCCGGACGGCCCGTTCCAGATGCGCGTCACCTCGCTCGACTACAACAACTACGTCGGCATCATCGGCGTCGGCCGCATCCAGCGTGGCAAGGTGAAGACCAACCAGTCCGTCGCCGTGATCGACCGCGAAGGCAAGACGCGCAACGCCAAGGTGCTGCAGGTGCTCGGCTTCATGGGCCTGGAGCGCGTGGAAGTGCCGGAAGCACAGGCCGGCGACATCATCGCCTTCAGCGGCATCGAAGGCCTCGGCATCTCCGATACGCTGTGCGCACAGGACGCGGTTGAGCAACTGCCCGTGCTCACCGTCGACGAACCGACGATCTCGATGACCTTCCAGGTCAACGATTCGCCGTTCGCCGGCGTGAAGGAGCGCAGCGGCGGCAAGTTCCTCACCTCACGCCAGCTGCGCGACCGCCTCACGCGCGAAACGCAGCACAACGTCGCGCTGAAGGTCGAGGACACCGCCGACGCCGACAAGTTCAAGGTCAGCGGCCGCGGCGAACTGCATCTGTCGATCCTGATCGAAACCATGCGCCGCGAAGGCTACGAGCTGGCGGTGTCGCGTCCGGAAGTGATCATCCGCGACATCGACGGCGTGAAGCAGGAGCCCTACGAGCAGCTCGTCGTCGACATGGAAGAACAATTCCAGGGCGGCGTGATGGGCCGCCTCGGCGAGCGCAAGGCGCAACTGCAGAACATGGAACCGGACGGCAAGGGCCGCGTGCGCCTGGAGTTCCTCATCCCCGCGCGTGGACTGATCGGCTTCCAGACCGAATTCCGCACGCTCACCGCCGGCACCGGCCTGCTGTTCCACGTCTTCGATCATTACGCCCCGCGCGCGGAAGGCGACATCGGCCAGCGCATCAACGGCGTGCTGATCTCCAACGGCACCGGCCCCTCGCCCGCCTACGCGCAGATCGCCATGCAGGAACGCGGCCGCCTCTTCATCGAGCCGGGTGAGGAAATCTACGAAGGCCAGATCGTCGGCATCCACTCCAAGGACAACGACCTCACCGTCAATGCCTTGCGCGGCAAGCAGCTGACCAACTTCCGCGCCGCCGGCAAGGACCAGGACGAAGGCCTGATCCCGCCGATCAAGCTGTCGCTGGAACAGGCGCTGGAGTTCATCGACGATGACGAACTGGTCGAAGTCACGCCCAAGGCGATCCGCCTGCGCAAGAAGCTGCGCACCGAAGTCGACCGCAAGCGCGCCAGCCGCGCCGCGTAATCGCGTCACTTAAATCGCGCCGTACAGAAAACCGCATGGAAGTCGACGTGCACTACAACCCGGATCCGCACGCGCATCCGGGCCTGCACGCCATCGCGATCTTCGAAGCCGCCAAGGGGCTGCTGGCGATCTTCGTCGCCAGCGGTCTTGAACTGCTCGGTCCCGCCCCGCTGGTGCGCTGGCTGCGCGAACTCACCGCTCGCTTCCAGCTCGATCCCAATCACGGCCCCTTGGGCTGGCTGACGCAGGCGATCAATCCCGATTCGGTGCATACCGCCGCCGCGATCGCGCTGATCTACGGCCTGATGCGCATGCTCGAAGCCTGGGGCCTGTGGCGCGCCAAGGCCTGGGCCTCGTGGCTGGGCTGCATCAGCGCGGCCGTGTATCTGCCGCTCGATATCTACGCCTTGTTCAAGCACCCGGGCTGGCTGTCGGTGGCGGTGCTGGCCCTGAACCTGCTCGTGGTGTGGGTGCTCGGGCGCGATCTCGCCAAACGGCGGCGCTGAACCACCTCATCGCACTGAAAGATTCCGTCATTCCCGCGAAGGCGGGAATGACGGAAATGATGGGGCCTGGGCCAAAACGCTCAGACGACCGTATCCTGTCGGCGCCCCCTCCCCACCCAGCCATGATTCTTCGCCAACAGGAGCCCGCGATGTCCTCGCCTCGCCATCCGATGTACGCGTTGTGGCTGTGCGCGTTTGCTTTCACCGTGCAAGCGCAGGACAGCGCTCCCAAGCCGGACTTCAGCGCAGCGGCCGCTTCCTTCGCCTTCGAAGAAACCGACATCGCCGCCCTGCAATCGCGCATGTCACGAGGTGAACTCGACAGCGCGACGCTGACCCACGCCTATCTCATCCGCATCGCTGCGATCGACGATGCCGGTCCGGCATTGAATTCGGTGATCGAACTCAATCCGGACGCACTGAAGGAAGCCGCGGCACGCGACGACGAACGCAAGGCCGGGAAGACGCGCGGACCGCTGCACGGGATTCCGGTCCTGCTCAAGGACAACATCGATGCGACGCCGATGATCAACTCGGCCGGATCGCTCGCGCTCGCCGAGCACAAACCCAGGCGCGATGCCTTCCTCGTACAGCGCCTGCGCGAAGCCGGCGCCGTGATCCTCGGCAAGACCAACCTCAGCGAATGGGCGAACTTCCGTTCCTCGCGCTCCACCTCCGGCTGGAGCGGACGCGGCGGGCAGACCAAGAATCCGTATGCGCTCGATCGCAATCCCTGCGGTTCCAGTGCCGGCACCGGGACCGCGATCGCCGCCAACCTCGCCGTCGCCGGCATCGGCACCGAGACCGACGGCAGCGTGATTTGTCCATCGTCGGTGGCGGGACTCGTCGGCATCAAGCCAACGGTCGGATTGGTGAGCCGCCAGGGCATCATCCCGATCTCGCACAGCCAGGATACGGCCGGACCGATGACACGCAATGTCGCCGATGCGGCGCTCCTGCTCACCGCGATCGCCGCGCGCGACGAAGCCGATGCCGCATCGACGCAGGCCTCGCGTCCGGCATCCATCGATTATTCGACGCACCTGAAACCCGATGCATTGAAAGGCGCGCGCATCGGCGTGCTGAAGGAACACGGCGTCAATGCGCAACCCGATGTCAACGCGGCATTCGAACGCGCGGTCGATGCGTTGAAGGCCGCCGGCGCCACGATCGTCGAGACCAAGATCGCCACCGCCGGACAATGGGACGAGGCCGAATTCGAAGTGCTGCTGTACGAATTCAAGAGCGACCTCGAATCGTACCTGCGCCAGAGCGATGCACCGATCAAGACACTGGATGGACTGATCGCATTCGACAAGAACCACGCCGCGCTGGAAATGCCGTGGTTCGGACAGGAGCTGTTCGAGCAGGCGCAAAAGAAAGGTCCACTCACCGACAAGGCCTACCTCGACGCGCGCGACAAGGCGCGTCGCCTGGCCGGCAAGGAAGGCCTCGAGGCCGCGCTCGAGAAAGACAAACTCGATGCGCTGATCGCACCGGCGACCGGACCGGCCTGGCTGACCGATCCGGTCAACGGCGATCACTTCACCGGCGCCGGCTACGGCGCGGCAGCGGTCGCGGGCACCCCCAGCATCACCGTGCCGATGGGCGACAGCCATGGCCTGCCGTTCGGGCTGATCTTCATGGGCCGCGCCTGGAGCGAGGCGCGCCTCATCGAACTGGCCTATGCCTTTGAGCAGCGCACGCATGCGCGCAAGCCGCCGCGCTTCGTGCCGACGATCGCGCCATGACGCTCCATTGCGACGTCGCGACGCGGAACGATATCCGATGAATCGCGTGTCACGACCGCCGTTCCGTGCGTGAAGACACGCCAATAACAAGTCTTAACACTCCCTGCCGGAAAATGGCCATCGATGGATCGGTGGCTCGAAAACATCGACACCGCATTACTGGCACGCTGGGCGCTGCCGTTGTCGACAGCCCTGCTGCTCGGCTTCATCGCCCGCCAGTCGTTGCTCGCGCTCGCGCGGCGCACGCGCCGGAGCCAGTCGCTGCGTGCGGCTTTGTTGCGCGCGTTCGCGATGCCGGCCGCGGTGGCGCTGCCGCTGCTGTTCCTCACCCTTGCCTTGTCGCACACCCCACTGGGTCCGCGCGACCTGACGCTCGCGCGGCACGCGATCGGATTGGGACTGATCGCCTGTCTCACCGGCCTCGGATTGCGCCTGGTATCGGTGGCCGAACGCGCCATCCTGCGACACTATCCGGTCGACATCGCCGACAATCTCCTCGCGCGGCGCATCCAGACGCAGACGCGCGTGCTGGCGCGCGTGGCGATGGGCGGACTGCTGTGCCTGGGACTGGCGTCCGTGCTGATGACCTTCCCCACCGTGCGCCAGCTCGGCGCGACGCTGCTCGCCTCGGCCGGCGTGCTCGGCATCGTCGCCGGCATCGCCGCCAAGCCGGTGTTCGGCAACCTCATCGCGGGCCTGCAGATCGCGCTGGCGCAGCCGATCCGGCTGGACGACGTGGTCATCGTCGAGGGCGAATGGGGACGCATCGAGGAGATCACCAGTACTTATGTCGTAGTGCGGATCTGGGACGAACGCCGGATGGTCGTGCCGCTGGTCTGGTTCATCGAGAACCCGTTCCAGAACTGGACGCGCAGTTCGGCGCAGCTGATCGGCAGCGTGTTCCTGTGGCTCGACTACCACACGCCGATGGAGGCGCTTCGCGCTGAGCTTCAGCGCATCTGCGACACCGATCCACGCTGGGACGGGCGTGTATGCATCGCCCAGGTCACCGAGACCGACAACCGTTCGATGCAGGTGCGTTGCCTGGTCAGTTCGGGCAACTCGGGCGACGCCTTCGACCTGCGCTGCGCCGTGCGCGAGCGCCTGATCGATTTCCTGCAGCGCGAGCATCCGCAATCCCTGCCGGTGCTGCGAACCGGCGTCGCCCCGGTACCGACGCGAGCGCCATCTCGAACGCCGGCCGAACCCGAGCTGCCCAGCTCACCACGTGCGGAGGACGGCGCGGAAATTCCGGGCAGCTGAGCAGCGATACCCGCGGCGGGCGGACGGGAACGTCGCGCCCCGCTTAGACGCGCACCGCCGAACCCAGCTGCGACTGCTTGCGCACGATCAGCATCGCCGTTTCCAGCGCCTGCTCGTAGTTCAGGCGCGGATCGACGGTGGAGCGATAGGCGCGTTCGAGATCGACGTCGGTCAGATCGCGCGCGCCGCCCGTACATTCGGTGACGTCCTCGCCCGTCAGTTCCAGATGCACGCCGCCCAGGCGCGTGCCCGCCGCCGCGTGCACGTCGAAGGATTGCTCGATCTCGCCGCGGATCTTGTCGAAGCGGCGCGTCTTGAAACCGTTGCTGGTCGACTCGGTGTTGCCGTGCATCGGATCGCAGATCCACAGCACGCGGCGACCGTCGCGCTTCACCGCTTCCAGCAGCGGCGGCAGCTTCTCCGCCACCTGCGACGCACCCATGCGATGGATCAGGCTCAACCGTCCCGGTTCGTCGTCCGGATTGAGCACGTCCATGAGTTCGAGCAATTGATCCGGCGTGACCGATGGCCCGACCTTCACCGCGATCGGATTGCGGATGCCGCGGAAGTATTCGCTGTGCGCGCCATCGACCGCGGCGGTGCGCATGCCGATCCACGGGAAGTGCGTGCTGAGGTTGAACCAGCCCCACTGCCGCGGCACCTCGCGCGTCTGCGATTCCTCATAAGGCAGCAGCAGCGCTTCGTGCGAGGTGTAGAAGTCGACGCGGTTGAGGTTGTACACCTGCGAGCCGGACAGCGTCTCCATGAACTTCACCGCATCGCCGATGTTGGACACCATGCGGTGATACTCGTCCGCGAGCGGCGAATGCTTCACCCAGCGCAGGTCCCAGTATTCGGGATGATGCAGGTCGGCGAAACCACCGTCGATCAGCGAACGCACGAAATTCATCGTCATCGCCGAACGCGCATGCGCCTTGACCATGCGGCGCGGATCGGGCGTGCGCGCTTCCGGCGTGAACTCGGGACCGTTGACCACGTCGCCGCGATAGCTCGGCAGCGATATGTCGCCGCGCGTTTCCAGGTCGGCCGAACGCGGCTTGGCGTACTGGCCGGCGAAGCGGCCCACGCGCACCACCGGCAGGCGCAGGCCGTGCACGAGCACCAGGCTCATCTGCAGCAGCACCTTGAGACGGTTGGAGATCACGTCGGACGTGCAGTCGCTGAAACTCTCCGCGCAATCGCCGCCCTGCAGCAGGAAGCGCTTGCCTTCCTGTGCCTCGGCAAGCTGCTGCTTGAGCGCGAGGATTTCCCACGACGTCACCAGCGGCGGCAGCGCGCGCAATTCGTCCTGCACGCCAGCAAGCGCCACGGCATCCGGATAGGCCGGCAGCTGCAGGGCCTTGCGCGAGCGCCAGCTATCGGGTGCCCAGTCGGCGGGAAGGTTCACGGTGCGGAGGGTGCGATCGGAGGACGGCATATTCGTATTCGAAAAATCCGCACAGGCAAGTGCGGGAGTTGGGAAAGCAGCGCATTGTTGCGGCGCAGCGAAAGCATCATCTGCCTGAAAAACGCCGTCTGCAACCCTTGCTTTCGCAACTATTCGTATGATCGTCCGTGATCAAGAGGCGCCGGCCTCCCATGGCCGGACTTTCGATGCTCAGCCGCTCAGCGGCGGCGGAAGGCGGCCGTCAGGACCAGCAGCGTCAGCAGCACGAACCAGAGCAGGCTCCAGGCCGGCATCGACAGGCCCAGGAAGCTCCAGTCGACCTTGGCGCATTCGCCGGAGCCGGTGAGCACCTTCTTGATCACCTCGGTCAGCGGATTGGCCTCCATCATGAACGACAGCGGCGGGCCGCATTCGGGCACCTGGTCCGCCGGCAGGTGCGTGATCCAGACATGGCGGGCGGCGATGCCGATGCCGGCCAGCGCCGGAATCAGGGCGAGCACGCCGTAAGCCGCGCGCCCCTTGCCGCCGCGCGGCGCATGCAAGCCGGCGATCAGCAGCACCACGCCGAGCGCGGCGAAGGCGATGCGCTGGAAGATGCACAGCGGGCACGGCTGCAGGCCCCACTGGAACTGCGAGAACAGCGCGAACCCGATCAGCGCGGCACAGATCGCGAAGCCGAACAGGCATTGCGCACGGAAAGACCAGCGGGAAATATTCAACGGCATCGGGAAGGACCTGGAGTCATCGGGCCGGATTCGTCTTCCTCGCGGGCAGGGAATCCGGAGCGCATCAACATAGCAAAACCAAAGACGGGTGGCGGCAATCTCAGCGATCGACATCGCGCCACCGGATCACGTCGGTGCGACACCGAGGGACAAGCTCAGCACCGCGGGGACGTGCCACGGATCGGCGAGACGCAGGCATCCGTAAACAATGCCAGCCAGACCGACCATCAATCCCAACGGAAGTTCCGCGATCGAGCGTCCACCGCAGCGCCAACCCATCTCGTGCGACTGCTCGACCAGCCCACGTCCGTGAGCGCGGCAGCGCGCCAGCATCGCGGCATCGCGCGCTTGGACAGCCCATTGCAGCGGTAATTCCAGATTGCCGAGCTGGCCGTGGCACAGGCAGTGTCCGCCCACGAAACCTTCCGCCAGCGTCTTCTCGACGCAACAAAGCGTTTCCTCGTGCCATGCGGCATCGCGCAAGGACTGCGGCCACAGCAGTCGCGCCAGGCCGACGCCCGGCGCGCCGTGGCACCAGGAATAGGTATCGCCCTGCCCGTCTTCGTCAGGACCATCATTGAGGTCGTACCAGCGCCGGCCCCGCGCTTCGTGCGCTGCGCGCTCGTAGCGCAACGCATCCATGGCGAGCGCGAGACAGCGCGCATCGCCTCGCGCATGCGCGTAGCGCGCGAGCGCCGCGCCGATGCCTGCGCTGCCATGCGCGAAGCCGCTCAGACGGCGCCCCAATGCCGCGGGACACGGCCAGTGAACGCCATCGGCATCGCGTTGCGCCGTTTCAACCAGTCGCGTCGCACATGCGGCCATCGCCGCCGTGACCTCGGCGCCCGGCCTGCAGCGTTGCATCTCCGACAGCACCAGCAGGCAGCCACCCGCACCGCCGATGAGATCGAGCGCATCGTCGTCCGCGATGCGTTCGGCGATGCGCGGCAGCCAATCCACCGCTTCGTCGATCAGATCCGAACGCCGCCAGCGCATGCCCGCCGCGAGCAACACGTAGAGCCACCCGCTCAGGCCGATGTAAGGGCCGATCGCGGTCATCGTCTTGGGATCATCGCGCAGCATGCGCCGGCTGGATTCGAGCGCGGCCTCCGCCGCGCGGGTGAAGCGCGCCAATCCGCTCTGCACGCCCAGTTCGCCGAACAACAACATCATGCCCGTCAAACCTTCATAGAGCGTGGCGCCCATCGCGGCGATCACCGGCTGCGGGCTGTCGTGGTATTCCGGCTGGAAGAAGACGATCTCGCCGCGATCGCGGAACGACAGGCGCAGCAGTTCATCGCCGAGCGCGATCGCCGTATCGAGGAAGATCCCATCGTCGGCGCGCAGAGGGACATTGACTGAACGCGGCTCCGCCGCATTTTTTCCCGCCACAACTGCCGGCCGGATGCTTTCCAGCGATTGCCCCAGCGCGTAGCGCTGCCGTTCCAGATCGCGCGGCGACAGTCCACGCAGCCGGCGCCGTGTTTCATTCCAGCCGGAACGAACGAACAGCCTCGGAACAACATGCCCATCACCATCCCGCACGTCGGTGCCGTCGACGCGTATGCGGAATCTCGGCACATCCCCGCGCAGCAGTGCCTCGCGCTCAAGGGCCTGCGTTCGCGTCAGGAACGGCCACTCCCGGCTGCCGACTTCCAGCCGCGACAACACCTCGTCCCGCTCGGCTTCCGAACGCAAGTACTGCGGGTGTGACATCGCGTTCAACAGGCGTGCGTAGATGTGCGTGGAACGCACCAGCGCGCGTGTTTCCAGGCGCGCGAACGGCGCCAGCGGGCCGTTTTCCTCGCACAGGCGCGGCTTCAGCGCGAGCAGGCCGCGATAGGTGTCCTCGAATCCCGAAACCATCGCGCCGGCATGCTCATGTGGCGCGATCCTGGTTCCATCGACTAGGAACGGCAGATTCGCGCTCGGCTGCGTCATCGTTTCCGTGGGCGAGAGACGCAGCTGATCCGTTCCCTCACCCGTTACCTGCCGCACCGTGCGGCGATGTTCGCCCCAGGCCAGGCCGCTCATGTCATGGGCATCGGGATCGTTGCGCTCGAACGGCAGCAGGCCGGAAAACAGGATCGAGGGCGCATGCGGCGGATGGCGGCCGGTCACCGGTCCTCGCCGGCTGAGCCAGGGCTGGAACACGGTTTCCAGATCGATCAGCACCGGATATTCGCCGCAGGCGATGACGTTCTCCAGATGCAGATCGGTGCAGCTCAGCAGATAGGCGATCGCGACCAATCCGCCGTAGCGGCGATAGTAGCGGCCCGCCGCGCCGACATCGGCCAACGGCGCATGTTCGATCCATTGTGCGTACCCGTAATCGCCGCGATCGAGCGTCGTCGCCGCCTTTTGCAACGGCTCGACGCCCTGCTCCGCCAGCTCGGCGAGAAAACGCGCATACGCCACATCCATCGCCAGCGAGCGCGGCTTGTAGAGCATGCGTCCCGCCTCGAAGCGCAACCGCACCACGCTGCCGCCGTGATCGTGGCGATCCCCCAAGCCTGTCGCGAATGCACACAGCCGCCCGGGCGTGTCCGCATCGGTGAGCAGCGGCGCCAATCGCGGATAGTCGTCGACCAGCTGTTGCAGGAGCCGGGCAAGGAAGTGTTCGGTCTGCGTTGCTTGTCGAATGATGTCCGCCTGCAGCAACGGATACCTGGCATCGAACGCGCGACGGCCAGCCGCGCTGTCGATCCACTCGAGGAAATGTTGGAAACGCTGCTCCGGCGTTTCGCCTTGCAGCGCTTGCTGATGCCGTGCGATCGCCAGCTCCAGCAATAGCGTGCGGCAGCTCCATGAAAGCGCGGGTTCCGCGAAGGCATCCGCGATCGCGTGTCGCAATTGATCGAAATCGAAGCGATCCGGCCGGCGTCGTGCCACCGATGCCCACTGCGCCAGCGCGCGTCCGCGCATGGGTGCGAGCATTGGTTCCGCCCAGCGCAGCAGCGGCTTCAGCGCCGTGTCGTCAGCCATGTTTCACGAGGATGCTTACGAAGCGGCCCCTCTCCCGTTGCGGGAGAAGGGCCGCCAGATCCCGCATCGCGAATCTCAATCGCAGAAGATACAGGTGCGCCAGCAGGTGTTGGCCGTGGCCATGTTGCCGGCCTTGTCCACCAGCTTGTCGTCGTTGAGGTCGGCCGCGCCGATGCTCTCGCTCAGCAGCTGGTCGAAGACCTCCTGGGAGATTTCCGAATTCGTAAGCATGTTAAAGACTCTCCAATTGATTGCGTCGTAACGCGTAAGGGCGGTCTTCTCGATTGCTCCTTGTCGCGCATCCGCCTGCATGCGCCAACCCGGTTCGAAGGCGGCGTTCTATCACGGCTGCGGTTAGGGGACGGTAATGCCCGCGTGGCGAACGTCACAAACAAAAACCCCGGCACATGGCCGGGGCTTTGTTTTTTGCTCGTTGAAGGCCTGGTCATCGAGCCGCGCCGTCAGCGTGGCGAAGTAACCGGGCTCCCGCGGCAGGATCCGCAATTACGCCTGCGGACGATCTACCAGTTCAACATAGGCCATCGGCGCATTGTCGCCGTCGCGGAAACCGCACTTGAGGATGCGCAGGTAGCCGCCCGGACGCTCGGCATAACGCGGGCCGAGCTTGGTGAACAGGTTACCGACAGCTTCCTTGTCGCGCAAACGCGAGAAGGCCAGGCGGCGGTTGGCGACGCCGTCACGCTTGGCGAGCGTGATCAGCGGCTCGGCGACGCGGCGGAGTTCCTTCGCCTTGGGCAGCGTGGTGCGGATCAGCTCGTGCTTGAACAGCGAGGCGGCCATGTTGGTGAACATCGCATCGCGGTGTGCGCTGGTGCGGCTGAATTTGCGTCCGGATTTCTGGTGGCGCATGGTCGTGATTCCTGATGAATTTTTTACTTAGCCGAGCATGCCGTGAGCCGACACACCGGCAGGCGGCCAGTTCTCGAGCTTCATGCCGAGTGAAAGGCCACGCTGGGCGAGGACTTCCTTGATTTCGGTCAGCGACTTCTTGCCGAGGTTCGGGGTCTTGAGCAGTTCCACTTCGGTCTTCTGGATCAGATCGCCGATGTAGTAGATGCTCTCGGCCTTGAGGCAGTTGGCCGAACGCACGGTCAGTTCGAGGTCGTCGATCGGGCGGAGCAGGATCGGGTCGACGCCGGCGGTGGCGGGCTTGGCGGCGCCGCGATCGCGGTGCGTAAAGTCGCCGAACACCGACAGCTGGTCGGTGAGGATGTCGGCGGCGGTGCGCACGGCTTCCTCGGCGTCGATCGTGCCGTTGGTTTCGATATCGAGCACGAGCTTGTCGAGGTCGGTGCGCTGTTCCACGCGCGCGGCTTCGACTTCATAGGCGACGCGGCGCACGGGCGAGAACGAGGCGTCCAGCATCAAACGGCCGATCGCGCGGGTTTCTTCGTCCGGACGACGACGGGCGGCGGCCGGCTGGTAGCCGAAACCGCGCTCGATCTTCAGGCGCATGTTGATCGACGCATCCTTGGTGAGATGGCAGATCACGTGCTCGCCGTTGAGGATCTCGACGTTGTGGTCGGTCTTGATGTCGGCGGCGGTCACCACGCCCGGACCCGACTTGCTCAGGGTCAGCGTGGAGCTGTCGCCGGTGCCCATGCGGATGGCGATGTCCTTCAGGTTGAGCAGGACCTCGAGCACATCCTCCTGCAGGCCTTCGATGGTGCTGTATTCGTGCAGGACGCCGTCGATCTCGACCTCGGTGATCGCGAAGCCGGGGATGGACGACAGCAGCACGCGCCGCAGCGCGTTGCCGAGGGTGTGACCGTAGCCGCGCTCGAGCGGTTCGATCACGACCTTCGCACGGTTGCCGGCGAGACGTTCGATCTGGGGGCCGCGGGGGCGCAGGACCTGGTTGGCATTAGCCGTCATGTTTGTGATTTCTCCTGCGGTGAACCATCGGGCTGGGGGTGCCGATGGCTTGGCGTTACGCTTTTTGGCGCTCCCTCCGGAAGGGAGCGGCCGACGCGCATCGCACGTCGGCCTGGTCCGTGGGCGGTTCCGTCGTTACCGGGGCGGAACGCCCTCAACACCGATTACTTCGAGTACAGCTCGACGATCAGCGCTTCGTTGATGTCGGCCGGCAGATCGCCGCGATCCGGCACCGCCTTGAACACGCCGCTGAACTTCTTCGCGTCGACCTCGACCCACGACGGCGTCAGGTCCATCGTGGAGGAAACCGTCAGGGACTCCTGCACGCGAAGCTGCTTCTGCGCACGCTCGGACAGCGCGATCGCATCACCGGCCTTGACCTGGTACGACGGCAGGTTGACGAACTTGCCGTTGACCGTGACGCCGCGGTGCGAAACCAGCTGGCGCGCCGCCGGACGCGTGACCGCGAAGCCCATGCGATAGACGACGTTGTCCAGGCGGGTTTCCAGCATCTGCAACAGGGTTTCGCCGGTGTTGCCCTTCTTCGTCGAAGCCTTCTTGTAGTAGTTGCGGAACTGGCGTTCCAGCAGACCGTAGATGCGCTTGACCTTCTGCTTCTCGCGCAGCTGGGTGGCGTAGTCGGACAGCTTGCCCTTGCGGGCGGTGGCGCCGTGCTGGCCGGGTTTCTGCTCGAGCTTGCACTTGGAGTCCAGCGCGCGGGCCGGACTCTTCAGCGAGAGGTCAGTGCCTTCGCGGCGAGCGAGCTTACAGGTGGGACCGATATAACGAGCCATTCTTCTTCAGCTCCTCAGACGCGACGCTTCTTCGGCGGACGGCACCCGTTGTGCGGGATTGGCGTCACGTCGATGATGTTGGTGATCTTGTAGCCGACGTTGTTGAGCGAACGTACGGCCGATTCGCGGCCCGGACCCGGGCCCTTGATGCGCACTTCCAGCGACTTCACGCCGTAATCGAGCGCGGCCTTGCCGGCCTTCTCGGCGGCGACCTGGGCGGCGAACGGGGTGGACTTGCGCGAGCCGCGGAAACCCGCGCCGCCCGAAGTCGCCCACGACAGCGCGTTGCCCTGGCGGTCGGTGATCGTGACGATGGTGTTGTTGAAAGAAGCGTGGACGTGGGCGACGCCGTCGGTGACGACGCGCTTGATCTTCTTCTTGGTCTTGGCTGCTGCCGGCTTGGCCATGGTTGTCTACCCCTTACTTCTTGATGGCCTTGCGCGGACCCTTGCGGGTACGGGCATTGGTCCGGGTGCGCTGGCCGCGCAGCGGCAGGCCGCGGCGGTGACGGAGGCCGCGATAGCAGGCCAGGTCCATCAGACGCTTGATGGCGATGCCGACCTCACGGCGGAGGTCGCCCTCGACCACGAACTTGCCGACTTCGGCGCGCAGGCGCTCGACTTCCGGCTCGGACAGGTCGCGGATCTTGGTGTTCGAGGACACGCCCGCGGATTCGCAGACCTGCTTCGAACGGGTACGGCCGATGCCGTAGATGCTTTGCAGCCCGACCCAGACGTGTTTCTGGGCAGGCAGGTTGACACCTGCAATACGCGCCATGCGCGGATCTCCAACTGGTTTGGCGGCCGGGTATCCGGGGGAATCCGGAATCCGACGCAGTGAACACGAAATTCTAACAGGGTCTCGGCTTCTTAGGAAGCCCCGGGCGGCAAGCCACCCATGGACTCCGGCATGGGGAGTGTGCCCATGCTCCGGCGACGGACCCTTGCTGGGCGAGGCCCCGGTTACCCGGGTTCCCGCCCGCCCCTCGCCACTCAAGCGCGGGGACTGGCATCGGCCCACCCGCGCACGAGACCGCCGCGCGAGTCGCCCATCTGTTTCTCCCCGAGGTTGTGGGAGAAACCGTTGTTCTTCACGCCGCCGCCCCATTCATGCGGGCGCCGGCGGTTCAATCCTTCAGCTCCGCGAGAGTCCTCGCGTGCCGCCCTTCAGGTTCGCCTTCTTCAGCAGGCTTTCGTACTGGTGCGACATCAGATGCGCCTGGATCTGGGCGATGAAGTCCATCACCACCACCACCACGATCAGCAGCGAGGTGCCGCCGAACGAGAACGAGGTGCCCAGCTTGGTGCGCATCACTTCCGGCAGCAGGCAGACCAGCACCAGGTAGATCGCGCCGGCGGCGGTCAGCCGCGTCAGCACGCCGTCGATGTAGTCGGCCGTGGCCTTGCCCGGACGGATGCCCGGAATCAGCGCGCCGGATTTCTTCAGGTTGTCCGCGGTTTCCTGCGAGTTGAAGACCAGCGCGGTATAGAAGAACGCGAAGCCCGCGATCAGCACCGCGAACAGGATCATGTGCAGCGGCTCGCCCGGGGCCAGCATCTGGCTGATCTTCTGCAAGGTCAGCTGCAGGCCGCCCGTGGCGCTCTGGCTGCCGAACCAGGTGGTGATCGTCGAGGGGAACATGATGATCGACGACGCGAAGATCGCCGGGATCACGCCCGACATGTTGAGCTTCAGCGGCAGGAACGAACTCTGGTTCATGTACGCGCTGCGGCCACCCTGGCGGCGCGCGTAGTTCACCGTGATGCGGCGCTGACCGCGCTCGACGAACACTACGAAGAAGGTGAAGGCCAGCACGATGGCCACGATCATGATCACCGAGATCGGGCTCATGTCGCCGTTGCGCGCCTGCTCGATGGTGTTGAGCACCGCGCCCGGCAAGCCAGCCACGATGCCGGCGAAGATGATCAGCGACACGCCGTTGCCGACGCCGCGCTCGGTCACCTGCTCGCCCAGCCACATCAGGAACATCGTGCCCGCGGTCAGTGCGACCACGGCCGTCAGCACGAAGCCGATGCCGGGCGTGTAGACCGCCTGCACGCCGGTGCCGGCGCCGCTCTGCAGCGCGGTGGCGATGCCGGCCGCCTGGAAGACCGCCAGCGGGATCGCGCCGATGCGCGACCACTGGGTGATGCGGCGGCGTCCGGACTCGCCTTCCTTCTGGATCGCCTTCAGGCTCGGCACGATCTGCACCAGCAGCTGCACGATGATCGAGGCCGAGATGTACGGCACCACGTTCAGCGCAAACAGGCTGAAGCGCTGCAGGGCGCCACCGGAGAACATGTTGAACATGTCCACGATGGTGCCCTTCTGCTGCTCCATCAGCTGCAGCATGGCGTCCGGGTTCACACCCGGGACGGGGATGTAGCAGCCGATGCGATAGACGATCAGCGCGCCCAGCACGAACAGCAAGCGCTGGCGCAGCTCGGTGAATTTGCCCAAGCCGCCGCCGATCCCGGCCATCGCACTGCTGCTGCGTGACATGCCTTGCTTACTCCTCGATCTGGCCGCCGGCCGCTTCGATCGCCGCGCGCGCACCGGCCGTGGCCAGCACGCCCTTCAGCACGAGCTTCTTGGAAACGTCGCCCTTCTTGACGATCTTGGCGCGCTTGGCCGTCGCCGGCACCAGCTTGGCCGCACGCAGCGCGGCGAAATCGACCGTGCCCTCGAGCGAATCGAGCTGATACAGCATGACCTGCGCGGTATCGTTCTTCAGCTTCGAACGGAAGCCGACCTTCGGCAGACGCTTGCGCAGCGGCATCTGGCCGCCTTCGAAGCCGGCCTTGATCTTGCCCTTGCCCGCGCGCGCGAACGAACCCTTGTGACCGCGACCCGCGGTCTTGCCGAGACCGGAGCCGATGCCGCGACCGACGCGGACGCGCTCGGTGCGGGCGCCTTCGGCCGGCTTGAGAGTGTTGAGCTTCATGTGATTACTCCTCGACCTGCACCAGGTAGTGCACCTTGTTGATCAGGCCACGCACCTGCGGGCTGTCTTTCAGCTCGCGGACGTCGTTGAGTTTGTTGAGGCCGAGCGCCTTCACCGACAGGCGATGACGCGCCTGCGAACCGCGCAGGCCCTTGACCAGACGCACCTTGACGGTGCCGCCGCTGTTGGCTTCGTTCTTCTTAGCCATGGACGATGTCCTCCACCTTCTTGCCGCGCTTGGCCGCGATCTTGCTCGGCGAATGCATCGCCTCCAGACCCTTGACCGTCGCACGAACGAGGTTGATGGGATTGCGCGAACCGACCGCCTTGGCCAGCACGTTCTTCACGCCGACCGCTTCCAGCACGGCGCGCATCGCGCCGCCGGCGATCACGCCGGTACCTTCGGAAGCCGGCTGCATGAACACGCGGGCCGCGCCGTGGCCGGCCTTCACCTGATGCCACAACGTACCGTTGTTCAGGTCGACCGACGTCATGTTCTTGCGCGCGTATTCCATCGACTTCTGGATCGCGACCGGCACTTCGCGCGCCTTGCCGTAGCCGAAGCCGATCTTGCCGTCGCCGTCGCCCACCACCGTCAGCGCGGTGAAGGTGAACTGGCGGCCGCCCTTGACGGTCTTGCTGACGCGGTTGACCGCGATCAGCTTTTCGATCATGCCGTCGTCGATTTCCTCGCGGTCGCGGTTGCGATCACGATCGCGGCCCCGCGGTGCACGTTCTTCTGCCATTTCGATATCTCGGTTGTTGAGGAATTTGCGGCTTCGCCGCTTATGGTTGTGATATGTCGCGGATGTTTCACGGGACGGAGAACTCCGTACCGCGCCCGGCGCAGCCCGCGCCGGCGGGGGAGACTAGGCGTGGGGACGATGCCCCACGCCTTCAAGCCTTAGAACTGCAGACCGCCCTCGCGAGCGGCGTCGGCCAGCGCCTTGATGCGGCCGTGATAGCGGTAACCCGAGCGGTCGAACGCGACCTTCTCGATGCCGGCGGCCTTGGCCTTCTCGGCGATGATGCGACCGACCTTGGCGGCGGCTTCAGCGTTCTTGCCGTTCTTCAGGCCGTCGCGAACGTCGGCCTGCGTGGTGCTGGCCGCGGCCAGGACCTTGGAGCCGTCGGCGTTGAACAGCTGCGCATAGACGTGCTGGCCGGTGCGCAGCACCGACAGGCGCGGCACGCCGAGATTGCGGATGTGCGCACGGGTCGACTTGGCGCGGCGCAGGCGGGCGATTTTCTTTTCCATTGCTCTTATCCTCGAAAGCTGAAAGCGCGGGGCTCTTGTCGAGCGTTACGCCTTCTTGGCTTCCTTACGAATGATGTTTTCGCCGGCGTACTTCACACCCTTGCCCTTGTAGGGCTCCGGCGGACGGAACCCGCGGATCTTGGCGGCGACTTCACCGACGCGCTGCTTGTCGGCGCCGCTGACCACGATTTCGGTCTGGGTCGGCGTGGCGATGGTGATGCCTTCCGGGGCCTTGAACAGCACCGGGTGCGAAAAACCCAGCGACAGGTTCAGGTCCTTGCCCTGCATCGAGGCGCGGTAACCCACGCCCACCAGCTCGAGCTTGCGCTCGAAGCCGTCCGAGACACCCTTCACCATGTTGGCGAGGATGGCGCGCAGGGTGCCGGTGATGGCGTCATGCGACAGGTCGACCGGCGACAGGTTGGTGACGCCGTTCTCCTGCTTGAGTTCAACGCCGGCCGGCTTGGCGATCGACAGCGTGCCCTTCGGGCCCTTGACGCTGATGTTGTCGCCCTGGACGTTCAGTTCGACGCCCTTCGGCAGGGCGATCGGCTTCTTGGCTACACGAGACATTGTTCTGGACTCCTCGTTACGCCACGAAGCACAGGACTTCGCCACCGACGCCGTGCTGGCGCGCCTGCGCGTCGGTCATGATGCCCTTCGACGTGGAAATGATGGCGATGCCGAGGCCGTTGAGCACCTTCGGCAGCGCGTCCTTGCCGCGGTAGTTGCGCAGACCCGAGCGCGAAACGCGCTGCAGGCGCTCGATCACCGGACGGCCTTCGAAATACTTCAGCTCGATCTCGAGCTCGGCCTTGGCGCCGTTCTCGGTCACGCGCAGGTTGCCGATGTAGCCTTCGTCCTTGAGGACGTTGGCGATGGCCACCTTGGTCTTGGACGACGGCATCTTCACCGTCGGCTTGCCGACCGCGGCCGCATTCTTGATGCGGACCAGCATGTCGGCGATGGGATCAGTCATGCTCATTGAATATCACCTTTGAGTAGCACCGATATCCGCTTTCGCGAAAATCTTTGGGGTTGGAAAACTGTTACCAGGAAGCCTTGCGCAGGCCCGGCACATCGCCACGCATGGTGGCTTCGCGCAGCTTGTTGCGGCCCAGGCCGAACTTGCTGTACACCGCGCGCGGACGGCCGGTCAGGACGCAACGCGTGGTCTGGCGGGAAGGCGAGGAATCGCGCGGCAGCTTCTGCAGCTTGGTCGCGGCTTCCATCTTGTCTTCGTAGCTCGCCGTCTGGCTGTTGACGATCTTCTTCAGCGCGTCACGCTTGGCGGCGTACTTCTTTGCCAGCTTGGTCCGCTTGGTTTCGCGGTTGACCATGGAGGTCTTGGCCATTGTGTAGTCCTCGGATGATCAGTTGCGGAACGGGAAGCGGAAGGCTTCGAGCAGCGCCTTGGCTTCTTCGTTGGTGCGGGCCGTGGTCGTGATGGCGATATCCATGCCGCGGATCGCATCGACCTGGTCGAAGTCGATTTCCGGGAAGATGATCTGTTCCTTCACACCCATGTTGTAGTTGCCGCGACCGTCGAACGAACGACCGGACACACCACGGAAGTCGCGCACGCGCGGCAGCGAGATGTTGATCAGGCGGTCCAGGAACTCGTACATCTTGGCACGGCGCAGGGTGACCTTGCAGCCGATCGGCCAGCCGTCACGGATCTTGAACGAGGCCACCGAGATGCGCGACTTGGTCACCACCGGCTTCTGGCCGGCGATCTTGACCATGTCGGCAACGGCATTCTCGAGGATCTTCTTGTTGGCGGCAGCTTCGCCCACGCCCATGTTGAGCGTGATCTTGCTCAGGCGCGGCACCTGCATCGGATTGGTGTAGCCGAACTTCTCCATGAGCTTCGGCGCCACTTCTTCCTTGTAGAACTTTTCCAGACGGGTCGTCATTTCAGCATTCCTCAGGCGTCGATCGCCTCACCGCTCGAGCGGAACACGCGCAGTCGGCGTCCATCCTCGAGCACCTTGGTACCAATGCGCTCGCCCTTGCCCGAGGCAGGGTTGAACAGCATCACGTTGGAAACATGGATCGGCGACTCGCGCTCGATCACACCACCCGGCTGATTGATCTGCGGGTTCGGCTTGGTGTGGCGCTTGACGATGTTGACGTTCGACACGACGACCTTGTCGCCGAGCACGCGCACCACATCGCCCTTCTTGCCCTTGTCCTTGCCGGCGGTGACGATCACTTGATCGCCTTTCTTGATTCGATTGGCCATTGTCTTGTCCTCGGCTCGATACAGCTCGTTACAGCACTTCGGGTGCGAGCGAGACGATCTTCATGAACTTCTCGGAACGCAGCTCGCGGGTCACAGGCCCGAAGATGCGCGTGCCGATCGGCTCGTGCTTGTTGTTGAGCAGCACGGCGGCGTTGCCGTCGAAGCGGATCAGCGAACCGTCGGCACGACGCACGCCCTTGCGGGTGCGCACGACCACGGCGTCATAGACCTCGCCCTTCTTCACCTTGCCGCGCGGGATGGCGTCCTTCACCGACACTTTGATGATGTCGCCGATCGCGGCGTAACGGCGCTTGGAGCCGCCGAGCACCTTGATGCACATCACTTCCTTGGCGCCGGAGTTGTCTGCCACGTCGAGGTGGCTTTGCATCTGGATCATGGTCTGCCCTCCTCTTATTCAGCCGCGCGGGCGACGATCTCGACCACGCGCCAGTTCTTGGTCTTGGACATCGGCGCGATCTCGACCACGCGCACCGTGTCGCCTTCATTGCAGGCGTTGTCGGCGTCGTGGGCGTGCAGCTTGGTCGAGCGACGGATGTACTTGCCGTACAGCGCGTGCTTGACCTGACGCTCGACGAGCACCGTCACGGTCTTGTCCATCTTGTTGCTGACGACGCGGCCTTCGACCGTGCGCAGCTTCTTTTCGGTATTTTCGGTCATGTCAGCCATTCCTTACTTCTTGTTGCCGAGCAGGAAGCTCACACGCGCGATCTCGCGGCGCACCCGGCGGACGTCGTGGGTCTTGGCGAGCTGGCCGGTCACCTTCTGCATGCGCAGCGAGAACTGCTCTTTCTGCAGATCCAGCAGGTGGGCCTGCAGGTCGTCGGCGGACTTGCCGCGGAGTTCTTTGATCGTGCTCATCAGCGCACCGTCCGGGTCACGAATTGGGTGGTCACCGAGAGCTTGGCGGCGGCCAGGCGGAACGCCTCGCGCGCGGTTGCCTCATCGACGCCCTCGATTTCATAGATCATGCGGCCGGGCTGGATCTGCGCGACCCAGTACTCGACGTTGCCCTTACCGGAGCCCATTCGGACTTCGATCGGCTTCTTGGTGATCGGCTTGTCCGGGAACACGCGGATCCACATCTTGCCGCCACGCTTGACGTAACGGCTGATCGAACGTCGCGCGGCCTCGATCTGACGCGCGGTCAGCTGGCCGGTCTGCGTGGCCTTCAGGCCGTACTCGCCGAAGCTGACGGCATTGCCGTTCCACGACAGGCCGTCGTTACGGCCCTTGTGCATCTTGCGGAATTTGGTTCGCTTGGGTTGCAGCATGATTAGTCCCTCGCCTCGTCGCGACCGCCAGTGCGGTCTCCGCGATCGGCACGATCACCGCGCTCACGGCGCGGACCACGCGGACGCTCGCGGTCACCGCGATCGCCACGCTCGTTGCCGCGCGGCGTGTCGTCCTGCTTCTCCTGGCCGACCTGGGAGAAATCGAAGATCTCGCCCTTGTAGATCCAGGTCTTGATGCCGATGATGCCGTAGGTGGTCTTGGCTTCGGCGAAGCCGTAGTCGACGTCGGCGCGCAGCGTATGCAGCGGCACGCGGCCTTCGCGGTACCACTCGGAGCGGGCGATTTCCGCACCGTTCAAGCGGCCGGCGACGTTGACCTTGATGCCGAGCGCGCCCAGGCGCATCGCGTTGCCCACGGCGCGCTTCATCGCGCGGCGGAACATGATGCGGCGCTCGAGCTGCTGGGCGATCGATTCGGCCACCAGCTGCGCGTCGAGCTCGGGCTTACGCACTTCGGTGACATTGATGTGCGCCGGAACGCCCATCAGGTCGCTGACGTCCTTGCGCAGCTTCTCGATGTCCTCGCCACGCTTGCCGATCACCACGCCCGGACGGGCGGTGTGGATGGTCACGCGCGCGGTCTTGGCCGGACGCTCGATCAGGATCTTGCTGATCCCGGCGGCGGCCAGCTTCTTGCGCAGCATCTCGCGGACCTTGAGGTCGGCGGCGAGATAGGAGGCGTACTCCTTCTTGCCGGCGTACCACTTGGAGTTCCAGTCCTTGGCGATGCCGAGGCGAATACCCGTCGGATGAACTTTATGACCCATGATTACTTCCCTTCGCCGACGACGACGGTGATGTGGCTGGTGCGCTTGAGGATGCGCGTGCCGCGACCCTTGGCGCGGGCCATGAAGCGCTTCAGCGCCGGACCTTCGTCGATCGTGATCTTGGTGATCTTCAGCTCGTCGATGTCCGCACCGGCGTTGTTCTCGGCGTTGGCGATCGCCGACTCCACCACCTTCTTGATCAGGTGGGCGGCTTTCTTGTCAGAGAACTTCAGCAGGTTGACGGCGCGCTCGGCAGGCAGGCCACGCACCTGGTCGGCGACCAGACGGGCCTTCTGCGGCGAGATGCGCGCGGTCTTGAGGATCGACGTGCGCTTGTTGAGCTCGGTGCGCGCCCGCTTCTGCTCTTCGTGTTTTTCGCGAGTTGCCTTGTCCACGGTGCGCTCCTTACTTGCCGGCTTTCTTGTCGCCGCCGTGACCCTTGAACGTACGGGTCATGGCGAACTCGCCGAGTTTGTGGCCGACCATGTTCTCGTTGACGAGCACCGGAACGTGGTTCTTGCCGTTGTGTACGGCGATGGTGAAGCCCACCATCTCCGGCAGGATCATCGAACGCCGCGACCAGGTCTTGATCGGTCGCTTGCTGCTACCCGCCGCTTCCACCTTCTTGATCAGGTGGTGGTCGACGAACGGGCCCTTTTTCAGTGAACGTGCCATGGTCGATTAGCTCCTGCGGTCGCGCACGATGAACTGCTGCGTCCGCTTGTTCTTGCGGGTCTTGTAACCCTTGGTCGGCACGCCCCACGGCGTGACCGGATGCGGATTGCCCTGGCCGGCCTTGGCCTCACCACCACCGTGCGGGTGGTCGACCGGGTTCATGGCCGCACCGCGAACGGTCGGACGCACGCCGCGCCAACGCTTGGCGCCGGCCTTGCCGAGCTTCTCCAGGTTGTGCTCGTCGTTGCCGACTTCACCGATGGTGGCGCGGCACTCGGCCGGCACCTTGCGCATCTCGCCCGAACGCAGGCGGAGCAGCGCGTACACGCCTTCACGCGCGACCAGCTGCACCGCGGCGCCGGCGGCGCGCGCCAGCTGGGCGCCCTTGCCCGGCTTCATCTCGATGCAATGCACCGTGGAGCCGACCGGGATGTTGCGCAGCGGCAGGGTGTTGCCGGCGCGGATCGGGGCGTCATTGCCTGCGATCACCTGATCACCGGCCTTCAGGCCCTTCGGCGCGATGATGTAGCGGCGCTCACCGTCGACGTAGCACAGCAGCGCGATGTGCGCGGTGCGGTTGGGATCGTATTCGATCCGCTCCACGCGCGCCGGAATGCCTTCCTTGTCGCGCTTGAAGTCGACGATGCGGTAGTGCTGCTTGTGACCGCCGCCGATGTGGCGGGTGGTGATGCGGCCGTGGTGGTTGCGGCCGCCCGTCTTGCCCTGCTTCTCGAGCAGCGGCGCGTGCGGAGCACCCTTGTGCAAATCCGGCGTCACCACGCGGACCGCCGAACGGCGACCTGCGGAGGTGGGCTTGAATGTCATCAATGCCATGGATTAATTCCTCAGACCTTGGCCGTCATCACGTCGATCGACTGGCCTTCGGCCAGCTTCACGTACGCTTTGCGCCAGTCGCCGCGGCTGCCCTGACGGAAACGGAAGGACTTGTTCTTGCCCTTCACGTTGACCACGTTGACCGCCTCGACCTTGACGTCGAACAACTTCTCGATCGCGGTCTTGATATCGGCCTTGGTGGCCGTCTTCGCGACTTCGAAGGCGTATTGGTTGCTTTCCTGCATGCGCGCGGTCTTTTCGGACACGCGCGGCGCACGGATCACGCTGTAGAGATTGGCGCTCATGCCAGCCACTCCTCGATTTTCTTCACGGCATCGGCGGTGACCAGGACGCTGTCGGCGCCGACCAGGGCGACCGGATCCAGGCCCTGCACGTCGCGCACTTCCACATACGGCAGATTGCGCGCGGACAGGTACAGGTGCTCGGAGGCCTCCTCGGTCACGATCAGCGGACGCTGGCCGAGCTCGAGTTCCTTCAGCTTGGCGACCAGACCCTTGGTCTTGGTCTCGCCGATGTCGAACGCATCGACGACCTTCAGACGGCCCTGGCGGTTGAGCTCCGACAGGATCGCCGCGATCGCGGCGCGGTACTGCTTGCGGTTGACCTTCTGCTCGAAGCTGCGCGGCTTCGCGGCGAAGGTGACGCCGCCGCCGACGAAGATCGGCGCGGTCAGCGCACCGTGACGGGCACCGCCGCCCTTCTGCTTCTTCGACTTCTTGGTGGTGCCGTTGACTTCAGCGCGCGTCTTCTGCGCCTTGGTGCCGGCGCGACCCGCGTTGCGGTAGGCGACGACGACCTGGTGCACGAGGTCTTCGCTGAATTCACGACCAAAAACGGCGTCGGACACCGACAGCGTCTTCGAACTGTTGTTAATGGCGAGTTCCATCATCAAACTCCCTTGCTCGACGGACGCACGATCACGTCGCCGCCCGGCGCGCCCGGCACCGCGCCCTTGATTGCGATCAGGCCACGCTCGGCGTCGACCTTCACCACTTCCAGGCCCTGCGTGCTCTGCTGCACGGCGCCCATGTGGCCGGACATCTTCTTGCCCGGAAACACGCGACCCGGCGTCTGGCGCTGGCCGATCGAACCCGGCGAGCGGTGCGACAGCGAGTTACCGTGCGTGGCGTCGCCCATGCGGAAGTTCCAGCGCTTGATCGTGCCCTGGAAGCCCTTGCCCTTGGTCACGCCCTGGACGTCGACGATCTGGCCGACCTCGAAGATGTCGGCCTTGATCTCGCCGCCAATCTCGAAGTCGCCGATCTTGTCGGCTTCCACGCGCAGCTCCCACAGGCCACGGCCGGCTTCGACCTTCGCCTTGGCGAGATGGCCGGTTTCCGGCTTGTTGACCAGCGCGGCGCGGCGCACGCCCACGGTGACCTGCACGGCGCTGTAGCCGTCGGTATCGAGGGTCTTGATCTGGGTGATGCGGTTCGGGGTGGCCTCGATCAGAGTCACCGGCACGGACTTGCCGTCCTCGGTGAAGACGCGGCTCATGCCGGCCTTGCGACCGACCAGCCCCAACGAATATTTCTTCGCGGTCATGGTGGCGGCCTCAGGTCAGCTTGATCTGCACGTCGACGCCAGCCGCGAGTTCGAGCTTCATCAGCGCGTCCACGGTCTTGTCGTTGGGGTCGACGATGTCGAGCACGCGCTTGTGCGTGCGGGTTTCGTACTGGTCGCGCGCGTCCTTGTCGACGTGCGGGGACACCAGGACGGTGTAGCGTTCGATCTTGGTAGGCAGCGGGATCGGGCCGCGCACTTGCGCGCCGGTCCGCTTGGCCGTTTCGACGATCTCACTGGCCGAACGGTCGATCAGACGATGATCGAACGCCTTGAGCCGGATCCGGATCTTTTGGTCCGCCATGACGGAATTCCTAGGTTGAAAGAGCGACAGGCCTGGCGACTGGGTGCGCCGGACCCCGTTAAATCATTGACTTTCCGAGGAAAGTTCCCTCGGGAGTATCCTTTGCTTCCAAAAATCAAGGCAGGCCGATCGCTCGGCCCGCCCAGACGGAGAACTGCAAACGCGACAAAATGCCCCTGCCGACGATGTCCCGAAGAACTTCGGGACGGGCGGGGCTCCTGCCGCGTGACATTTTCCCTGTCTGGCGAAAACGAAGTGCTTCCTGCGCCCCATTTCGCGGTTTCCCGGGCCGCCAAAGGCGAATCGGGAAGTGGTCGAACATTATAGAGGGGCTTGAGCTGCTATTGCAAGCGTTTCGGCCCAACTCTTTTCTAACAAGCCCCTCTCCCACTGACGGGAGAGGGCCGAAGCTTATAAGGCAGCGGATCCCCCGCCTTCGCGGGGATGATTTTGGCCCCAAGGGCCAAACATCACTTGATGATCTTGGCCACCACGCCCGCGCCGACCGTGCGGCCGCCCTCGCGGATCGCGAAGCGAAGACCTTCGTCC